>JBIOXB010000094.1:0-34533 GCA_044869275.1 bacterium
TGATTGAACGGTTAAGGCAGCGATGGGAGCTCGGCGAAAAACTTCTGACGCAATTAATTGACGATCTAATGAGTGTCGCCGCAGGCCTGTTTTTACAGCCTCAAATCACGAAGTCAGAAAGTTGAGTTATTATCTTTGAACAAGACGCGTTCGTCCAGCGCGTTGAGCGTCGTGATTCGGTCAATGGCCCGCTCGTTCGGGCCGGCGGAGAATACGAAACGCGTGTCTTCGCGCAGAACGGCGCCGCCCTCCGGTTTGAGCCAATCCATCGTCACCTCGAGTATACCCGCCCGCCTGCCGCTTTCGAGGCGATTGATGGAACGATGCCGAATTGTTCCCATTGCATGCCGGCGCTCCGGTGGAATGGCATTGGAGTTATTCCAAAAATCCAGGCCATTGACCTCGCCATAATTGAACCAACAGCCGATTTGATGCGGATGATCGGCGCGCTCTCCCGCGCGCGGGTCCAGCGGAAAGCCGCGGGTGACGATCGTGCCCTGGGCCGTGCGCAACGGAAAGAGCACCGGCTTCTTGAGCACAGGAATTGTATCCGCATACAAATAACTCGTAAAGGGCTGGCCGTCGATTAAGATATCCACGCGTTTCTCGGCGTCTTTTCGGATAACCTCGACACCTGAGCGCTGCTGATCTTGTTTCTGCTGCGCGCGACTACGGTGAGGCGTGGGGAGAACAAATGCGGTTATAAGGAGCAGACTGAGAAAGCACTTGCCCTGGAAATTGAACACAAGTCCTCCTCTGGATCGTGAAAGTAAAAGCGGTGTGACTGGCCATGAGTGATCAGCACGCCTGCGCGGTCGCGAGCGAAAGTTCTGCGCCATTTCGTGCTGTCACCATTATTCCGAGGCGCTGCTTCACTCCAATACTCTGAGCTTGATATTGCGAAAGGAGACGCGGTGGCCATGGTCCTGCAGCAGAATATGCCCCTGCGAGGCCTCGCCAAACTTTTCCCAGACTTTGTACTTGCTCTCGGACACCAGTTTGCGGAACGCTTCGCTACCGCGTTCATACGCCAACACTTTCCCGCCATTGAGCCAGTGCTCGACATGGCTTCCCTGGGAGATGATGCGCGCTTCATGCCATTCTCCCATTGGCTTGACGGTCTTGGGCTCGGCTTTGATGAGATCATAGAGCGAAGCAAGCGTCCGGCTGCCTTCATGATTGCCTGCTTTCGCGTCCGGATGCCGCTCGTCATCGAGAATCTGATATTCCAAGCCGATGGCCGAACCGTTGGGCTTTTCCTTTTCCGTAACAAAATATTTGATGCCGCTATTCGCGCCCTCGGTCAATTTGAATTCCAACTTCAGCTCGAAATTGCCGTATTCCTCCATAGTCACAATGTCTCCGCCATTGCGCGACTCTCCGCCCCCGGAGGCCAGCACGACCAGCTCACCATTTTCGATCATCCATCCGCCCTCGGGAAAGGAATCCCGATGCGCGCCGCGCCAGCCGTTGGCGGATTTTCCATCAAAGAGCAAAATCCATCCTGCGGCCTTCTCCCGTTCGCTCAAAGTATTTGGAACAGCGGAGGGAGCGGCGGTCTTCTTTTCGCTTGCACTCATTGATTTGTTGCACGCGCTCATTGATAACAAAAGAGACAGCAAGAATAATTTCATAGCTAACTCCTGACACAGTCAAAATCCTTGTTCACACGATTTTCCGCTTTACCGCATCCCATTCCACACGGCGCTGTTCGCGATAGGCTTTCGTGATCATCTGGCAGGCCACCGCCGATTCGAAGCCTTTTTCAATGCCGCAGCTCGGTGTACCGCCGTTGCGGATGCAATCGAGCCATTCCTTTATATGCAGATGCGCCACGTCCACGCGCCGGCCGTCGCGATAGGTATAAACGAGCCCGCGGCTCGCATAATATTTCTGGCTGGCCGTGGTGACGGCATCGAGATTGCCTGCGCCAGGGCGATAAGTGATCAGGGGCAGCGCCGGCTCAATAATCCCGGCGAGAATGCTATCCTTGTAACGCGTGGAGTCGGCATCCACAGTCACGGTCAGGCTGCTGCCCACCTCCATCGCAGCATCGTGGCCCATGAAAACGCGCCCGCGCGAGCGGCTGTTCGCCAGTGAAGCGCTGTAAATAAACGTAAGATCGCGGCCGGGAAACTCGAGCACGGCTTGAAAGACGTCGGGGATCTCCCGGCCGTCCTTGAAGAAATAAATTCCTCCCGAGGCCACCGCATATTGGGGAATGCCGAGATTGAGAATTTGATTGGCGGCATCGTATTCATGCGAGAATAATTGATTGGCGAGTCCGGTGCCATAATCCCACCACTTTGTCCAGTTGTAGTAACGCTCGGCACTGAACGGCACTTTGGGGCTGGAGCCAAGCCATCCCTGCCAATCAATGGTTGCGGCGCTGCCCGGCTTGGGATTTCCTTTGCCGTCGAGATGGCGAATCCATGCGCCGTTGGGCGTGTTCCGATTGGTCGTGGTTTCGATCAGAGTGATTTTTCCGAGAAGGTTTCGAGCGACGACCTCTTTGGCTTTTTCATAACAGGCATTTTGCGGATATTGGTGGCCCAATTGAAAAACCACACCGCTCTTCTTCACCGCTTCCACCACCCGATCGATCTCCTCCTCCGTGCGCGTCATGCCCTTCTCGCAATAAACATGCTTGCCGGCTTCAGCCGCCGCAATGGTCATGGGCGCATGCTGATGGTCGGGCGTCGCGATGATGACCGCGTCGATATCGTTGCTGTGAAGCATTTCACGATAATCGCGATAGCGCTTGGCGTAGGGCAAGCGCCCCGCGCTTTCTTGAGGGCGCACGTCATGGTTGGCCGCGGCCAGCGCTCTTTCGGCTCGCAAGTCAAACACATCGCAAACGCCGGTGATGACCACGTTCAAATCGTCCTGTTGCAGCCAGTCCTCCAGTCTCTGGTCCAGCTTGTTTGTTTGCGCTGCATTCTTCACTTCTGCGATCCAATCCGGATGCGCAAATCCTGCCGAGCGGAGCAAATCTTCGCCTCGGCTGCCATAGCCGATGATGCCCAGACGAATGAGATCGCCGGCGGGCTTCATCGCCGTTCTGGGAAGGACGGCCGGAGAGGCTTGGTTGAGACCAAGTTCAGCGAGAATTTCGTTTTTCTGGTGATAATCGCGGGAGCGCTTTTTCATCAGCTCATAAAAAAAGGCGCCGAACACCGGCAGCGTGGCCAAGCCCTTGAGAAACTCGCGGCGGCCCACTGGGCCGTTTGGGCTGCTTCCTGGCCGCGTCCCGTTCTGTGGTGAAAAGTTATGTTCATTTTCCATAGCCATCCCTCGCATGGACCCGCTCTGTTCAGCGGGCAAAATTCTTGTTTGAAAAAAAAATGTATCTGACGAACTACGATTGGTGCGATGCGCCGTTCAAGGTCAGAATAGAACCTGAAAGTTGTTCGCACCTCTTAAGCTCTTTTCAACATAGCGACACAGAGTTTCATAGCGTGCCAGAGCCGTAACCAAAATGCTTACACACGGATCAAAAAACCACACGGAAATTTTTAAACTATCTGCGTGGTTTTTTAATCCGCGTGGAATAGATCTCTGCTCAATTGCAAAGATCTCACCTAAAGGACTTCAGTTGTCAACCTGTTTGAAAAGTGGTGTAATCTGCTACAGGCCCATGGGTTCTTGCTACCGCCTTTGTTTTCATGCTTGCAGCGAACGCGCTTTCTTTCTGAAGATGAAAAGATCCAAACCAGCTAGTTTTCCCGTGGGAAACAATGCCAGCACGAGCAATGCGGCCAGTATAATCAAATTCTTGTTGACCACCAAATAGCTTCCTTCCGTGGGCATGGTATAGCTGAGGCCGACAAAAGGCGGCGCCGCAACGTAATAGAGCAGCAACAGAACGATGCCGGAAATCGTCGCCACCTGCGTAAAGCAGCCGGCGATCAAGCCGGCGCCGATCGCGATCAAGCCCCATTGATTCAGCACATCAACAATTCTCAACACAGCCGGATTCGCGACGATGGAGATGAACAGGCCGGAAAACACCCATTTGGACTCCAGCAGATAATTGGCTGATGACCAGTAGGGATTCAAGATTTTGGAGAGGCCTTCATACAAAAAGTGCCAGCCGATCAAGACGCGCAACAAAACCAGCGAAACGAATTGTGCATTGGAGCAGGCCTGCGCTCGCGGCAGGCGGACCGTCTCTCGTGCGGCAATCTTGGTCTCGGAGTTCATGAGTATTGCTCCCTTAAATTTATCCCGCCAGCCCGGCAAGCACCCCGCGCATGTAGGCGAACGACTGTTTCATGCCGGGCAGCGGATTATGCTCGTCGATTTCGTATTCCAAATTCACGTAACCCGCATATTTCATCTTCTGTAACTGTACAAAAATCTGCGGAATCGGCATGGCGCCCTCGCCCACGATGCACTGGCTTTCTTTGACCAGCAAGTCTTTGAGATCCTTGATGTGCATGTCGAGCACGCGATCTCCGGCCTCGGCCAGGGCTTGCACAATGTCCGCGCCGGTGCGCGTGGTATGCCCGACATCGACGCAAAGTCCGACGCGGGGATCCATGTTCTGGATGAGCGATAAGGCGTCTTTGGGCGCGGGAAAGTATTTGTCCTCGGGACCGTGATTGTGAATCGCGACTTTGATATCGTATTGCTTGACGAATTTTTCGATACGAGGCAGGATTTCCGGCGTGGGAGCAATGACGAGCAACGGCATGCCACTCAGCTTGGCATACTCAAAAAACTTGCGCACATGCTCATCCGTGTCTGTGATGATGTTGTTATTGCCGCCGCCAACGATCTGCAATCCGGCTGCTGCAAATTCTTCCCGGGCGGCGGCTAATTCTGCGGGTGTGCTTTCATATGGCAGGTGGAATGATTTGAGGTTAATATACGGCGTGCGCAGCTCCTGCACCATCTTGATGGCCTGCGCGCGGCTGAAGGCGCGAAGGGAGTAACTCGCCACGCCGAGCTTGATCTCCCAAGTGGAGCTCTGGTTTGAGGCCACGCGCCTGGTGCTGGCCAAATCAGGAGCGACAACAGCACCGGCAGCGCCCAGCGCGGCCATGCCCAAAAAATCCCGGCGCGACTGCAATTCATGAGACATCGCTTCCTCCTCATTGATTGCGTGCCAAAAACGGAAATTGCAGTATCAACTTTCTTTGCTATTCCAGAGAATTTTTTTCAGCATAACCCCAGTGGCCAGTGGACAAAAACCCAGACTTCTCAACGATTTCTTGCACGATGTTATTATTAGGCTCTGATAGCTTGACAATGTTAACTTAGCTTACCTTCCTCATTTCATGACATCCCGGAGGGATCTTTTTCTGCACTTGGCACAGTGCTTATGCTGAAAAAGATCCCGAAGCTTCGGGATGACAAGAAGTGGGTGAGATACTCAACTTAACATTGTCAAGTTAAAACATAGAACTAAAATCCGCCCAATCCGTGTCATCCGTGGTCAAAAAAAACTTTTGAAAAATCTCTGACTCCTCGGGAAGGCAGGACACGGTGCTCAGATGAGGTCACGTCCCTCTTAAGTCCTCCGCCCCTATCGGCAGGTGCCGAATCCGTTTTCCTGTGATCGCAAAAATCGCATTGGCTACCGCCGGAGCAATGGGTGGAAGACCAGGCTCGCCGATCCCGCCGGGAGCTTCGTTGCTCTGTATCAAATGTATCTCCACCTGCGGCATGTCCTCCATGCGCGGCATTTGATAATCCCAAAAGTCCTTTTGCACCACGCCGCCTTTTTCGATGGTGATCGCATTCTTGAGGGCCGCGCTCAGGCCATAGACAATCGCGCCTTCGATCTGTGCCTCGATGGTATCGGGATTGACTTGCATGCCGCAATCAACCGCAGCCACCACGCGATGCACTTTCACCCCGGCGTCTTTGTCAATCGAAACTTCCGCGACCTCAGCGACAAAAGTCTTGAATGAAAGCGAGCAGGCGATGCCGAGGGCATGACCTTTCGGCAGGCGCCTGCCCCAATCCGCCTTGGTCGCAGCAAGCTCCACAACTTTTTTCATGCGCGGGGATTTATCCAACATCTGCATGCGAAATTGATAAGGATCGGCTTTCGCCAGCGCCGCAAGCTCGTCTATAAAGCTCTCCACCGCAAAGACATTTTGCGAAGCATACACCGAGCGCCACCATCCCAACGGAACCGCGACGGGCGCCCACACGTAATCGACGAACACATTGGGAATGCGATACGGCATTTCAACCGCACACTCCACCGCGCCGCGGTCGAGGCCGTTCTTGGGGCCCTCAGGCTTCGCTTGCGCCGAGATCGAAGGCGCCACCACGCGATGTTGCCATGCCGTTAATTCTCCGGCGTCGTTCACCGTTCCTTTGAGTACGTGATGGCTCACCGGGCGATACCAACCGTGCTGCATGTCGTCATCGCGCGTCCATGTCACTTTCACCGGCGCATTTATCGCTTTCGAGAGGCTCGCGGCTTCGACCACAAAATCAGATTCCAGTCTGCGCCCGAAAGCGCCGCCCATGAGCGTGATGTGTACGGTGATGTTTTCAGGTGCAATGCCGAGCGCCGCCGCCACGTCCCGCGGCACATTTTGCGGCGATTGCGTGGGCGCCCAGATTTCGCAGTGCCCGTCATGGAAATGCGCGAGGCAATTCATCGGCTCCATTGCAGCTTGCGCGGCGAAAGGCACGTCGTAAACCGTTTCAATTTTTTTCGTCGCTGCCGCGAATACCACACCGGCATCCCCTTCTTTTTCCGCCACGGCGCCTTCAGATTTAGATTTCTCGACCAGCATCTGGCGGATGCCGTTACTGTTCAGATTAGCGTTCGCGCCTTCTTCCCAAGTGATGTCGAGCGCCTCGCGGCCTTTGAGCGCATGCCAGGTGGAATCGGCTACGACAGCGATACCGCTCTCGATCGCAACCACATCTTTGACTCCGGGCATGGCCTTCGCTTTCGCCGCCTCGAATTGCGCGGCTTTGCCTCCAAAAACCGGGCAGCGTGCCACGACCGCATAAAACATGTTCGGCACTTGCATGTCGATGCCATAGTTCGCGCTGCCATCCACTTTTTCGGGCGTGTCGAGTCGCGGCAGGCGCTTGCCGATAATTTTGAAATTTGCGGGGTCCTTCAAAGGCGCATCTTCCGGCACGGGCAATTGCGCAGCCGTTGTCACAAGCTGGCCATAACGCAATTTTTTGCCGGTGGGCATGTGCATGATCGTGCCGTTTTCTGCGCGGCACGTCCCTCGCTCATCTCCCCAAGTTTGTGCAGCAGCAGTGATCAGCATTTCACGGGCAATGGCGCCGGCCTTGCGCAGCTTCTCCATGTTGGTGCGAATACTGGCGCTGCCTCCAGTGCCCATGCGGCCGTATTTTGGATCAAAATCAGGCTGCAGGTACTGCACGGTCGACCAATCAGCTTCCAGTTCTTCTGCGATGATCATCGGAATCGAAGTGCGCACGCCCTGTCCCATTTCCGATCGGAAAACGGCGATGGTGATGCGATCATCGGGATCGATGCGCAGCCAGGCGTTGGGTGAAAATGAGCCGGCCTCGGCGGCAGAAGCTTCGTTCTTGTGCTGCGAGGGAAGATGAAAGCCGAGGACAAGTCCTGCGCCGGCGGTGGAGACGACTTTAATGAAGTCGCGGCGTGAAAGAGTCGAAGTATTTTGCATGTTTTCATCCTTATTCAAAGCCTCTCTCCAATTATTTTTCCTTGATTCTTTCTACTCCTGAAGGCAAAACACCTGAAAGCTAAGGCAAAATCATTTAATTGCAAAATGATTCAAAGCCTCCCTCTAATTATTTTGCCATCAAATCATTTTGCCTTGATTCTTTTTGTTTCTGAACGCAAAACGATTAAGCGCTAAGGTAAAATCGTTTTGAATACGATTTTAGCATGGTTAAAATTGATCCATTGAAACGCTCTTAATGATGCGAATCGAACAAACTGGCGAAGATGCTTCTCATAAAATGTCTCGCCCTTCGTAATCGATGATATCTTGAAAGCAACCTCTCTGTTAATCATGTGACTTTTTTGTGTGCCAAGAAAGTTTGAACCATGTCTGATTTCAATTTTCTTGATAACGTTTTCTTCTCCGCCGCGAAAATGGTAAATGGCTTCGTAAAACAAGCTGTTGCCAAGAAAAGCGCCCCATTCTCTCACAAGATTTGTCATCAGTTGTTTAAGCCACACACCGTCTTCATCATGATCTTGCCAATCAGAATCGTCAATGCTGAAAGCGTAGCGTTCCTCCGGGGTTATTTTAGTTGAAACAAAGCGATGTTCCACGGAAGAAGGTTGCATGTTGATAAGTTTTCCGCGTTGCATGCCAAGCAGAAAAAGATAATTGAGCGCTTGCTTGCGATGCTCTCCACTCAACGCTTGTGCGGATTTCATCTCATAGATCACTGCATTATCAACCAAGACATCGACATAATAAGACTTACTGAAATCCTTGTGGGAAACCCGGATGGGAACTTCCGTGGAAACTTTTTCAAAGCCCGCTCTTTGACAACGATCGGCCAGCTCATTTTGATAGATCGATTCATTCCAAAATCTGCCCATTTCTCTATGAATCGAAAAGGCCAGTCCCATCACTTTGTAGTCTAGCGAGTGAAAAGCCTCATCTGAAATCGTCTTAATTTCGACACCATGAGTTATTGGCATGGCTCTCCCCCTCAATCTTCTCCGCTATCAAATGAATTCCAAAACAACGGCTGGGATGGCATTGTTTTGAAGTCGTTTTGCCCTCAAATTATTTTGCCATGATTATTTTGCACTGGCCGCGCGATGAATGGCGCGGCGGATGCGATTGTAAGTGCCGCAGCGGCAGAGATTGTTGCTCATCGCCATGTCAATGTCGGCATCTGTGGGTTTGGGCTTGCGCGCGAGCAGCGCCGCCGCTGCCATGATTTGTCCAGACTGGCAATAGCCGCACTGCGGCACGTCTTCGGCGATCCAGGCTTTTTGTAAAGCATGGCTGCGATTCGCCGCAAGCCCTTCGATGGTCGTGATCGTCTTGCCTTGGCAGTCGCCGACGTGCATTTGGCACGAAATCATCGCTTCGCCGTCGAGAAGAACGGTGCAGGCGCCGCACTGGCCCAGGCCACAGCCGAATTTCGTGCCGGTAAGGGCGAGCGTGTCCCGCAAGACCCACAGCAGCGGCGTGTCGGGCTCGACCTCGACCGTGCGCTTTTGTTGGTTGATGGTTAGTGTGATAGAAGCCATCGCAAGATTCACGGGATGAGAATTCATACTGTCACCTTGAATTTAGATTCTCCCAATCATGCCATGCCGCTGTTGCGGTCTCTTGGCAAGATTGAGCACCGTGCTTGTGCGTCACAAGATTCAGACCGTGTGAAAACGCGAAAACGTGTCACCCTGAGCGTAATCGAAGGGTGCTAAGCTCAATAATCAGGCTTCGACTTCGCTCAGCCTGACTTCGAATCAGACGTTTTCACACAGTCTGATTCTTTCTGCCTGACACCATGATCAACACCATTGGCCCAGACTACGGATAATACAATGTTACGCGCTGCGCCGAGAAATCAATTGGCAATTGCTGCAAAATCTCCGTGTACTTTTTCTCGCGATATACTTTTTCAGCCTGCTTGAGCAATGGCACCAGGCTTTCGTATGTCGTTTCCAGTGGGGAGATTTGCTCATGCGGCCACTTTCTGCCTTGATAATAAGGAAGCAAAAAATCAAGCGCAGCTTTGAGGCTTATGCCATCCTTCCCCTCGTAGTGCCACAAATCCACGCCCACATGCTGCCCCAAGATCGCCAAATAAAACAAAGCCGTCAAGTTAAAAAGACTGTAACCGAGCGATTTCGTGCGCTCCGGGTTTCCGGATTCACCTCGCCGTCTTTTCTGATATAAGGGAGGCCGTCGGGCTTTGCCGGATCCGGCCACCAGTAAGTGCCAAGGTTATAGAAGTCATGCTTATCACCGCTGGGCGGTGTCATGGTCTTGTGCATGACGGAAAAAGGACCGGCGTGCAGGGCCTTTTCCGCATCCTCGATCAAAGCCCGGTATGCGTATTGGAAGCGTTCTTGACCTGCGTTTATATAATTCTTCACTATCGCCAGGCTGGAGGCGTCGAGCAAAAAAGTTCGCGGTTGAGAGAACACCACCTCTCCGCCGGCAAAATCGAGCAGAAAGATGCAGAAAACGAAACGTGAGGTTTGAGGTCGCATGGCGTTAATCGATGATCAAATAACTGCCCTGCAAATCGTGCGTGCGCGCTTCGATCACGGCCCGGCCCGCTCCCGCCGGTAGAAACTCGATCGCGGCTTTGCCGTTGGCGAATTCGATTACACGGCTGCGTGTAGGCGTGCCGTAATCTTGGAGCAATTGCCCGGCGCCGCTATGAGCGAAATAAACGCGCGCGTTGTAATCGAGGCAAAGCCGGCCCTGGGCATCAACCGCCCGGGCTGCAATCAGCAGCTTGCCATTCGCGAGCTGTTGAGAGGTCAGCTTCAGCTCCACCGGCGTACCGTTTTTCTCGAGGGAATAATTTGTCACCATTGCATCGCGCGCAACTTCTTTGCCGCCGGCATAGCCAATCGCCAATAATTCGTTTCGCCCTTCCCTAAAAAGCAAATCCCAATACTGGCCGCAGGCGGGAAAGTCTTTGGTATTGCGCCGCTTGCTGCCGAGATTGTCACCGTTCAAGCATAAAGCAACCTCTTCGCAATTGCTATAAACGCACACCCGGCGAGCTTGTCCAGGCCGGCCTCTCCTTTCCGTCCAGGAATGCGATTCGATGTAGCAAAACTTCGGCGCGGTGGTCCATCGGCCTTTGAAAACATAATAGGCATCTTTGGGATTGCCGGCGCGATCGACCAGGCCCTTTTGGTTCACGTACGGAATGGGATTCTCGGGCCGCAGCGGCGTGGCGAAATCTTTGAACGCCCATTGCGCATTGCCGGCAAACCAATCGAGCTGCTCCGCAACCGTTAAATGCCAATCGAACAAATCGACGATGTAGCTTTCACTCCAGTCCCCTACTTTCGAAACCTGTTTGACGTGGAGCATATTGGGCTCCTCCGTCCATTCATCCTCGTTGACCAAACCCTCGCCGGTGACGGGGTTTTCCGTATGCCTTCCCACGTGGCTATCGCCGCCATATTCGGTGTGCAAAAACCGTTTATACTTTTTGCGCGCTTCGGCGAGAGATTCGGCATAGTTCTTATAAACGCCGGCGTACCATCCTGCCCAAATCGAGGGGGAGAAAAGATCCGTAATATCCGCGCCCTCGTAAAATTTGCGCATCGCCGTCAAGCGGCTGGAATCCAGTTCATGCGCGAGTGCGTTCAACGCCATGACAAATTGCTTGAGCGAATCCGGATGATCGCCGCCGGGAAAATCGGGCAACCAGTACAGCTCATTTCCCACGGACCATAGAATAATGCTGGGATGATTCATGTTTTGCGCGATTTGCTCCGCGAGCAATCCCCGCGTGTTGGCTTTCCATTCCTCACCACCCATGCCGCCGCGGCACCACGGCAGCTCATCCCACACCAGCAAGCCGAGCTCGTCGCAAGCGCGATACACCTCCGGGTCTTGCGGATAGTGCGCCAGCCGCAGGAAATTCGCGCCCATTTCTTTGATCATTTGCATATCGCGTCGATGCAAGCTGTCCGGCATGGCCATGCCGTAGCCGGCGTAATCTTCATGCCGGTGGGTGCCGCGCAAGAGCAGGCGTTGGCCGTTCAAATAAAACGGCCCGTGTTCTTTGAATTCGAACCAGCGATAGCCAAAACGCTCGGAGACTTCGTCGCGATAACGCCCGCTGCGGGCTGTGAGCTTAAGGGTATAAAGATTCGGCTGATGCGGTGACCAGAGCTGCGGCGCACGTATCGTGGGCATACGGATCGTCATAGCGGAGGAACCAGGCCCAACATTTTCTTCGAGCGACCGGCGCGCCACGACTTTGCCTTCGGGGGCTTGAATCGCAATATCGAACGAAACCTTCTGGGCCTGTTGATAAACATTTTCAACATTAAATGCAATTTCAGTTTCAGCCTGGCCGGCATTCACTGAAGGGGTTTTGAGGTGAACGCGATCCACAAAAATCGGCGGCAACACCTGCAGCCAGACATCCCGCGTGATTCCACCAAAAATGACGAAATCAGACTTTTGTGAGGGAATGAGGTTCCGGTCAATGGCATTGTCGGCGCAAACCAAGATCTCATTACTGGAGTTCTGTTTGATATGAGGGCTGATATCAATCGTGAACCCGACATAGCCACCGGCATGCGACCCGGCTTTTGCGCCGTTGACATAAACCTCGCTTGAAATATTCACGCCTTCAAAATAAATCCGGAAAACCGTATGCGCGTCAGTTGGCGGAAGGTGCAAGGACTTGCGGTACCAACCCGCCGCGCGCCGGTAGCCGGGAACGTTATCCGTGGCATCAAATTGATTCCAGGTGTGAGGCAAATCAACTTTTTGCCAGGCGAGGTTATTTTTTGCGAGCTCGCCCAGGGACTTGACGTTTTCTTCGAGATATTCCCAATCATTGTTGAGCAAATAAACCTGGCGTGTGTGGACCTCCTCAACCTGTCCCGCGTATGGCTTGCGGGCACGCCAGAAGGGTGCGCGATTATCGTCTGCCGCGGCAAGGGTGTGCAACAAAAAAAACACGACTACTTTGACAGGATTCGCAAATCCCTGCAGCATTCGGGAATGATCATTCAGAAGGAATCGCCATGCTCGATTAGACATCCGATCGCGATAAAACCTTATCATTCCTGCGAAGGCGGGAATCCATGTTTGTCGTACTTCCTGGATTCCCGCTTGCGCGGAAATGACGGTATGCTGTGATCTTCTATGAATTTGTAAACTGTATTTTCTTAGTGATCTTGTTAAATAGTGGCGCCAAAGCCTATGTTGACTTTGCACCCCGTCCTCAAAAGGATTCTTCCAGAATGACATCACCGTATGAAAGGAATATAGGTGCGTTCAACCCACAGCAATTTTGCCGTTTATTTGATTTTATCTGGCCAGCAATGCCACGAATCCTCCACCCCCAACCAGCTCGACGAAAAACGAGTCGTTGCTCTGAACCGTCGTGCTATCCACGAGCACGCCGGGTTTGGGGCCGAAGGTTTGGCGTTTGCGCACGAGCGACACGATCGCGGCACCGGCCTTTTCATCTCGCACCAGCGTGGCCTGGTGTTCGCCTTCTTTGAGAAAAGAGAG
Source organism: bacterium (assembly GCA_044869275.1). Lineage (GTDB taxonomy): Bacteria > Zhuqueibacterota > Zhuqueibacteria > Zhuqueibacterales > Zhuqueibacteraceae > JBIOXB01. The sequence continues at coordinate 13,179 of JBIOXB010000094.1, forward strand.
ATCGATGGTGAGACCTCTGGCCGCAGGCCCATTCATTACCGCGACAAACCATTTCTCGCCGGTTCTTCTCGCAAAAGCGGCGAGCTCGCCGATTTCACTCCTCGGCAAGGCAATGGTTTCGTCCCAAACGGCTGGAATTTGTTTGATCAACTCGACGGCCTTGTGATTCAGAATATTCTGCGGATGCTCGGCATAAATGAGCAGTGGCGAAGTGAAAATGATGGCACAGGCGATTTGATGGGATTCGGAAGTGTCGGTGCGGCGATCGCCGAAGTGCATGGGCGTGTAATCAGCGTGTCCCGCCAGCATGCGCGTGAACGGCAGGGTGGTATTGTGCGCGGCCCACGGTCCGCGGAACTCATAGCCGCGTATGCCTTCGCGCGTCAATTCATTGGGCCAGGTGCGCGCCTCGCCCGCGGGTTTGTTCGCGCCGTGAAAGTCCAAAACCAGGTGGCGTTCTGCCGCTTCCTTCAGGCAGGCTTGATACAAATCGATGATCTCTTTCGCCTCGTGATCAAAAAAATCTATCTTCGCACCGGCCACGCCGAGCTGGTGCAGATGCTCAAAAAACTCGCGGCGCTTTTGCGGGTCGCGCAGCTCGCGGGAATGCTTCCAGAATATGACGCTGACATTGCGCGCCCGGGAATAATCTACAAGCTCTTTCTGCTCGCGCTCTGGCCAGCTTTGCCAATGGCCTTCGACCACGTGGTATTCAAAGCCCAACTCGCCGGCCAGCCGAGAGAATTCCTTCATCGCCTGCAGAGTTCTTCCGCCATTGTTCAAATAACCCCAAACCGCGCGCCCGGGTTTGAGCCAGGGTGCCGCAAATCCCTCTGGAAATAGATTCTTATCCGGTGGAGGCGCGAGATTGTGAACGATATCGGAATTCACCAACGCGTTCAAATCCGCACCGAGCATCACCACCCGCCACGGCGTCTCGATTACGCCATGGATTGCGGCCGGCGCTGTCAGTCGCTGTGCATCCTCTTCTTTATATCTGAGGATGTACGGATAAGCTGCCGGCACCTCGTGCCCCAAACGAATTTGAAAACCGCGCCGCCCGTCCGCCTGAAGTCCCATACCGCTGTAATTGATGAGGGCTGATTCGGTGATCGCAGCGTAGCCGCCGCGATTGGGCAGCTCGAAGGTCACCGGAGGCGCCGCCCATTCGCCAGTCTTTGCGTCAGCGATATTTTTCCTGGTATGAATTCCTTCGTAGTGCATGTAAAAATCATGATACCAGGCCGTGCTTCCCTCCGGCAAAACAAATGAAGTGGCCTCGCCCTGCACCAGGCGATTCATGCCGCCCGGCACAACATATCGAAACGCGATGCCATCATTGAACGCGCGCGCCTCCAGCACGTATGCGGTCTTGCTTTGCCGGTGCGTGAGGGAAAACTTTGCCCCGTGGCAACGATTTACAGCGGAGGCGTGCACGCCGCGCCAGGGGAAGGTTTCGTTGATCTCATACCTCTCGGCGTTTCCAAGGTCAATGCCCAGGCCGAGATCCAAACCATCCACCGTGATTCCAAGAGGAGATTTATCGATGACGCGCACCCCTCTGAAAGTCACTTCATATCCCAACCTGTCCTGCGCGAGTAACAAGACTCTCAGTTGCACATTGCCATCCGGGCTGGCGAGGGCAAGATCTGCTGACCTCAATGCCGTCGTACAGAGCACACAACCCAGGCTGCAAATCCACTGCACAGTGATGTTGGTGATGGTCTTTTGCACGCCGTTATCCTATCTTTTTAGGGATCGCTTCGTCGCTGCGTTGTTTGCGATGAGGTTTTGCAGCAGCTAGTTAGAGACTTACAACGGCCGGTCGCACCTCAACTACTACACTGTCACCTTGAATACTGTACCCTTGTCATGTCATTCTGAAAGAATCTTGGTTGAATCAAGCACTGTGATTATGCTGCACAAGATTCTTTCTGAATGACAATTCAGGAAGTGGGTACGAAAATTAAGGTGACAGAGTACTACCTCCTGCTCTCCGCCATTTTTTCGATCGTTTGCTTGCGCAAATTTGCTTCCAAAAAATAATAGTCCGCGTAAATGAGAGGCACATCGACTTCCGTATTCGCGCGTTTGTTGCCGACGGCGTGCATCAATAGGAGAGCGCCGTTTTCTCCGAGCTTGGCCAGATACTTTTCAGAAGACAGGCTCGCGAGAATTTTGTCAGCGATGGATTTGTATTGCGCCCCTTCAGACCCGAGATGCATGCTCAACTCATAAAGGGCCGAGCACATGATGGCAGCCGCGGAAGCATCACGCGGTTGTGTCTCTAAATCCGGCGCATCAAAATCCCAATACGGCACCAAGTCGGCGGGCAGGTTTTGGTGATTCACAATAAAATTGGCCACGCGCGTGGCCTGAGCCAAAAAACGCGGGTCGCGGGTTTCGCGATAAACCATGGTGAAGCCGTAAAGGGCCCACGCCTGCCCTCGCGCCCAGGTCGATTCGTGCGCGTAGCCTTGATGCGTGTGGCGATCCAGAACCGCGCCGGTGGCGGAATCATAATTCAAGACATGCCAAGTGCTGTAATCGCTTCTGAAATGATTTTTCATCGTGGTCTCGGCGTGCTTGAGCGCAATGTCATGAAACCTGAAATCACCGCTCACCCGGGTGGCCCAAAACAGCAGCTCGAGATTCATCATATTATCGATGATCACCGGGTACTGCCAGAGGTGTTCATGATGGTCCCAGGACCGGATGCATCCTACGGTGGGATTGAAGCGCGTGATCAACATCCTGGCGCTTTGCAGCAAAATGTCCTTGTATTCCGCCTCCCCGGTCAAGCGATACCCGTTGCCGAAGCTGCAAAACATCTTGAAGCCCATGTCATGAGTCGTGCCGTTCGACTTTTCCGGTTCGACATTACGCGTAAATTTCTGCGCGGCGGTTTTCCACTTCTCTTCGCCCGTGTATTCGTAGATGAACCACAGGCAGCCGGGGAAAAAGCCGCTGGTCCAGTCTTTGGATGGCACGAGCTGCAGTGTGCCATCTGCGTTTATGGTGCGGGGGTTGTTTTGCGAATCGCCGAGATGCTGCAGCGCCAGCGCAAGCTGCTTTTGCGCGAACGTCAGGTTTTGTTGCGGAAGCTCCGGGCCGCCGGCGCGGATTCGTGACAGGAAAACCATCGCCAGCGCGAATATGGGAAAGGCCAGAAGGAAGAGGAGTCGAGGGGTTCGCATTATGAGTTTGGCTTTGGTGTTATTTTCGGTCCGAGTAAATGGCTGAGGCGTAATACTTAATCCGTAATGCGTAAAATTCAGTCCTTGAGTTTTCCGAATTACCTACTATATGTTACGCATTACGCATTGCGCTTTACGGTTCAAGCCTCGGGACTCACTTCAACAACATCACCTGCAAGCTTTCTTTGAAATCACCGGCCGCAATGGCGCAGACGTAAATGCCGCTGGCCGCCGCTCTGCCAGTGCTATCTTTGCCATTCCAGGTAACGACATGCCGGCTTGGCTCATAACGCGCATTTGCCAGCTCAGCCACGGCATGCCCGAGAAGGTCGAACACGGTAATCTTCACCTGTGCCGGCCGCGGCACCTCGAATGCGATATGGCACGAAGGATTGAAGGGATTCGGATAAGCAGCATGGAGCCGAAATTCAGTCGGAGAGCTCGAAGGCTGTTGCACCACGGTCGTAGGGTCTTCAAAGCGGTAAATCGAACCCTGATATCCCACGGCGTAAACTTCACCGGCTTCGTCCTCGCCAAACGAGGAAACATTCTGCGCGCAAGTAAGGGTTAAAACATTGCGGGCGATGCCATTGCTGTATTCCAGCGCCCAAACCCTGCGCAAATCAAAATCGCCGTAGAGGTAAATGCCTTTGAGGCTTTGATTTTTTTCTCCGCGATAGACATAGCCGCCGGTGATGCTCTCGCCGGCGTCGCGATGATACTCAAAGATGGGGTCCGTCAGGAACGGCCACAGGGAAGTGTCGCAAGGAACTTCCTCGAAACAATACGTTCCTTCCTTGATGCTCCAGCCGTAGTTCTTGCCACTTTCAATAATATCGATTTCTTCAACGTTCTTGTCACCGACGTCCCCGAGCCACAGCGTGCCTGTTAAACGATCAAAACTGAACCGCCAGGGATTGCGGAAGCCGTAGGAAAAAGTCTCTTCGGTCCAATTCTTATCGTTGCCCACGAACGGATTGTCCGGCGGAATCGCATATTCCAAACTGCCCTGCTTTTGGTTTACATCGATTCGGAGCACGTCCGAAAACCATTTGGTCAGATCCTGTCCATGGTGCAATGGATCGCCGTGGAAGACGCTGTCGCTGGCGGACTCGGAGTGGCCGTCGCCAAACGCGATGTACAAATAGCCGTCCTGGCCAAAGGCGATATGACCGCCGTTGTGATTGCGTTGCGGCTGCTGCAAGCGCAGCAAGATTCTTTCCGAGGTGAGATCGGCTTGGTTGGGGTTGGCGGAAACCAGCATTTCCGACACGATGGAAACCAGGTTTCTGTCGCAATATGAAACGTAGAACTTTTTGTTCTCGGCAAACTGCGGGTGAAAGACCAGCGACAACAGACCGGTTTCTCCCACCCCGCTGAGCCGCGCGGAAATATCCAAAAACTTGTCTGCCCTCGTTGCTTGTGGATTGTTTTCGAAAACATAAACCGCGCCGCGCTTTTCGACGACAAAAATCCGGTTGCTGCCGTCTCCGGCATGGGTTAAGAAAAGAGCTTCGTTGAAGCGCAAACTCGGGAAAGCGTTTTGCAATTGTATGCTCGCGAGCTCGTTGCCGGTGGACGCAAGCTTGGACGCGGTTTTGGGAATGCGCTCTTGCAAGCCGTAGGGGTTTTGCGCCAATGCGAAGGCAGCAAAAAAAAGAAGAGCGATTGTGGTTTTCATGTTCATCATCGAGGAATTGAGTTGTTCGTCATTTCGTTGTGAAGATTTCACTCATTTATCTGTCTTGGCTTTGCTCAATTCAACACGACATTGTCAAATTATCTGTTGCTCTCGATCAATGAGTTGATCATAAAGACTTTCAGATTCTATTCTAATTTGACAATGTTAAGTTGAGTGTCTCACCCGCTGTTTGTCATCCCGAAGCTTCGGGATCTTTTTCAGCATAAGCACAGTGCCAAGTGCAGAAAAGGATCCCTCCAGGATGACATGAATCGGGGAGGTCGGCCAAGTTAACATTTTCAAGCTACTGATGATGAGCTCAACCCCTAACTCTCCGCCAGGATTTTGCGCTTGAATTGCGCCGGGAAGCCGCCCGGCAAGACCAAAACAATATTTTCGCCTCTGCCGGTTTTGAACTGCAGCAACGATCCTTTCAGATCTTGTTCTTTCAAGCCGTTGCGATATAAAGCCACCTCGCGCTCCGGCCAGGGATTGCGCACCCGGCATTCGCCGCCGAGCTGCGCATTGATTTCAACGAACTCGATGATGCCTTTTTGCTGCGATGCGGTCACGAGAAAACCACCGCGCGCCAGAAGCGTGAAAGCCGCATCCCAATCTTTGGGCCAGGCGGGGAACACACGAATCACTGCATCTTTTCCGGGGCCGGGGGGAACGCTTTGGCACAGCGCTTCGTGCAGCGCATAAGCGGCATTGCCGAGGCGTTGCGCGTCGATGCCGTTGACGCCTTCGCGCAAAGCCATGCGATTGTCCAAAACACCGGCGCGGCCCGTGCCCTCGAAATCGACAAAGTCACCTTCGGGCCATGGGCAGCGGATTTGATTGATGATCGCATGCCGCACGTCTTCAGCGCGGCCCATTTTGGCCGCCAGCACCGCGGAACCCGAGAGCACGGAAATGCGCGTGCTGTCATTCATGCCGGCGGGAAAAGATCTCTCGTAGGTAGCGAGAGCGGTTTGAAACAACTCCGGGTTCTCCTCCCTGGTTTCGAGTGTGCTGAGATCGAAATACATTGCCGGCGTGTGATCTTCACGAACACGCCCATGCAACACCGGATGCAACCCACCGATCCAAAATTTTGGCTCGCCGGGCGCGTTGTGCACGGGCGCATCAGGATGATCGCTGCGCGGCAAGGGCGCGAGGTTATCCAAAAATTCCTGCCACACCGGGAGCATGCCGACATCTGACTGTAAAATTTCCGCAGCTTTGATCAGTACCGGCAAAATCCCATGCATGGCCGCCATCGAGCCCATGGCGTCGCGCACGCCGCGAATGCCTTCGCTGTGATTGATCAGATGAATGTGATATTTGCCGTCCGATTCTTTTTTGAGATTGGGAAAATTGCGATAGAACTCCGCCACGCCTTTGAGCATGGGATAGGCGCGATCACGCAGCCACGTTTTATCGAGCGTGCATTCGTAACGCTTCCAATACAAGTAAGCGATTTGCGACGCGCTTTCGAACATGTGCAGGACATTACCAAAGGGCCCGTTGCCTTTGTCGGTGAAAATCCACTGGCCGTCGACCCATTTTCCCACGCCTTTCCAATTCCAAATAGAAGTATGCGGATGCTGCGTTTCGGCGTACTCGCGAAACCGTTGCGAGCGCGTCTCCCAAGGCTTACGCACGAGATAAAGCTCGCGCATTTCTGAGGCAATGTCTTCGGGCAACGTCTCTGGTCCGTCAAACCAAACTGTCTCCGGAATGTAGATACCCTTGCTGCCCCACACTTGGCGTGCGGCGGTACTGCACGCAGCATACATGCCGCTGTACGTGTCGAACAACGGCTCCATCAACTCCAAACGATGGGCAGCAAAAAAACCGCGATAATACAAACCGGTATTGTACCACCAGTATTGCTGGCCCCACGCGCTGGCGTCGCCAAGCGTGCTGAAAACCATGCCGCTGAAATCCAGCGCATATTTGCCGCGCGAGCTCGAAGCCATGAGATACAAAAAGTAGGCGTAATGCCGTTCGATCTCATCGGCGATGCCGTCGGCGCTGTGCAGATGCACGAATGCCCGCGACCAGTAATCGTGCCACCAATTTTTGTTTTCTTTTAGCAATACCTCAAAGCCTTTGCCCTTCGCCGCTTCAAGCTGCTTGAGGGCCGTCGCAGTCACATCTTCCTTTGGATCAAAACTCGCCGCACTCGCGACCAAAACCGTGAAAGCGCCTTGGCCGGGTTTGATCGCCAAACGAATTTCCGTTTCCGCCGGTTGTCCCAAGCCGGGTGTGCGCCATTTTTGTGATGAAACGATGGGGATTCTTCCTCCCGTCGCATCGGACAAGCGCGGCATGGCTTCCCTGCCAACCACACTGACGACCACGGCAGAGCTGCAATAGTATTCGCCCTCTCTGAATTCCTGCTTCAAAGCAATCTTACCATCGTGCTGGTGCAAAGTGGAAATGGCACTGTGGTTTTTGGTATAAACTTCCGGCGGCCGCAGCATGCGCAATTTCGCATTGATCGTGGCCGGCTGGGCCCGCTGGTCGTTGATTTGAAACGCCATCACGTCCTGTTCGTGCCAGGCCAGAACCTGCGCGGAGATATTTTGACCCTGCACGGTCAACAAACCATCATAAATGGATAGGTGTTGCTTGGTGTTTTCCTTCGGAAAAACGTCGGCACCGAAATCCACAAAGTCGAGGTCGAAAAATCCGCATCCATGTGCATAATCCAAATCACGCCGATTGAAGCTGTGCGTGTTACGGTTGTTGGCGAAAACATCGACGCGGTTGATCTGCAGCTTTAGCGCGGTGGGCGAGGTCCAAACGAGGCTGCCCATGCGGCCATTGCCGAGGGGCATGCCGGCTTCGCTGCGGGCAACTGTCTGTTCGTATATCAAATCTGCGCGCGATACCAAGTTGCGATAGTTGACTTCCAGCAGGGAAGTGTGAGATGGTTCTTGTGAAAAGGAATTGTCAAAGAGCAGGGCAATCACCAGAAATGATGCTAATCTCGAAGGCCGCAACGCCGAACCGCGCCTCCAACGGATAAAAATCCGTTGGTGTTCATCTATCCGTTGGAGTTTATTTTTGTTTTTTGAGCGCATTGCCCACTGCCGACAATTGGTCGATGAATGTTTGCGCAATCAAACCATTCGCTTGAATCGGCACCTCCCACGTGATCACGCCGCCTTCTTTCGTCACGTTGTGTGTGTATTTGAGCACCTGTTCTTCAGAATATCTCGGCGACCCCCTGCCCCAATGCTCGCCCAGAAAACTCAGCACAAGATTGGTACATGATATTCGGCCAATAACAACCATCGAACCACCAGCCCGCGACATTTTCGCCCCAACGCTCCGACCACTCGCGAATGATCTGCTCCCACTTGCTTTGAAATTCTTTATTGGGATAGGGACCATTCTGCCACTGCAGAGCTGCCTTGGCGATCTTGTCGCCATTGGGCGCGCCGGAGGGCAGATAGACCATCAGCTTGATTCCTCGCTTGTGCAGCGCCGCGTACAAGTCCGCCACCAAATCCCGGCGCGAGCATTTGCTCGGCTGGATGCCGGTGAGACGATCGTACGAGGCATTCGGCGCGAGATAGTAGCCCGAGTTTTGCCCAATGGTGATAACGTAATAGCCCGCTCCGACCGAATCGATCTGGCGTGCCAATCCTTCCACCTCGAAGTTGTCAATGAGCCGGTTCCACGCTGCAGCGCTCATAGAAGTAACCGGCGGGACTTTGAAAGGCCGTGATGCTTTCTTCGAGGCGCTGACGCAGTCGCGCTTCCAGCTCGGGGTCGGGTCGCAATGCCAGATAGGCCAGTGCGCCCGCCCAGACGTTGCTGTATTGGTTGGAGTAGTCCACACCGTGTCGCCACATCTCGGGGTCATTCAGCACAATCATGATTGCTTTCCGCTGCGCCAGCCAGACCCGTTCACTCAACCCGGCATCGATCGGCGGCCCGCGATGCAGCAACCGCAGCGTTTCGCCCATGAACTTCGTGGCGAATGCCGTCGCCGCCAGGTTCCATTCCCGCGGACCATACTCGCTGAACTTGCCCTCCGGACTTTGCATTCGGCACCAATAGTCGAGAGCCGCCTCAAGTCTTTGCCGGAGTGCGGAATCACCATGGTAAGGATTCCAGGGACGTTGCGTGCAGTAGAAAAAAGCCAGACTCAAGCAGTTTTCCATCACGCGGGCGTTGTAGGTCTGATGATTGACCTGGCCGCGCCACACCGACAAGTCAAAAAAACCGCGAAACTCTCCCTCTTCCAAAACACTGTTGGCGACGCGATGAAAATGGGCGAGATAGTATGGCAGCTCCAGTTCGGCATCGCCGAAATCACTGGGCTTGAGTTGCCCCAAGTCCACCGGTGCCACTTGGGGGAGCGGTTGCGCCCTCCCGCTGCTCGCCAAACCCAACCACAACGCTAAACTGGCACCAGCCAGAAATATCGTCCATGGCTTAATCATGGACCGCAGTTCGCATTTCCGTGTGGTGCGGCTGGTTTGCATGTCCGCTCTAAGCGATATATTAGCGTTCATTCGCGGTTTGAGAAATGGGAAAGTTAGTCAATTCTCAATCCTAATTTGAAAGCTGTTTCAAAAGGAGCTCCAGTTTAAGTCCAATGGCGCATCCGCGGCTCGCCTGAAAATCCAGTCTAGTTTTCTAAACGCAGTCCAGCCTGACCAGCAACGAAGTGGAAGTTGAAGGTCCGGCCGTTTTTGGAAAAAGAGAGATTGACATTGTCTTGACTGCTGCGCGTCAACGTCGCCGAGGCAGCAATTTGTTCCGCCTCCTGTTTGTCCTGCACCGGCAGGATGATCGTGGCGATGAGGTTCTGCTCGCCGGCAGCTTTGCAAACCACGCCAAAATACGGAATCCAATTGAACTCGGCGGAAGCGTTCACCGGGAGATAAGCATGGCGGTCATCACGAATGGTGAAGGCATTGCCAACAATGGGGATTAAGGCCATCATGCCCGGCTCTGCGCCGGCTCGATTTTCTGCATTCGAGGCTTCACCACTGCGTGGGGTATCGCGCTTCACATTGCCGCCATGCAACAAAACAAAGCGTTCGTTTGATTCGACGCCGCACTCGGAATGAAATCTCGCCTCAATTTCTGCGCCTTTGGCGCAAGCCACTTCGTCCAACACGATCGTCATTTCAGGCTTTTCCAAAATGACGTGGCGCCGCCAGTTCTTCAACTCCTTCCGGGGATACGCCATACTGGGATCCATCAATACGTAGTCCCGCTGCGGGCCGGTGCGAAACTCCAGCACTTTGCCGCCGACGTCATAATGATATGGCTGCTTGTAGAGCTTGCCGGATATTTGCTTTTCACCGTTCACAAAAATCACGTTGTGGCCGGCGCTGGAGGCGTGCGGATAGTCCCAGCGCGCTTCATCAAAGTACTTTTCATCATAAAAGGCGCGGCCGGTTTCAGAGATAAAGGCCAGCCCCTTCCAAAAAATCACAAACTGGCCGATGTCGAGATGCCCGTGATGCGGGTCGTCGTTTTTCCCGGCTTTGCCGGCGACCATCACTTTTGACGGGTCCGTAAAGTCACTGCGCATCACCCAAAAATCGATGGTGCGAAAATGCAGCGATTTCTTTTTCGGTTCGGGGGCATTTTCCCGCGGGCGCGGCCAGATGATATCGAGATACTCGCGCCCCTCTTCCAGCACGTTGTTGCGATACCAGATCGTCCTCGCGTCTCCGGTTTCCGCGGCCAACAAGTTGAGCAGAAACGTGGGGCCGAGGCGAGCACCACGCGAGTCCGCAAAATTAACAGAACTGCCGGGAGGAACGAAGAGATATAATGGAAAGGTTGCAGGATTGGCGCGCAGGCGCTGATTCTGAAACAGATCGAATTTGCCCTTGCTCAGACGCTGCAACGACTTGCCGAACTGCAGAGAGGTCCGCAGGCCGTACGACCAATAACCTCCCCCCTCCTGCCAGCCGCCGTCGAGGCCAAGCTCGTTCAGCATGTTGTTGATGCGATTGTAGGACTCGGCAACCACATCCGTGAGTTGGGGATTTTCCGTGAGCAGCGCCAGACCCGCCATCCCGACACCGGAATTGCAGACGCCGCACCAATTGCAGCGATAAGCCGTCGCCCACCAATGAAATTCATAATCTCCTCGTACGGGCGCGATAACTTTTTCGATGAGAGCGCCACGTATGCGGTCACGCTGTCTCTGATTCAGAACCGGATAGAGCCAGTCATACACATATGCCATTTCGCGGCCGGCTTCGCCGTTGTTGTGGTCGAAGCTGAAACAAACTTGATCGTCGGGCACGTTCCATGGCATGACGCGGCTGTAAATGATGGGGAATTCATGCGGCCGCAGCGTCCAGGTGGGCAGATCGCAAAACGCATCGGCGAATTCAAATGCCTTGCCCGCGTATTTGTGCTCGCCCGTCATCTGGTACAGGAATGCCAACGTCAAGGCGTTTTCGAGATTGGATTGATAATAGTGCTCGTATTTTCCATCGCGATCGAACTCGGTCCAATCCGCACGCGTATTCTTGCCCTGACTGGGAATCGAAAAATCCACTGGTTGGTGAAGTAGGCGGTTTCCCTCTGCCAGCAGGCGTTTCATAATATCGCGAGATTCACCCGCCGCTTCGAGGCGTTGCCGGATAGCCGCCTTTTCGTTTTCAGAGAAGAGCAGATATGGGTGTTGCAGCGCTTTCGAGTCGATTGCCTTATCAATGTCGCCTTTGGATATCTGAGCGAACGATGCGGCAGTCAGAAGCATCAGAAGACTCGCAAGGCATCCAATAGTATTCATGACGTGCCTGTAAGCTCGATCACCGGTTATTATGCTCCAGCTTTCCGAATTTCACTTGCACCGGACGGTTGTATTCCTGTCAACCTCATTGAAAGGCAAGACTATTATGGGCAAAACCATTAACCTCAGATGAAGCCTTTAGGAGTTTTGCCTGAAATGGTTTTGCCTATTGGGAATATTTGAGATTTTGAAACCAGAAAATCTTTGCAAACAGACCAAGTTTTTCCCAACGGATAGAAACAACGCAACTGATAAAAGCTTTTCATCCGTTGCGTTGTTTCGATCCGTTGGGATTATTTTTGCCGTATTCACTAGTCGGTTTGAGTCCCGACTTCATTCGGGAATCGCTAGATAATTACCTGGATTGAAACTCATCACTTGTCAGCCACAAACTCTTGACGATACGGCGCAAATACATCAATGAGCGCACCGCTTTCCAAAGCAACGACACCATGCACTTTGTCGGGGGGGACAAAAAAGCTGTCCCCGGATTTGAGAATTTCCTTCTTTCCATCAATCTCTACCTCGAATGAGCCTTCTTCAACATATGTCACCTGGCGATGCGGATGGTGGTGAGGCGACCCGATTGCCCCCTTTTCAAAAACTACCCGGGTCATCATAAGTTGGGGGTCATAGCAGAGGATTTGCCGCTGTAGACCTTCTCCCACCGATTCCCAGGCGGTTTCACCGCCTTTCAGAAAAGTCTGGAGTTTCTTCATACAGTCATTTCCCATTTGGGGAAGACAAGTCCATGTGAATAATCGAGCAGGCAGTTTTTGCCTGCCTGCCCGATCCAATATACCAGCGCTTTCGACGATGCCGTGCCATTCGACACTCTGTCCGATCAGGTCAAATGGCCTCTATCTAATTCGTAAAGCTTAAAACGTAAGTATTACGCATTACGCCAAATGACCTTATTTTAGCAACGTCATCTTCCGCATCATGCTTTGCGCTCCGGCCTGCAGTCGATAGAAGTAAATGCCGCTGGGCACCAATGCACCGAGGTCGTTCCTTCCGTCCCAAGACACACTGTGGCTCCCGATGGGCTGGTGTGCTTGCACGAGCGTGCGCACTTTTTGTCCCAATGTATTGTAAATTTCCAATGAGACCCTGGCCGCCTTGGGGAGACTGTAGGCTATTTGGGTTTGGGGATTGAAAGGGTTGGGGTGGTTTTGTGATAACTCAAACGTACTAGGCACTCCGGCAACCGCGTCTTCAACACTCGTGGGCATGCCGGCGGCTATCCATGCCGCTTTTCTATCTGGATACCAGTTGAGATCGCCCAAGGGAAAGCCGCCGGCGGCGGCGGTGTAGGATCGAGCAGTCGTGCCATAACTCATGTTAACACCAACGGCGAGCTCGTCCGTACGAAAGATAAAAGCACTATGCGAATATCCTTTTGAACCGCCGACGTAAATTTGCAGCTCGGGCAATAGACTGTCGATCGTGACGTCTTGGACAAAGTTCAACTCTTCCGAAAAGACCGCCCTCGCCGGATCGATCCTTGCTGCAAACGCCGCGTCAAACCAGGGCGCGATCGCCACGGAATCCCCGGCATTGAGGTTGAAATCACCAAGGACGGCGTCGATTCTGGGATCTCTCCACACATTATTGCTCCTCATGATCAGCACTTCATTGGAAGTATCCGCCCCGGCCATCGTGAAGGTGCACATCGTGCTTTGAGGATCAGTATATTCAAGTTCAACCTTCCGAACCCCGGCGGGCGTGGTGCCAAGGATTGAAGGATTGATGACTATATTACTGATAAAATACAATTCCCTCACATTGCGGAACTGGAAGCTGGGACGATAGCCGGTACCATTCATGAAGGTATTATGATCGATGAAGGCATAATCGAGGCTGGCATCCAGGAACATATGACGAATCCATCGGTCGGCGCAGTTCAGAAGGGTGTTATTCTGCAATATGAGCGTATCCACACTTGCATCTCGGAAATCGATGAAGCGGCCATTGTCAACCCGGTTGGAGCGGCCATTGCCGGTTTCGATGCAGTTCCTCACAATCAGAGTGGCACCATCTCTTCCGACCTCCAAGGTTCGCCCGCCAAATCCCACAAAAGAGCAACCGTCGATCACAATCCTCAGATTATCAGCAGACAATTGAAACACCTGACCGATACGCTGCGCCCGGTCTTGCGCTGAGCGAATGCCGGTGAAAGCGAGATTCTCGAGTCTAATATTCGCAAAAACGCCAAGGACGGTGCCGGCGTAAGTGCCGGCAGCATCAGGTGCCACAGCAATGAGCGGCCGGTCGCCTGCACCCTCCGCGGCCCTGATGGTTATCGGGACACTCACATTCATCGTGCCTTGATTGGGATACCCTGTTCCTCTTTGCAGAACCAAAACGTCGCCGGCGTTGGAGGTGTTAATCGCATCTGCCAAAGTGTTCAGTCCCGGGGCAACGTTTTTTATCTGTTGCGCATGACCGAAATGACTTGCCCACACCAGCGCGACTGCGATCAAAGTAATAGCTCTTTTCATGGTTATCTCCGCGAAGTTGAGTGACAAACGCATCAGGGCTTTCGGTTTTTCTCAACATCAAGCAAACCAACGCTACTCACGTCACTGGCATGACCCTATCACCTCCTGCCTTTGTTTGCACAGAGTTTCACGTGACTATTACTACAACGTTAAGTCGGCCGCGCCTCCTTTTTGTCATTCAGGAGGAAACTTTTTGAGCGCTTGGTACAGCGTCAAAATAGGCTTTAGTCCCAGTGCGTAAAAAGATTCCTCCTGACAGAGCTGAGTTTTCGGACGAATCTTTGAACTTAACGTCGTAGTACTATTCAACTCACTGCCTGGGCGCTTTTGCTTTTTCTCGAGTGAAAAAAATGCATTGAAAAGTCAACTCCCCGCCGGGAAGATTTACAGCACCGGGGCAGATGTCGCTTACAATCTGAATTGTAATCCCAGATCAGCCGTTCTGCCGTAGCCTTCCAGCCGGGTTGGCCGGTCGTTTCTGAAAACATAACGCCGATCACGCGTGTTCGACAGATTGGAAACAGTAAAATAGGCGTCCCACCGGCTGAAAAAGCGTTGCCGCAGCGACAAATCCCAACGGGTAAAGGAATCGTCGTAACCATCCTGTTCTTCGAGCACACCGATATCACGCAAGCTTTCGGATTGATGGAACATTGACACTCTGGCGGAGAATCCGCCGATATCATAGCCCAACGAGAGGTTTGCGAGATGATCGGCTTGACCAGGCACGTGTATTTCACGATAAACCGGAACACGCTCCGTCCTGAAAAATGGCGGCACGGGGAGAGAAACGGTTCTGGTTTGAAAATCGCGTACACCGATTTTTGAGCTCAGGCGAGCATAGTTGAATCCCAGCACGACGCCCTTAAAAAAGCCCGGCACCGGCCAACGCCGCAGGTTGGTTTGAATGTCAAACTCGAGGCCTTGCACTTCTCCAGTCTCCGGAAGATTAATCGGCATATTAAGGGTCTGAGTGATCAGCAAGCCGGTGTGGCCGTATTGTGTATTCACTCCGCCCAAATCCAGGCCGAGCGAATCCACGAGTATATCCACCCTTTCCTGGTCCGCCACATAAACCCTGTAATTGATATTCACGCCCTCGAGCGATTTGTAGAAGGCTCCCACCGTAAACAGACCCCAGAATGAGTCGTAGAAAGATGCGTACGCATCGTAACTCCAGGCACGGGTTGGTTTGAGATCGGAATTACCAAGATAGATGTTGCTTTCAGGGTTGGTGGTCAAGTTTTGAAAGGGCATCAGGTCATTGTAATCGGGCCGCGAAATGGTTCTCGTGAACGACAGACGAAGGTCAAACCAGTTTTTGGGCTTGATTTTGAGATGCACCATCGGCATCCAGTCATGATAGTTCACAATGGCGGTCGTATCGTAAACAAAGAAGTCGGAACCTTTGCGAGGCACGGGGGGAGGACTGCTGTACGTGGTAATCAAAGTGTTGGCGAGATAGTCATTATCCACGCCCTCATATCGAACGCCGGGTACAAATGTCAACAGCTGTTTATAGTTTAACTTAGCCATCACGTAGCCGGCAATAAGGTTTTCGTTGATGTCATAATCGTTATTGCCGGACCAGGCTTCATTGATGACATATAACTCGCTTCCTCCATAGGTATCATAAAATGTTCGATTGGCCCCGGCATCCAGCACCGTGCCCAAATCGGCCTCACCATCGAGGAAATCATGTGGTTGGTAAGAGGGATCGAGAAAATTGTTGGAATTCATGCTTTTCCATGGGTCGGAAAGATAGGCCCAGAGTTGGCCCCGTGTCCTCTTGCGGCTTCGATCCAGATGCTTGTACTTGCCGCCGAATTTTATCAAACCCGCCAGGTCATTGTTCAAAGTGAAGTCGTAACCGAGGTCCAATCCGCCGATATAGTTCCGCTCTTCCACGTCGTCGGTAACTGGGTTGGCGGTGTTGATGGGCAATTGCACCGCTCCCGGGACTTGATTGAAAAAAGCGATAGCACTGGTATCACGTGTGACCTCACGTGGAGTGGGCACCGGTATCGGGCCGGTAAAATTGAGCTGATGATTGAACGGAATCTCCGAGCGTGAATAAGAGTGTGCGGCCACCCAGTCGAGATTAAATCCAAACAAGCGATTCTCGCCGCGCAGGGTATTCATGATTTGCTCAAGACTGCGATCCGTCACGGCAGTCCGCAGCGCCCCACTGCCGCTCGCTCCCACTTCTTGTATGCGCGACTGAATATTCCGTGTCGTCTTGCTGTAAAAATTCGTCAAAATCAGATTCCCTTCATCGAAGTCATAATCAAGAATCAGGCTGCCACCCGAACGCTTTCTGGTTTCAAGCCGGTCTTCCACCTCCGAGCTCGTTACGATGACGGGCAAATTACCAGTCACCGGATCTTGCCTTTGTGGATCAATATTATAACTTCCCGCGAACAAGTCCGCGCTGCGGTTTCGCTTTTCGGTGTTGGCAGAAAACTGCAGTCCAAACCTGTCATTGGCGAAACGCTGGCTGATCCGGCCAAAGAAATCGTATTGATTAAAATCGTCCTCCAAGCCATTGTAGGAGCCATAGCCTCGAATTAATCTTTCCGTGTTGGCCCCGGCTTGGGCAGTGCGGAGATTGACCGTACCGGCGATGGCATCGCCATCCATATCGGCCGTGGGCGCCTTGAACAGCTCTATGCCTTTGAGATTTTCTTGCGAAATGGCGCTCAGGTTCGTCGCTCTGGTTTCGTAGTTGTCCGACGCCGGTGCAGCCCCCGGGTCGCCTGCGTCACTCAATTCCGAGGTGGCGGCCATGTCGATGCCATCAACCGTAACTTTGGTAAACCTTGGCGACAGTCCACGCACGGCAACTTGGGAGCCCTCGCCCCCGTCTCGTTGCAGGGAGACTCCCGGTAGCCGAGCGATCGATTCCGCCGTATTGGCATCGGGTAGTTCCAGTATTTTCTCTGAGGAGACTACGTTTACCAACGCATCTGCTGACAACTGGGTGTTGATCGCCGCCAATTGTCCCTCGCGCTGAGCCTGGACGACAATCTCCGTCCCTTCAATGATAGTGCTGATCAATCCCACGTCAAGACTGACGCGGCCATCTGCACCCACCGTCACCGGCTCTTCTTTGGTGGTGTAACCGATATAGGTCACCCGCAGTTTGTAGCTCCCGGCAGGAACGGAGTTGATGACATAACGGCCGTTCAAATCCGTAGAAGAGCCGATGGCCGTGCCGATCAAAATCAAATTCGCACCTGGCAAGGGATCGCCGGTCTGGGCATCTTTGACGACTCCCATAATGTCGCCCGGAGCCGCCAGTAGCGTTGCCGCGGATCCGAACGAACAAATAATCAGTGCCACAAATAAAATGGCCTTGAAGCAGTGCAGATTCATCTGGCCCTCCTTACAAAAGGTTTGAATTTGGGTCTCGGCTGCAGAGGCGTTGCGTCAGAATAAATCGAATCAATGCAAAAATGCGTGGATGGCAAATGTGAGAATGGCCGGCAGATCTCTTGGCCAAAAAAAGCGCGGCGAGAGATTATTGGCCGTCGTCGAAATCAAGCGAGAAGGGTGTTACAACTATTCAAATCATGCATGCGTTCATCAGGCCTATGGCGGATGAACAAGATGAATATGATGTACTCTGGGAAACAGGCAGGATTAAAGCGCCGTAATTGGAAGCGCATACAAATTGCGCCCATAGATAATTAATACAGCGAAGCAATACCAGCAATTGCCCGCAAATAACCGCAATCAACATGTTTCCATCAAACTTAAATACTGAATTATTAATGGCAAGGGCAGCGTTGCTGCTATTTTCTGCGTGGACAATTTTCCTATTGCGTTTTACGGTGTCCATTTTTACATATGAACCAATTCTTGCCTTAAGTTTCGCAAATCGAATCCGGGTTTGAGGCGATGAACAACCACACCGGAATCAACGCGAGCACGAAACAGAGAATTCTCGACGAGATTTTAGAGAGCGAGGATTTCCGCCAGGCCCAGAAATACCAGGACCTGTTGCGCTATTTGGTGCGCGCGGCGATCAGCGGCGAGACCGTCAAGGAATCGACGATTGCGGTGGAATGCTTCAGCAAAGACGCGGCTTTCGATCCGGCCATGGATTCCAGCGTGCGCGCCTCCGTCAGCAATCTCAGAAAAAAATTAGATCATTATTATCTCACCAAAGGCAAGGACCATGACATCAGGCTCACCATCCCGAAAGGACACTACACCGTTGAATTCCTTCATACTCACGAACCGGGGGGAATCAAACCCACCCTGGCGCGCAAACGGCTCCCTTGGCTTTATGTACCGCTGGTATTGGCGGTACTGGCTGGTCTGGCCTTTTTCCTCTGGCGCGGTGTTACGCGCTCCGAATCTTCTTTCAACATCATCCCCAAAAACGACCCGGTGTGGAGCGCGCTGTTCGCCAACAATTTAAAAACCTTGATCGTCTTGGGAGATTATTACTTTTTTTCCATGCCGGTCGATTCCGGGAGGCTGAACTACATCCGCGATATCGCCATCAATTCGGACGAAGACTTGGAAGCGTTTATCGCGGGCCATCCCATACTGCAAAAGAAAATCGCCAAGACCTATCATACTTACCTGGAAGAGCACATTCCCTGGTGCTTGTCTTACATCCTGCCTTCGTTCGTGAGCCACGACAAAACCGTCGAGCTGAAGCTGGCTTCCGAAGTGCAACTGGAAGATTTGCAGAAGCACAACATCATTTATCTTGGTCCCTACAAAACCCTGCAAATCCTGAAAACCGTCACGCGCAATCTCAATTTCAAGTATTCTCCACAAAAAGGCGGGAGCACGCTCACGTACTTTTTGCAGGATTCCAACAAGACTTTTACTTATTCCTGGCTGACGAACCCGGAAACCAAGGCGCGCAATGACTATGCGCTGGTGCTGAAAGTATTCGGCTACAGCGGCAATGTCTTTCTCTTCTTCATCTCCGAGCACGATTTCGGCAACATCTCGACGGTGAAATATTTTACCCATCCGGAGCATCTCAAGGAATTCGGTGGCCTCGTCTCCACCGGCCATTTCGAGGCGCTGTTCGAAGCCAAGGGCATCATCCGCACGGACTTCAGCATGCAGTTGCTGCATATCAACAAACTGCATTCGGATTTTGAGATTGATCTGCCGTGAGGGCAGGATGATGGAGCAGATTCCGCCGGATGATGAATCATCCGGCTACGAGGTGAAAGCGCCATAAATGCCGCACCCTGAGCTTGTCGAAGGGAGCTTGTCGAAGGGTGCTAAGTTCAAAAATCGGCTTCGACAAGCTCAGCCGGCGTTGAAACCAAGCGTTTTCATACAGTAAAATCTCATTTCCGGAGGGCACGTTCTCAGAAATCATTCATCTGGAGCGAGCCCAGAAGCCGGACGTCGTGGAGCAGCTTGCTCTCCGCTTCGAAAGCCTAGTGCATTGTAACCTTAATTTTTGAAGGTCACCCTGAGCGAAGTCGAAGGGCGGTATGGTTCGACTCCGCTCACCATGACTAAAAAACTATGGTAACAGCGTACTCGGCGCAGACCACCCGCTGAAGACCGTTCCGGCACCACCGGTGGGACAAGCCGCGTAACTCTTTGGCGCGCCGTGCTAGGGAGCAACAGCCACGGGCGTTGCCTGAAAGGCAAGGCAACCGCCCGCGGCAGACGTGCTGGCGCCTTATTCGGCCTGCCACCGTCGTCGACCAGGCTGGATAAGATCATAAAATACAAGGATCGATGTCTGGAACCGCAATATCCAGCCGTGTAGAGGCTGATGAAAGCTTTAAACTCCATTACACGGTCGGGTAATCGCCCACGAAAGCTTTCGCACGCCATTACACGGCTGGAAGCTGATCTCTATAAACCCACTTCGTGCTTTGGGGTACTCGTATTGGTCGGTGGTCAGTTGTCCGTGGTTCGTGGTCTGGGAAATGGAAGACCATGATTCATTTCTGACTTGATTTATTTCCATTGCTCGTTTTCTTCTCTTGGACGTCGCCAATGGAACGCAAATAGGCGTTTAAGCTGGGTGCCAACTCATCGACAATTGGCTTGAGGCTATTTACCTGTTCGCGTGTCAAAAGTTGCCGCCTGTAAGCACGCCGCAGAAAGTGCTTGGTTTCAATGCACAAGATTTCCAGGTCGCGATGACTTTGTGGTTTGCTCCTATTCATGGCTTGCCCCTTTTGGTTGTTTGTCGTTGGTTGTTGGTCGTTAGTCGTTGCTCGTACCGCCTACTTACCGACCAACGACCAACCTCACTGCCTCAACTCACGCACGTCCCTTGCGCTTCTTCAACCATTCCTCGCAATCGCGATGAATATGCACGCCGATTTCACTTTTACCCTGTTTGCGGTAAAGCGGCGACTCGACGGCTTTCTCAATCTGGTCGACGATAAATTCCAGGCCGGCGATTTCTTCATCGAGATTCATGACATCGTTCTCGGCCATGAGGATGAGATGGTCGATACCGCTGTGATACATCATGACTTGCAAGCGGATGCCTTCATTGGGCGCTGCGGCCATGGCATGTTCGAGAAACTCCTTCTCGACTTCGAGCTGTTGTTTGTGGACTTCCGCGGCGTCGCGCTGGGCCATTTTGTCGAACAGTTCTTTTTCGTACTCTTGCCAGAGCTCGACACGAACATAATCCTTCTGCTCGCGCTCATTGCTGGGCGAGAGCACGCCAAAAGTGCATTCGTCGATGGCACAATCGATCCAATCCACCTCTTTGGCCCGCGGCGACTCACGAAACTGCTCCAACGCCTGCAGCGCCTCGGGATGATCGACATGCGCCAGGGTCATGGCGATCTTTTGCAGCTCATCTGTGGAAGTTTGCGAATCATTGAGCTTGGTGATCCACAACTTGAGCTCAGCCGGAGTGCAGTCTGAATGCATAACATTTCCTCCTTGTTTTCCGGAAAGTCGGACTTGCGCCTCGGGAGGTTTGGTGTCCTCTCAGTTTTCGTTGCGCAAGTCCGACTTTGCCCCATTTTCACTCAAAACATAAACATGTAGTGAAAACCTTTTCATTTTTTGCTGTAAATTCAAAACTTAGCACCAGCAAGTGTCGAACTCGGGCTAACGTTCAACCACCATCTTGCCATTCCCAAATACGCCACCTTTACCCACATGCACGACTTCACTCAGCCCTAGCAAATTCATGAAATCTCCGCCTGCGATTGAATTCGCAGGCTAAAAGTCGGAAGGCGGCTTG
>JBIOXB010000095.1:0-27995 GCA_044869275.1 bacterium
TCGCGCGTGAACAATCTCAGTGTGTTTTTGCAGCCGGGCGTGGCTGCCGCTGAATATGCCGTGGCCTTGCGGCGCGCCGTCGTGGGGAAGTTTGCCGTGGCCATCGCCTCCAATCGCGAATTGCGCGACGGCGTTTTGAACATATTCGACCAAACCTTCAGGATCACCCATGTCATGCAGTTTCTCGCTGGCTTGGTGGCCGTAATCGGCATTATCAGCGCCGTGATGTCGCTGTTGGTCGAGCGCACGCGTGAATTGGGAATTTTGCGCGCCATCGGCATGAGCCTCAAGCAACTGCGACACATGGTTTGTCTCGAATCCGGCTTGATGGGTGCGTTCGCGGGCTTGATGGCACTGCCCACCGGAACCCTGCTCGCCGTGGTTTTGGTCTACGTCATCAACCTGCGCACGTTCGATTGGACCATTGCATTGCAGTTCGATTTTTTTACTTATTTGTACACTTTCTTTTTGGCGATATTCACCTCTTTGCTGGCCGCCGTTTATCCCTTGTTGCGCTTGCAATCGCTTCCGATTGCCGGCGCGCTGCGGGAAGAGTGAGGGGGAGAAGATCGTAGTTGGAAGATCGTGGATGGAAGATCGTTGGTCGTGATTCAAAGCAGAGCTTCGCTGGTGGTGTTAAAGCTCACTGTTCAATGACGGACTATTTCAGTCGACATCCTTGATGAAATTCTTGGTCAGTTGGTTTGGGCTCGTAGCGCAGATTTCTCTGGTGCATGCAAATAATTGTTTCGCCCAAAGACAAATCAAACCGGATGCCAGCATTCATGCGGTAGCCAGAACTTTTGCGCAAGCCCTCGCGCCGCGCACCTGGCAATTCCCGCGCGACCATGGCCAGCATCCGGAATTTCGCACGGAGTGGTGGTATTTCACCGGCAATCTCGCCAGCCAGGAAGGGCGAAGGTTCGGGTATCAATTGACTTTCTTCCGCACCGCTCTGTTGCCGGAGCCGGTGTGGCGCGCTTCGCGTTGGGCGTTTCGCGATGCCTATATCGCGCACTTTGCGTTAACCGACGTCGAGGCAGAGAAATTCCACCATGACCAGCGCGTCGCACGAGGCGCCTTGAATCTGGCCCATGCAGTATTTGATTCGCTCAAGGCTCATGTGGGAGATTGGTCGATGACAGGCGGAAATGGGGGCATGCAGTTGAAAGCGGAGTCGAGTTTTGGCAGTATTTCTTTCAGCCTGGATCATGACCGCCCGCCGGTGCTGCACGGTCAAAACGGCTTGGTGCGCAGAGGCCAACAAGCCGGAGAAGCATCTTACTATTATTCACTTCCCGATCTTCGAACCATTGGAACTCTGCGGCTCTTCGACCAGGCATATCAAATAGAAGGCGTGAGCTGGATGGACCACGAGTTTTTCACCGGCCCGGAGATGGGAGAGGCCCAAGGCTGGGATTGGATGAGCTTGCATCTGTCGGATTCCACGGCGATCATGCTCTACTTGTTTCGCGATCGAGAGCGAAATATTTTGCCCGCTTCAGGCGGCACATTGATTTTTGGCGACGGCTCCCAGCGGCAAGTGCGAATGAGCGATTTTGAAGTTTCGCCCCTTTCCTGGTGGACAAGCTCCAAATCCGGTGGCAAATATCCGATCAGTTGGAAGTTAAGAATCGACAACTATCAGCTTGAGTTGACAACTCCGGTCAAAAATCAGGAGTTGGACACTCGAACGACCACCGGGGTAATTTACTGGGAAGGTTACATCGAAGCCACTGGAAGCAGCGGGGGTGAGCGGATTCAGGGCACGGGATACCTGGAGATGACCGGTTACGCCGGTGTATCAAAGCAGGATTTGTAATGGTCGAAAATCGGCCATCTGCCGCTATTTTCGCAAAAGTAATAGACAAGTGTAGTCCGCCAAAGTAGCTTTTTATTCGAAAAGACAATTTCATTTCCGCACTTGTAGGTCAGCGCTGCTACTTTTTTATGTGGTATTACGGATACGAAACTGTAATTGCGCATGTCTCAAGGCAATACAGTATGTTCAATTTCTGACCATATAAGATCAGAAATTTCATGGAACCTGCACATTCGAACCGGCAGCGCGATTCAAAACGGAATTTGAGTCAAAGCATTTCGAAAGTGTAACTAATTGTATTCTCGAGGCTAAATGAGTACGGCCGCCACAGTGTCACAAAAATGTAATTCAATTTTTGGTGAATGGTCCCGAAATGGTTGCGATGGTATGTATCTTGCCAAAATGTAAGCGGTTTGGCTCAGCATATTGTGGCTTTCGTGATCCGTGCGACAGGCACTAAACAGGCATCGCAGCTAGTCGTACAGCTTTGCCCGAGAAACAACTGCGGGTGCGATCGACGGGGATCGGTCGAAAAGCGATTTGGATGCGCGAGCAACAACACCCGTACAACCATTCATTATACCACATCTCAAAGAGAGGGGCATTAGTGCACAACGGTTCGACAGGCAAGTCGTCCGAATTCATTCTGCCCGCTTCGGTATGTTTCATGAACGAAGCCTGGCAACGAGGAAATCCGGTTTCTTCATTCAAGGATGAGAAGGATCGGACCAAATCAGCGGGTGAGAGCATCGTGACAACCATCGAAGCCAAGGATTTCGAGCTGGACGCTCTTCCACCGGACGTGGAGAGTTCTTGGGGCAAGAATTTCGGTTTTGACTACCATTATCCCCTGGTCAGCCGCAGTCCCGAAATCAAAGAAATTTTTTCGTTGATCAAGAAGGTGGCGAAGAGCAACGCCACGATTCTCATTCAGGGCGAAACCGGCACCGGCAAGGAATTGATTGCAGGATTGATTCAGTTCATCAGCCATCGCGCCGACAAGTCTTATGTGAAAGTCAATTGCGCCGCCTTGCCGGAGAATTTGCTGGAAAGCGAATTGTTCGGCCACGAAAAGGGGGCATTCACCGGTGCTTATCAGACGCGCATCGGCAAATTCGAGCAGGCCGATCAAGGCACGTTGTTTCTCGACGAAATCGGCGACATGCACATTTCCACACAGGCGAAGATTTTGCGCGTGCTGCAAGATCAGAATTTTTCGCGTCTGGGCGGCAACAAGTCAATCCAGGTCGATGTGCGCGTGATCGCGGCCACCAACAAAGACTTGTGGACGGAAATCGAAGCCGGTAATTTTCGCGCGGATTTGTATTATCGTTTGAACGTGGTGACGCTACACATTCCGCCGCTGCGCAAGCGCCGCGAGGATATTCCGTTGATTGCGGAGTTTTTCCGGCGCAAGTTCTCGCGCGAGATTCGCAAAAAGGCGAAGGGCTTTTCCGCGGAGACCATGGACTTGCTCACCAATCATCAGTGGCCGGGCAACATTCGCGAGCTGAAGAATCTCGTCGAGCGCTCGGTGCTGGTGGCGGAAGAAGGCGAAGAGATCACGCCCAAGGATTTGTCCATGGCCGGCAAAGACTACTTCGCCGCCGGCGGCAAGGATCGCCGGCGCTCGACCGACGGCGACTTGCTTTCTCTGGAAACGCTCAATCTCGAAGTGATCGAAAAAGAAGCGATCATGCGCGCGTTGGAGCTGCGCAATTGGGTGCAGAAAGACGCAGCCATGCTGCTGGGCATTTCGCCGCGCGCGTTGAATTACAAAATTAATTATCACGGCATCACGCATCCGACGTGGAAGAAGAACACCTGAGATTCCGGACCTCATATTGAAATCGCATCAGGACGGGCGGCGTAATTTTTACGCCGCCCGTTTTTTTTGAGTTGCTCTGACCGGCGTCGGGGCGCACATCTTGATTTCGCACGCAGCGGCGGAATAACCGTTTGGATGGGTCATGGAAATTTCTTAGTTTTGAACCTATGGAGCCATCTGAATGTCAAATCGAATCGCTCGGCGAATGCCAAATCGATTCGCCTTTGGGATTGCCCTTTTCCACCGCCGCCGGCGTTGCCGGCTACGTTGCGGATACCGTACGCATCTCCGTCAACATTGAACAACACGGCGGGCAACCCTCCCAGCCGGCGATGACACTGGAAAAAGCCGGAGCGCGCGCGAAGATTTATTTCCGCCCGGGTTATACCAAAGCCGCGATCATGACTTGTGGCGGACTCTCGCCGGGATTGAATAACGTCATTCGATCGTTGTATATGCAGCTCTTTCATCGTTACGGCGTCAAAACGGTCCTGGGGCTCCGTAACGGATATCGCGGTCTCAATCCGAAATATGGGCACACGCCACTGCTCCTGACCCAGGACGTTGTGGAACGCATCCATCGCATCCCCGGAACAATTCTCGGCACCTCGCGCGGCGAAGAAGACCCGGTGATCGCCGTTGATGCGCTCGAGCGCGAAGGGATCGATATTCTGTTTGCCATTGGCGGGGACGGCACGCTCAAGGGTGCGCACCGGATTTGGATGGAAGGGAAGAGGCGGGGGCTCAAAATTGCGATCGTCGGCGTACCTAAAACGATCGACAACGACATCCATTTTGTCTATAAGACTTTTGGCTTCGATACCGCAGTGGAAGAGGCCAAGAAAGTTCTGGACTGTGCTCATACCGAAGCGCGAAGCCATCCCCACGGCATCGGTTTGGTGAAGATCATGGGGCGCAACTCCGGCTTTGTCGTCGCCTATGCCGCGCTGGCCAGCAGGGATGTCAATTTCGCCCTCATTCCTGAGATCGCGTTCAAGCTGGAGGGCGAAAACGGCTTGCTGCAGCATCTTGAAAATCGCCTGCAGGCGCGCGATCATGCTCTCATCGTCGTGTCCGAAGGCGCGGGACAGGATTTGATGGGCGAGCGCCGGACGGAAAAGGATGCCTCCGGCAATGTACGCCACCAGGATGTTGGGGCATTTTTGAAGGAAAAGATTCAGCAACACTTCAAAAGCAAGAATCTCGAAGTCAATCTCAAATACATCGATCCCAGTTATACCGTGCGCAGTGTTTTACCGAATGCGAACGACAGCATTTATTGCGACAACCTGAGCCGCTATGCTGTGCATGCGGCTATGGCGGGCAAGACCGATCTGGTCATCGGACAATGGCATAACGTTTTCACCCATGTTCCAATCCCGCTGGCCACCGCGCAACGCAAGACGATTCATCCGGAAAGCACGCTATGGTTGAGCGTGCTCGAGGCTACCGGCCAGCCCGCCTCCATGCATTACAATAGGCCTTGAACTCCGGCACTTTCCTGAAACGGCGCTTATCCCCAAAACTGTACCTTCGTCTCATTGACGATCCGGCCTTACGCTTTTGAATTCCCGCGAAGTAATCTCGAACGAACATGTCATGCGCGCTGCACAGCGTGCCTGCACCAGACAGGCAGGGTTGTCAGCGAGAATAAACATTCGCATGGCAGCTCTCGGAGCGAGAGGCCGGCGCCAGGCTCGGGCTGCCATGGCGGCCCGACAATTTCTGCAGCGTGAGAGTGCTTTGGTCTGCTTGCACGCCGGAATGCTTGCAGACGATGACAATCGTGCAATGCAGGGCGGCACTGGCATATCCTTTGCGAAAATAGATCCGGCGACATGGATCAGATGCTTGTTTATGATCGCCAGAAAAGGATTTCATCTTATTGCCAGGAGGAATGCGCCGCATGCCGCGTTGTGCAAGTTTTGTTTGTTATGGCGACCAATCATTTTGCCGAGCCGATCGTTTTCAAAAATCGAAATGGATCTCGAGCGCTCTCCTTGTTTGGGGATTTCTACTGGCAGATCTTTCCTCACTCTGCGCTGGCAACATCGAGGTTGCCTGGGACGCGAACAAAGAGCCGGACGTGGCCGGATACCGCGTTTATTACGGCGAATCATCGCGCCAGTACAAAACTGGGGTGATCGATGTCGGAGGCACGCTGCAATATGTTTTCACCAATCTCGCCGAGAACAAAACTTACTATTTTGCCATCACCGCCTACGACACTGCCGGCAATGAAAGCGAATATTCGTTCGAGGTTTCTATCAAGGTGCCGGCCGTGGACAAAACGCCTCCAGCCGTGCAACAAGCACGCGCGCTCGATCTCAATACTCTCATGGTGTCATTCAGCGAGCCGGTGTCGCAGGCTGCTGCTGAAAACCGCGCCAATTATGCCATTGATCAACAAATCACGATCATGAGCGCGAATTTGCAGGCCGACACGCTCACTGTAAAATTGTCGACCTCCACCCATGCGCCGGGCAAAACTTATCTCCTGACCATTCGCAACCTTGCCGACCGCGCAGCGCCCGCCAACGTCATGAGTGTTCCGGCAACTGTGACCTACAGCGTCGAGAGCGCGGACAAATCTGCCCCCGCGATTGTTTCGGCGAAAGCTTTGGACCATGCGAGAGTCGAAATCATCTTTGATGAACGCATCTCCCGGACCGGCGCAGAGCGAATAGAAAGCTACAGCATTTCGCCAGGCGTCACTGTCTTTGCGGCAGCGCTGCAAAATGATCAACAGCGCGTCATACTGCAAACCGGCCCGCACCTGGAGGGCGCCACCTATCAATTGACAGCGCGCAATATTTCCGATTTGGCGACCCCGCCCAATATTATGCCTGCGCCCGCGACCGTGAGCTACACGCTCACCAGCGCGGACAACATGCCGCCTGCCCTCGTTTCTGTCTCCGCATTGGATGCGCAGCAGATCGAAATCGCATTCGATGAACGCATTGCGCCGGCCAGCGCAGAGCGCATGGAGAACTATGGTATTTCGCCTGGCATCACTGTTTTTGCTGCAACTCTGCAAAATGATGAACGCCGCGTCGTCCTGCAGACCGGCCTGCACACCGAAGGGGTCACATATCAATTGACGGCCCGCAACATTTCGGATCTCGTGACGCCGCCCAATATCATGCCAACGCCGGCAACTTTGAGCTACAGCTACCACCGCGAAGATCATGAACCGCCCCGTGTGGTTTCCGTGACCTTGACGGATTTGAACACGCTGCTCGTTTCTTTCAACGAAAAAGTGACGATTCTTTCCACGGAAAACCCGGGCAACTATCAACTGAGCGACGGCATTCAGCTCTTATCGGCCAGATTGAATGACGAAGGCCAGGAGGTCCGGTTGCAAACTTCGTTGCACACGTATAATCATGATTACACCCTGACGCTCACCGGCATTACGGATGTTTCCGCCTTTGCCAACACCATCCCTGCGGGATTGGTATTCACTTACCGGCTGGAGCAATCCGGCGACAAGGAAAACGGAAATCTCACTGTGAATGGCTGGTCTCCGGTGAACTATAAACTGGACTCTCTGCGCGCTGGCGCGGCCTATTATGTCGATCGACCGCACACGATCACGAGTATGCCCAGTAATCTCAACCAGGCCCTGTTGCTGCGCACCGCCTATCGCGACCGGCGCAATAAGACGGAAGTGTTCCTGGAGTTCAATCTCAATCGCTCTGCGGAGGTCTATGTGGCTTACGACGGCCGCGTGCCGGAAGTCCCCAATTGGCTGAAGCATTACTTTGTGGAAACCAGCCAAAAGATCTCGCTTTCCGCTGCCGGCGAGTACATGAAGCTGTGGCGCGGCCGCTATTTGCCTGGACGCGTGCGGCTCGGTGGGAACATGGCGCAAGGCATGCAATATCCTTTTACCATTTCCCCGAACATGTTTTTTGTTTTGATCAAAGCTGCCGGCTCCGACGAGCAACCCAGTGCCAGCGCGCCTCCAAAACTGTTCGAGGTGTCACAAAACTACCCCAATCCCCTGCGGCTGAATGCCGGGGCGACGCGCTCGGTCATCGCATGCCAGGTGCGCCAGGAGGGCCGGGTGGTGGTGACGATTTATAACATGCTGGGGCAAGCCGTGCGCACACTGCACGATGGCATTTTAACCGTAGGGACGCACACCATGGCGTGGGATGGCAGAGACGGAAATCTGGAAAGCGTGCCCAGCGGAAAATACATGTACGTGATGGAGATGCGAGAGGAAATGCAACAGGGAGCTTTTACCGTGACCGCAGCATTGAGCCGGGAGACGAGAGTGATGACGGTGTTGAAATAGCGGAGAGTAGAGGGCATAGCGCAGAGGGCATGGCGCTTAGCGCGAAGCGCATGGTGCAGAGCGCATACAATGTACGCAGCTCTGGCGAAATGGTGAAAATCTCACCAAAATTGCAACCTACGTTTGTGTGAAAAATTGAGTCTCCCGCCAATTTTTATCCCACGATCAATACTGGAAAGCCCGTGCTCAGTACAAGAGCCGTACTTTGATGGTGACCTCGAGCTTTTTCAAATCCTCCAGCACTTGCCGATCGACCAACCGATTGACGTCTGTGACGAGGTAGCCGATGTCTTCTTCGGTTTTCAAGATCTGGCTTTCGATATTGATGCCCAGCCGCGCGAAGATTTGGCTGAATTCGGACACCACGCCGGGTACGTTGCGGTGGATGTGCAGAATGCGGTGGCGGTCCCGCAGGATGGGCAGCTGCACTTCCGGAATATTGACGCTGCCGACCGTGGTGCCGGTGTTCAAGTAGTTGATCAGTTTTTCACTGGTTTTGCCGGCAATGTCTTTTTGTGATTCCAGTGTGCTCCCGCCAATATGCGGGGTGAGAATCACGTTGGGCAATCCCTGCATCTCGGTCTCAAAGATTTCTTGATTGGTTTTAGGCTCTCTGGGAAAAACGTCGATTGCCGCACCCGCAATGTGCCCCTCCAAAATGGCCTGCCGCAGATCTTTGAGTTCGACATTTCTGCCGCGGCTCAAATTCAGAAAATAACTGCCTTTCTTCATACTCGCGAATTGTGGTGCCGCCATCATGTTGATCGTGGTTTCGTCCTCCGGCACGTGCAGCGTGACGACGTCGGCACGGCGCAGCAGTTCTTCCAAAGTCGGCACCGAGGTGGCATTGCCCATCGGCAGTTTTTCGGTGAGGTCGTGGTAAATCACATTCATGCCCATGGCTTCGGCGAGAATGGAGACCTGCGATCCGATATGGCCGTAGCCCACGATCCCGAGGGTTTTGCCACGCACTTCGAAGCTGCCGGCGCTGCTTTTGTCCCAGATCCTGTTATTTGCGGCCTGGCTTTTCTCGAAGACACGGCGCACCAGCATGATAATCTCGCCGATCACCAATTCGGCCACGCTGCGCGTGTTGCTATAGGGCGCGTTGAAAACCGCCACGCCCTGCTGCCGCGCTTGGCTCAAATCCACTTGATTCGTGCCGATGCAATAGCAGCCGAGGGCCCACAGGCGGCGCGCATGCGCGAGCACGTTGGCCGTCACCTGCGTGGTCGAGCGAATGCCCAGCAGGTGCACGGTTTCAATTCTCTCACACAGTTCGCCTTCTTTCAACGCGCCCGGCAGCGCCTCGACTTGATAGCCTTCCTGCAAGAATCTATTCCTCCCATCCGGATGAATTCCTTCGAGTAACAATACGCGAATTTGATTTTTGGGAAAGGAGGTTTTGGGCATGCCCTTGAGCAGGGTTCGAATTTTGCGTACGCTGTTCATATTTTCGATCAATAAGGTGACAGAATACTAGTATCACTGCCCTGATACCTCAAATGGCTTGATGCCTTTGTAGTATTTCAATGCTTTTTTCATCCAGCCCCAGCACCTCGCGCAAAACTTCCCTGGTATGCTGTCCGAGCAAAGGCGGGGCCAGTCTGATCTCCACCGCTGTGCTTGAAAACTTCGGCACCGGGCCGAGCAATTGCAGTTCTGCGCCGGACGCATGCTGCACGCGTTGCACCATGCCGCGAAATTGAATCTGCGGATCATGCAGCGCCTGCGGCACGGTGTTGATCGGCGCCGCGGGAACTTGCGCCTGCGCCATTTTTTCAAGCCAAACAGAGGCGGGCTGCCGGTGAAATTCTCTTTGCAGTTGCGCGATCAAATCTTCACGATGCGCGACGCGTTGCGCATTGGTTTTGAAATCGGCGTGTTCCGGCAATTCAGAACGCTGCAAGGCCTCGCACAAGCGCCGAAATTGTTCATCGTTCCCCACGCCGACGGCGATGAAATCATCCGCGGTCGCGAAGACTTGGTAGGGCACGAGATTGGGATGCGCATTGCCGTAGCGCTGCGGCGGCTCGCCGGAAACCAGGTAATTCATCGCAACATTTGCCAGCCAGGAAACCTGCGCATCGAACAAGGCGAGGTCGAGGTGCTGCCCTTGGCCGGTTCTCTCGCGATAGAGCAGCGCTGCGAGAATCGCATTGGCCGCGTACATGCCCGACATAATGTCGGCAATGGCGACACCCACCTTGCAGGGCGCACCCTCCGCTTCACCGGTAATGCTCATGACGCCGCCTTGTGCTTGCATCATGAAATCATAGCCCGGCAAGTTTTTGTAGGGGCCGTTTTGGCCGTAGCCGGTAATCGAACAATAAACCAGGCGCGAATTGATCTGCCGCAGCGATTCGTAATCCAAGCCGTAGGCCTGGAGCGCCCCAACTTTGAAATTCTCCACGGCAACATCGGATACTTCCGCCAGGCGCCGGATGAGCTCGCGGCCCTGCTCCGTTTTGAAATTGATCGTCACGCTTTTCTTGTTGCGATTGCAGCACAGAAAGTATGCCGATTCGCCGTGAAACCAAGGCGGGCCCCATTGGCGGGTGTCATCGCCCTTGCCCGGCGGCTCGATCTTGATAACCTCTGCACCCAAGTCGCCGAGCAGCTGCGTGCAAAATGGTCCGGCGAGCACGCGCGAAAGATCCAGCACGCGCAAGCCGGCGAGACAACCTGGCGGGGAGGCAGTGGCAAGCATTGAGAGTTCCAGTGACGTTGTCTGAAGCAGATCATTGCAGCCGGTCCGTGGCGCTTTCAGTTCTCTGCGCTTTCCGCCTCTTTTCCCATGACCGCCGCGATGATTTTGTCCTTGTGCCGCTGATAAAGATAGGAAGCGTAAACCAGAATGCCCCCAAAGACGAGAGCGGAGAGAATGCGGTATATTTTTTCGAATAACCAGAAATCGACAAAAGCGACTTTGATGATCGTGATCGCGAGAATCAATAATGCCGCCATGCGCAACTGGAAAACACGTTTCCAGATGCCCATGATCAGGAGCAGCAGAGAAAAAATCGACCACACGGCAGACAAGGTGAGCTGCTTGGGTGCGTCAAAACTGCCGGCATGGCCCGCCGCTTGTGCGCGAAAATCGTAAAAATCGAACACCTCCAAGGTCAGGGCAAAAAAGAGCAAAGCGATGATTTGGACATGCTCGAGTCTCATCAGCCAGGCCGCGAGCGTCGGGGAGAGGTTCGGGCTCGCCCACTTCTTTGTGCTGATGAGATGCCAGCCGAGCACGCCTGCAGCCGCAACATACAGCAAGAATCGTGAATTCAAGACCACCATGAAGTTTTGCGCGTTGATCCACTCCGGATCGTATTCGCGTATGAAGATAATGAATGTGGCCAGCGGGGCGAAATAGAATACAGTGATTCGGGCAGCGTGAGCAAGGGTGAGAGGAGATCGTGCGCACAACAACAAGACTGCACCAATGAGCAGGAGCGCCGCGCTGGTCCAAGCA
This sequence comes from bacterium, assembly GCA_044869275.1. Classification (GTDB taxonomy): domain Bacteria; phylum Zhuqueibacterota; class Zhuqueibacteria; order Zhuqueibacterales; family Zhuqueibacteraceae; genus JBIOXB01. The sequence goes on from JBIOXB010000095.1 coordinate 11,426, forward strand.
GTGGCCAACAGAAAAGGCAAAGTGAGCAGCGTCAGCACTTCACCCAAAACGAGCCACTGCGATAAATCGGCAGTGGTGTTCCCGGTCTTTCTCGACGGCAAAACGTTCGAGATAAGGACACCCGCCGTGCCCAGAAAAAAAGTGAGCCATTCGCCAGCCTGGATCGGCAGGCCGTGGTGCTCGGAAACATAGCGATAGAGCGCCACCCAGGCCACGATTCCAACCATCAGGCCCAGGCGTTGCAACTGTTCCAGCTGCAGATACGCACCGAGGTTGATCAGCACCAGAGTTTCGACCAACCAGGCCAGCGGCACCCAATCTGCTTTGAACTCAATGGGAAAAAACAAAGTAAGAAATGTGATCGCGGCGCCCATTAACAAATAGCTGAGCAACTGGTCTTCGCGGTGGCGGCGCCAGGCGACAAAACTGAACGCGCCATAGAGCAGCGCCATGCCGGCGGTGAAAGCCCCGTGAAATTTCTCCGCCGAGATCGAGTCCAGTAACGCCAGATTGCCGGTGAAGTAAAACAGGGCATTTCCCGCAATCGCCAGCGCGTCGGAAATCTGCGCACGCTGCCGGCGCATGAGATGAATGAAAAACGCCAGCGCGGCGAAGATGAGATAGAAAATCGTCAGAAATGTTTCCGCCAGCCAGAATTGCGCCGCATGATATTCGCCGGCATACCAGCCGAAATAGAGCGCAGCGGTGGCGGCAAAACACAGCGTGTTGGCGAAGGGCCAGTCCTTGCGCCACGCCACCGCGACCAATCCCAAATCGAGAATCGCAATATAAGTGAACAACGCCAGCGGCCGCGCGACACCCGTGCTCACCCAAAACGGCGTGAAAAACCCGCCGAACATCGCGAACAGCAGGATCGTGCGCGAATTATAGCGCAGCGCCAAGGCCACCGTGGTTGCCGTGACCAGCGCCATCAAAACAAACGCAATGGGCTGTGAAATGATTTGATAAATTTGAAAGGCGAAGTAGAGGGAGAGATAGAGAATCGCCGCACCGCCGCCGGTCAAGCCGCGGGCGAAGATTTTGAGCTGGCGGCGATGGTATCGTTCGCCGCCAGCGAGAAGCAACAATCCCACAATTATTCCCAGCAGAACCTTGCCGCGATCGCCGATCCACTCATTTTCGATGGCATAGCGCAGGAAAAAAGCCATGCCTAAAATGATCGCGCCGATGCCGATTTTGTTGAACCAGTTGCCGCCGATGATGGCTTCCCAATCGCGGCGCGGCTCGCGAGCTTTCGCTTCGAACGGCCAGGTGGGTCGGGCGGGGAAAGGCTGAGGGAGCGCCGGCGCAGCAGTGGCAAGAACTTCAGCTGCAGGCTTCGAGCTTGCAGCACCTGCCGCTTTTTGCCGTTCACTCTCCATCTCGTTCTGCACTGCCGCCACCTGGCGGCGCACCTGCACCAACACTTGTTCAATGTGCTGCAGTTGGTGGTGCAACAACTGGACGCGTTCTTCGAGCGAAGTGTTCTGATCGGGCATGACGGCAAGAGTAGCTCAAAATCTTGAAAAAGTCAACGCCGCGTTTGGTTGACTCAAACCCGAAAGTTCGGCTGGCTGGGAAGCTCTCTGCCGTAAATCTGGCGCTCCACTTTTTTGCGCAGCTTGTACGCTTTCAGAAAGGCGCCTTTTTCGCCGTGCTTCAAGATCGAGAAGGAGGTGCGTTTCACTTTATTCGGTTGGGGAGACCACGTCACCTCATAAACCGGGCTCTTGGTGATCTTGCCCGTGCGCGTGCGCGTCGGTTTGACGGTGCGCACGACTCCGACCACGCCTTTGCGTCGTCCCGGAGGGCTGGCAACGACCACGCGATCGGTCCTGGGTTTGCCCAGCTGGATTTCGAGGGCGTTGCGATATCGCACCGCCTTGCGCAGAGCTTTCTCACGCCCGTCATTGCTCAGATCACTGAAAAATTTCGAATGGACTTTTTTCTGAAATGCCACTCGGACATACCAACCGTGATTGTGCTTGTGGGGTTGATCGATGCGGCTGATGCCCTTAAAACCACTTACCGCCATGTTTCTTCTTCTCCTTGCCATTTGGCCGACTCCATTGATTTGCACGCGTCGAAGCTTGTACCAAAATAAAAAGGTCGCTCGTATTTACCCCTGGGCTGGCAGCGCTGCGCGAAATGAATGAAGTCACGCTGGTTCAGATCGCCCCTGCCCTGAGCAAAAGCGTGCGACCGGGATTGTGTGGACATGAAAATAAAACTTTGAATGCGAAAATGCAAACAGTAAATCGCCAGGCCTGGAACATTTGTTCCCACCAACATGGCATGCAGTTTTCTAAAAACGCGCGCTCACACCCAGGCTCGGCAGGAAGGGAAACAGCGGCACCGTTTCGCGTTTGGCGGGGTCAACGTTAAAATCCCAGGTGTAATAAAAAACATTTTGGCGATTATAGACGTTCACGAGATTGAGAAACAGATCCATCTGCCAGGCTTTGAAATAGGAGTGGCGGATCAGACTCAAGTCCAGGCGCTGGTAATCGGGATAGCGCGCGCCGTTGATGACGTCGAAAATCACGCGGCGCGTGACGGGAGTGCCGAGTTGATCGTATTCGAAGCTGCCGTTCGCTTGCGTGTAAGGAAAGCCCGAGCCGAATTTAAATAGGCCGCTGATCTCCCATTTGCGGCTGAAGTTGTAATTGGCCACGACACTGAGCGTGTGGCGGCGGTCCCAATTCGGCGGGTAGCGCGTGATCACGTCATTGATGGTTTCTCCATCCTTGTAAACATAGGCAAAGGAATATGACAACCAGCCATTGAACCGGCCGCGGGGCTTGCGCAGATAGATCTCGCCGCCATAGGCCTCGCCGTCGGCGCGGCGGAAGACGTTCAGAATCGTAAAATCGAGCTCCTGGGTGACGGACGAACGCGTTTCCTTGAAGGCGAGCAAATTTTGCATGGTTTTGTAGTATGCTTCCAGGCTTACGCTGAAGTCGCGCCACGGCAGCGCCGTGTCATAGCCGAGAATATAATGCACGGAGCGTGAGGGCTCCACGGTTTGATCGAAGGCGAACCAAAAATCAATGAAAGAGGGATTGAGCTCGTCCTGCACCGTCGCGAGATACTGGTGAAAAATGCCGTACGCCAGCGACAGCGAAGCATTGGCGGAAAGCAAATATTTGGCGCTGGCGCGCGGCTCCCAGCGAATCTTGCGTTGCGTGTCGCTGAAATAACTCAGGCGCAATCCCGGCTGCACAATCCAGCGCAGATGCGGCCGCCAGGTGTCTTGCAAGTAAACGGAAGCAGAAAGCGGCGTTTGCGTGATGCCGCCCAAATCACGCTCGTCGAACTCGTTGGTGTATTCAAACTTGGCGTCTTTGGCCTCGAAGCCGAACTTGACTTCGTGTGCATTGGTGAGAAAGTAGGTGAGGTCGCCTTTCAGCGTGCGATCGATAATTTCATTCTTGCTGAACAAGCCCCCGTCGTTGCCCACGCCCACGCGTGTGTCGAAGCGGCTGCTCGCCAGCATGAAATTCGAAAACAGGCGATTCGAAAAAAGATGCCGCCAATTCAGCGCCAGCGTGCGGTTGCCCCAATTCAAATCCAGCGTGAGATCCTCCCAATCCAGCACGTCGCGGCCCCAATACATGCTGAAAGAAAGCCGGTCGCGATGCGACAGATCTTGAAAGACGTGCCCCTGCAGGTCATAGAAGTAATAAGGCAATTCAAAATCCGTGATCTTCAGCGCGCGCGCCGCATTGAGAATTTGATCGATGTAGGTTCGCCGCACCGACAACAACCACGCGCCTTTATTGATCGGTCCTTCCAGCGTGGCTTGCGAGCTCAACAGGCTGAGGGAAGCCGAGCCGGCGAATTTCCGGCTGTTGCCTTCGCGGCTGGTCAAGCGCAGCACGGAGGAAATGCGCCCGCCGTATTCCGCGGGAAAACCGCCTTTCATGAGATTTGCTTCTTTCAAACCATCGGTGATGAAATTTGAAAACAGGCCCCCGACGTGCGAGGGGTTGTAAACCGTGATACCGTCGAGCGTGATCAAATTTTGGTCCGTGTTGCCGCCGCGAACCACCAGGCCGGTGCTGAAGTCGGAGGGTGCCGTCACGCCCGGCAGAAATTGCAGGGAGCGGAAGACGTCGGATTCTACCACGCGCGCCATGGTTTGGAAATCGCGAGCGTCCATGCGGTTTTCGGCAACGGTGAGGTCGCGCGTCTGGGCCGCGCGTTCGGCGGTCACGGTCACTGCTTCCAAGCGCACCGGCTCCGGCGCCAGAAAGAAATTTTTGACGACTCTATCCCCCGCGACAAATGTGGCGGTTTCATGCCGGGCTTGGTACCCGACGTAGGTAATCGCTATTTCATGCGTTCCCGGAGGCACGGAGTTGATCACATAGTAGCCCGCTACCGTCGTTGCCGCGCCGAGATTGGTTCCTTTGAGATACACATTCGCGCCGAGCAAAGCCTCGTGGCTGGTGGAATCACGCACGAAACCGCTCAAGGTCGCGAGATTTTGCGCGTAACCGGAGAGGGCATGCAAAAAGCAAAAGGCAAAAAGAAAAGAGCAACTCCGAGGGCGGCTTGAAATCGGTGGGCAAAGATTCAGCTTCATGCTCCTGCACAGCATTTTCATTCTGAGGTCATTCTGCAAGAATCAGACGGTGTGAAAACCTGGCAAGGCCGCACCCTGAGCTTGTCGAAAGGCGAGCTTGTCGAAGGGTGAGCTCGTCGAAGGGTGCGAAATTCAAAAAACCGGCTTCGACAAGCTCAGCCACCGACAAGCTCAGCCTGCGACAAGCTCAGCTTGCGCATTCACTCTCACATCTTGAAGTTATTTTCGCGCAACTGCCGCAGCATGGCCAGCATGCCTTCGCGTTCTTGGCCTTCACGTTGTGCGAGCTGCTCCGGTGTCTCCCGTGAATGCAGCGGCCGCTCGAGCAACTCTTCCGGAATTTCCTGCAAGAAGCGTGAGGGCTGCATTTCCAAGACTTCTTTGTAGCGCCGGCGCCGCGTGGAATAACTCACGGTCAGTTCTTTTTGCGCGCGGGTGAGAGCGACATAACACAGTCGCCTTTCCTCTTCGAGCGTACCGCCCTCCAGCGCACGGGCACTGGGAAATTGGCCGTCATTCATGCCAAAAATATAAACGCAGGGGAACTCCAAGCCTTTGGCGGAATGCATGGTGAGAAATATCGCGCGGTCGCACTTTTCATTCAAATAGTCGCTGTCGGACACCAGGCTGATGCGATCCAAGAAGGCGTCGAGCGAGCGCTCCTCGCTGTTTTGTTCGAATCTTTTCATACTGCCCAAAAACTCGCGCACGTTGATCGCCTTGGCTTCCTGGCTGCGCGGTTCGGCCGTGGCCTCCTCCAGGGCTTTGATATAGCCTATTTCTTGCACCAATTCCTCGGCGACGGCGGCGATGCTGCCCTGCCGGAACCGCGCGCGATATTTCTCGATTAAAGCCGTGAACTGTGCGAGCGCATGCACCATCGCGGGCCGCAGGTCTTCGAGCTGGGCGGCGTCGTGAAAGGCTTTGAACAAAGTTTGGTGCGTGTGCCGGCCATGCTCGTGCAACTTCAGCAGCGTGCCGCTGCCCAAACCGCGTTTGGGAAATTGCAGCGCGCGCTTGAGGTTCAATTCGTCGTCGGAATTGCGCACCACTTTCAAATACGCAATCAAGGTGCGAATTTCGGGCTTTTCGTAAAACGAAGAACCGCCGATGAGCTGGTAGGGAATATTGGCATTGCGCGCGGCTTCTTCGAGCGGCCGCAGTTGAAAATTCGTGCGCACCAGCACGGCGAAATCGCTGAAGCGGATTTCCGGAGCTTGCATTTTGCGTGCCAGCAGATCGGTCATGACTTTTTCCGCTTCTTCATTTTCATTTTCCGCCGTAATCAGGCCCAGGCGGCGGCCTTCCCCTCGCATGGTCCAGAGCGCCTTTTCTTTGCGCCTCTGATTATGTCGAATCACATGGTTGGCAGCGTCGAGAATGATGCGATGCGAGCGGTAATTTTGCTCGAGCTTGATCACGCGCGCGCCGGGAAAATGCTGCTCGAAAGCCAGGATCATCTCCGGGTCCGCGCCGCGCCAAGAGTAGATGGCCTGATCGTCGTCGCCCACAACGCACAGGTTTTTTTGCGGGCCGAGCAGCAGCGTGATCAAACGATATTGCAGCGGATTCGTGTCCTGGTATTCATCGACCATGACGTAGCGATAGCGCTGTTGATACTGCCGCCGGATTTCCTCGTGCTTCTCCAAGAGCTCGGTGGCGAGCAGCAAAATATCGTCAAAATCGACCGCGTTGCATCCGCGCGTGCGCTGGAGATAATGCTCATATAGATCGCCGAACAGCAGGTCCTCGGGGTTATTCTGCTGCGCGAATCTCGCCGGCGCCTCGCCGTTGTTCTTGGAGGAGGAAATGCGGCCGAGCAATTCAAAAGTATTGTGCCCGGCAAAGTCCAGCGCGCGTTCTTTGACGATCTCGCGCACCAGGGCAAGCTGGTCGGTTTGATCGTAGATTACAAAGTTCTTGCGATAACCCGCGGCTTCGGCCTGCTCGCGCAAGAGGCGCACGCCCAGCGCGTGAAAAGTGGAGACCGTCACCTTCTGCGCCGGGGCACCGGCGAGCTGGCGCAAGCGTTCTTTCATTTCATTTGCAGCCTTGTTCGTGAACGTGACCGCCAGCAGATTTTGGGAGGAAATATTTTTGTGCAACAGCAGATGGGCCAGACGAAAAGTAATCACCCGGGTTTTCCCCGAGCCCGCCCCCGCCAGAATGAGCAGCGGGCCTTCGGTGTGTTGCACGGCTTGCCGTTGGGGTTCGTTCAAATGATCGAGGCGCAGCATGCTTCCTTTGGGTATAGAGTGAACGCTCCTGCAGAGGGCCAGGCAATTGCAAGACAGCCCTGCGCACAATTAGTTGAGTGCCGCAAAAACGAGCGGCAAAATAGAATGCCGCGGGCAAACAAACAACAATTTTCTTGCATCGCCTTGGTATTTTGTTTAATATCCGGTAAGCATTCTCCTGGTGGAATCCTCGAAATACATAAGAGCAGTGATGAACTTCTCCGCGCAAAAGCTGTATGCTTTTTATGGCAAAGCCGCCGCTTTGATCGTACTCATATTGCTTTCTTCCTGCAGCGATCGTGAACGACAAAATCCCCTCGATCCCCAAAATCCCGACACGCAAGGCAAGCCAGTGGGATTGTCCGTCGTCTCCCTGCTCGACACCATACACGTGAGCTGGCAACCGATGCGGCTGCAGGATCTCACGGGATACCTGATTTACCGCCGGCTGGCCGGCGAGCCTGATTTTTCCCTGTTGGCCGAGGTGCCGGCGAGCGCCGATCACTATCAAGAGCTCTCCAACCGTTTCGGCGTACTGCACAGCTACCGCATCGTCGCTCATGTGGGCGAGCTGACCTCTCCGCCTTCGGAGGAGGAGACCACCACCCCCGGCCCAACGGTGGCCTGGATTGCCGATTTGAATGATGGCTCACTGCTCAAGCTGACCCACGATGGCCGGCATGCATTGCTGCGCACGTTCGCTTTCCCCAGCCCGCTGCGTGTGAAAGTGGATGGCAAGCGCGGCAATGTGTGGGTGCTGGATGAACTCACCGGCAATTTCGGGCGTGTGAATCAGGCCGGTGGCGATCGGCAGATTTATGAAAGATTTGGGAAAGCGGTCGATCTGGCATTGGACTATAGTGATGGCAGTATCTGGGTCGCAGATACACTTGGCAAGGGCCTGTGGCGATACGACGCCAGCGGCGTGCTTTTGGTGAAGAACGAATCTTTGTCCAAACTCGCGGCCCTGGCGATCAATCCATTTTATAGCGAGCTTTGGGCCATCACCCAGGACGGCCGCGAGCTGTTGAGAATCTCGAAGCAAGCGGTATTGCTGCAGCGCGTGCCTTTGCCCGTGACTGTGGAGGACCGGCCCTTGGATCTCGGCGTTCATGCGGCCACGGGCACGGCCTGGCTGTCGCTGGGCAGGCGCGTGATGCGGCTGAATGCAGCAGGGGAAGTGCTCAGCACCTCGACGCATGCTTTTCGCCGGGCGCTGCGTTTGGCCGTCGATCAAAGTACCGCGGAATGCTGGGTGATTGACGAATCCTTCGCCTTTCGTGATAGCCGCGTGTTCCGGCTCGATGCCCAGGGCGCGGTGCAGTTTCAGTTCGAGGGCTTTGACCGCCCGCAGAATTTAGCGGTCAATCCGTTCGACTCTTCCTGCTATATCGTGGACAGTCTGCGCAGCAGAATCGTGCGGATTTCAAAACAGGGAGAATTGCAGACTGTTTTTGCGGCTTTGATCACCCCGATTGACATCGACATCGTGAGTTTGGTGCCATGAATTTTTTCCTTTGATATTTATTTAAATTGTTTATATTGCTCCAACCCTCAAGCAAAATACCTACCCAAGATTGCATTGAGTTTGAACCCTGCGGCAGGTGTGCACGGATCGAGCGAGCCTCGCCTTGGTGAAATGAAACGCTGGCAAATCAGGAAGCGGCGTGCTAACCTGCCAGGCAGCACCGGAAGCTGCCTCGTGATCTCGAACGTATGATCATTTTATATGTTCAAGCCGGTTCGGCGCGATGACGGCGCATCATCATCTGAAGGGATGGCCAGCGGCCGGATGGAGTCTCGCAGTCTATGCTCTGGCGGGTACCGCGAAAACCGGCAAAACTATCGAATCAGGAAAACCGCTCTGAGCTGAATATTCTGAAGGAGGTCTTTTCATGAACGGGTTTGAAGTGATGCGCGACGAAAACGGCGAGGTGTCGGTGCTGCGCCTCAAAGGCTTCTTGGACGCGCATACCGCTTCTGATCTCGAACGCGCGATGCAAAAATTGCTCGATGACAAACGCTTCAAGATCATCGTGAGCTTCAAAGATCTCACCTACATCAGCAGCGCCGGATTGGGCGTGTTCATGGGTTTTATCGAGGAAGTGCGCACCAACGGCGGCGACATCAAGCTCACCAATATGAGCCCCAAAATCTTTCGTGTTTTCGATTTGCTGGGATTTCCGACGCTCTACGAGATTCGCAACGAAGAGAGCCAAGCGCTCGCCAGTTTTCATAACCAAAAGTGAAGAACGCCGTGAATAATCTCAGAAAGAAGAAAAAGTACCACCTTCGCATTCCGAGCCAAACCGACAATCTGGAGATCATTCGCGAGTTCGTCAGCAAGATCGCCAGAAAAGTCGGGTTTCAAGATGAAGACACCGGCAAGATCGAGCTGGCGGTGGACGAAGCCTGCACCAACGTGATCGAGCATGCCTACGGCAAGGACGAGCGCAAAGTCATCGACATCGACGTACAAATCGAGCCCGACAAGTTCACCATCACCATTACCGATCAGGGCAAGGGGTTCGATCCGCATAAAATCAGAAAACCCGTGATGAAAGACTATCTGGCCGAGATGCGCGTGGGCGGGCTGGGGATTTATCTCATGCAAACACTCATGGACGAGATCGATTTCGACATCAAGGGCGGGCGGGGCGGCAGAAAAAACCAAGTGCGAATGGTCAAGTATTTCGCCAACCAGCGCGACTAAAGGCCCTTCCTTCCGGCGCGCACGTATTTCTGAACTCAAGATTCCTTATGGCAAATCCAAAATCGAACAAACCGACGCGCGGCGCGCCGCCCACGGGATTGACCCGCGGCGAATCGCCGATGGAGGTGCGGCAGCGCACCTATCCCATGCGGCAAAATACGCAGAATCGCGCGGGCCAGCGTGGCGGTGGGCACCGACACACGCCCGGCTATCAACCCCGGCCGCGCACCTATTCGCCGCGCACGCGCCAGCTCTCCCGTGAACTGGACGAGCGCTTGCTGGAATTGCAAGCCCTGTTCGACGTTTCCAAGACCCTCAATTCCTCTCTCCAACTCAAACAAATCCTCGACACGCTGTTGCTCACCCCCATGGGCAAGATGATGATCGGCAAGGGCATGGTGTTGCTGGCGCGGGACGAGAAGCGTTTCGTCGTGGAGACCTTGAAAGGCCTGCAGCAATCCAACATCGGCAAAGAGATCGAAATCGACTTGCCGCAGCCGGGCACCATTTTCCTGACGGAGACCGAAGGCGGAACGCCGCCGCCGAGCGGGGCGTGGGTCACATTCCTGGGCAAGCTGGGTCTGCAAATTCTGGTGCCAATCCTGAGCAACAACCGTTGCAAAGGCCTGATGGCATTCGGCGGCAAAATCAACAACCAGAATTATTCCACCAACGAGCTGGAATATTTGGGCTCGCTCACCAATCTCGCCGCCTCGGCGGTGGAGAACGGCCTCATCTTTCAGGAATTGCAGGACGTCAATCGCAAGCTCGACAAGAAAATTCAAGAGTTGAACACGCTGTTCGACATCGGCAAAGAGCTCAATTCCACGCTCGACAGTGAGAAGATTTGCAGCGTGCTCGCCTATGCTTTGATGGGCGAATTGATGATGCAGCGCTGTATCGTGCTCGCCGAGGAGAACGGCCGCTTCGTGCACCAGGTGGGTAAAGGCGGTGAAGCCGCGCTGTTTCAGAATGACGAATTCCTCGCCTGGCTGGCGCAGGTCAAAATGCCGGCGCTGCTCGAGCAATTGAACGGAAAGCTGCCCACGGATCATCCCGAGTGGCGGGAGCAATTGAAAATGGCCGGCGTCGCCGCGCTGGTGCCCATGCTGAGCCAGGACGTGGTCCGCGGCATGATTCTATTCGGTGAAAAGATCAACAAAGGCGAATTCCAACCCGAGGAACTCGAATTTGCCGCCACCGTCGGCAACACCGCCATGATCTCGCTGGAAAACGCGCGGCTGTTCAAAGAGACTTTGGAAAAACAGAGGCTGGAAGAGGAACTGGCCATTGCGCGTGAGATTCAACAAAGGCTGCTGCCGAAAGAAGCGCCCAAGCTCAACAACTATGAAGTGGCCGCCCTGAATATTCCCACCCACAAGGTCGGCGGCGATTACTTCGACTATTTCCCCATCGATGCGCACCGGTACGTTTTGACCATCGCCGATGTCTCAGGCAAAGGCGTGCCCGCGGCATTGCTGATGTCGAATTTGCACGCGACCTTGCACGCCATGATGTCCGCCGACGTACCCCTGGAACAGATCGTCGCACGCATCAATAATTTTGTATACGCCAGCACCACCTACGACAAATTCATCACCTTTTTTGTGGGTGTGCTGGATATGGAAACAAATACCTTCACATATGTGAATGGCGGCCACAATCCGCCGTATTACTTTCATCCCGACCCGAACAGCGGCGAGCCTGTCCCGTTTCGCTTGCTCGAGCAGGGCGGCCTGCTGCTGGGCATGTTTCCCGGCGCGGCCTATCAAGTGGAAACGCTGCAGTTGCAGCCGGGCGATTGGATCGTGATGTATACCGACGGCGTGAGCGAAGCGATGCGCGCAGACGAAGCAGAGTTCAGCGAGAAGCGCATCGAAGCCGCGATTCATGCCCGCCTGGCGCAGCCTGCCTGCACGGCGAGCGCCATGATCGACGCTATCAGTACCGCCGTGAAAAGCTTCACCGCCGGCCATGCGCAGAGTGACGACATCACGATGCTGGCATTGTATTATCACTCCGAGAATCCATAATGTTCGAAGACCTTACACGTTACACGTAGCAGGTGTAAAGTGTAACGTGTTGTAATTCTTTTAATTCATCATCTCATGTCCGATATCTTAGTTGTTGACGACGAACAGGCGATTCGACACCTCCTTTCGGAAGTTCTTGCCAAAGACGGCCATCGCGTCGAATCCGCGGAAGATGGCGACGCCGCACTCGAAAAAATCACGCCCGCCGATTTCGATCTCGTGGTATCTGATTTGCACATGAAAGAGGTAGATGGTATTTCCGTTTTGCGTGCGGCCAAAAGCAAGAATCCCTACACCGAAGTCTTGATTCTCACCGGCCGCGGCACGGTCGCCTCCGCCGTCGAAGCCATGCGCCTGGGCGCATATGAATACCTCACCAAGCCCGTCGACCTGCAGGAGCTTCGCCTGAAAGTCAGACAGGTCTTGGAGCATCGCGCCATGCGCTTGCAGCTCGAAGCGCAGCGCCGCGAGATTCAAATGCACCAGGCCATGATCGCGCGCGACCTCAAGCTCGCGGCGCAGGTGCAAATGAGCCTCGTGCCCCGGCCTTTGCAGCATGATCGTTTCGAAGTCGCCGTGCGCTACAAGCCCATGATCAGCGTGGGCGGCGATTTTTCGGATATTTTTGCGGACGGCGACAGCGTCACCCTCACGCTGGTCGATGTCACCGGCCACGGCATCACGGCCGCATTGCTGGTGAATCGCATGGCCAACGAGATTCGCCGCCTGGTGCGCGATCATCTCGAACCAGCGCTGGTGCTGCATCAATTCAACAATTTCATCTGCGATTCTTTTGCCGGCACCGGCATGTTTTTGACCATGTTCATTTGCAGATTCGACTTGTCGCGCGGTACGCTCACTTATGCCGGCAGCGCGCATCCCGCCGCGGTCATCTGGCGTGAGCAGAAATCGAAATTCGATAAGCTCGATTCACAAAATCCCATTATCGGCTTCGAGCCCGCCGCGCCTGAGTGTTTCTCGCAAAACCTCACCAAAATCTCTAGCGGCGACAAAATCGTCATGTACACCGACGGCATTGTCGAAGCGGAAAATGCCAGCGACCAGGCCTGGGGCTTGAGCGGCATGCTGCAAAGCTTCCGCGCCACGACGTATGCTTCCGCCAATCAAATAGCGGAGACGTTGCTCAACGAACTGGAGCAATGGCGCCAGGGCCCGCTGCGGGATGATGTGTACTTGTTGGTGGCGGAGGTGAAGTGACGGTAGATCGAGGATGGTAGATTGTGGATTGTAGATCGTGGGTCGTGGATTCAGATCTGGTGTTGGCCCGGTTGTATGTTCGCGTTTCGCGAGACGGCTTTCTGTCCAGCGGCAGTTTTTCCGCCGTTTGGGACGGCGAAGATGGCGATGGAAATTCTGTGCCTTCGGGAGTATATTTGTATCGACTGGTTTCGAAGAATATTGTACACCAAAAGAAAACGATTTTGCTGAGATAGAGCCACACAGCTTGGGAATTGCATCATGACCCGTTTCCGGATTTCGAAAACTTTCTTGGGAGTTCTGTTCTTCTCACTGTTTACCTCTCACCTGTTCGCCCAAACCACCCTCGGCATTTTGGATTTCGACAATAACAGCTTGACCGAGCGCGAGCGGCTGGAGCCTTTGCGCAAGGGCCTGGCGCAGATGCTGACCAGCGAGCTGAGCCAGTTGCAAGAGCTGCAGCTCGTCGAGCGCGCGGATTTGAATCGTGTGATCGAAGAGATGAAGCTCGCGCAAGCCGGCATGATCGACGAAAAATCCGCGCAGCAAGTGGGCAAGCTCGTGGGCGCCCAGCATCTGTTGCTGGGAGGTTTCATTTATCTCCCCAATAAAAAAATCCGGCTCGATGTGCGCGTGGTCGAAGTGGAAACCGGCCGGACCTTGAAAGCCGGCGAGCGTACGGGCAAAGAAGAGCAGCTTTTTGACATGGTCAAGGAATTGAATCACAAACTGGTGAAAGATTTGGCGGTGCGCGTGTCGGCTGCGGAAACCGCCAAGCTGGAAGACTTGCGTAATGTCAAGTTCCCGGCGGTCTTGCTGTACTCGCAAGGCGTGCAGCTTGAAGATCGCGGCGATTTCGGCAACGCCAGGAAAAAATACCGCGAGGCGGTTGCCGCCGATGCCAATTTTGTACAAGCCCAACAAAGACTGAGTGCTCTGGAGAAAACCAAGCCATGAAGACCATCAGCGAACTGTTCCAAAACCTGGTTCTGTCCTCCCGAAAGTGTAGGGATCTTTCCAAGCGTATGCCGCGTCGCTTGAAATTCAAATTTTTCTCCAGCACTTGGGAAGATTCCTACGGAATGACAGTGAGGGGTTGTTCGAAGATAGGCCTCAAGGGGTATATTGTGTTTTGTTTGCTCGCTTGGGCAAGTCTGCTCTTGTCCGCCTGCGCCTCTTCGCATCAAGCGCGCGGCTATCACGCTTTGGAGGGAAAGGATTATGATCGTGCGATCGCCGAACTGCGCGCCGCGATCAAACAGAATCCGCGCGACACCGAGGCGGTTCGCGACCTCGGCATTGTTCTCTGTGAAAAGAAAAACTACGAAAAAGCGATCGCCGTCTTGCTGGCAGCGCTGCGCCGCGATCCCGCCGACGGCTTGACGCGTCTGTATCTCGGGGAAGCTTTGGATCAATCCGGCAAGCTTAACGAAGCCATAGCTGTTTATCGCGACTACCCCAACGCGAGAGAGGGCGAAGCCCGAGGCGAGCTGCGCGCGCGCCTGGATTTTGCCGTCCAAGCCAAGTTGCAGGAACAAGCGCGGCAGGCTTTGGCCAATGAGCAAAGCCTCGCACCGCAATCCTTTCCAGAAAACTCCCTCGCTGTGCTCAACTTTCAACAATTGGGGGGATCGAGCGAATTTGCGCCTTTGTCGCGGGGACTGGCCGACATGGTGATCACCGATCTCAGTCAGGTTCGGGCACTGACCGTGGTCGAGCGCAGCCGCATGCAAACATTGATGAACGAAATGGGACTTGGGCAAAGCGGCTTGGTGGAAGAAACATCCGCGCCGCGGGTGGCGAATCTATTGGGCGCGAGAACGGTATTGCAGGGCAGTTTTCTCGATCTCAACAGCAAAGAAATTCGCTTGGACGCCAATCTCACTCAGGTGCAGACGCAACAATCAAAAGTCGTAGGCACGGCCACCGGCGAACTGGCGCGTTTTTTTCGCATGGAGAAAAACCTGGTGCTCCGGGTGTTGCAGCAAATGAACATTCGCCCGACGCCGGCGGAAGAGCAGGCGATCATGACGATTCCCACTGAAAACTTGCTGGCCTTCCTGGCCTATTGCCGCGGCTTGGAAGCACGCGATCGCGGCGATTATGACAAAGCCGAGCAGGAATTTCGCGAAGCGGTTTCGCAGGATCAAAAATTCGCCCCGGCGCAAAGGCAATTGGATCAAACTCGCGGCATGCGCACGGCGCTTGCCCGGCGCAATCTGCCCACTTATCTCGCGTTGCGCCTTCCAAGTTTGGGCATGCCGAATCGCGGCGTGCGCATGGCGCAATCGGCGCAGCTGAGCAATCCCGCTTTCGGTTTTGTGAACCGCAACCGCCTCGCGGCGATGGCCGCACAGAATTTACCGGGCGGCAACACGGATTTGCGCAAGCCGCTGCTCGAAGCAGGCAACGATTTCGGCTTGGGCGGGGAAGTTATTTTCAATATTGAATTGCCGTAACGGACCGTATGCACTTTTGCAGAACTCTATGCCATATCACCACCTTGCCAATATCATGAGCCGGTTCCGGACATTCTTTTTTCCCCTGTTGCTGCTTGCGCTTCCCGCGACCGCGCAAATGCAAACCTCACACCTGCTGCATCCCCAATCTTTGCAAACCGGGTTGATTTATCAATTTTGGAAGACCGGCGGCAGGGGGGAAGAGTTGCAGGAAGTCGTTTTCCCCATGGTGATCAATTACACGCCTAACCAGCGCTTCAGCATCAGCGTATTGAACACGCCCGCACGCGCGTCTTATTCGACCGCGAACCGCTCCTCGCGGCTGTCTGCTTTCAGCGATACCAAAATCTCCACGGCCATTGTTCTGGGCGAAGAAAGAGCGCTGCTGAATATCGGCGTGAATTTGCCCTCGGGGAAAGCACAGCTCGATCCGCAAATGGAATTGCCTGTGGCTGAAAAAATCACCAACCATGCGCTGTCCATGCCGATGAATTATTTCGGCGGAGGATGGGATGTGGGCGCGAGCTTCGCGATTGCGGGCGAACTGGGCGACTGGGTGATTGGCAGCGCGCTGAGCGCAGTCTATAAAGGCGAGTATGTTCCGGTCGCCAGCGCCGGCAGATACCGGCCCGGCGCTGAAATCAGTTTGTCTTTGGGTGTCGATCGCGCGCTCAACGAGGCCAGCCGCATTTTCGGTGACGTCAGCTACACTTGGTATGACCAAGATCAGCTCGACGGCCAGGACGTTTTTCAAGCCGACGGCAAAATCAATGGAAGCTTGGCCGGCATTTTTGCCCTTGAGCCGTGGCGAATTTCCGTGCTGGCGCGCAATCTCTTCAAAAGAAAAAGCCCGTTTGCGCTGAACAGTACGCTCTCGCTCAGCTACGGCAATGAATTCGAGGTCGCCGCCGAATTGGCGCGCGGCTATGGGAGAGGACAAGCGTGGCTGATTGCCGGTAATTTTATTGTGCACGGCGCCAACGAGCTGGGCCTCGGAGATGCGATCATCGCCGGCCTCGGGCCGGGCTGGCGCGGCCGCATTTCGGCGCCTTTGCAGCTCGAAGCTCTCGCGCGGTTTGCGTTCGGAGATATGAACGACAATTCGATTTTGGGGATCGAGGCGAACGTGGGATTGGTTTGGGAGTTTTGATTGACAATTATCAATTACCAATTGTCAATTGACAATTAGTAATTCACTCAACTTTCTGACTTCGTGATTTGAGGCTGTAAAAACAGGCCTGCGGCGACACTCATTAGATCGTCAATTAATTGCGTCAGAAGTTTTTCGCCGAGCTCCCATCGCTGCCTTAACCGTTCAATCA
>JBIOXB010000096.1:0-56557 GCA_044869275.1 bacterium
TGATTGAACGGTTAAGGCAGCGATGGGAGCTCGGCGAAAAACTTCTGACGCAATTAATTGACGATCTAATGAGTGTCGCCGCAGGCCTGTTTTTACAGCCTCAAATCACGAAGTCAGAAAGTTGAGTCACTGGGTTTCCCTGCTCTTTCTTCTACTTTTCTTAACAAATAACTTTGTGCAAAAGAGTTCATTTTGTATGAACTCGAACCCTAAACAAAGCGAATTGGAGCTGCCTTGGCTAAATTTGTAATCGTCCTAAATGACCTCAGGCAAGAAGTAATCAACGTTGTACGTTACAATGCGAAGCCTCCCGGGTTGTGGCAAACGTTCCAATTCCCACGTCTGCGCTACGTAAAAGCCAGCTTGCTCACTCCCAGCACCCGACGCGTTGTCTAAGACCGACCGCTTCCAGTAAAGCACTACCTCGACTTTTGCCGTGTCTTGAGCCGACGTAATCCTTAATCCCTTGATGCTATGGATTTGATCAACAAAGTTTCTTACACCTTGATACCATTCTTTGAAACCCTCATGACCATAAAAAGTCCTCTCGGGCATTTTCATCGACAATTTTTCATCTGCCACAAAAGGAAGCATCTCTGCAACGGGAGGGTGTATATCGAGTTGGCTAAACCACTCGCGCATGAACTGCTTCACCTCAGATTCGGCAACCAATTCGTTTGACATTGCCTTCTCTCCGGCATGCTTTCTACTAAAAGTTTGCAAATATCCCCTCAGTCTTTTTGTTGATCTTGCGAGTTATTTTGATCTTGACTGTTGTCATCTTTGGAAAACACCGCTTTCGCTACTTCTTTCAGCCGGTGCATAAATTCCGGTGAAGCATAACCAGCGAGAATGGCCACAGCGATATAAGGTAATCGGCCTGTTAAGGTTGACCAGCTTTGCTCGGTGGCATTGATTGAAAGCGAGGTAACGAGTAAATTACCAAGAAAAAAAAGCCAGTAAACCCGTAACCGCGCCCCTTAAAGGGCGAAGATAGAAATCTATTTCAGACTGACTTGATTCCGTGTGATCGCCTCTCAGAAAAGCAAGAAGATTGTCATTACACAGATTACACAAAATTCCTCCAGCAGCTCCGGCTACAAACATCGCTATTAATGTTGTGATGATGACGAGGCGATAGGTCGTATTATCCGCGGCGTCCTTCAGCTCGCTATTGTCTGACAGCGATGGTGTAAAAGCGATAAGAGCTGCCAATGCGGTGGATAAGAAAATCGCCAGAAAGACATTGTAGGCAATCAGGTAGTTTCTGTGCCTTCTTGCCCAGTGAGAATCGTTCTGTTCTTTTGGATTATCAGCCATTTTGGAACCCCAACTTTGCAGCATCGAATTGTTGCTGTTCTGTTACTTATTCAATTGGTGTGCCGCAAAACAGAAGACATTTTTAGAAAAAGACATCTGCTTGATTTTGAAAGCTTTCATTACAGGTTGATTTGATAGGGCATCAATGCTGAGAAATGAATCCGACATTTTTGTCGGGGAAATTCGACATTTGTTGCTCTATGTTTGTGTCGTGCTTTTCATTGCCGCTTAATTCAAATGCCACTCAACTCAGCAGAAAATATCTTCACCGCAAGAACGATTTGTTTTAGTGAAGGTGACTCTGCTTCCAAAGCTTCAACTCAGCGCTGCACGAATTCTTATTTTGTACGGAATTAAGCCTCTTGTAAGACTCCTTTTTGACTGTAACATAAGATAAGCATTCGCGCCACGGCTTTTCAATCACCACTTTGCGGTAATTTTCGGTTGGAAGACGAATAAAGGAAGGAGGAAGTCATCATTTTGGAGTAGAAACGGGGACGAGAGGCAAAAAGCAAACAGCAAAAGGCAAAAAGCAAGACGATGAATGGGGTATGTAACGCAGAAGGGTAGCGCAGACATCTTGTCTGCAGTCTGGAAGACTGCGCTACGATTTTCACTCCGTGCGTGATGCAATATGGGTAGGGAAATCTACCGGCCCAAATATTTCAGGGCGGCTTCGGTGCGGGAATGAACGTGGAGTTTCTTGTAGATGTTGCGGATGTGGGTACGAATCGTTTCGACGCTCACGAAAAGCGTATCGGCAATCTCTTTGTCGTGATGTCCCTTGGCAAGGTAGGATAGGATTTCCATTTCACGTTCGGTGAGGGCTTCGATTTCCTGGCGTGACTTTCCGATTTGTTGAAAGGCTTGCACCACCTTGCGCGCAATTTGGCTTGACATGGGCGAGCCGCCGTTGTGCAGGCTTTGGATCGCTTTCAACAACTCCGAGGGCGGGGTCTTTTTGAGAACATAGCCGGTTGCGCCTGCCAAGAGCGACTGAAAAATCAGCTCATCATCCTCATACATGGTGAGCATCATGATCTGCAGCGCCGGCAGACGCTCCTTCAGCCGGGCCACGCAATCAATGCCGGACATCTGCGGCAGCCGGATATCCATCAGCACCACGTCCGGCGCCTCGCGCGGAAGCTCGTCGAGGGCCTCCTCGGCATTGTGATAGGCCGCCACGCAGGCGAGCCCGGGAGAGCCATTGATGAGGGCTGCCAGGCCTTCGCGAATCTCCCGATTGTCTTCAACAATGGCGACTTTGATGGACATCGGCGTGGTTTGATTCATTCCATCATCAAAGTACATTTTGGCCTCAAAAAAATCAATACTCCAAATGCGGTATTTTAATTTGGCATCACACAACCCAGCACAAGCCGGAACCAAAAAGAAAAAGCCTCACGCAAAGACGCGAAGACGCAAAGAATCCGCAAAGTTTTCCAAAGACCAAGCAATAATAAGTTTGACCTTTTGAAGGCTTTTCTTTGCGGCGTCTTTGCGGCTCGGCGTCTTTGCGTGAAAGTTTTTTGCAACGATTACATTTCAAGAAACCGGCAAGGGCAATTCCACCACCACGCTGATCTGCGTTCCGGCATCCGGCTGTGATTGCAGGGCGAAATTGCCGCCAATCTCCTCGATGCGCTTCTTCATGTTCAACAGGCCGTTCCCGAAATGCTGCAAGTTTTCTGGTGTAAAGCCTTTGCCGTTATCAGTGACGAAAAGCTCCAGCCGCTGCGGCGTACACGCCAGACGCAACACCACTTCGCTGGCCACGGCATGTTTGACGATATTGTGCAGCGCTTCCTTGAAAACGAGAAACAGATTGCGACGAGCTTCCGCGGAAAGCTGAATGTCCGGTATCGTTTCCGTAAACTCACAACGGTACTTGAGCGTAGCCATCATGAGGTAGCGCCCGGCATACTGCCGCAAATAGGCGCTCAAATCGTCCAACCGGTCGTGCTTGGGATTGATCGCCCAGATGATTTCGCCGATGTTGTCGATCACCTCGCGCGCTCTTTCGGAAATTTTCCGGAGCTGGCTTTCCACCTCTTTTTCCGGCGGTAAAATTTTTTGTGCCAGCTCGCTGAGAATCGCAATTTCTGTCAGACTGGCGCCGATTTCATCGTGCATGTCTTGCGAAATGCGCAAGCGCTCCCGTTCCAGCGCTTGCTGTTTCTCCAAGGCTCTCAATCTCTCCTGCAGCTTTCGCATTTCAATGTATCGAATCGTGCTCCAAATTGTGATGACGAGGGCCACCCAGAAAAGGCTGGCAAACCACCACGTTTTCCAGAACGGTGGCACAATGCTGATCTTGACTGCGGCACCGGTTTCGTTCCAAACCCCGTCATTATTTGATCCTTTTACGCGAAAAACATAATGGCCGGGATTGACGTTGGTGTAATTGGCATAGTGTCTGGTTCCGGCGTAAATCCAATCTCGGTCGAACCCCTCCAGTTTATAAGCATATTGATTTTTTTTTGGTACGGTAAAATCCAACGCGGCAAATTCAAATGAAAAAAAGTTCTGCCGGTAGGAGAGACGAAGCTCCGGAAACGCCGCACCGGCTTTAGGCAGCGGCAGCGGCTCCTCAAAAACTTTGAACTGGGTAATGGCAATGGGAGGAATATGCTCATTGTCTCTTAAACTATCGGGATGGAAAGCGAGGCCGCCCTGGTCACAGCCAAAAAATAATCGGCCCTCACGGCTTTTGTATGCAGCGCCCGAAAGAAACACATTGCTCAACAATCCTTCCTGCACCGTGTAGTTTCTGAATGTTTGGGTGCGCGGATTGAATTTTGACAACCCTTTGTCCGTGCTCAACCAAAGATTGCCGTGCGCATCGGGCAAGATGCTCTTTACAAAATTGTCGGGCAGACCCTCGCGTTCCGTGTATTGCTCAACCTGTTTGGTGCGGGAATCATAGCGTTTCAGACCCTCACTGAATGTGCCGGCCCAAACCCCTCCGGCCGGGTCCACATAGAGCGAGTAGATGGTGCTTATATCCTGGGAATTATTCAAACCACAAGGATACGGGGCCGATGCCTTTGTTTTTTTATCAAGCCGATATAGGCCACGACCAAAAGTACCAACCCACAATTCACCCTCTTTGCCCTCGGCGAGGCTCCAGACCTCAGTATCCGGCGAATCGAGAGGGCAAGGCGTGAAGGTTTTCTTCTCGCGATCCCAGTGCTTTAAGCCGGTTCCTGTGCCAATCGTGCCAAGCCAGAGGTCCCCCTCGCGATCTTCATAAAGGGTTTTGCAGCCACTATTCTTTGAATTGCCCGGCAGATAATGGAAAGAGACAAAATTATCCGCCTCTGCGCTATACCGACTCACGACGCCACTCGTACCGATCCAGATTTTTCCTTCTCGATCTTCGCGAATGGCCCTCACGCCATCGCCGCCGAGGCTTCTGGGATTTTGAGGATCATGAACATATTGAACCCAGCGCCGGCGTTGCCGGTCATACCTAAACAGGCCATGAAAGTCAGTACCCAACCAGAGATTGCCGCTTCTGTCTTCAAGAACAGCGTACACTTCTTGATCAATCTTGTAGTGCTGAAATACCGTTTGCCGGCGAATATAACGATTGAGGCCGCCGCGATATGAGCCGACCCACAAAATGCCTGAGCGGTCTTCATAGAGGCAAGGCACACGACTTTGACTCAAGGAAGTTGGCGCTTCAGGATCGTGGAGAAAGCGAATAAAACGGCCGGCTGCGGCTTCATAACGCCACAAACCGAGATGCATGGTGCCGGCCCAGAGCACACCTCGACGATCTGCGTAGAGAGCGAAGATCACACCCGAGATCTTATCGCGAGCGTCAAACGGGTAACGCACGATCGTACCTTGCTGCGGGTCATATTGATTCAATCCATCGTTGGTGCCGATCCAGAGAACGCCCCGCTGCTTTGGGTCTTCGCGTATGCAGAAAATGTAGTCATGGCTCAAACTTTTGGAGTCGTTGGGGTCGTGACGATAATGGATGAAGGTATTCTTTTGCGGAGCATAGCGGTTGAGGCCGCCATTGGTGCCAATCCACAACGTGTTCCGTGCAGCGGAATCTTCACAGAGCGAGGTGATAACATCACTGCTAATCGAGGTCGTGTCGTGGGGATCATGCCGGTAGTGTGTGAAAACATGCTGTTGTGGATGGTAGCGATATAGTCCCACGTTGGTGCCAATCCAAAATTCGCCTTGCGTGTCCTCAATGATGGCGTTAACATATTTACCGATTAAGCTGGGACCGTTGGTTACGATGTTTTCAAAACGATCAAATTTATTCGTCTCGGAATTGTAGCGATACAGCCGGTCTGAACCGATCCACAGATTCCCCTCGTGATCTACGTACAAGCAGCGAATGCATGCATTGCGCAACGCCAGCGTATCTGCCGGATCGGTTTTGTAAACGGTAAAAGTGTAGCCGTCATATTTGTTCAGCCCGTTCTCCGTGCCGATCCAGAGAAAACCCTGCTGGTCCTGTACGATCGCCGTGATGGAAAAATTGGAAAGTCCCTGCTCAGTGGAGATATGGTCGAAGCGCATATCGTCTGATTGGGCGTGAAGAGCCACAGGAAGAATCAAGAGAAAATTGAAGCAAAGACGTGCGCTGGACATGCTTTGGTTGCTTTTTGCTATTCGGCATTTGCAGGTTAAACGCATGATTTGAAGATGATTATTTTTTCGGAGACTGCAACGCCAGCCGTTTGATTTTATACCGCATAACTCTCTCCGAAATCTTCAATTCTTTGGCTGCCGTGGTCTGGTTCCAGTCGTACTTGTTCAGCACCTGCCGCAAAATCTCTCGCTCATAATTTGCCAATAGGGCGTCCAGGTTTCCGGTCATGGGAAGATCAGACGGTTTGGGTTGGATTGCGCCAAAAGATAGTTCAAAGGGAAGATACTCCGATTTCAGAGTCGCCTCATTCGGTTTTGCTAAAATCGCCGCGCGTTCGATCACGTTCTCCAATTCGCGCACGTTGCCGGGCCAGGAGTAACGCTCCAGAATTTTTACGGCGTCAGCAGCGAGATGGCGCAATTGCTTGCCATGCTTTTCGGCAAAGCGCTTGAGGAAATTGGCGGCAAGCGTGGGAATATCTTCCACACGCTCTCGCAGAGCAGGCAGTTTGATCGAAACGACATTAAGTCGAAAAAAAAGATCAGACCGAAATTCGCCCTTGGCAATTCTCTGATTTAAATCAATCGAGGCGGCGGTGATGATGCGGACGTCTACTTTGCGGGATTGGTTGGAGCCGATGGGGCGAATCTCTCCTTCCTGGAGCACGCGCAGCAACTTCGACTGTGTTTCTAAAGTCGTGTTGGCAATTTCATCGAGGAACAGAGTGCCGCCGTTGGCTTCTTCGAACAAGCCCCGGCGATCCCGATCCGCGCCGGTAAAAGAACCACGAACATGTCCAAACAGCTCGCTTTCCAACAAGGTGGGCGGCAACGCGCCGCAATCGACTGCAACAAATGGGCGATGATTGCGGGGGCCTTCGTGATGAATGATTCTGGCAATCAATTCTTTGCCAGTGCCGCTCTCTCCCTGCAACAGCACCCGGCCTTCGGTGGGGATGACTCGATCGAGAAGGCCAAACACTTCTTTCATGGCCGGACTTCGTCCCAGAATGCCATGCAGAGAATAACGATCCGAAACTTCCTGCCGTAGTTTCTGGTAATCGCTAAACAATTGTTCTCGGATATGCGCCTGCTCGATGAATTCAGCAGTCTCTTGCGCCAGTGCCAACGCCATTTGAGCGTGCGGTTCAGCGAACGGGCTGGTCGGCCGGACGCGAATGAGACTGATGACGCCGATGACATTCTCCTGCAGCGTAATCGGAACCGCCAGTAAGGAGGAAATATTTTCATAGCGTTTCGCCGCGGCGCCCAGCTTGATTTGCGCCGCGACATCGTGGGTGAGCAATAAGGAATGATGCTTGAGAATCCATCCCGTAATCAGATTTTCGAGATGAGAATCACAACCATCTTCTTGAGGTTTTGATTTTCTAATCAACGTCTTATGGGTTCGCTCTGAACCTGGCCGCAGCAGTTGAATGGAGCCGCAGTCGGACTGAACCAGTTCGATAAATTCATGGAGGAATGACTCCAGCGCCTGCTCCAGTAGAGGCGTTTTGCCTAAAAGATGTGCGATGCGATTGGCGGCTTGAAGGAGGCCAAGTTGTCTCTTCGCATCATCAAAGGAAGTTTCATTCCTGCTTTCTTCTAATCGCGCATTCATCATCTCTCGCCTCCATCAAAACTTGGCAACGTTAATCTCCACCATGGATTTTCGCGTGAGTCGAAATCCGAAGCCCTGCGGGCAGCTTCAAAGCAAAAGCTTTTGGACGCGGATGACGCGGATGAAACGGATTCTCGCGGATTTGATATTTTGGTTTTATCCGTGCTCATCCGTTCAATCCGTCTGATCCGTGTTCAAAAAGATGACTCAAGAACTATCAGTGCCGATCATTTTTCCAAATGCACTTTTTTCAGCAATGCCGTGAACCGCGCATCGGAGTGCAGGCCATCGAGAAACGGATCCACTTTTACGAACAATGAGAATCCTGAATGTTCTTCAGAAGCTTTTTGCAGCCATCTGATGGCATGCTCGTTATCCCTAAGCCCGGAATAGAGTACGGCCATATGATAGGGATCGACGTAGGTGTGCCGTGCTTGTTCCTCCAATTCATCTCGCAGCTTCAAAGCCTCATTCACCTTGCCGGTTAAATTATAAGCGTAGGCCTGGAGCGCCAGCGTGACGGGTTTGCGGCCGAATAAATTGATTTCCTTTTGAATCTCGGCAATCGCCTCTTCATACTCTCCTTTCTGCAGATAAGCCCGGGCGAGATAGGCATACGTTGGAAAATTTGGATCCATTGCAATGACTTGGCGATAGCGTTCTATCGCCAACTCGGACAGGGAATTCAGCAGAAAGATATATCCTTCCACCGAGTTGATGATGAGTGAGAGCGGGTCGAGCTCGCGCGCCCGTTCAATTGCGACCAGCGCTTCGTTAAACCGGTCCATCGCGGCGAGATACTCGGCATACCATTGATAAGCCGTCGCGTAGCTGGGATTGAGTTCAATCGCGCGCCGGAATTCTCTTTCGGCGGCCTGCCAATCCCATTCGTAAAGCATTTTCACATATGCCAATGAGCTGTGAGCCTCGGCGAGTTCGTTATTCATTTCAAGAGCTTTACTGGCCGCAGCACTTGCTTTCGGGAAAGCCTCTTGCGGAGAGAGAAAAGCGAATTGTCCCAACAGCAGGTACGAATCGGCAAGTCCCGCATAGGCCAACGCGTAGGCGGGGTCCTTGGCAACGGCTTGCTCGAAGTATTGCCGGCCTTGTTGCAACCCCTCCGACGTTCGTTTATTCCAGAAGAAACGGCCTTTCAAATATAGGTCATACGCTTCAAGATTTTCTGTTGGCGGTTTAACCAGCTTACCCTCGGGGTTGCCCGCCAGTGCGATCTGCAAATTGTCGACAATGGCCCGGGCAATGCCATCTTGGATCGCAAAGATATTTTGCACGGTGCTTTCTTCAAAAGATTCGGACCAGAGATGGTAGCCATCGGCCACGTTAATGAGTTGGGCCGTGATGCGCATTTTATCACCGGCCTTGCGCACGCTCCCTTCCAAAACCGCGCTCACGTTGAGCTGTTCGCCGATTTTGCGGATGTCGTAAGCCTTCCCTTTAAATTGAAAAACGGAGGTTCGCGCCACCACGTTTAATCCCTTCACTTTCGCCAGCGCATTGATCAGTTCTTCGGTCATGCCATCGCTGAAATACTCTTTCTCGGCGTCAGTGCTCATGTTCACAAAAGGCAGCACCGCGATGGAGGCCGGCCTTGCCTTTGGTTTGGTGCGTTGCAAAAGATTGAGGCTTATCGCCGCAACAAGCAAAACCACAAAAAGCGCCACGCCTGCAAAAAGCCACCGCCGTTTTATCCGAAGCGTTGTAGCTTTTGGCGGAGGCGCTTTTATTTTACTGGTTTTGAAACCTCTCTGCAAATTCTTCAAACCAACCTGTATCTCATCCACATGCTGGTAACGAGCGTCAGGATTTTTTGACAGTGCTTTGCCGACAAGTTGCTCCAATTCAATCGGCACGCTGGGCCGTAAATCTGCAATTGGTTTGGGTTCATCATTCAAAATTGAATAAATGATCGCCTGCTCGTACTCGCCGCGAAACGGCAATCTACCGGTCAGCATCTCATACAGCACTACGCCAAATGACCAGATGTCGGTGCGCTGATCGACCGGCTCACCCCACGTTTGCTCCGGCGACATGTACGCCACCGTGCCCAAAGTGGTGCCGGCCTTGGTAAGATGCATACCGCCACCGATTTTCGCCAAACCGAAATCCATAATCTTGACTTGGCCGGATTCCGTCACCATAATATTGCTGGATTTGATGTCGCGATGGGTGATGCCTTTGGCATGTGCGGCTTTCAGGCCTTCGGCAATTTGTGCAGCGTAGGCGAGACAATTCTCAATTGTCAATTGAGAATTGGCGATTAACAATTTTCTCAGTTCCTGTCCATCGATGAATTCCATCACCATGAACATTTCATCATCAATTTCCTCGATGGCGTAAATCGTGGCGATGTTGGGGTGATTCAACGCCGCGGCAGCCTGCGCTTCGATTTTGAAACGCTCGCGCTCTTCGGCGCTGGCGGCAATGTGCCGCGGCAGAAATTTGATCGCGACTTCGCGCTTGAGCTTGGTGTCTTCGGCTTTGTAGACTATTCCCATTCCCCCTTCACCCAACTTCTCTAGTATCCGATAATGTGAAATTGTTTTTCCAATCATACACGACGCCTGCCGCCCCGCGGGACCAATATGAACGAAATTCAAAAAAACTCGCGGGGCGAAGACTTCCGGTCTTTGCCCCGCGATCATTATTTTTTATTTCAACAACCAGTCGGGCCGATTGGCTACGCCCTTTCCGCCGCCTGCTTCAATGCACGACCAGCAAACACCGTCGCCAGATGCGTGCGATATTCACCCGAGGCGTAAATATCGCCGAGCGGGTCACTAATCGCCTCGGCAACTTTCGCGGCAGCCGTAGAAATAGCTGCATCATCGAGTGACGTGCCCAGCAACGCCTTTTCCGCTGCAACAGCACGAACGGGAATCGTCGTCACGCCGCCGACCACAACACTGGCGTGCGAGCACTTGCCATTTTTCACACCGACGATTGCAGCAACACCGACGACGGCGTAACTTGACGCGGGATGGCGATGTTTCAAATACGCGCCACCGGTGCCTTTTGCCATGATCGGAATTTGAATTTCGGTCAGGACTTCGCCGGATTTCAACGCCGTGGCGAACAGATCGACGAAAAATTTGTCGGCGGCGATACTGCGTTTGCCGCTGGTCAGAAATTTCGCGCCGAGCGCCATCATCACGGTGGGCAGATCAGCAGCGGGATCGGCATGCGCGAGACTGCCACCGATGGTGCCGCGATTGCGCACTTGCGTATCGCCGATTTGCCTCGCCGCTTCGCTGACCATCGGGCATTTGCTGGTCAAAATTTTTGACGTAGCAACTTCAGCGTGCGTCGTTAACGCGCCGATACGGATCGTCGTCTTCGTCGCTTTGATGCCGGAAAGTTTGAGCTTGCCGATATCCACCATCACCGTTGGCAGCGCTTGCCGCAGTTTCATCATCGGCAACAAGCTGTGGCCGCCCGCGAGAATCTTGGCTTTCTTGCCGTGCTGCTTGAGCAGCTTCAGCGCTTCATTCAAAGTCTTCGGTTGATAATAATCGAAATTTGCAGAATACATGTTGTCCTCCTCACTTTCCATTCTGGTTCATGGCGCGCCAGACGCGCTCGGGGGTAAGCGGCATGTCGAGGTGCTTGATTCCCAACGGTGCGAGCGCATCCATCACCGCGTTGACGACCGCCGGTGTTGAAGCAATCGCGCCGGTTTCGCCGACACCTTTGACGCCGAGCGGATTGACTGGCGTCGGCGTTTCGGTGCGGCCCATTTCAAACATCGGGAAGAAATCGGCTTTCGGCACGGCGTAGTCCATCAACGAGCCGGTGACGAGTTGGCCGCTCTCGTCATAAATCGCGCCTTCCCACAACGCCTGCGCCACACCTTGCGCGATGCCACCGTGGATTTGTCCGTCGACGATCATCGGATTGATGGCGCGACCGACATCATCGACCGCGACATAGCGGAGAATTTTTGTTGCGCCGGTCGCCTGATCCACTTCGACAACACAGATGTGCGTGCCGAAGGGATACGTGCAATTGGGTGGATCGTAATACGCGGTGTCATCGAGAAACGGCTCCATACCTTTTGGCAAACTGTAACCGAGCGCCGCGGCGCCGGCGATTTCCTGAATCGTCTTCGCTTTGCCAGGCGAGCCTTTCACCTGCACTTTGCCGGCTGCAAACACCATGTCCTCCGGCGCGGCTTCGAGCATATGCGCCGCGAGCTTGCAGGCTTTTTCTTTGATGCGCTGCAAACTGTTGTACAACGCCATGCCACCAACCGCGGCGCTGCGACTGCCATACGTACCGTACCCGAACGGCGTGCCGAGCGTGTCGCTGTGCTGCACGATCACGTCTTCAATCGCAACGCCAAGCTCGTCCGCCGCGATTTGCGCGAACGTGGTTTCGAGACCTTGGCCGTGCGAGTGCGAGCCGGTAGTGACGACGACTTTGCCGGTGAGATGCACGCGCACATTCGCGCTTTCCCACATGCCCGCGCCCCAACCCTGGCCGGGAAGTCCGATCCACGCGGAGGGCGCCACGCCGCAAATTTCAATGTAAGAAGACAAGCCGAGGCCGAGATAACGGCCTTGCTGGCGCGCTTCTGCTTGTGCTTTACGGAAGTTCTGATAGCCTACCATTTCGAGCGCTTTGCTCAACGTCTTTTCATAGTCGCCGATGTCGTATTTCAGCCCAGCGAGAAGATTGTCAGCCGGCGCGTAGGGGAAGTCAGTCGGCGGGATAAAATTCTTGCGCCGTATTTCCACCGGATCCATGTTTAACTCACGGGCGACGAGATCGACCGCGCGTTCGACAATATACGTCGCTTCCGGACGGCCCGCGCCGCGATAGGCGTCGACCATGCCGGTGTTCGTATACACGCCTTTGACATTGCAATAAATATTTGGAATTTTATACGCGCCGGAGAGCATACGGCCATACAGCGTGGTCGGAATGCCGGGCGCAATCGTGGAAAGAATGCCGCCGAGATTGGCATAGGTGTTGGCTTTGAGCGCGGTGATTTTGCCATCGCGTTGCGCGCCCACTTCGATGTCGGTGATGTGATCGCGGCCATGCGTGGTGGCGATATAATTCTCACGGCGCGTTTCCATCCATTTCACCGGACGGTTCAAACGTTTCGCGAGCGCGGTGACGAGGCAATATTCCGGATACATGCAAATCTTCGAGCCGAAGCCGCCGCCGACTTGCGGCGCGATCACGCGAATCTTGGTTTCTGGAATGCCAAAAACAAATGCGGCCATTACCAGGCGCATGACGTGGGGAGCTTGCGAAGTAATCCACACCGTGTACTCGTCGGCTGCAGGGTTGTACTGCGCAATACAGCCACGCGTTTCTATCGGCGTGGGAATCAAGCGCTGGTTAATCACGCGCTGCTTCACCACCACCTCAGCATCCTGCAGCGCTTTGTCCGTTCCTTCTTTATTACCACAGCTCCAATCCATGCAAATATTGTTCGGCGCATTTTCGTGCAATTGCGGCGCGCCGGCTTGCGTGGCTTTCTCGGCGTCGATAACAACAGGCAGCGGCTCGAATTTCACCTCGATCAAATTCAGCGCATCTTCGGCGATATAGCGATCTTCCGCAATCACCACCGCGACGCCGGCGCCGGTAAACGTCACGCGATCAATTTCCAACACGCGCGGTGAGTTTACGTTATTTTTCACACCGCCGGCTTGCCAGGCGCAGGGCAGCGTCGGCAGTTCTTTAAAATCTTGTCCGGTAAAAACCGCAACGACGCCGGGAACCTTCGCAGCTTTTTTAGTGTCGATGCTTTTAATTTTCGCATGCGCATACGGGCTGCGCAGAATCGCCGCGTGCAACATGCCGGGCAGTTGAATATCGTCGAGATATTTCGCCTCGCCCGTAATCAGCCGCGGATCTTCGCGGCGTTTGATGGCGGAACCAAAAACTCTTGTGCTCATACGCCACCTCCCATCGTTGTGGCGGCATGTTGCACCGCGGCGACGATGTTTTGATAGCCGGTACAGCGGCACAGGTTGCCTTCCAAACCGTAGCGAATTTCCGCTTCGGTGGGATGGGGATTGTGCTGCAACAAATCGTGCGCGCACATGATCATGCCCGGCGTGCAGAAGCCGCATTGCAAGCCGTGCTTCTCCCAAAACGCATTTTGCAACGCATGCAAATTACCGTTTTGCGCCAGGCCTTCGATCGTGGTGATCTTGCTGCCGTTCGCCTGCACCGCGAGCACGGTGCAAGCCTTCACGGCTTTACCATCCATCAGCACCGTACACGCGCCGCACTGGCTGGTGTCACAACCGATGTTGGTTCCCGTCAAGCCGAGCGTCTCGCGCAGGAAGTGTACCAGCAGCAAACGCGGTGGCACTTCCGACTGCCGCACAACGCCGTTTACGGTGATTTTGATTTTGTGGGACATACAATCGCCTCCTCACTTTTTCGTACAGTTACTTTAAAAAGTTTTTTAGAAATCTTGCTTACGACCATTGCTCCAACTGCGTCTTCGCTTCTTGCAGATCTGCCGTATCAAAACCTTCGGTGAACCAATTGTAAACGTCCGACAGCAATTGCCGCGCTTCGGTTTTTTTATTCTGTTGCTGCCAAAGACGGCCCAGGCTCATGGCCGCGCGCAGCTCCAGCGACTTGGCGTTCTGCCGCTGTGCAATCTTGAGCGCGTGCTGAAAACACGCTTCTGCCTCTGCTTCAGTTATTTCTTTTTGCTCTTTGCTTTTTTCTTTTTGCTTCACCAATTCGCCTTTGAGCCGATACAACTCCGCCTCATAAAAGCGCTCATCATTTTTTTCTACCAGCGCCAACGCCTCGGCCAGCACGGTGAGGCCTTCTTCAGTCTGATTATTTTTCCAATGCACCTCGATCAACATTGATAGATGGCAGGCTCGCCACGACGCTGCTCCGGTGGCTTGATAGGCAGCCAAACCCTGGCGCATCTGTGCAATCCCCTCCTTGGTCTGCCCTTGCTCGGCCAATGCCCAGCCATGCAGGATATTGCCAAATGTTAACCAGAACGCAAACCCCTGTTCAGCACAGAGTGCAACCGTTTCCTTTGCCAACGCGTGGGTTGCTTGGCACTCTCGACGGTGCTGACGGACCATAGCAGCGAAGTTCAAACCACAAGCCAAACTATTGGCATGAGACACCTCCCTCGCCAGCGTAATTCCCTCCTGGCTCTGCCCTAGCGCTTGCTCAGGATAGCCAAGCAACCACAGCGTCCAAGCCAAACCGACTCGCCCCAGCATTCCAGCATCATGCCCATAAGAATAGGCCAGGGACCGGTGCTGCCGGCTGTCATAAAGAGCAACGATTTGCTTCCAATGCTCAAGGGCCAAATCAAGTTTTCTCAGACCAAATAAAGGCCAGGCTACAGTTCGATGCCCGACTAAAATTGCAGGGTCTTGTTGGCGCCGGGCCGTACTCAGGAGCTCTTCACCGAGCGCAAGCGCCTTCCGGTGTTCCCCGTTCACAATAGGAACCGCGCATAAGCCGTAAAGTACCGGGAGGAAATACGGCGTTTCCCCAAGCTGCCGGCACAGCTCTCGCGCGCGAGAATAAGTTTGTTCGACTTCCGAGGAAGCATAGCCCTTTGTGGCTATCAACACATTGCCCAAAGCGATTTGCAATGTCAGTTCTTGTTCACTGCGCTCACGGGTATCCGGCAAGGTCTTGAGTATCTGCAATCCCTTGTTAAGATGCGCCATCGCTTCCACATTCGCCGAACGTTGAATGGCGCGCCGGCCGGCCTTTTGCCAGTATTCGATCGCTTCTTTTTTCAATCCTGCTTCCGTGTAGTGATGCGCCAACAGTTCCGGTTGCGTTTCGGCAATCTCCGAAAATTTCGTTGCTAAAATTTCGGCAAATCGCCGGTGATGCTGCTGGCGCGTGCTTTTGAGCAAAGATTCATACGCCGCGTCCTGAATCAAGGCATGTTTGAAAATATAGTTCACTTTGGGCAACACGCCTCGGCGGTACAGCAGCTCGGCATTCACCAAACGCGCCAGTTCCTCGTTCAAGGTTTCCTCGTTCAAAGGCGAAACGGCGTGCAGCCATTCATAAGGAAATTCGCGGCCCAACACCGCCGCCACTTGCGCGACTTCTTTGGCAGTGTCCAAACGATCCAAACGCGCCATCAGCGAATCAAGCAAAGTGGCGGGAATGGAAAGTTGCATTAACGATCCTCGCAATTCATACTGACCGTCCTTCTCTTTGAGCAGGCCCGACTCTAGCACCGTCTTGGTCATTTCTTCCACGAACAATGGGACACCATCGGTTTTGCGGGCGAGGTGATTGAGCACTTCATCCGGCAATGCCTTTCCTTTCGTTACCCTCCCGACCATGTTCTCAATCTCCATGCGCGACAAGCGGCTCAGCGTGAGGTAAGTCCGATACGAGCGCATCTCCCATGGCGGCGTAAAAGTTGGACGAAAGGTAAGCAGGATGCATAGTCTGGTCGTTGGCGCCTGATCGATCAACATCTTGAGCAGATCGAGGGTGGAAGGATCACTCCAATGCACGTCCTCCATCACAAAGAGCAGCGGCTGCTGGCCGGCGCGGGTCAACAGCAGGGCGAGCAATGCTTCGAGGGTCTTTTGTTTTTGCTGTTGCGGGGACAGATTGAGGGGAGGGTAATTCTCGTTGAGCGGAATCGACAACAGCGTGGCAAAGAGCGGCACGGTTTCCGGCAGGCCCAGTCCATACTGCACTAAAAAGCCTTCGAGCTTGCGCAATTTTTCCGGGCCGGCCTCTTCGGCCTCAAATTGCAGCACCACTCGTTCGAGCAATTCGATGAAGGGATAAAGGGCGCTGCTCTGATGGTAGGGCGAACAGAAGCATTCGGTCAACCAAGCTTTGGGGTTGGCCGCCACGTATTCTTTCAGTTCCTGCACCAGCCGCGATTTGCCAATGCCGGCTTCGCCGCTAAGTAAAACCACCTGCCCATTTCCTTCGACCACCTGTTCCCAGCGTTCCTGCAACATGCCGATTTCTTTCGCGCGACCCACCAACGGCGTCAAGCCCGTGACTCGCGCAGCGTCGAGACGGCTGCGGGCCGCGCTGGCATAAAGCACTTGATACAGAAGCATCGGCTGCGCGAGACCTTTTATTACCTGCGTGTCCAAATCACGGCAATCAAAGTATCCCTCGACCAACCGGTAGGTGGCCTGGCTGATCACGAGTGCACCGAAATCAGCCAGGTTCTGCAACTGCGTCGCGAGATTCGGCGTCTCGCCGACAAGCGCCTGCCCCTGTTCACTTTTGTCTCCGGCAACCACCACACCGGTGTGAATGCCGGCGCGGGCAAACAGCTTGAACCCTTTTTCTCGTTCGAAGCGGAGATTCATTTGCCGCAACCCTTCGAGAATCCCGAGTCCGGCATGCACGGCGCGGCGGTCGTCATCTTCGTGGGCATGGGGATAGCCAAAATAGACTAAAAGAACATCGCCGAAAGACTGAATGATCTGCCCTTCGTAGCGGGCAATGACTTTGGCGCACAGCGCCTGATACGCCGGCAACAGCACGTGGAACTCTTCGGGATCGAGCGGTTCCGAATGTAATGGCGAAGCGACCAGATGGCACGACATCACCGTCACCTGGCGGCGCTCGGGTGTTGATACAGCAGATTT
The DNA here is from genome assembly GCA_044869275.1 of bacterium. GTDB lineage: Bacteria > Zhuqueibacterota > Zhuqueibacteria > Zhuqueibacterales > Zhuqueibacteraceae > JBIOXB01. The sequence goes on from JBIOXB010000096.1 coordinate 17,182, forward strand.
GGTCGACGGCTTCTCCGGAGTTTTCCCCGTCTTTTCTTTTTGCAAGCTCTTCAAGTCTGCCAATATCTCCATTGCAGCTTGATACCTGGTGCTGACCTCCTTTTGCAGAGCTTTTTCAACGATCATTTGCAATGCTTCCGGAACATCAGATCGATATCGTGCCAGTGGCTCAGGATCTTCGTGAACAATCGAGTACATCATCGCGGCTTCGTACTCACCGCGAAACGGCAGTTGACCGGCGAGCATTTCATACAGCACCACACCGAACGACCAAATGTCGGTGCGATGATCGATCTCTTCGCCCCGCGCCTGTTCCGGCGACATATACGCCGCGGTGCCGAGTGTCGTGCCGGTTTTAGTGAGATGCACATCGCCAATCTTGGCCAACCCGAAATCCATGATCTTCACTTGCCCAGATTCCGTCACCATGATATTGCTAGATTTGATATCGCGGTGGATAATACCCTTCGTGTGCGCGGCTTTCAGCCCCTCGACGATTTGTGTGGCGTAGGCGAGGCAATTATCAATTGACAATTGAGAATTGGCAATTACCAATTGTTTCAACTCCCGCCCCTCGATAAATTCCATCACCATGAACATGTCATCGTCGATTTCCTCGATGGCATAAATCGTGGCGAGGTTGGCGTGGTTCAGCGCCGCCGCGGCCTGCGCTTCGATTTTGAAACGCTCGCGCTCTTCGGCGCTGGCGGCAATGTGTCGCGGCAGAAATTTGATCGCGACCTCGCGCTTGAGCTTGGTGTCTTCGGCTTTGTAGACGACGCCCATTCCCCCTTCACCCAACTTTTCTAGTATCCGATAATGTGAGATTATTTTTCCAATCATATACGACGCCTGCCGCTATGCGGGATCAATTTATTGTACTCTTACTGAAGGAAGACATGCCGCCTTCGCCGAGCTTTTCGATGATTTTGTAGTGCGATATGGTCTGGTCGATCATAGTCATTATTTCTTTTCACCCGTACTCAATCTTCGTACTTCTCTTTCTGGCAGTTCCTTAAAGTTCTGTATTGATTGCAAATTTTAAATTGAAAATTATCAATTTAAAATTTGCAATGTTTTTTGTTGTGACTCAAGGCCGCGCTAGATAGCAGCCGATACGCTCCCGGCATAGTCCCTGACCGAAGCGAGCTTTAGGGGAAACGTCTTGAGCATTTCTTGCATGTCAATGGCATCACCCTGCGCATAGCACAACATCAGGCCGGAAAAGGACTGCTGCATGGGATCCGTTGCGGCCTTTTGTTGTGCCCGTAGGGCCTCCTCTGGGACATGTTGCACTGCGAAGGGCTTTCCACCCACTTTTTCAAAGATCCGTACGGCCTGCAGAGGACTGAGAGCTTCGGGGCCGCCCAACTCGAGTACAGCATTCTTCGCCGCCGGGTTATCCAGGCTTTCCACCGCAAATTGTGCGACGTCCTTAAAAGAGATCCAACTGATTGGGTTCTCGCCCGTCCCATAAATCTGGGCCTTGGCATTAGATACATCAAAGCCTACGGCTGGGGTGAGCCAGACCTCCATGAAATAGCTTGGGTGCAGGATGGTGTAAGCGAGTCCGCTACCTTTCAGGCGCTGCTCCACCGCGCGCTTGGCATTCCTAAGCGGAAAGTCAAGGTCCATGTGACCCGATAACGAAGTGTAGATAAAGCGGGATACGCCGGCAGCCTGTGCCGAGCTGATGAGATTCGTCAAGCCCTCAAGATCAACTGTCTGAATATTATTCTCCTCCGGCTGGTAGGAAAACGGCATCGAAGACGCGGTTGAGATCACCGCTGTGATTCCCTGACATGCAGCTTTTAGGGAGGCACGGTCGCGCAGATCACCCTGCACCAGTTCAACACCGAAACTTTTCAACTTGCCCACCTTGGTTCCATCCGACGTGGATCTGACCATTGCCCTGACCGGTTTACCTTTGGCGGTAAGTTGTCGGCATGTTTCCGTGCCCAAAAAGCCGGTTGCTCCAACGACTAAAATCATAATGTACCTCCTACCTGTTGTAAGTTATCATAGGTAGCCCATCTTCTGGGCCAATTCTAAAGCTTGATTAAGGTTTGTACATGTTTCTTTTGCATCACCTCCTTGCCATGTATGAATTGCTTTTTCCAGAACCGCCGTTAGCGCCTCGGGCACTCGCATCATTTGCGAGGAGTCCAGCAGACCACGCGCGTAATCAATCGCTTCGGAGATTTGATCTTGAGTGATGGACACACCGATTAACGGCCAGAGTGCTGTCCAGCGAAAGGCGGTGCTCGCATGCCCGGCTGGTAATTGTTGCCAAGTCTCAAGAGCAGCCTGCCCGTTCTTATTCACCTCTGGTAAGTTCCCTTCACGCCATGCCGCCCAGGCCATATTCGCTTTGGCTGTGGCGAGGTATTCAATCATCTGGCCTGAGGACGCGATGGCCTCGCAGCGCGGAATATATTGCCGGACTTTTTCTAATTCACCGCGCTTTCTGTAAACGACAGTCAAATAGGTCAAGCAACGCGATTGCAGAACCACGTCACCCGTTCGCTCCGCCAATTTCAAGGACTCTTGCAACTGTTCCTCCGCTTCATCCAAATCGTCGCGCCATAACAAACTAAAACCAAGCAAAAAATGCGACATGCCGAGCGAGTTCAAATTTTTCGACTCGCGGCTTGCTGATAATGCGGCTCGAGAATGCGCTATGATCTCATCTGAAATCACATAGCGAGAGCGCCTATAACCCATCAGCGTGAGGCCATTGAAAAACCTAGCGCGCTGAGCCGGATTGCCGTACTGTTCCACAGCAGGCCTGACCTTTGCTGCTAGCGCATTCATTTCAACCAACTGCGCTTGCCAATAGTGCATCCAAATCCGCTCGGCCTGGGCCTCGATCCATTCGTGCCACCAATCCCCGGAATGTTGCTCCTGCTCTGGTCCAAGCACAGATTCGGCCAGTTTGTAAGTTTGCAAAGCTTCATCAAATCGTCGTTGCACCTCAAAGGTTTTGCCCGTCTTGCGGTAAAGACGCGATTGCCAGATCAAATCATGTTGCGGAACCTGGGTCAAAGCCTCTTGATATGAAGCTCGGGCTTCTTCATGCCGTCCGGTTGGCGCTTGTGCATCACCTAAACCTTCGAGAATTTGTGCCGTCAATTCCTGGCGCTGTTCCGGTTTGGTTTTGGGCCAAGAAGCTTGCTTGATCAAAGCCAATGCCTGTTGGTAGTGTGCTATCGCTTCTGCATTCGCATAAACTTGTCGCGCCTGTTTCGCGGTCTTGATCATATAATCAACGGCCTTTTCAGCAATCCCGGCGTCACGAAAATGCCGCGCCAGGTGGACGGCGATCTCATCGGCATGTTCGCCATACAAGTTCTCCAACACCGTTCCCACTTCCTCGTGGAGATAGGCCCGCTCAATTTCATCCAGACTGTTGTAAAGGTATTTCTGGAATAAGACATGCCGGAACCGATACAACGACAAACGCCGGCCATTCATTCGTTGAATGCCCTGGGCGCTCACCAGGTTATGATGCTTCTCCAAATCAGCGCTCAACAGCCGGATCATTTCCATCTCGTTTGTTCCATGCAGCCGGGCCACAACCTCGGCAACGAATTCTTCGCCTTCTACGCTGGCTGTGACCAACACTTTCCTCAAGTTCTCCGGCAATCGCTCAATGCGTTCGCCGACCACGGCATCGACCCGCGCCGGCAGGGTATTCCAGTTCAAAGCCGGGCCCTCGATCCACATTCCCTCCTGATCCCGAACCAACACGCCCTGTTCCTGCATGCCATGAAGCAGTTCAACGGTGAAGAGGGCATGTCCCTCGGTTTGTTGAAAGAGCGTGTCACGAAATGAGGCGCTCACCCGATTCGGTTCCGTGTCAATAAAAGCGTTGATGAAATGGCGGCCTGCAGCCTGATCCAGTTCTATTTTAAAATCACCGAAGAGTCCCTTGAATTCATTAATAACGGATGCCAGAGGATGTCGCTCACCGCTTCGTCCCAAAGCGACTTCAGTCGGCCTGTACGTGCCCACAATAAGAATGCGATCGCGCTCGATTCTCCGGCCCAAATGAAATAGCAGGCTGATCGAACCTGCATCGGCCCATTGCAGATCGTCCAAAACCATCAGCACAGGTTGCAGGCGTGACAATGTTTGCAGTACCGTGGTGAATTGTTTGAAAAGGTCGCTTTGCTGGAGATGGGAAGCGGGGGATGCGGAGGTCTTACCTTCCACCTGTTTTTTCAAACGGGTCAACCAGCTTGCTCGGCTGGAAGTAAAAGCAACGGCGCGTTTGAGTAGCGCCTCACCGGGCACAAATGTCCCAATCAGGTCGGAGCCGGCATCTACCAGCGCTGGCATTGAAAGCGGGAGAAAATTCCACAGGCGCGTGGCATGCTCTTTGGTGATGGCGCCTGCCGCCCACATCGCTTCAACCTCGCCCGTCAGCATACCGAGGAGGTCACGGAATGGGAGATAAGGATCGCCGATGCCGGTATGGGCATCGCTTTTTCCACCCGCCACGATCAGGTCAGCGTGCCTCTTTTGCGCGAACTGCTCGAAGGCCCGGATCAAGGTTGTCTTGCCACTTCCAGCTTCGCCGGTGATGAAAACCATCTGGCCCTTTCCGCTCAACGCCAAATCGAGAAATTTATCCAATCTCGCCAATTCATGTTCACGGCCTATGCAAAAAGGCTCGTGCTCCTCCACCATCGCTCTTTCGCCTGCGACAAAGGGCGCCGGGATATCAGGTTGTTCTGCGGAGATACCAGTTTCAAAATTTTTCGTTATCGCATGCAACGCGAGGCGCATCTCCTCCACGTGCTGATAGCGTTCAGCCCTGTCCTTTGCCAAAGCGGTACTCACCATGTGTTCCAATTCCGTTGGCGTCTCGGGACGCAGAGATAATAGCGATTCCGGTTCTTCATGCACGATCGCATACATGATCGCCGCTTCGTACTCGCCGCGAAACGGCAGTTGGCCGGCGAGCATTTCATACAGCACCACGCCAAACGACCAAATGTCGGAGCGATGATCAATTTCTTCGCCCCGCGCCTGTTCCGGCGACATATACGCCGCAGTGCCGAGTGTCGTGCCGGTTTTGGTGAGATGCACGCCGCCGCCGATCTTCGCCAAACCGAAATCCATAATCTTGACCTGACCGGATTCCGTCACCATAATATTGCTGGACTTGATGTCGCGATGAGTGATCCCTTTCGTATGCGCGGCCTTCAACCCCTCGGCGATTTGCGTAGCAATGTTGATGACCCAGTCCACTGACAACTGACCACTGGCCACTTTCTTTTTCAGTTCTTCGCCCTCGATGAATTCCATCACAATGAACAGATCATCATTGATTTCTTCGATGGCGTGAATCGTGGCGAGGTTGGGGTGGTTCAAAGCGGCCGCGGCTTGTGCTTCGATTTTGAACCGTTCGCGTTCTTCGGCACTGGCGGCAATATGCCGCGGCAGAAATTTGATTGCGACCTCGCGCTTGAGCCTGGTGTCCTCGGCTTTGTACACGATGCCCATGCCGCCTTCGCCGAGCTTGGCGAGAATCCCATAGTGGAGGATGGTTTGGCCGACCATGTCGTTATCTAAAATTTAAGGTTTTCGGCTTGCTTTTGAGCTGAAAAAAAGCTGTATAGTTGCATATGTGACACTATCAAAAATCATGGTGGATGCTGATGTGGTCGAATCATCTCTGCGGAGCCAACTTGGCGCCGTATCGATTTAAGATCATCACACCGCAAAAATTTTTGCACGCGGTGCTTTATGGGTAAATTACAACTGCGTTTGCCTGAGACCGTTCACAAAAAAGTCAAAAAAATTGCGAAAAAAGAAAAAATCTCCATGAATCAGTTATTGGTGGGTTCTATTTCCAACGAAATTATTCGCTACGAAACCATGCATTTCTTTGCCAGACGAGCAAAGGATTTTAAAGAAGCAGATTTCCTGGCCGCGCTACAGGAAGTGCCAAAAACTAAACCTGCAAAACGCGACAGGTTGGATTGAACCTGCCTTCTTTTTCCATCAGCTGCGGGCATTACAACCAGGGTACAAATTGTACCCCAGTAGGAATTCAGCTCCGGATCGCGCTGCCGCATTCTCTTGATGTACTGTTTGAGGTCAGCGCTATCGGTCAAAGCTGCCACTACATCCGCCACCGAAAAATACCACTTCTGCTCGGCTTCATTCCACGCGGAACGATTTTTTTTGCTTTCAAAAAGTTTGATATTGCTCATCTTGCTCCCTAATGTCTTTCGCTTCTTGCATAAATCAACAAATTTTGCAGCCTTCTCAATAATCCCGTAGGGATGAAATGTCTATAGCTCAAGATCAACCACAGAGCCAAAACTCCGTAGGAGTGAAATGGTGTTGCCTTTGAAATCCAAAAATCAATCCTTCTCTTCATCAACCCATTTGAAAAGATATTTCTCGTCGTATTCCACGGTGAATTTCTTGAGCATCTCCAGATATTCATCTTTGAACGTCTTCTTTTCTTCACCTGGTGTTGCTCAAATACATGTCACTCCTACGGAGTTTTCCTAGTTTTATTTGGCGTGGGGCTATAAACATGGCACTCCTAACGGAGTTTGATGCTGCGACACAAGCTTTAATGCGACGGTGCGCTTGAACTTGGTGTTCTCGGCTTTGTACACGACGCCCATACCGCCTTCGCCGAGTTTTTCGAGGATACGATAGCGCGAAATTGTTTTGCCGATCAATTTTCTAACTCCAATTTTTTTAGCAGAGCTTGAAACCGCGGTTCTGAGTGCAAGGGATCGAAGACGGGGCTTAGTATGAGAACTACAAGCCAAGGTCCATTCCGCTCGAGCATGGTCAGTGCCTTCTCCTTTTCATGCAAGCTTACATAAATCTGGGCGATGGCCACGTTTGTGTATTCGCCTCGCTCCAATCGCTCCTTCAATTCCTCAAGCAACTTCAACGCCCTCTCCCGCTGGCCTGATAAGGCATAAGCGCTGCCAAGATATCCCAAACAATCCAACCTTCCTAAAGCCAGCGCGTCCACCTTCTGAAGCGTTGCTATAGTTTCATCATAAAGACCCTTCGTGAAATAAGCCATTCCGAGATTACACTGCACTTGGGGAAAATTAGGGTTCAGTTGGAGCGCCTTGAGGCAGTGCGCAATGGCCTCATCATACTGGCGGTCATAGACGTAAGCCCATGCAACGAAGGCATTCACACTTTCCGAAAGTGGATTGAGATCAAAGGCGCGAATCATCTCAGCCAATCCCTCCTTCGTCCTGCCCCGTTTAAATAGCCCCCATCCATATTCGCGATGTGCTTCCGCGTTGCCAGGGTTCAGTTCAATTGCTCGTTTAAATTCCTCCTCCGCGCCGGACCAGTCCCCATCAAGATCCTTTCGGATCACGGCCATCGCGCTGTGGGCTTCGGACAGGGTCTCGTCCAGTTCCAACGCCTTCATTGCCGCCTGCCTTGCTTTGACTTCGGCCTCTTCCAGAGGCAGTAAACGCATCATTACTGCCGATGCCAGGTATGGCACAGCCACAGCGGCGTATGCCTGGGCGAAGTTCGAGTCTATCGCGATCGCCTGCTCGTACTGGTTTAACGCCTGCTGCATACTCTCTTTGGTTTGCTTATCCCAGAAACTCAGTCCCCAGAGATAATGCTTATAGGCCTCAGGGTCCACAGCTCGGGCTTCTTGTAAGCGCGCCTGCTCCTGAGGCGTCAGCTTGATTTGGATTTCGTGGGTGATAGCGAGTGCCACCTGGCGTTGCAGCGTCAATACTTCACGCAGATCGCGCTCATAACTATCTGCCCACAAATGCTGATCGGTTTTTGCTTCGATTAACTGCGCCGTAATCTGAACCCGGTCTCCGGAGCGCACCACCGAGCCTTCGACAATCGCATCCACGTTCAACTGGCGCGCGATCTCCGGCAGCGACTTCGTCGTGTTTTTGAATTGCATGACCGAGGTACGCGAAATGACCCGCAAGGCTTTGACTTTGGCCAGTTCGGTAATCACCGCTTCCGTCATACCATCGGCAAAGTACTCTTGCTGTGGGTCACCAGAAAGGTTCGCGAGAGGCAACACGGCAATCGCATCAAAGGTTTTGCTGCGCTTGGAAAAGAAATAGAGTCCACCGGCGATGAGTAAAATGAGAAAAGCAGCAATGCCGCCGTAGAGAAAAGTACGCCGTCTTTGCAAGAGATTTGGCTTGATTTTGTTTGCGGATGAAGAAGCACGAGCTTCGGTGGGAGATTTCAAATCCGGCAGCATGTCTTCAATCTGCCGGTAGCGTGTTTCCGGATTTTTGTCCAAAGCTTTGTCAATAATGTGCTGCAAACCTATTGAAACCTCGGCCCGGTGGCGGGACAAAGGCTCCGGCGCTTCGTTCACAATGGCGTACATGATCGCCTGCTCATATTCGCCATGGAAAGGCAATTGGCCGGTAATCATCTCATACAGCACGATGCCCAGCGACCAAATATCCGTACGATGATCTACCTGCTCGCCGCGTGCCTGCTCCGGCGACATATAAGCAGCCGTACCCAATGTCATACCAGATTTAGTCAGGTGCAGACCGCTGTTGATCTTCGCCAAACCGAAATCCATGATCTTCACTTGCCCCGATTCCGTCACCATGATGTTGCTAGATTTGATGTCGCGGTGGATGATGCCTTTGGCGTGCGCGGCTTTCAGGCCTTCGGCGATTTGGATGGCGATGTCAATCACACTGCTTACTGGTAACTGATCACTGGCCACTTTCTTTTTCAGCTCCTCGCCTTCGATGAATTCCATCACAATGAATATCTCACCATCGACTTCCTCGATGGCATAAATCGTGGCGATGTTCGGATGGTTCAAAGCAGCCGCGGCCTGCGCTTCGATTTTGAACCGCTCGCGTTCTTCGGCACTGGCGGCGATATGCCGCGGCAGAAATTTCAGCGCGACGATGCGTTTAAGCTTGGTGTCCTCGGCTTTGTACACGATGCCCATGCCGCCTTCGCCGAGCTTTTCTAGTATCCGATAATGTGAAATTGCTTTGCCAATCATACACGACGCCTGCCGCTATGCGGGGCCAAGTTATTGTATTTTGCACTGAAGGAAGGCATACCGCCTTCGCCGAGCTTTTCTGAAATTTTGCAGTGAGAAATGGTTTGGCCGAGCACGATCTAGATCTCCGGTTTCTTCAATTTCGAGGCGAGTGCGTTAATCCCGTTAGGGATGAAATGTTTATAGCACGGAACCAAGCCAAGGGCAAAAACTCCGTAGGAGTGACATGTTGTGGCGGCCGAAATCCAAAAATTAATTCCTCTCTTCATCAACCCATTTGAAAAGATATTTCTCGTCGTATTCCACGGCGAATTTCTTGAGCATCTCCAGATATTCATCTTTGAACGTCTTCTTTGCATGGTGCTTTTCCTGATCCTGAACATATTTCGCCACCGCGTCGATTTGTGAGTGCCCGTATGAAAATGCGCCGAATCCTTCCTACCAATTGAATTTTCCCCGAATCCATTTCTTCTCGTTGATGAATGCTGATGAATTGTTTTTGATATCGCGGGTCAAATCGGACAGCGCTATGCCCGGTTTTATGTCTATGAAAATATGCGCATGAGCTAGAATGCTGTTGATACCGAGTAATTCTTGCTTTTCACTCCGAATGATTTCGGCGATATATTTGTACAGTTCTTCCTTCTGCTCTTTTGGGAAGAGACTTTGCCGCCCTTGCATCGCGACCCCGCGCTTGAGCCTGGTGTCCTCGCTTTGTACACCACGCCTATACCGCCCCTTCGCCGAGTTTTTGAGAATGCGATAGTGCGAGAATGTTTTATCGATCACAATTAATGCCTGTGTGCCTTGCTGAGTACTTTAAAACAGCCAAAAGCGGGATAGCAGGATATTGTTTTGCAAAAATCTATAACTTCTCCTTATCAAAGATTTTATTTCAATTTCTCTTTTTTAGCTCCGCCATCCAGTTTACCACGAGCGTAATCGACGAAGATGTTTTCTTCTCAGTAACCGAATTGACAATGAAATGTATGCCATCATCGGAAACATCATAATTGAGAGCCACTGTAGTCGGACGGGTCTGAAAAAGCGGTCGGGCATCATCAATTTCCATTTTAGAACCTCTTATATGGATTCTAGTGGCCATAATTGTGTTGTCGTTGCTCAGATAGAAGATTTCCTTTCCATCGCGCCGCCAACGAGGGCGTGTACCGCCAGCAGTTGAAATCTGCCACTTGCCACTCGGCCCAGGGAACGGCCGCACATATACTTCTTTTTGCTCGGTTTCATCGGAAACGTAAGCGATCCACCGTCCGTCCGGAGAAAAATAAGGATAGAGCTCATCGCACTCCGCTCGCAAGAATGGGATAGGCTTTCGATCTCCAAACAGCGGCAAGACCCATACGTCCGAGCGTGTCTTGGGGTCACCGTAAGTAACATATGTGATAAATCTCCCGTCCAATGACCAGTCGAAAGGTTGCTTGTTCTCCTTTGACTCAAAAAAAATCTCTTCACTGCCGGCGCCACTCGCGGCTATCTGATAAAGATCAAGCACTGCTTTCCGACTTGACTGAAAAACGAGGCGACTTCCATCGGGAGACCAGACCGGAAATCTATCACCACTAGGGTTAAATGTTAGGCGAGTCCTGGCATCGCGCGCCAATTCGTATACCCAAATGTCATTTTGACGCGATTGCGGATCAAAGAGGTCCACGGCAATTCGCTGCGCATCGGATGAAAAACGAATCCCGGTGTAATAGCCAATTTCGCCGACCGACCGTATCAGCTTACCGCTCTGGTCGAAGATGAGGAGTTTTGAGCCGGCTTGATTAGCGCTCAGCAGATAGGCCAGCATTCCATTCTGTGAGACGGAAAAAGTTGCCAAATCAATCATGGTCGCGCCATAGTGAACCTGTTCTGCAATTGGAATGGTCTCGCCATCAAGCATAAGGGTATTCAAGTCAAGCCGCTGTGCTATGAGCGTGCCATTGCGATGAAAAAGCAGATAGCCCGAGGCATACGCCATGTTAGATGAGGCGCGCACCAGAAGCTTATTCACTTTCAAATCCAGCGAGGCGACATAGATGGCATTGGATTCACCTAGAGCGCCGATATTAGAGGTTAGGTTGAAATAGAGAAAATGTTTTCCATCAGGCAAGAAGCAGGGCCAGCGATGTGCGATTTCCTTGCGCGCTGTATCAAGTGTTGTGAGAGCAGTTGTCTTGCCTCCTGCTGCCGGAACGAGATAAAGGGGGCCAGGATAAGTCGGGGTAAAAAGGATCATATCATCTTTGCTCCAGGCCCCGCCCCGTGCATCTGGTGCATCGCTAATTGTGAGAGGAGGGCCGCCCGCAGCCTCGACTTTTTTGAGCTTGTTAGTCGCAAAAAATCCAATAAAGCGACTGTCCGGCGACCAGAAGGGATCAGAAGCTCCTTCAGTGCCGGCAAGCTCGTTGGCGGACATGGCATTGAGAGGTCGAACCCAAAGGTGCGCCTTTCCAAAGGAATCCATCACTGCAAAGGTCAATTTAGAGCCATCTGGCGAGAGCGCGATCTGCCTTCCAAATCCAAATTGAGTGGTAAATGTCGATTGTTCCGGCAGGGGAATCAAAGTACGGATGGTTGACATCTGCATATGCGGCTGGCGCAATTCGAGCAATGCGAATGCAGTCAGCGCCAAAAGGAAGCAAAACGTTACAACTATCCAGGGTAGGCGCACGTTGGGTTTGGTCGCCACGCCAGCCAGAATCTTTGTCGTGGAAAATCTTGATCTGCTCAGGGAGGTCGATTCAATCGTCCGAAAATCCGCCGGCAGCTCATCCACATGCTGATAGCGAGATTCCCGATCTTTGACGAGTGCTTTGGCGATGATGCCATCCAATACCACTGGCACTCCGGTGCGCAATGACCTCAAGGGCTGCGGGTTTTCGTGCACAATCGAATACATGATCGTCTGCTCATACTCGCCGCGAAAAGGTAATTGCCCGCTGATCATTTCATATAACACCACGCCGAGCGACCAAATATCGGTGCGCTGATCCACCACTTCCCCGCGTGTTTGCTCCGGCGACATGTAGGCGGCGGTGCCCATCGTCGTGCCTTCCTTCGTGAGCATGGTCCCGCCGCGCGCCAATTTGGCCAGGCCGAAATCCATGATCTTCGCTTGCCCTTTTTCCGTGATCATGATGTTGGCGCTTTTGATGTCGCGATGCGTGATGCCTTTTTCATGCGCGGCTTGTAAACCCTCGGCAATCTGCGTGGCAAGTTTTATCGCCTCCGCGATCTTCAACGGCCCAGCCTCGATCTTCTCCCGCAAGTTCTGGCCTTCGAGGTATTCCATCGCAATAAACATTTGGCCGTCGACTTCATCGATCTCGTGGATGGTACAAATGTTCGGATGATTCAGCGCTGCCGCAGCCTGGGCTTCGCGGTGAAAGCGATTCTTCTCCTCATTGCCGAGCGTGATCGCCGAGAGAAACTTCAGCGCGACGATGCGCTTGAGCTTGGTGTCTTCGGCTTTGTATACGACGCCCATGCCGCCTTCACCGAGTTTTTCTAAAATCTTGTAGTGTGAAATCGTCTTGTCGATCATGAAATTTATTCTTGTTTTTTGACGTACAGCGGGGTATACTTTGTACGTCAACCTCAGGAGAAAAAATATGGAAACAAAACTCACTTTGCGGATGGACGAAGAAATCATCCAAGCCGCCAAGAATTACGCGCAAAAACAAGGCGTCAGCTTGTCCAAGCTGGTTGCCGATTACCTTCGAATAATATCAGTTAAAGCCCATTCCGCCAAGAACAGGGCGGCGTTTGAGCCTACGCCGATCCTTTCGGAAATTACCGGCGTTCTTCGGAAAACTTCTCGCCGCAAAGATTTGCAAAAAGAGTATCACGAGTATCTCGAGGAAAAATATCTTTAGCGATTATTTTGTCACCCGCAACAAAAAGGATTATCCCGGCAACCTTTTGCAGATTCTGATGCCGGACGAATTCCTAGCCTTGTTAAAACTCGAGAGTGCCGCACCAAACTTGCCATAACTATTCTTTTCCTGCAGACTTTTTTCAACGTATTCCATTCATTGGGCCGGCTGGTGGCGAATGGCGGTCGCTTACTTTTTCCATATACTATACTCATTACGGGTTGGTTGGTGAGCGCTTTTCCCGTACCACAACATTTATGTTGCGAGGAAACAACGCACGCGACATGAATGTCGCGGTACAATCTCAGCCGTACCGATTTCAGCAGGATGCTGAAAAAGTCTCGAATTGCTCGAATTCGTCATTCCCACGAACGAGGGAATCCATGATTTTGTTTGATTTTCTGGATACCCGCTTTCGCGGGTATGACATCGAAAAGAGTTTTTCAGCATCCTGTTAGAAACACTGCACTCCTAGCGGAGTTAAGCAGGAAGTAGTTTCGCCGCTCATCTCACTTGCCGGTTGGAACTTTACGTTTCAACTCTTCGAACCAGTTGAGCACAACGTTTATGCGCGTCAGCCGCTGCCGCTCTACGGGCTTAACGATGACAAAGCGCTCGCCATCAGCAGTGATATCGTAGAACCCGCTAAAATAGGGATCTAGGTATTCCTTATCAAAAAGCAGATGCGGACGCTCCGCTTTGAATGCCGGCGCGGTTGAAACCTCGACCGCCATCATTTTGGTGCCATTGCGATAGACGATTTCGCGGCCAGCCCGCGACCACCGCGGCGAACCCCCGCCATCCGCGGAAATCTGCCATTTTGCGCTTGAGCCGGAAACCGGCTGGACATAGACCTCGGACCGTCCGGATTCGTTTGATTCGTACACCAACCAGCGGCCATCCGGAGAGAACTTCGCTCCATGTTCATCAAAGGCGGTCTGGAGGAAAGGCCGGGGCTTCCGTTCGCCTTCGAGCGGAAGCAGCCAGATATCCGCACCATTCTTGGCACTCCCCTGGGTGAAAGCCAGCAGATGGCTGTCCGGTGCGTACGAAGTAGGGATCTGCGCAGCTTCGCTCGTGGTCAGCCTTTCAATGGTTCCGCTGCCATCTGCTGGAGTGGCGTAAAGATTGTCTACGCCATTACGATCAGAAGTGAAGGCGATCTTTTTGCCGTCAGCCATCCAGATCGGATTCCAGTTTTCCGCCTCGAAGGTGAGGCGCGTCTGCGTATCACGATCCAAATCGATGAGCCAGATATCGTCATCCATCGCCGCAATCTGCACGGCGATGTGCCGCCCATTAGGAGCGAAGCTGAGTCCTTCATAGAGTGCTCGTTTCTGGCTGATCCGTTGAGGTTTCCCGGATCGATCGGCAAGCATAAGTTCGTTAAGCACTATGCCTTCACTGCCAGGCAGATAGATCAATGTGCCATTGTCGGAGCACGCGGATTGCCAGGCCGGGACGCCAGAGAGCACTTCGACCGGAGTGCCTGTCACTCTTAGCCCCTTGAGATCAAAGGGGACTGCAAGTAGAGAGCTCGACCGGCCAAACAGCAGATGCCCGGTTGACACATAACGGCCGCAAAGTCCTCCTTCCACCAACACGTGCCTCTTGCCGCTGGCAAGCGACTGCACAACGATGGTGAGTTCATTGGAAGACCTGCCCGAGTTTTCAGTGGTAAAGATGACAGACTGGCGATCTGGGAGCATCTGTGGAAACATGTGGTTGGCTTCCTTCTGCGTGCGGTCAAGCTCGAGGAATGGTTGCGGCACACCACCGTCAGCTGACACCCGCGCGAGACCTGTAGTAAATCCCGGCGGAAAAATGATGGTGTTGTCTGGCGACCAGCTCGCGCCGTGGCCGCCAGAAGCATCGCAAATCGTGAGGGCGGTTCCACCGTGGATGGAAATCTTTTTGAGCTTGTTGGACACACGGAAACCGATCCACTTTCCATCGGGTGAAAAGAATGGAGCGTGCGCGCCTTCAGTCCCGGGAAGAGGTGTGGCCTCAAGCTGATCCAATGGACGCAGATAGAGAAGGCGAGAACCAGCGCTGTCAGCAGTGTAAGCCAAAAGACGGCCGTCGGGCGAAATGGCGACTTTCAGAATGAACTGACCCACAAATTCATGGCCAGTAGGAAGATCGAGGTTGAGCCGAACCAATGGCTTGGGAAGCGAGGTGACGGGACGCAGCCATTCCCACAGAGCAGCGCCAGCCCCGATGGAGGCCACGATGAGGCCAACGAGAATCGAGAAGAACAGTTTTCCTGAGCGTATCAGAGGCGAAAGGGTAATCGCGCCAGCCGGCGTCGCCAATTTCATTGAGGTATCGCCAGGCTTAGATTCAATTGCTCGCAAATCCGCCGGTATTTCATCCACATGCTGATAGCGTAAGGTCGGATCTTTGGCCAGCGCCTTGGCAACGATACTGTCCAAGGCGAGAGGCACACCCGTGCGCAAAGCCGTCAATGGCTGCGGGTCTTCGTTCACAATCGCATACATGATCGCCTGCTCATACTCGCCGCGAAAGGGCAATTGCCCGCTGATCATTTCATACAACACCACGCCGAGTGACCAAATGTCGGTACGCTGATCCACGGCTTCCCCGCGTGTTTGCTCCGGCGACATGTAAGCGGCAGTGCCCAGCGTCATGCCTTCTTTCGTGAGCATCGTCCCGCCCTGCGCCAACTTGGCCAAGCCGAAATCCATGATCTTCACTTGGCCTTTCACTGTGATCATGATGTTGGCGCTTTTGATGTCGCGATGCGTGATGCCTTTCTCATGCGCGACTTGTAAACCCTCGGCAATCTGCGTGGCAAGTTTGATCGCCTCCGCGATCTTCAGCGGTCCAGCATTGATCTTCTCCCGCAAGTTCTGGCCTTCGAGGTATTCCATCGCAATGAACATTTGGCCGTCGACTTCATCGATCTCGTGGATGGTACAGATGTTCGGATGATTGAGCGCTGCCGCAGCTTGGGCTTCGCGGAGAAAACGGCTTTTGTCTTCGGCGCTGAAAGTCGTGATTGAAAGAAATTTCAGCGCGACGATGCGCTTGAGCTTGGTGTCCTCGGCCTTGTACACGATGCCCATCCCGCCACGGCCTAGTTCTTCCAGAATGCGATAATGAGAAATCAGTTTACCGATCATACTGAATTTCTCCTTTGCCTGCGGGACAAGTCGCCGCCTTCGCCGAGCTTGGAGAGGATGTGATAGTGCGAAATTGTTTTGCCGATCATATTCTGCTATTTTTGTTGCTATGCCCACAGAGGAGGAGAGACAAGAATTGTTAGGGCTGGCCGAGAAGGGAAAATGGACGACACCCGTTTGACTAACCCAGACTTTTGGGTAACAAAATTTAACAAAATTAGGCGAAAAAACAACCATTCCTTTTAGTGGGTGGTACGGAAAGTTTCTTCGGCGATCTGCACGCGCAAGGGCGGCATGCGGGAGGTTTTACGCAGACCAAAGTCTTGGTCGAGCGCTGGCCCAAGGAATGGTCGAGAAAATTTTGAAAAGGGAATCGCCACTCGGCAAACAAAGCCTTGCTTTGCAAACACAAAATCCTATATTTCTCCGCATGTGAACAAAGAGCGCGGATTTTGCAAAACTCTCACTACTTCGAAAGAGTGAAAATGACAGTGGAACGCGCGGGCGCGGTGACGCTGGACGGCATTCCCTTGACGTTGGTAGGACCAGAGCTGAAAGCCGGCGGCAAAGCCCCGGCGTTTAGGGTGATGGGCAATGATTGGAAGACGGTGCGCTTCGACAATTTCGGCGGCAAGCCGACGTTGATTTCTTCCATCTTGTCGGTGAGCACCAGTATTTGCGAGGCTGAAATCAAACGCTTCAACGCAGAGGCCGGCAAGTTTGGTGACCGAGCGCAGTTTTTCACCATCAGCACGGATCTGCCCTGCTCGCAAGGCATCTGGTGCGGCAGCGCCGGCGTGAAGAACGTGAAAACGTACGCGGATCATATGGAGACCAATTTCGGCCTGGCGTATGGCGTGTTGGTGAAAGAGATTCGCGCCTTGTCGCGTGCGATCTTTGTGATCGATCCCCATGGCAAGGTCGCTTATGTGGAATATGTGGCGGAGATCGGTCATCATCCGAATTACGAACAGGCACTGGCAGCGATAAAAAAGCTGGCAGTTTAGGCGATTAGCTTTTCAAAGTCAGAATAGAATTCCAACTTTTTATCGCCAACGGATAGATTAACACCAACTGATAAAAAGACTAAGAGTTTCATCCGTTGGACTTAATCTATCCGTTGGAGCCGCCCGCAGGGCTTCGGTTTTCATCCCGACCCTTCGGGATGAAAATCCGAGGTAACTTTTAGTCGAGAGGCTCTTCAAATGGGACACAGAATATGAACACTTCTTCCGCAGCACTCGCCCTCGAAAAACCGAGAGCCGGCCGGGTTATTCTGTGGGGTGGCTTAATTGCGGGGGTTTTGGATATCACCGCGGCGTTCGTCAATAGCGGTTTGCGTGGTGGTAGCCCGAAGCGCGTGCTACAAGCGATTGCCAGCGGGCTGCTCGGCGCAGAGGCTTTCCAAGGCGATATTGGCACCGCTGCGCTCGGCGCTGGGCTACACTTCATCATCGCCACGGGGGCCACTGCCGTTTACTATACGGCGAGCCGCAAGTGGAATTTATTGGTACGGCAGGCGGTGGCTTGCGGCTTGGTTTACGGCGTCGCCGTTTATGTGTTCATGAATTTTATCGTCTTGCCACTCTCGGCCATTTCTTTCAAAATTTCATATACGCCGGCCGTGGTTGCGACCGGTGTGATGATACTTATGCTCTTCGTCGGATTGCCGATCGCGCTCGTCGTGCGCCACTATTCGAAATAAGCCAACCGCGCACGCGGCGCATATTTCCACAGCTCCAGCCAAGGCAAGGCGAATGAATAATCCCGCCTCTTGAGATGCCGTCATGCATGCACTCCCACGCGCTTTCGCTCAACTCGCCCTGCCCGGCCTGCAAGACGCCGTGGTGCTGATCACAGGAGGCACGCGCGGCAGCGGCCTGGCCATGGCGCAACTGTTCGCCACATGTGGCGCGCACCTGGCGATCAACAGCCGGACACAGGAAGAGGCTGCGCGCGTTGCAGAAGAGCTGCAAAAGGCTTATGGCGTGCCGGTGTTGCCGCTCGCTGCGGATGTGTCCGAGGTGAACGCCGTCGCCAAAATGTTTGTGGAGTTGTCGGCGTGGAGCAAAGGCAGGCTGGAGGTTTTAGTCTGCAATGCCGGATTTCCCCTCATTGAAAAACTGTGGCAAACGCCGCTGCACGAGCTGAATGAACAGGAAGCAGCGGAATGGTTCCAACGCGTGCGCGCGGTGGACCTGGACGGCGCGCGCTATTGCAGCCGGGAAGCACTGCGGCTCATGCTGCCGCGGAAAAAAGGCAGCATCATTTTCATCAGCTCGACGCCAGCGCTGGCCGGCTATCAAGGCACGCCTTATACCGAAGCCAAGGCCGCGGTCCTGGGCCTGATGCGCGATCTCAGCCGCGAATATAGCGCTTCCGGCATACGCGTGAATGCCCTGGCGTTGGGCAATATCGCCAGCGGTTGGTATGACAGGCTTTCTGAAGAAAGAAAAAAAGCACTCGCGGCAGAAGCACCCATGGGCCGATGGGGCTCGCCTTTCGAGGTGGCGGGCGCGATTTTGTTTCTGGCTTCGGATTTGGCGGGCTTTGTCACCGGGCAAACGCTGGTCGTCGATGGCGGGAAGGTGATCAGATAAATCGCTGCGGCACCACGCAGACGCGCCGCCAGCTGCAGAGGCTCTCACCGCGAATGAGCGCGAATGTGCGCGAATCCCAATGGGCGTGGACGGGCAGCAGTCGCTTCACTGAAAAACGGACCTCAAACTGGCGAAAAGCGTGCATCAATACTTCGACGAGAAGGTGGTATTAAACTCGATGGTCACCCGCACCACGGACTCGACCGGTTTGTTGTTTCTGCGTCCGGGCTTCCAGCGCACGCGCGACACTGCCAGCATGGCCTCGGCGTCCATGCCAGCGTAGCCGGAGCTTTTATGAACTTTCGTGCCGGCAATTTTCCCCTGGGCGGTCACGCGTGCTTCCACGACGGTGGTGCCGGTTTTGTTTTCTTTCCAAACTTCCTCCGGTTCTTGCATCGCGGCTTGAATCGCTGCAGCACCTCCCACGGGCAGAGGTTTCGCGTCAAGATTGGAGGTTACCACCACCACCGCCGGCGGAGGTTTCTCTGTGCTTTTCGTTTCCGGCTCCGCCACTTTTGTCCGGGCTTCTTCTCCTCGCCTTTGACTGTGGCGGGCACCTGCGCATGAACTCAACATCGCGGCAAGAATCAACATCAACGCGCTTTGCACTTGCACACCTCCGTTCCACAAGGTGAAATTCCTCCTGACAACATAGCATAATGCCCGGCCATTCACAAACAAATTCTCCCCCTGCCGCCGAGTGCCGGGCAAGAACCGGCGCAGGCTTTGGGCTTGCAAATCGCGAATAGCGTGGTTACATTTTTCGCCGGCATTTGACCTCTGGCGAAGGAAACGCATCTCTTCCCTACTTTCATCTGCGACGCGGAATTTGACATGCTGCGCTTTCTGCTTTGGTCCATGGCAATTCTGATCATCTTCGCCCTGCTGCTGCGCCTGGGCGAGCCGCGCTTGGTGTTTTTCCCCAGTTCATATCCCGCCGGCTATTGGCATCCGCAAATCGCCGGGCTGCATGTCGAAGACGTTTGGCTCACCACTGCCGATGCCGTGAAAATTCACGGCTGGTTCGTGCCCCACGATTCCGCCGCCGCCAACTTGATCATGGCACACGGCAACGGCGGCAATCTCAGCGATCGTTTGGAATGGCTCACGCTGCTGCACGAACACATTCCCGCCAATCTATTCATGTTCGACTATCGCGGCTATGGCCGCAGCGCCGGCAAACCCAGCGAGGACGGCTGCTATCGTGACGCGGAAGCGGCACATGATTATCTGCGCGGGAAGTTTCCCGCCCTGCCGATCATCGCGCACGGCCATTCGCTCGGCGGCGCAGTGATGATCGAGCTCGCCTGCCGCCGCGCCTTGCAGGGGCTCATCGTCGAATCTTCTTTCACCCATGCACGTGACATGGCCAGGCTCATGTTCGGGCCGTTGCCGGTTTATTGGCTGGCGAAAATGAAATGGGCCAGCATTGACAAAGTATCCCGGCTGACCATTCCGAAACTTTTTTTGCACGGCGATCGCGATGGCGTGATCCCTTATGCTCTCGGCCAACAGCTCTACGCGCACGCCGCCGAGCCCAAGCAGTTTGTGACCTTGCCGGGAGCGGACCATAATGATACTTATCTCGTCGGCGGAGAGCGATATTTTCAAGCGGTAAAAAATTTCGTGCTGGCGAACGCAAACGCCGCAGGGGAAGCATCGAATCTCAAATAGTTTTATACTCATGCCGTCGTCGTCCACTCCTCTGTATCGCGTGATGCTGGTCATTGCCGCCGGCATCCTGGCCGTATCCTTCGCCGCGATTTTCATCCGCTGGTGTGAGGCGCCGCCGCTGGCCATCGCATTCTATCGCCTGCTATTCGCCTCCCTCTTTTTCTGGATGACCGGAGGTATGCGATCCTGGTCCGAGTTCAAAAAGTTGCTGCGCGCCGACTGGATTTTAGGAGGGCTATCCGGTCTTGCGCTCGCCATGCATTTCGCGACGTGGATTACATCATTATCCTACACCTCGGTCACGAGTTCCGTGGTGTTGGTGGCGACCAGCCCGATCTTTGTCGCGCTGGGAGCGATTTTCATTCTGCGCGAGCCGGTGCGGCCACTGCTCTCTGTCGGGTTACTCCTGGCTTTCACCGGCGCCATCATCATTACCTTCGACGAAGCGAGCGGCGGTGAAAACTCCCTTCTCGGCAACGCCCTGGCCATCGCTGGTGCGCTTTTCGGTGGCATCTATTTCTTAATCGGCCGCGTGCTGCGCAGGCGCATCGCCACCATTCCGTACGTCACGCTGTGCTATACCGCCGCCGCCGCCTGCTTGTGGTTCGGAACACAAATCTTTGCCGTGCCCTTGCGCGGCTACGCGCTGCCAACGTTTGGCATCTTCCTGCTGCTCGCCCTGGTGCCGCAAGTGATCGGGCACACCAGCTTCAATTGGGCGCTCAAACATCTCTCCGCGCCTGCGGTTTCGGTTACGCTGCTCGGCGAGCCGGTGGGCGCGAGCATTCTGGCATTCGTCTTTTTTGAGGAACGGCCATCTGTGCGCGCCGTGCTCGGCGGCGGTCTGGCGCTGGCCGGCGTGGCCATGGCCATCTTTTCAGAAGGAAGGAAATCATGAAACACATTTTGCTCGCAGCCAACACGCGCTCGGCGCGCGGCCGGGGCGAACAAATTCTGCGCGAAACCCTCGCAGGATTCTCGCGTGCCGACGTGCAATGCGAAGTGGTCGTGTCGCAGCATCACGGCCATTTCTTTGAAATCTTGCCCGCCTATTTGCAGGGGCACTGGGATGCCGTCGCAGCACTCGGCGGCGACGGCACGCTGTTCCAAGTCGTCAACGTTTGCCTGCGCCAGCCGCAGTTCAACACGCCGCTCGCATTGATTCCAGCGGGCACCGGCAACTCATTTTCGCAGGAGTTTCGCAATGGCAAATCTCGGCCACACTGGGAGCGCCTGCTCAGCGGCGAGCTCACGCCGGTGGATGTTTTGCATTGCCGCCTTGACCATCCCATCTCGTGGTATCACCGCGAATACTACTTCGTGAATGTCGTTGGCGCGGGCTTTGTCTCAGATGTAAATATTACTTCACAAAGTTACAAAGATTTGGGCATGTTCGCCTATGCCTTGGGTGTTATTCTGACGCTGATAAAACTGCGCCCGGCACGCCTGCAGATGATTCTGGACGGTCAAACGATCGCGCGCGACAGCGTTTTTGTGATGATTTGCAACTCGCGATATATCGGCGGCAACATGAAGGTCGCGCCCGAGGCGCGTATTGATGATGGCATAATGGACATCGTGGTGGCCCGAGAAATCTCGCGCACAGCGTTGGTGCGGGCGTTCCCCTCGGTGTTTGCCGGCACGCACGTGCATCATCCCAAAATCGAGATGTTCCGTGGCCGCAAACTGCGTCTGGAATCAGAGCCGCCGCAGCTCTTGACGCCCGACGGTGAAATCGCCGGCAGCACGCCGATGGAAATCGAAGTGCTGCCGCGGCGGTTGCAGTTCATTTTATAACTGCCCGTCGGATTGGTGGATTGGTGGATTGATGGATTGATGGAGTGGTGGATTGATGCATTCGTCTCAATCCAACGATCCAACGATCCAACAATCCATCAATCCAATAATCCAATAATCCATCATTGCAATAGCCCTGTATTCCCGAATACGATTGCCAAACATGATAGAACTTGTCTTCCTGGGCACCGGCTCGGCCATGCCCACGGCGCAGCGCAATCTTTCCGGCACGGCGCTGAGGCGCAACGGCGAAATCTTTTTGTTTGATTGCGGTGAAGGCACGCAAATGCAATTCCGCCGCGCCGGCTTGCGGCCGGGAAAACTGCGCCACCTTTTCATTTCGCATTTTCACGGCGATCATCTTTTCGGGTTGCCCGGCCTGCTGACCAGCCTGCACATGGCGGGATTGCGCCACGAGTTGCACCTTTACGGCCCGCGCGGCTTGCGCGACTATATTCAATTTCATCAGAAATTGTGCGGCTTTACACTCGAATTCCAATTATGCCTGCACGAAATTAGTGATACGACGGAAACGACGCTTTGGACAGCGCCGGAGTATCGCGTTGAATGGCAGCCGTTGCAGCATCGCATTTTTACGGCGGGATTTGCGCTGGTGGAAACTCCGCGCCTCGGCAAATTCGATGTCGAACGCGCGAATCATTTGGGGGTGCCGGACGGGCCCGAGCGCGGGAGGCTGCAAAGGGGCGAGAGCGTGCAACTGGCCAGCGGCAAGATGATTCATCCCCACGAAGTCTTGGGCCCGCCGCGGCCGGGCATGAAAATCGCGTACGCCGTGGATACTTCGCCCTGCGCCGGCCAGGAGTATCTCGCGCAAAACGCTGACGCCTTGATCGCTGACGCGACTTTTCGTTCTGCGGAAGGAGCCTGGGCGCTGCAAACCGGCCACTCCACCTCCGCCCAGGCGGCGCAAGTCGCGAAAAAATGCGGCGTGCAAACGCTGTTTCTGACACACTTCAGCGGTACGCTCACGGAGGCCGATCTGCTTGCGCATGGTGAAGAAGCGCGCGCGATTTTCCCCAATAGCATTGTGGCGGGCGACTTATCACGCTTTGCGATTCCACGACCGTTGGGATAGCATAACCGTCGCGCGGGTGGTGTTTAGGTGATTAGCTTTTCAAACTCAGAATAAAATTCCAACCTTTTAACGCCAACGGATAGATTAAGACCAACGGATGAAAAGACTAAGAGTTTTATCCGTTGGAATTAATCTATCCGTTGGAGAGTTTTTGTCTAAAGCTGCTCCGAAAGGAGTTTCGGTTTTCAGCGTGCTGAAAATCCAATGAAGTCCCTTAGCCTCCCGGGCCGCACAATTGACAAAAAACCTATACAGGATCGCCATGAACAATATCCAAGCCGTTCTCTTCGACGTCGGCCAAACCATTCTATCGCCGGATTATCCTTACCTCCAGGGCATGCTGGCCGAATTCGGCGTTCACGCGGACTTTGACCAGCTGGCCAGAGGCGCGGCTCTGGCGCGAGAAAAGTATTTTCGCGGGAATCCAGGCGAGCCTTGGAAGGAGTACTTCAGTTATTGGTTTACCGGCATAGGCGCGCGCGCCGAGGATTTGCCCGCCATGCTCAAACGCGTTTACGAACGCCATCATGCCGTTTACCTTTGGAATTACGTCGAGCCCAC
The DNA here is from genome assembly GCA_044869275.1 of bacterium. Classification (GTDB taxonomy): domain Bacteria; phylum Zhuqueibacterota; class Zhuqueibacteria; order Zhuqueibacterales; family Zhuqueibacteraceae; genus JBIOXB01. The sequence goes on from JBIOXB010000096.1 coordinate 40,959, forward strand.
AGCGCGGCAAACTTTCGGGGCCCTGCAGGCGATGGGCTTGCGCTTGGGCATTATTTCCAACGCCGATGGCAAAGTGCATAGCATTCTGCAACAGCTCCAGCTCGACCACTTTTTTGAATGCATCATCGATTCCAAAATCGTGGGCGTGGAAAAACCCGATCCCGCGATCTTCCGGCTGGCTTTGCAAGCCCTGCATCTCCCGGCCGAACATTGCATCTATGTGGGCGATCATTACGATCGCGACGTCCTCGGGGCGCGCCATGCCGGCTTCCTGCCGGTTTTGCTCGATCCCTTCGAGGTCGTGCCCGAACACGACGTCTACCGCATCAAAGCGTTAGCCGAGCTGGTCGATCTTCTGCGCGCAGGCCTCCCTTCGTACTAATACCGGTTTTGAGCGAAGCCATGACGAAGTTGTAATCATATGCCAGGAGGCTCATTTTGCGGCGCCCTCTCCTTCCGTTTTTCTAACACCGCCCGGCAGGTTTTTCTGAACATAAATGGGTATGGCCGGGTCCTCTCATGTTGGTACAAAAATTGATCATACAAAAAAAGGCTGCGGTGCTGCGGCAGGAGTTGTCAGGAAAACCTTGCCGGCAGCCCGCAGGGAAATGCCGAGCACGAAGAAAAAACAAATGGGCGCAAAAAATCGTTAACTGGAGGTGCTTCCCATGCTGCAAATCAAAATGCCCTTGTCATCACTGGATTCAGGAGTTGATCGCGTTGCCACCGAGCACATGCCCATGGCCGGCGTCGAATTGAACATGAACGGGGGGGACTGCTGTGTGCAAATCACATTGAAAGGCGCCATTTGCGGCTCCAGTGTCGACACTCTGGTGCAATTTCTCAAAGGGGTATCCGGGCTGGTGGGAACCAAGTGGAGCCTGCAGATGGACGATTTGCAGGTATTGAGCACGCGCGGCATGAGCACGTTGTTCCGCTTTGCCGAACATCAGCGCCGGCGTGGCTTTAAAGTGGAAGTGCACGGTGCCAGCCAGTACGTCCATGCTGCCTTGAAAGAATCAAAAATGGCGCGAGCTTTTGCCTGGGCGGATTGATTTTTTGTGGCGCTCGCATGTTGCACCTTAAGGCCGAAGATGAAAGCGCGAATCGTCTTCGGCCTTTTTCATTCCGTCCCGAAACTGTCAGCTCCAGCACACATTGCGGTCTTCGTACCAATCTGGACGAAATTCAAGTGCGCAAATGCTTTTGTCGAAATAAGAGGCAATTGCGTTTATTCAGCTCATCGCCTCAATCCTCCAGAACGACTTTCTGATACCTTTTCTTTCCCGCGCGCAACAACAGCGCTTGATTCTCAAAATCCGCTGGCGTGACCACATCTTCAATGGACTCGATGCGCCGGCGGTTCACATAGGCGCCGCCCTGGCCGATCAATCGCCGCGCTTCACTTTTCGAAGGGGCCAGTCCGGTGAGATGGAACAAATCTATGGCCTTCATGCTCTGCGCCAGGCGTGCGCGATCCAGACGAAATGTCGGAATCTCAGCACCGTCGCCTTCGTGGCCAAAAAGCGCATGCGCGGCTTTTTGGGCCTTTTCCGCCTCCGCTTTGCCGTGCACCAGGGCCGTCACTTCGAACGCCAGCCTTGCTTTCGCCGTGCGCAATTCCGCTCCCTGCCATTTTTCGAAACCGGCGATTTCGTCCAAAGGCAGAAAAGTATATAAGCGCAGCAGCTTGATCACGTCGCGATCGTCAGTGTTGATCCAATATTGATAAAAATCGTACGGCTTGAAGCGCTCCGCCGAGAGCCATACCGCGCCCGCCGCGGTCTTGCCCATTTTTTGCCCGCTGGCCGTGGTCAAGAGCGGCGTGGTCGCCGCAAATACTTCATGGTTTTCGATTTTGCGTACCAGCTCGACTCCAGGCAGAATATTGCCCCATTGATCATTTCCGCCGATCTGCAAAACACAGCGATAGCGGCGATGCAGCATCAAAAAGTCGTAAGCCTGCAGGAGTTGATAATTGAATTCCAAAAACGTCAAGCCGGTTTCCAAGCGCGTTTTGTAAGCCTCCGTGGCGAGCATGCGATTGACGCTGAAGTGCCGGCCGATGTCCCGCAGGAACTCGACATAATTCAAACCCAGCAGCCATTCGGCGTTATTCACCAACAAAGCTTGCCCGTTTTCGAAGCTGATAAAGCGCGAAAATTGCTCGCGAATCAGCTCGCCGTTGGCAGCGATCTGTTCGCGCGTGAGCATTTTGCGCAGCTCGGTTTTGCCGCTGGGGTCGCCGATCATGGCCGTGCCGCCGCCGAGCAGCGCAATCGGGCGATGGCCGGCGCGTTGCAGGTGCGCCAGCACCATGATTTGCACCAAATTGCCCACATGCAAACTCGTGGCCGTCGGATCGAAGCCGATATAGCAGGTGATTTTTTCTTTTTCCAGGAGGGTGCGCAGCGCCGGCTCGTTTGAAACCTGTTGCACAAAACCGCGCTGCGCAAGCTCATCATAAACGTTCATCACAAGACAACCCTTTTATCTAAAGATCTGCTAGTACACTGTCATCATAATTCTTGTAACCACTTCATAAACTGTCATTCAGGAGGAATCTTGTGACGCATGAGCACATTGCTCAATTCTGCCAAGATTCTTTCAGAATGACATGATAAAGGTACAGTTTTCAAGGTGACAGAGTACTAGCCATTTCCATCTCGGACAAAATGTACTGAAATTTTTGGCATGCGTTTAATTTTGTTACTTACGCATACGTTTGCTTGGCCCGGAATACGCGTTTCATTTCGCGCTCGGCATCACGCTTGGCAATGGACTCGCGTTTGTCGTACTGCTTCTTGCCTTTGGCCAGGGCGAGTTCAACTTTCACCTTGCCGTGCGCGAAATAAAGCTGCAACGGCACCAGGGTCAATCCGGTTTCCTTGGTCTTGCCGATCAAGCGCCGGATCTCACGGCGGTGCAGCAGTAATTTGCGGTCGCGCTCGGGGTCGTGATTATTGATATTGCCATGGGAATAGGGGCTGATGTGCACGCCATAGAGCCAAACCTCGCCCGCGCGCATCGCGGCATAGGAGTCTTTCAAGTTCGCGCGGCCATCGCGCAAGCTTTTGACTTCCGTGCCGCGCAATGCGATTCCGGCCTCGTAAGTTTCCAGAATCTCATAATCGTGCCGCGCTTTGCGGTTCTGCGCGATAATTTTTTTCGGGGAATCTTTCATCAACGACCACAGGTTCGCATTTTGATATTTGTAAGTGTTCAGAACAAAAAAGCAACGCAAACAGATTAAGCGGATTGAGCAGATAATTATTCCGGCAAACGAAGCATTAAAATCCGCTTTATCCGCTCAATCCGCTTACAAAAGCAGTCGCGGAATAGTATCATAGATTCTTTAAAATAAAGTTTGAAGCCCCCAAAAGCAAGCCTTTTGCCCGAGACGGAAAGGTCTGACAAAGCTCTTGACTTTCGTAGCCTGCTTTTTTACCTTTTAAAGATTTTTTGCAGGCTTCCTGTCGTTCTTTGCCGAAGTGGTGGAACTGGTAGACGCGCTGCGTTCAGGGCGCAGTGGGCGTACGCCCGTGGGGGTTCGAATCCCCCCTTCGGCACTCGCGAGCCAAAATCATATAACGATTTTGGCTTTTTTGTTGCAACGCCGCAACACCTCACATTTGCGCGTAACTTAATCGAGAGCATTTCACGCTTGTGTTTTTTTGAATTTCAGCTATATTGACGAGTGCTTCAGATTTTGGGCGCCAGGGCGTTGATATTCATTGTTGGTCATGCCGTTCTGCAACCTTGCTAAGGAGAGCAAAATGACAAACTGTGAAGACCAGTTTGCAGAGGCCGCCAGGTTCTGGGATGAAGGAAAACTCCAGGAAGCCATGGCGGTTTATCAGAAACTGCTGCGCGACGAGGCCATCCCGGCCATGGCGCGCGCCGTCCTGTGCGAATACCTCGGACGATTGCAGGTGGGCTTGGGCGATCTCGCCACAGCGGAAGAGTTTTTGCGGCGCGCGATTACGCTGGATCCCGAAGGCGTCGATCACCATGTGCAATTGGCAAATTGCCTGTGTTTGTGCGAGCGCCAGGAAGAAGCCTGGGAGTTGATGCAAAAACTCCATCAGCGCCATCCGGACCATCCCACGGTGATCCACTATGTGGGCAAAATGCTCGACGAGCGCGGCCAGCACCAGAAAGGCCTGGCGCTGATGAAAAAAGCCGTACACCTCGACCCCAACAATGAGCGCATGCTCGCGGATTTGGCCTTGTCTTACCTCATGCACGGCAATCCCGGCGCGGCGATGGTTTGCAGCGAGCAGGCATTGGAGCTGAATGCGGAGGACGAGGTCGTACGATTCGTGCACGATCTCGCCAGCGAATTCGAGAATTCCGCTCGTGCCCGGAAATCATCCGCACAAAATCGCGCCGCACGCCGGAAACGGAACACCACAAAATCCCGGGCCAAGGATTTGAAGCGAAACGTGCCATGAACGGTGATGCGCCTTTGCTGCAGCGGGCCCAGGCCTTTCTCGCACAGTTTTCGCAAGCAGAAGACAGATGGATTGGCGCATTGCTGGCTTCGCCCGACGGCCTGCTCGTTGCCCATCACCTCCCCCTTTCCGACCATCTCGAAAAAATCGCCGCGATGTCCACAGCGCTGTATGCTTTGGGCAAAGAAATCGGCACCGCACTCGTGTTGGGGCAATATCGCGCATTGCATGTGCACTTTCAAAACGGCGAAGTGTATTTAGTCAGTGCCGGCGACTATACCCTGGTGGTGGCCTCCGCGCTCGAATTGCAGCCGGCGGCATTAGATGCGCTCGCGCAACAAGCGGCAGAGCAGCTCCTTCCGGCGCAACCTGCGCTTCCGCATGAATGATTTCTCATACTTCTCTCCATGACCGCCTCTCCCCGGAAAAAATTCAAAATCGTCGTCGCCGGGCCTTTCTCCGCCGGCAAGTCGCAATTTATCGCCACCGCCAGCGCCTTGAATAGTCTCCGCACGGAAACGAGGATCAGCGACGAAACCGCTTTCGAAAAACAGCACACCACCGTGGCCATGGATTTTGGCCGGGTCGACTATAACGGCAAGTCACTCTATTTGTTCGGAACACCGGGGCAGGAACGTTTCGAGTTCATGTGGAAGATTTTGACGGTGGGCATGCACGCGCTGTTGATTATCGTGGATGCCACGGATTTGGCCGGCGCAAAAGACGCTGTCGCCATTGCCAATTACTATCAAGAACGCTTCAACATTCCCATTTTGGTTGGCGCCAACAAACAGGACCTTTCGTATGCCCGCACGCCGGAACAGATGTATGCTGCGCTGGATTTGCCGCGCACCATTCCTCTCCTGCCCTTAATTACTCGCGAGCCCCGCAGTGTGCGCCTGGTGTGCAACCGCATTCTCAAAGAAACGGAAAGCTGGCTGTATTGAAAGACAATTCCTGAATGAGTCCCCATGCTCATTCAGCTCTGGCTGTTGGCAGCATCATGACCGGGAAAGCAATATGTCAAATGTTTCATCCCCGCTGGCCTGGGTCGAAAACGAGCTGGCCCGCATGACGCTGGCCGAACAAATCGGCCAAATGTTGATCGCCGATTTTGCGGCAGTATATACCCATCGCGAGCATGAAAGCTGGCAGCGCATACAGTCTTTGCTCCGCGAACAACACCTCGGCGGCATCATTCTCGCGGGTGGGAGCATTTTCGAGATCGCATTGCTCACCAACGAATTGCAGCAGCTCTCCCGCATTCCCTTGTTGGTGAATGCCGACCTCGAAACCGGTGCCAGTTTTTGGCATCCCTGGCGCCGGGCGCGCGGACGCGCGCCGGATTTGCCCGCCGATCTCACGGGCGGCGGTACCATGCTCCCTCGCTTCATGGCTCTGGGCGCCACGCGTAATGCCGAATATGCTTTCCACGCCGCAAGAATTACAGCGCAGGAATGCCGTGCCCTCGGCATTCATTGGACGAATTCCCCGCTGGTGGACATCAATTCGAATCCCCACAATCCGATCATCAACATTCGCGCCTTCGGTGATGATCCCGAGCTGGTGGCGCGTTTGGGCGCGGCCTACGTGCACGGATGCCAGTCCGCCGGCGTGATCGCCACCCTGAAACATTTTCCCGGGCACGGCGATTCCGCGGAAGATACCCACATGAAATTGCCGGAGATGCCACTGGCACTCGAACGTTTGCACCAGCTTGAGCTCGTTCCCTTCAAAGCCGCGATGGCCGCCGGCGCAAAAGCCGTGATGACCGCGCATCTCGCTTTTCCGAAAATTGATACTTCACACCGGCCCGCGACGCTTTCACAACCTCTGCTCACCGCTCTGCTGCGCCAGGAATTGGGATTCCAGGGCTTGATCATGACCGACGCCTTGACCATGCAAGGCCTCACCAACCATTTTGCGGCGGACGAGGCCGCGGTCCTGGCGGCACAAGCCGGCGCCGACGTGCTTTTGATTCCGGAAAATACGGCACGCGCTCATGCACTTTTGCTGCAGGCCGTGCAAAGCGGCGCGCTGCCCAAGGAACAAGTGCGCGCGAGCGTGCGGCGCATTCTCACCGCCAAGGCAGAATTGGGCTTGCACGCCGGGCGCACGGTCGTGATCGAAAAGATTCGCGATATCGTCAATCAACCTGCGGCCCAACGGCTTGCCGAGAATATGGCGGACGATGCGCTCACCCTGCTCGATCATGATGGCCGCACGCTGCCGCTGCGTCGCGAACGAGCCGCCCGCATTCTGACGATAGTTATTTCGAACAGTTTTGATCCCGCCGAAGGCGAGCACCTCGGCGCCGCGCTCACCGCGCATGGACATCAGCTGGAGCTCGTGCGCTGGAGAGGTGATGATGCCGCAGCGACGCTGGACCACGTGGTCAAGCAATTGCCGGCTTGTGATTTGGTGTTGCTGGCAATCTACCTCATGCCCGGCGCCTGGAAAGGAGCCATGCACTTGCCGGAAACAATGCCGCAGTTGCTTCAGCTGATCGAGCACGCACGCAAGCCGGCCATTGCAGTTTCCTTTGGCGATCCGTATGTATTTGCGAATTTGCCGAGAATGCCGGCACGCCTTTGTGCCTATGGTGGCGGAAGGCTGATGGAGCAGGCTGTGGCGCGCGGTTTGCGAGGCGAAATCTCAATCCAGGGGAAATTGCCGGTAACGATTTCAGAATATTATCGTTTCGGCGATGGTTTGATTTTCACGCCATAAGCCTCATGGCGTTTTCAACGCTTGCTGCAAGACCTTGCCGTCGACGGGGTGGGAAATAGAAATGCTCAATGCTGCTGCCAACGTCGGGGCAAGATCGACGGTAGCAACTTTTTCCTCATATTTGCCTGCGCGAAAAGCCGGACCCCAGAACACCATCGGAACGTGGGTGTCATAATCAAATTCCGAACCGTGATCGGTGCCGTACGGGCCTTGCCCGCCTAGCAAGAAAAAAGGCTTGCGATGCCAGAGCACCTCCGGCGAGCGGCCGGCAAAATAACTGTGGCGAAATCTCGCGATGAAATCTTCTGCCTGTTGGTCTTGCGCCGCCAGTGTACTGGCCGTAAAGACCTTGGTGACAAAAGACAACGCTTGCAGCTTCTCGGCAAGTTGTGGCAAAGGGATGGGGGTGGGTGACGATTCAACCGCGGTGGTGTCTTCTGAAAGATAAACGCCATTCAGCATACAGACGAAAAGTGAATCAGCCTGTGCCTCCGTGTGCGCCACGGCCTGGTCTTGCAAAATATTGACAATCTCCTGCCGCATTTCCTCTTCGTTCAACCGCGCTGCTTCGAATCCCCGGCGGCGCAACTCCTCCGGCATAGGCAAAACGCCGTGATCCGCCGTGAGCACGATGCAGCAATTCTGCAAACCGATATTCGCCTCCAGCCAGGCAAAGAAATTCTCGAGACAGGCATCCAGGCGCAGGAGATGATCCTGAATTTCCTGGCTCAATGGCCCAAAGGCGCGGCCGATGCCTTCCGTGGCGCTCAAGCTCAAGCAGAGCAAATCGGGGTGGAGGTCTTGTCCGAGCTCGTGTGCACGTATCGCTATTTGTGCAAATTCGAGCGTGAGCAAATCGCCGAATGGGCTGGCCATGAGTTGTCCATGAAAAGAAGTATCCGCGCCCGCGTTGAGCTCGTCGAGGCGGTGCGGAAAGGTGGTGTGCATGCCGTCGGCCTCAGTGGCAAACAAATCTTCGCGAGAGGAAAAATATGCGGTTTCCGGCAAGGATTTTTCCCACACCGCTCCGCGATAACGCTCGGCATAATGCCGGGCATTCCATGCGCTCACGGCCGGCGGCATTTGCTTCAAATAATACGTCGAACTCACGAACGTGCCGGTGCTGGTGTCAAACCAATAAGCCGCCTCCGCATGCCGGCCAGCCATCAAAATCGCAGCATGGTCTTGGCCGGAGATGCTGAGCACTTTGGCCTGCGGGTCGCTGCTCTTCAGCCATTCGCCGAGGGTGGAGGATTGGAGAAGCAGGGGGCTTTTGCCGCTGGCAAAGTGCGGAGAGCCGGTGAGAGTTCGGGTGGGCACCGTGGCATAAGCGGTATCTTCCACACAACCCACAATCGTTTGCCGGGCGCGATCATACCAACGCTCGCCGACGATGCCGTGGCGCGCTGGATGCGAGCCGGTCAACAAAGTCGCATGGCCGGGCGCACATGCCGTGATCGCGTGCTCATGATGCGCTTGGGAAAAGCTCGCACCCTCGCGCAGTAGTTTTGCCATTCCGCGTTGCCAATAACCCGCGAAGCGCTGCATATAGTCATAGCGGAATTGATCGATCACGAGAACGATGGTGAGCCGCGGCGGAGGCTGGCGCGTGCCGCGGGAATCGGTACAGCCGGTGAATGGGCCGGCAATCAGTTCCAGAAATATGCCGGCCAGCAGAGAAAGGGAAGATTTCATCTCCCTCACGCCTCGAACGGTTGCGGATCAAAGCCGAACAGCTAAATCAGCCAAGGTATCAATACCCCCAAGCCCATGACGATCACGATGGTCAAAATGATTTTGTCGATCATAAATGTGGTTTTGCTCAAGAGGATCAAAAGGATGATGGCCGCGGCGAGCATTGCAGAGATCATGAAGAATTTCAAGTCGTTGCGAATGAGGTGATAGAGCCCGGCGCCGATGAACCCCCACAAGAGCGAGCCGCTGCCGATCACGGCCATGAACATCAAGCCGGAGCTAGTCAGGTTTTCGGAATAAGGCAGGCCGCCGTTGCCGCCGGACTCGGCCGCGTTTTGTGTCGCAATCACGCGCGTGGTGCGCAGAAAAACGTACGCCACACAAATGACGCCCACGACGAAACCCGAAAGCAAACCCACTAGGATTGTCTGCATGATGTCCTCACCTGAATTTCACGAGAAACCCGCTCAGTAGTTTCTGCGCCTATCTGTTGATCAATTCGAAGCGACCAGAACCGTCGCGCTCGCGAAAAATAAAGCGGCGCTCGATTTCGGGATACAGCCAAATTTCATACACCAGTTTTTCCGGCTCGCTGGCGCGGACTCGCACTTCACGCGGCGGGCCGTAGATGATGTAAATGCGGCCGCGATCCGCCTGCCATCCCCATTCACCCGCGCCTTCGGCGGCAAAGCTCGCCTCGGCGAGCGCCACGCGGCGGTAAAACTCATTCTGCAATTCGTTGTCAGCCGTTTCCGGCGTCGGATCTCGTTGCTGCCAAAATGCCGCGATCAAACTGTCTCGTCTGGCGCCATGGGCGGCGAGAATGCGCCGGTAATCCTCTTCGGAGCTGATATACCTCAGCGGCGCATACCGCAGTTCCGAAGAAAAATCGAAAAAATCCGTCATTGCATCGGTCGCAGTGGCAACAACTTTATAATCTATCCGTGCCGACGCCGATTGCCCGAGATTTTTGACCTGCACATGAAGCGTTTGCGCGCCGCGCCGGCGAATTTTATCGTCCAGGCTTTCGCAGCATTTCAGCGCGCCGCCGGCAGCGATCAACGTCTTGTTCCAAGCGGCGAGCGTGTCGCTCTTGGTATCTAAAATGGCGAAATCGGCGGTCAAACGATCGCCACCCCGGGCGCCGTAAATCTCATAATAAAGATGTTGGCGCGGCTTTCCCATCTCGAGCAGCGCCGGCAGATTGTAATCCACGATCACAAGAGCGCCGTTGTGATCGGGCGCCACTTCTCCCAACACCAGCGCGCTCAACTGCAATTTTCCGTTCTGCAAATCCGGCACGGGCAGCGGATACTGTCTGCGCATGCGCCGCTGCGTGTGAAGGTCGACGATTTCGGCGTGCAATTGATAAGTTCCCGGCGGCAAGCGAAAAAAAGCTGCTTCGAGATTCAACTGCGCGCGATCGTTGGTCGCCGGAAAACTGTCAACTTCAAGGTCGCGTTTCCAGGTCCGGCTGGCCACGCAAGCCTGGCGCGTATCGAATACGGCCAAATTGGCTTCATACGATGCGCGATAGCATGCGGCGCTGATCCTGGTGAATTGCAAAACATCATGCACCAGCCCAAAGCGCACTTCCAAGCGAACATTGCCCACGGAATCAGCGAATGCATACGTGCGCAAAAGATAGGCTGGCAAGGCAAAAAACGGTGTTGTTCTCGCCTCCGTTTTTTTGCCCGGGTTCGCCGCGTCGAAGATTCGCGCCGGTTCGGTATGCTGGGCCTGAAGAGAAGCGGCGGCCAAAACCAAGAGCAATGCCGCACAGCCGAAATTTAGAGTTTCTTTCGGCTTTTTCCAAGCCCATCGCTTCGCCGCATACATGACGACGCATTGCCAAGCTGGGAGATGGACGGCCTGCAGTCGAGCTAAAAGAAGCATTCGATCAGATTTGTCATTACCAGCAATCATTCTTTTTGCAGAAAAATAAGTGCAATTACTGCCAGGTCTGGCGCACAATTCTAAAACTCCGTGCCGACGGATAAATACGAAATCGGTTTTGCGCTGCTCTGGTGTAAATTCGTACTCCAGGCGAGGTCCCAGCGCAACAATAGGAATCCGAGATTGGCGCTCGCACCCAGGCCATAGCCCAAAGCCAAACCCTCCAGTTCGGGCACCATGCCACCGGCTTTCTTGAACGGCCTGAACCTTTCATACCGTCTCCATTTCCCCTGCCACGCCGCGCCCACATCCGTGAACAAGGCGCCGCGAATATTCTGAAAGCCCAACGGCAGAGGCCAGCCCAAAATCAAATAGCGGATTAAAGGAAAGCGGAATTCGAGATTCATCAAGACGAATCGATTGCCGGTTTGTCCGTAATAATAGGTGCCGCGCAACGGGGTTTCGAAAGCGGAAAAATAAATGTCCTCGGGGCGGTCAATGCGCAATCCGCCGTGAAAGCGCGGTTGCAACCAGTTCTCCACGCCGCCCAGAAAGAATTGCTGCGGCTCGCTGCCTTCGGAAAAGCCTGCGGCCAGACGTACGGCAAAACTATGTTCCTTCCAGAACTTGAAATAACGGCGGGCGTCACCGCGGAGAGTGACAAAACCCAGGCCGTTATTCGAGTCGATTTTTGGCGAAACGCTCAGACTGAAATTTCGCCTGCCGCCGTTGCTCGGCCCGGTCCAGCCCCACAACGCCGTGTCCGTCACATAAGACATGCTGGCGACGAGAGCGCGAATGCGCTTGGTGGGATGCTGCGGCAAATCCAAAAACTCGCGATTGATGCCGAGCCAGAACAAGTTTCCTTCCAGGCGATTATACTGATTGAAAGGCCGCTCAGCCAGCACCATCAGACCATAATAGCGATCGCGAATGACGCCCAGAGAGCGGCTGGCAAAAATCCAGGCATTGTGAAAGGCGCCCAGGCCGTAATCGGTGCGCTGCGCCAGACGGGTGTAACGGATCATGTAGTTTGAGTTTCGCACATCGTAAAAAAGATCGGTGTAAAGATCGAAGCGATGGTTGCCGAGCACGTCCGAAAGCGAAATCAAAGTCTGGCCTTGCACCCCGAAGAATTGGCTGTAGCCGGCATTGCCGTAAATAATATCCGGTGAGAATCGGGCTTTATAGTCTTGTACCCGGTACTGGCCCTGGGCGTTCTTGTAAGCGCTGCTGTCGAGCAAAGCGATGCGCTCCGGCTTGGTCATCACTTCGCCCTTGATGAAATCGCGCCCAAAGACATACTGGCGATACCTGCTCGTTTTCAAGTCCGTTTGAGCCCCGCTCGTGTCTTCCTGCACCAGACTTTGTTCTTCGCTGCGAAGACGGAATGCGGTTTTAACGACGGGCACCTCTCCGGGTTTGACCTCCAGCGGATTTTTCAATAAGAAAACATCGTAACCGGCGTTGAAAAAGGACGCGAACGCCAGCTTGCTCCCGTCGCCTGCCCAGGACAATTGCAAGATGCCGGTGATGGCATTCGTGAGCGCATACTCCTCGCCGCTTTGTAAGTCGTGCAGATACACGTTGCAGATGCCGGTACGATCACTCACAAAAGCGAGCTTGCCGCCCTGCGGCGAAAATACCGGAGATTTTTCTGCAAACGGCGTATGCGTGATTTGCAAAATCTCGCCGCCGTTACTCACGCCCACGGTTTCGGCGACATAAACGTCTGCGTTGCGGAAATCCGCCTGCCAGATTTCAAAACTGGAGTCGCATTTGGCCGCCAAGCACCGGCCACGATCACTCACAAAGGCGATTTGGCTGCCATCGGGCGAATACGCTGGCTCGAGATCGCTGAAAATGTCGTCGGTGATTTTTCGCAGCCTGGCAGAATGAAGATCAAAGGCATACAAATCGCACTGCCCATTTTTCATTCCGGTAAACGCAATTTCGTGCCCGCGTGGCGACCAGGCAGGCGAGAACACGCCGTCGAGACCGAATTTCAGCGTGCGAGAGATTTTGCGTTTTTCGACATCGACGAGGTGCAGGGCGTCTTCCGCTCCCGCCTTTGCCGCAAAAGCGAGGAACTTGCCGTCCGGTGACCAACTGAGGCCCGGCCGCAGCCAGTGCAGCTCTTCCAGGTTTCCGCTTTTCTGCCCGCTCACCAGCTTTGCCAAAATTTTTCCATCAAAAGTGCTCATCAAATAAATATCGAAGTAATCCGATTTATCCGAAAGGAAAGCAAGCAAATCTCCCTGCGGCGAAAGCGCGGGGCTATTGTTGATGAAGTTGCGATATTCAAGGTGATCGGTCATCTGCTCGCCGATTTCCGCAGGCTCTTGCCGCCCGGCCACCTCCGGCCAATATTCCTTTCTTAAGAATTTCTGCCAGCTTTTGCTCAACTCCTCCACGCCAACACCGATCGCTTGCCGCAAGCCCTCGTCCAGGCTTTTGCTGAGGCGAATTTTACTCAACAACTCGCCGATCTTTTCGCGGCCATGGGTGCGCGCAAGATACTCGAGAACGGATTGGCCGCCTTTGTAGGCCAGGAAGCCGTGCAACTGCGGAATTTCCGGAAGGTAGTTATTCACCGTCGCGTCGCGCATGAACATATCGCTCTCCGCGTCCCAGCCCGGGATCTCGTGGCCGCGGCTTTCGTATTCCGCCAAGCCCTCGGCGAACCACAACGGCATTTGCAGCTTGGCCAGCCCGGTGAGCACGGCCTGCACGCCCGTGCCGTAGATCATTTGCAGCATCACCGCGTGGGTCAATTCGTGATGGATCACGTGGCGAAATTTTTCCCAATCGCCTTCATAAGGAATGACCACACGATTCTTGAGGAACTCCGTGAATCCTCCCACCGACTCTTCCGGCGGGCCGAGGCTCAAATTGGTCTGTTGAAAATCATTGTGGCTGTTATAGACGATGAGGGCAATGCGGTCATGAAGCTGGTAGCCGAAATCCTCTTGCAGCTGGCGGTAGCTGTCTTCCGCAAGCTCCGCGGTAAATTCCGCCAGAGTGAAGCCGCCGGGAGAAAAGTAGATATCAAAATGCTCGGATTGAATGTACTTCGTCTCGAAGGTTTTGTATTGGACGTGGTTCTTGCCAAAATTTTGGGCCGTGCTTGGCGCGGCCAGCAGCCAAGAGAAAATCGCCGGCAACCATGCGGAAATCCAAAATCCTTTCATGATTTCCTTTCCTGATTTCTGAGAAATGCCCGTCGCGGCATTCCGCCCATAAACGGCAAATGATCACAAATTTGTAAGCAGTCGCATCCTATTTGTAGGTCCGCGTTGTAACCGCGAACTCGCGAGGCTAAAGACAGTTCAAGCAAACAGCCAGTTTTTAATAGGCTGCAAGCTGCGGCGCTGCGTACTTTTGTTTAATGAAAAAATCGCGCGCGCCAAATGAAAACAAAAGGCAAAAAGCAAGCCCGGCGGCCCCGGCAATGTTACAGTATTTTTTCAATTAAGAATTCAGCTTGCAAGTTTCGCGGCGAATGTTTAGCGTTGCATTTGCAAGGAAAGGAGGCGGAGAGGAATAGCCATGCCAGTCGGATTGTGTGAGAATTGCAAAAACGTGGAGATTATCGCCAACCGGCGGGGCAGCCGGTTTTATTTGTGCACGCTCGCGGCGCACGACGCGCGCTTTTCCAAGTATCCGCGCCTGCCGGTTTTGTCATGTGAGGGATATGAGGCCAGAGTTGAGGAAAAAGCCTCGGCTGATCAAGACTCTGCAAAGAAATCCAAATGCCTCTAACCAGATCAATTGATTTTCAATAGCGACGGCAACAGCGAGGCCGGGAGCAGAAAAAGCACATTCCACGGGCTGGTCACTTTGTGCCGGTACTTAGTCGATCGTAATGCGGTCTGGCCATCTCTTTGACTCGAATTCACCGGAGGAGAAAATGAGCGTTTCGCCATGTGCTTGAGACGCCATTCCGCCAGCAATGCTTGGGGATTCACACAGAAAGCCTCCGGCAATCGTGCCCGGGTTAGCCGGCAGAAACCGGCCATTCTATCGAACTTCATTTGCTGCTTTTCATTCCAAGCAACGCCGTAAGCTTCACGTAAGTTTTCGGGCAGCATTGCCGCGCCACAAAATTGCATCAATCGAGCCAGGCCGCGCAGGCCGCGCTGTGCAAGCAGTGCTTGCACAAGCGTTCGCGCCGTCTCGCCGACATGCAGTGTCTCTCCGGCGAACATATTCTGCATGTAAGTGGCAAATTCTTCATACGTATCAGGAACAAAGCTGAAAGGAATGCCGAAGACATGCGCAAGTTTTTGGCTATCGAGATAATAAGCACGCTTCTCCGATAAAGCCAGAGGCGCCACAAAATGCTCGTACGCCACCAGGGCGGAATCAATCAGTGTCGCCAACACCCAAAATTTCAGCCCGGAATTTTGCGAGGAATACTTCGTCTCAGCAGGGAAAATGCCTTCCTTCCGGGGCAAAACGCCGCGCACATGCGCATGGCATTGATGGAAATATCGCAACGCTGTGCGCGCTGCTTCAGCGCCCCCGAAAGTGAGATCGTTCATCACTTTCATCGTGCGATACAAGCGTCGCCAGGGATTTCTTTGAAAGTGGCTGTGTTCAGAGACGCCCGCCGCGACCAGCGGATGTGCTAGCTCGAGTGCGAGCGCGCGGCCGCCGCTCAAGCCGGTCAGCATTTCGCGATTCACGCGCCAGAAAACGGAAGCGGGCGTGAATAGTCTGACGGCCGGCGGCAGTTGATCAAAGCACTTCGCCATTAGTCCGTAAACGCAAAAGAAGACAAAATTCGTTGCTGTACTTCACTCAGCTCGTCCTTGGCGCGGA
>JBIOXB010000097.1:0-13881 GCA_044869275.1 bacterium
TAAGCAACATCGAGCATCTAGCATCCAGTATTTTCAATAGCAGGGCTTTAGAAAAATACGCGCACTACCGCAAGGCACGGTAAATTCCAAAATCCAAAAGAAGATTGGAACACGATACTATTTGGACTTTGGGTTTTGTGCTTTGTGCTTTGGATTTTGAGTTTTGGATTTAGTTCTTGAGATTCCTCAACTCGAAGACATGGTACTCCCATGCCGGCACATCCAAATAAAGCCCGCGTGATTGCAGCTCATTTCCGTCGCGATCGTATTGCGCCTCGCCCATCAAATCCTGCAGCCGCCATTGCCGACCGCCAAGCTCGGGGAACGCCAGCCGCACGTAACATTGGCTGGGTTGCGCGGAATAATTCACGCAAACGAGCAAGCGCTCGCCATTGGCTTCCTGCCAAGCATAGGCGATAAAGGAAACGGATGAGCCATTGCCCTCCCAAGTGGGAACGCATTCGAGCAATTGCCATTGCCCTTGCCGGACCGCTGGCCGCCGCAATACCTCGAGCAAGCGATTGTAGAACTGCTGTAGGGAGGTATTCGCGGGCTCATTCGGGCCGCGAACCAGATGCGGAGAGATGCGCTTGAGGCGGCCGTCGAATTGTCCATGATGGAAAAAACGCAGACCCGGTGATAGAAAGGTAATCACGGCCGCTGCCTCGTGCACGCCCGATGGAAATGTGGCCGCGGCGCGCGGCTCGTCGTGATTTTCCAGAAAGCGCGCCAACTTGTTTTGATAATCCAAGCCCGCGTGAAAATGCTCGCGCACCGGCCTGACGTGACCTTCGTGGAGACGGTCGTACAGCCGCTTATCGTAGGCGTAGTCGAAGCCTTGTTGTTGCATCGTCCATTCCAAATCCCAGTAGACTTCGGCCATGAAACAAAAATCCGGAAAGCGCTCGCGCACCTGCTGTGTCGCCTTGGGCCAGAACGGCTGAGACCGGATACC
The DNA here is from genome assembly GCA_044869275.1 of bacterium. GTDB lineage: Bacteria > Zhuqueibacterota > Zhuqueibacteria > Zhuqueibacterales > Zhuqueibacteraceae > JBIOXB01. Next base: position 956 of record JBIOXB010000097.1, read on the forward strand.
CCAGGTTCGTTCGAAGACCTCCGGCAACACCAGCATGGCCATGTCGCAGCGCACGCCGTCACACTGCCCGGCGATTTTCACCAGTTCTCCGATCATTGCTTCCTGTGTGGCCGGCTTGCCAAAGTTGAGCTGCAGCGTGTCCGGCCAGCCCGCAAAGTACGGATCGCGCCCGTAGGCAAGCAGCAAGTCGCCCTGCTTGCGCTTGACCCAGGTATAGTTCTTGGGCGCTTGCGCCATTGCCACTTCGTTTCCGGCAACGTAATACTCGGGGTGATCCTCCACCCAAGGGTGATCCAGGCCGGTGTGGTTGGGGACAAAATCGAGCATCAACCGCACGCCGCGTTTGCGCAGCCGTTCGCGCAACCGGGCCAGGGCCGCATCTCCACCGAGATTGCTGTGTGCTGTATAACCTGTGATCGCAAACCCGGAACCGGCGATATCCTGCTCACGCAGATCCGGCAGCGTCTCCTCGAACTCTTTGCGCCATTCGTTTTTCGTGCGTGAAATACGTTGCCCGGCCGGACCGGTTTGCCAGACGCTCAGAAACCACACCCAGTCAAAACCCATCTTTGCCAGACGGTCCAGTTCTGCATCTGGAATATCATCTAGAATCGCGACCCGGCCCAACTGCTGGGACAATTCCGTCAGCCAGACACGGGTGTTGATCTGGTACAGGGAAGGATAGGTGGATGATGTCATCATTTTTAGCTTCCAGGTGCAAATTTCAAAATCCAAAATTCTAAGCCCAAAATCCAAAATTCAACACAAAATGCGAACGTCATCTTTTTGGGATTTGTGCTTTGGATTTTGAGTTTTGGATTTATGCTTTTGGTTTCCTAGCCCAAAATCCAAAATTCAATACAAAATACGAACATCATCTTTTTGGATTTTGTGCTTTGGATTTTGTGCTTTGGATTTAGGTTGTTGGCTTCCTTGCCTCAAAGATTGCCCGGCGTCCGCCGGCCAAAATCTGTTCGGCGCTGACGGAGGCGAAGACATGCATCAGGCTGGCAACCGTGCCGCTCCAGCCGGTTTGATGGCTGGCGCCGAGGCCGGCGCCGTTGTCGCCATGAAAATACTCGTAGAACAAAACGTGATCCCGCCAATGCGGATCGTCTTGAAACTTCTTCGCGCCACCGAACACCGGTCGACGACCGTCCTTATCGAGCAAGAACATGCTCGCCAGTCGCCCGGTGATATCCTTGGCAACTTCGTAGAGTGTCTTCAGCTTCCCGGAGCCGGTCGGACACTCGATTTTGAAATCATCGCCATAGTACACATAGAAATTCAGCAGCGCGCGGATGATGAGCGCGTTCACCGGCATCCAAATCGGGCCTCGCCAATTGGAGTTGCCGCCAAACATGCCGTTATTCGACTCCGCCGGCAGGTAATCCACACGATGCTCCTGACCCTCCGTATGGAATATGAATGGATGTTCCGCATGATAGCGCGACAGCGCGCGCAGCCCATACGGACTCAGGAACTCCTTCTCATCCAGCATCACGGAGAGAACCCGGCGCAGCTTTTTCTCATCAAGGATCGCCAGGAGTCGACGGTCACCGTGGCCCGGCATACCGGGATGATGGATGTTTGCCACCAGGTCGGGACGTCTCTCCACAAACCAGCGGGCACGGGCGCGGATCTCAGGGATTTTTTCCAGCATCTCGGACATGAGAACGGTCGTGGCGCAGAGTGGAAGTAAGCCCACCATCGAGCGCACCTTCAGCCGCTGGGAACGCCCATCTGGCATGCGCAGCACATCATAAAAGAAACCGTCTTCCTCATCCCACATTTCATCCTGATGCTCGCCCACCCGGTCCATGGCGGACGCAATCCAGATAAAATGCTCGAAAAATTTCAGCGCCATATCCCCGTAAACAGGATCGTGCAGGGCGAGCGCCAGCGCGATTTCCAGCATGTTCTGGCTGTACAGCGCCATCCACGCGGTGCCATCGGCCTGCTCCAAATGCCCGCCGGTGGGCAGCGGCGCGCTGCGGTCAAAAACGCCGATATTGTCCAGCCCGAGGAATCCGCCTTGAAACACATTCTTGCCGGTGAGGTCCTTGCGATTCACCCACCAGGTGAAATTCAACAGCAATTTGTGAAAAGCGTGTTTGAGAAAAGTTATGTCGCCCTCGCCGCTTTGCAGCTGCTCATGGATGTAAGTGGTAATGGTGGCCCAGGCATGCACCGGCGGATTCACATCGCTGAAATTCCATTCATACGCCGGAATCTGGCCGCTGGGATGCAAGTAATGCTCGCGCAGCATCAAATCCAGTTGCTGCTTGCCAAAATGGGTATCCACCAGCGAAAGGGGGTGGATATGAAAAGCCAAATCCCACGCCGCGTACCAGGGATATTCCCACTTGTCCGGCATCGAGATCACATCAGCATTCACCATGTGAAACCACTGATCGTTGCGCGGGGCCGGACGCTTGCGCGGCGAGAGCGGATCAGAACCGCGCTCCACGAGCCATTCTTCGATATCAAAGTCGTAATATTGTTTGCCCCACAGCATGCCCGCCAGCGCTTGGCGAAAAACGTTGCGCTGATCATCATTGAATGACGCCGGCGCGACCGCAGTATAGAAAGCATCTGCTTCTTGCTGGCGCGCGGTGAAAATCTTGTCGAACTGGCTGCCAAAGGGATTGCTGGCTGACGCGGCCCCGCTCAGCCGCAAGCGAATGGCAACGGATTGTCCGGCGCCGACCGTGACTTGATAATGCGCGGCGGCTTTGGTTCCAATTTTTTTCGGATTCACCGCGTCTTGCCGGTTGTGGACAATATAATTGTTGATGCCGTCTTTGACGTAGGGCGTGCGATTGGCAACGCCGAAGATGCGCTCGGTGTTGGTTTCGTTTTCGGTAAAGAGCAGGGGCGTGCTTCCTTCGGCATAAAAATAGCGCGCGCCCAGCTCAGGATGCGAAGCTTCGATCGCGCTGAAGTCTTTGCCGGCCGCGCTTTGTTTCATCACCGGCTTCGCTGCCTTCTCATACCACGACCAGGTGTTGCGAAACCACAGCGTCGGCAGCACGTGCAGAGTCGCGGCTTCCGGGCCGCGATTATGAACGGTGACCCGAATCAAGATATCTTCCGGCGAGTCTTTGGCATATTCGACAAAGACATCGAAGTAACGATCTTGATCGAACACACCGGTGTCGAGCAATTCATATTCAAATTCTTCGCGGCTGCGTTCCCGATTGGTCGTGACGAGATGGTCATAAGGATATGCCGCCTGGGGGTACTTGTAGAGATACTTCATGTACGAGTGCGTCGGCGTGCTGTCGAGATAGAAATAGTATTCCTTGACGTCCTCGCCATGATTCGCTTCGCTATTGGTTAAGCCAAAGAGCCGTTCTTTGATGATGGGATCCTTGCCGTTCCACAGCGCGAGCGCGAAGCAGAGCTTTTGCTGGTCATCAGAAATGCCGGCAATGCCGTCTTCGCCGCGGCGATAGGCGCGCGAGCGGGCCTGATCGTGCGTGAAGTAATCCCAGGCATTGCCGCCTTCACTGTAATCTTCGCGCACCGTGCCCCATTGCCGCTCGCTGAGATACGGACCCCATTTCTTCCAGGGCAGATTTTGCTCCTGCGCTTCTTGCAGCCGTAGATGCTCTTTTTCCATTTGCTCCTCCTCTGAAGTTATTTCTACTTAGCCAGATTAACTTCGGTGGCCCGCTAAACACGCGACATCCACTAAAAAGCTTTTGCGTTTTTCGTGTGTTTCGTGGGCATAAGTTCTAATATGACCATGTAGGATTGTGAGATTTTCGTGTTAAGCTTTCATCATCATCGCGTGTTTTACAATCCGCCCAGCCAGCTGTGTTGATAGCCGACCACGAATGCATCAAAATCCGATCCTGCTCTGGTGGCTGCGCCGGTGTGCACCAGCGCTTTCAGGGCGTGCTGGCGCCCGACCGGCACCGAAAACGTGGCGCCGATGCGCCAGTTTTTTTGAAAATCACTCTTGAAATTTCCATTCACTGAGGTCTCTCCGCCATCGGCGTAGCCGCCATTCACCGCCAGCCAAAGCCCGGGCTTGAACACGTAACTCACGTGGCCTTGCACGGTCAGCAGCGGCTTCTGCTCGAGCCGCGAGGTGCGAAGATACTCGGTATTGTCCATGAACAGCCAGACGCCGCTAAAGGCTTCGAGATACCATTTGCCCAGCCGCTGCGAGACGCCGAGCTCGGGTTTGAAAGACCAGCGATTCGAGCCGAGGTTGACGATTTTGCTCTCGTCGTACTGGCCAATCGGCAAGGAGATGACGAGACTGGCGCCGGCAATGGTTTTCTGTCGGTAATTCCGGAACTCTCGGGGAGCAAGCGCGGGTGCGCCGATGAAATTCACGGAGACGCGCACGCGCGCATCCGCAAAGCCGGTACGCGTTCCGCTCGTGTCCCGTCCCGCGACCTTTAAATCGCCCGCGAGCCAGGTGAACGGCACCAGCACTTGCACTTTGCCGTGCATTCCGAAAAAATTCATGGCGCGGACATAGCCGGCACCCACACCATGCGCCGTGACGCGAAAGTCCTCGACGGGAAGGGAAGCATCGACAATAATATTGCCGCGCGACAAGCCATAAGTCGCCGCCACGAAGTTCATTCCCACCGGAGCATTGGAATAGGCCCGCGGTTCCAGTTCTTGCGCCGAAGCCAGGCCGAGAGGCAAAGCCCAAAATCCAAAATGCAAAATCCAAATTCCAAAACTCAAAGCCCAAATTTCAAAATTCAGAATCGAAATGAAGGGCACACCTCGGGACATTGGATTTGGGGCCTTGAGATTTGAGCTTTGAGCTTTGGGCTTGTTCATTTCATCACCGTGAAAGCTTGCTTGAGACTGACTTCCACCAGGGTTCCGGCGGGGATTTGAATTTGGCCGCCGGAGCCAAGCAATGCCAGTGCACCGCCAACGGCCGCGCCAGCAGCGGCGTCGCCGGCAGCCGCACCAATGAGCGCTCCGGCACCGACCTTGCGAGCGGTACCCGCCCTGCCGCCCTCGGCGCCAACGTCATCAGTGGCGATGGCGACCAATTGATTATCGATGCTGATTTCCGTAAAAGTCGCGACCAATCGCTGCGTGCCCACGCGTTTGCCGCCGCTGGATTCCAAAACTTTGCCATAGACTGTGGTACCCTTGGGCGCAACCACGACACCATTGGCGATCAAATTGGCCTCCAGCACCGCCGTAAACTTTGCACCTGTTTGATGCGTCGCCGTGCCGATTTCGTCCTTCGTCTTCAGGGTCAGCTTGGTGCCGGCTGCGACGGTGACCGGCTTAGGCTCCGGCGGTGCGGGTTTCGCTACTGCCGCGGGGCTTTCGGGCTGAGCCGTTGGCGTTGATTTGGGTGGCGGCGTTGCCTGGACCGCGGGCCTCCCCGCCTCCGGCGTGCTTCCTGCGCCTCCTGACGCAGCCAGGTACACGGGCTTTTCACCTTCCTTGAGCGTCAATGAATAAACCTGATCCATGGCAATCTCGCGCACCTCGCCGCCGGTCTCGAACTTGATCCCGGCATCCGTGCGCGAGATCAGCTCGCCTTTGAGTATGGTGCCGTCTTTGAGCACCAGAGTGTGAGCCTCTGCTTTGGCTTTCTTGCCGCAGGAAATGCTCATCGCTGCGATGAGCGCCAAGCTGCAGAATAAAAGCAAGCGTCGCACTGTCTTTGGGGATAGCATGATCGATCTCCTTGTTTAAAATCCAAAGTCCAAAGTCCAAAGCCCAAAATGCAAAACCCGATATGGAAAAGATAATCATTTGGGCTTTGGAATTTGAGTTTTGTGCTTGTTCATTTGAGCTCTGCCGTTTTCACCTCAGCGCCGGAAGGCGGAGCTTTGATGCCATTGAGCGTTCGCGCCACGCCGACCACGTCGCCGGTGCGGTAGAAGTCCACCGCGATCAGGTTTGGCAATTGCCGGCGTTCTTTTTGGCACTCCCGCGCCCGTGCCAGCAGAAAGTCGTAGGCATTCACGATTTCGGCATTGCTCGGCTTTGGCGCGGGCGTGGTCTCGATCCAATGGTTGATCATAAAAAAGGGCGCTGATTTGTCGCCGCGATTCGGCCGGCAGGAGAAATCTTCAGGCTTATGAAACGTGTAAGGCGTTTCCTGAATGTACTCGAAGGCCTGATGATACCAGGACACTCCTGCACTGTTGTTTTCCGCGAAAACGACCACGCGCTGATCGCTGGCAACCATTTCCCGCAAGGTGGGCCAGGGCGGCGCCATCGGCCCGCGATAAACGAAGTCAATGAGACCGCTCTCCTGAAAACAAGCTTCGATGTCTTGCGGCGTAACGCCTTCATCCTGGATGACGATCATTAGCACCTCGTTGGGATTCATCACGAGAAACTCCCGAATTTGTACAAGCGTCGGGACCAGCGGGCTCGCGCCCAGCTCGCAGAAGCCATGACACATGTATACGCCACGCTCTCCTTCTTCACTGCCGACCAAGCGGTCGCGAATGCGCATCGCGGCATCAACACCCTCTTTGCCCAGCACCGCTTCGTATTTTTTGCGCGCCGTCCCTTCGTCTTCGAGATGGGTTTTGATCTTGTCCTCTACCGGCACGCCATAAAGCGCATCGATGAGGAAGCCGCGAATGCCGTGATCCAACTGTGCCGGAATGCCTTTCTCATGATTCGGAAACAGCCAATTCGGAACATCTGCCCCGGACATGGAATTGTGCGAGGCCGGGAAAACGACTTCATTGAGTCTGCGATCACAAAGCTCCGGATAGCCGTTGCAGGCCTCGATGGTCTGCGGCGCTGCTGTGGTTTCCGCCGTGCGCGTCAGAAAAAATACGCCCGCTCCTACGAGCACGACGGCGGCCGCGCCGACTAAAAGAACACGACCCAGCGGCAAGCTACCTTCCTCGGCAGCAGAGAGGTCTTCGGTTGCTTTCTGAACTTCCGCATGAGGAAGAAAGCGCAGCAGCAGGCTAAAAAGCTCACGCAGGCCAATGAAGAAGATGAGGAGTCCGGCCAGAAAGGCGAAGATCGTCAAGGCAGCGTTGGGGGCGAGGCTGATCAATCCGCCCACCAAAAGCAGCACCACGCCGCGCAGCAACCATGTCCTCGTGCTTACCGCTGGAATCGTGAGCCAACGCCATACGGCCCTGCCCATCTCTTCCAATTTCACCCGTTCAAATAAGGAGTTCACCGCGGCGGCAAGGATGAGGCCGATGCCTCCCAGCACCAGTGCCCACGTCATGAAGCCGCCGAGAAAGGCGCGCCACATGCCGGCGGCAGCCTGGCCAATCGCGGGATCGCGCGCCAGGTGCGCGAGAATTTCTCCGCCGAATCTCACGGTCAGGCGCAACACCAGCGCGATAATCGCGAGGCTGACACCGAGGCGAAACAAGCTCATGCGGTGCGCCGGCGAAAGCATCACACCAACAACGCACATGCCCACGCCAAAGATGATCAGGGCAAGCGCGCTCAAGCGCGAGCGACGGGCGACGCGCATGAAATCGAGAGCTATCTGGCCGCCTGGCGCTTCATCGGAGTCTCCGACCAGAGCCGTGACTTGCGGCGGAATTTTTTTGGCCAGCTCCGGATTGGTTGACAACGCGCTGTGCAGAATCACTCCGACGTCCGACAAATTGAGCAGCATGCGCTGGGCGCGGCCGGACATCATGGTTTCGTGGCCCGCACGCGCGGCCCGGCGCACAATGCCGCGAAAAGGCTCCGAAGCGATCATCGTGCGCGTCGTGGCGGAGATGATCGGCCCAAACGCGGTGAGATCGCGCTGCTTGGCGATCAGGCCCGCGGTGACGCGATCGGCAATGAGCGCGGACACGCCCGGATCCGCCAGACCCGCCGCCACACGATCGGCAAACGCTTCCGAGTTGAACAACACCCGCGAGGCATACGCCAGCAAGACGCCGAGCGTCAAAGCGACAATGCCCAGCACACTGCAAGCCGCCCCGAGGTAGGCGCGGACTGACTTGCGGTTTCGCGATACTTCTGACGAAGTGGTCGAGGTGCTCACAAAACTCCTCCTTCCAAATTTTAAATCCAAAGTCCAAAATCCAAAAATCAAATCAATCTCGCTTGTCGGCCTTCTTGAGTTTTGTGCTTTGGGCTTTGTGCTTTTGTTAAAATGTTATGGAAAAACCGAGTTTCAAGGACTCGAATGTCAAGGGTGTCTCGGTCTCAAAAGGCCAGTTCATACTGTCGCGCATCTGCCAATAGTAAAGGTACGTCATGCCATTCTGAAGAACGAAATACAAAATGGGCCCCAGAACGGGCGAGGAGCCCACGATTTGCTCTCCGTACAAAGCGATCCCGGAATAGCCGATGGACTGCAAGGTAAAGCTGCCGAGCCATTTGGCGAAGAGATGCCGGGGAAAAATCACGGCGTATTCGTACCCGCCGGTGAGCGAAACGGCCTTGAACAAGCCCAGTTTGATGCCGGCTTCAGAAGCCTGGCCGAATCGGAAAGAGCCTTGGTATCTGTCCAATAACTGGATCTCCTCGGGCGACAGCCCTTCTGTGCTGCCGGGCTCGACTTTGGTCCAAGCCAGAGAAAGAAAGGCATACGGCAAAAGATCGAATGCTCCGGCCCTATAGCCATATCCCGTGCGGTTGCCAGTGCCGAATCTGGTGGCCTTGGTGACCTCGGCTCCCACGGCTTCGTAGTTATAATCCATGTCCTTCGAAATGTAGCTACCGTACAAATAACGGTCATCAATGGAGTAGATGTGATCCTTGAATTGTTTGATCTCGCTGAAGCCGATTTTGATCTCCGCCAGGCCGACTTCGGAGAAATCAATTGCAAAGCCTCTGTGTTTAGGCGTGCCCAGGCCGTAATTCGCTTCGAGGAAGGGACGAAAATCACCTTTCCATGCCCAATCCATGGGATTCTCCGAACTGCCGCTTTTAGCTGCTTGAGCCGTATCGCTTCCGGCAGGAGACAGTCGCGTTGCCTGTGCAACCAGTTCTTGCGAGCACAAGGCTGCCATGAACAGAGTGACAAGACAGAGCTTGCTTTTTGCCATCGAACACTTTCCTTCTGTTTCAGTTATCAGTGAGGATCTGATCTTCATCCTCCCAGCGCGATAGTGATGCCGACCAAGACCAGGCCGAGGACAACCATCGCAAGGCCCACGCGCCACGGAGCATAGCCCGCGTGGCGTCCCAGGGAATAGCCCACCATAAACAGCATGATAATGGCGACGCCGTTCGAAATGCGCAGCGCCAGCATGGCATTGCGCATCACCAAGAACGGAACGACCACCGGAAACGTGGACAGAAAGACCAACAAGAACACGCCGAGCGCGCCGCTGAAATCTTCGCGAACCAGGCGCGGAGAAGCGGGCGACTCGGGCCGGCGCTGCAGTTGCAGGCGCATCGCTTCCAGCTCCGCCGGACCCAGAACGGCGGCGATGGCCGGAGGCAGCGCCGCCGCAATGAGGCGAGAGGCCTCTTCCGGCGCCGTGGCCTGGTGCACGCGCCGCAGCGTGAGCAAGTCGCGCCCGCGCTCGCTAAGCGTATTCATGAGGTACATCACCGCATCGACCAGCCCCCAAGCCAGATTGCAGCCCAGCGCGCCAAAGAGCATTGTCCGGATTTCCTCCCGGCCCGCAGTAGCGGCGCTCAACGAGCCGGTAAAGGAGAGCACCATGATCAATCCGAACAGAATCTCCGAGGCGCGTTCGACCGGATCCAGCACCTGGCGGCGTTTTTCAGTTTGAGTTGCTGCCATATGAAATTCAAAATGCAAAATTCAAAATCCAAAGTTCAGACCTCATGCGAGGGTTTTTGAATTTTCCGCATCACCGCTTGGGCTTCGTATTTTGGATTTTGTGCTTTGGCCTTTGTGCTTACTTATTCAGCAACGCCTTTTTGATTTCGGCCAACTCCTGCATTTTTTCCTCGCTGACTTCCGGATATTTCAGGTCGAGTCCAGCCAGCGTATCGATAACCGCGGCGGCAACGACCAAGCGCGTGAACCATTTGTTGTCGGCCGGCGCCACGTACCACGGCGCCTGTTTTGTCGCCGTATGGCAAATCATATCCTCGTATGCTTCCATATAATCGCCCCAGAACTCGCGTTCTTTGGCGTCGGCGGCGGAGAATTTCCAGTGCTTCTCCGAATTGTCCAGGCGTTCCAGGAAGCGCTTTTTCTGTTCTTTTTTGGAAACATGCAGAAAGAATTTGCAGAGGGCGATGCCGTTGTGCGAAAGGTAGCGTTCGAAATTGCGGATGTCTTCGAAACGCTCCTGCCAAATGTCTTTGGTGATGAGCTCGAGCGGGAGCTTTTGCTTCTCCAAAAACTCGGGATGCGTCCGCACCACCAAGACTTCCTCGTAATAAGAACGGTTGAAGATGCCGATGCGGCCGCGCTCCGGCAGGCATTTCGTGCAGCGCCACAGATAGTCATGGTCGAGATCATCGCTCGTCGGTGCTTTGAACGAAAAAACCTGGCAGCCCTGCGGATTGACGCCGGACATGACGTGCTTGATGGCGCCGTCCTTGCCGGCGGCATCCATGGCTTGGAAAATGACCAGCACCGCCCACTTGTCCTGCGCATAGAGCCGTTCCTGCAATTCTGCCAATGCCTCCACGCCCATTGCCAGCGCTTCCTTTGCGCGCGGCTTGTCTTCATCTTTGAATTCGAGCGTATCGCCGGGGTCAAAGTCCTTTAGGCGAAAATCTTTGCCATTGGTCACTTGAAAAGGCGCGGCGAGCTTGCGCGCCGATTTGATGATTTCTTTGATTTCCATAGATTGGGTTACCTCCCTTTGATTTATTCGAGGTGCGATTGACTTTTCAAACGCGGGATAAATCTCTCCAAGTTTTGGGTCTGGTTAATTCATAAAATCAAACCGCGGAGTCGCTGAGTTTGCAGTGAACTTCAAACTATCGAATTCGCGTTTGTTCGATGTGAAAGTAATGTGCTCTTGAATCTTGTCACCCTATTCTCAACTCTTTCAAGCTCCGCGCTCTTGGCGACTCTGCGGTTATGTGTCATTCAGCTTAGATCATTTGCGTTGCAGATCATCCACCGCATCGGCGACAGTGGTAAAGCGATTGATGCCGCCGAGCTTGTCGTCTACACCTTCGGCCCGGAGCCGGTCGCGCACCGCGGCGCGGGCCTCAACGGCCTGGACGCGGATGCCCATGCCGGCCAGCTCATTGGCGAGCCCGGCAAGCGCTTGCGCGCTTTGCATGTCCACGCGCGGCGCGGCAGAGAGATCCAGCACGACGGCCTTGGGCGGGGTGGATTGAGCATGCACGTGATCGAGTATATCGTCGCAGACGTGATCCACATTGAAGTAAACCAGGCCGGATTCGGGCCGGAAAATCAGCACACTCGGAATCAGCTCGTTGTCCGGATGCCGCTCGCGATCCGAAAAACGCCGCGTGCCGGGAATGCGACCCAGGAAGGCGACGTGCGGTTGAGACGCGCGGCGGAGCAACTGCACGAGCGAGATGATGGCGCCGATCAACACGCCGCGGAGCAGGCCGGACCCCAGCACGCCCAGGAGCGCAGCCACGGCAACGACGAACTCGGGACGGTCGCCGCGCCAAAGCTGTTTTAGCGTTGAGAGCTTGAACAAGCCGGCCACTGCCACCAGCACCACCGCCGCGAGTACGGGCTGCGGTAGCGCATGCAGGAGGTGCGAGAAGAACAAGACCACCGCCAAAACGATTCCCGCCGCGATCAGCCCGGACATGGGTGTGTGCGCGCCGCCGCCTTCGTTCACCACGGACTGCGACATGCCGCCGCTCACGGGAAAGCCACGGCCCAACCCCGCCGCGAGGTTGGCCGCGGCGAGCGCGAGGAATTCCTGGTTCGCCTCGAGCCGGCCGCCGTGCTTGGCCGTGAACATGCGGCCGATGGCGGCCGTTTCCACCGCGCCCAGCAAGAAACACGCGAACGCGAGCGGCAGCAGCTCATTCAGATCAGTCAAATGAATGGCGGGCAGGCCGATTGCCGGCAGCCCTTGCGGCACTTCGCCAAGCAGCTTCACGCCGCGTGCTTCCAAACCGAGCCACGCTGAGGCGACAATGCCGCCGATGACGACGAACAACGCCACCGGCTTGTTTTTGAGGAACATCTTGCCCAGCACCAGCACCGTGAGCGCGGTCAGGCCGATCCCCAGGGACGCGGAGTTCGTGTCACTCAAATGCTTGAAGAAGTGCGCACTGTTTTCCCAGAAATCCCCGTGCGTACCGTGAAAGCCAAACAGCTTGGGCAACTGCGTGCTGGCGAGAAAGAGCGCCACGCCGCATTTGAATCCGGTCATGACGCTTTCCGAGATGAAATTCACGATCGCGCCTGCCTTTGCCAGCCACGCGAGGAAGCCGAGCAGCGCCACCAGCAGCGCCGTGCCCGCCGCAAGTGCGCCGAAACGCGCGAGGTCGCCACCCGCAATGCCTCCGAGCGACGCGCCGACGAGCAGCGAGATCGCGGAGGTGACGGTGATGGCGGTGTGGCGCGAGCTGCAAAACAGCCAGAAGACCAACCCACTAAACAAGCACGCGTAAAGCCCGGCTTCGGGCGGGAGATTGGCAAGGGAGGCATCTCCCAGGCCCGCCGGCAACAAATAAGCCGCAAGTGTGATCCCCGCGATCAAGTCACCGTGCAGCCAGCTCTTGTCATAATGACGCAGCCAGTGCAGCGCTGGAATAAACCGTATAAAGCCGTTTGGCGGCGAGTAAGTTTTGTGTGGTGTGGTGTTCATTGATCGAAATGCAAAAACCAGAGTTTAAAAACCACCGACGCGCATGAATTCAAGGCGATAGTTGGCTTCCGGCGCGTGGTCGGACGGGCCGGCCACAAGCATGGCAATACCGCCGGTCAATTGTTGCTCACGCAGCCAGGCTACGGCAAAGTCGCGCCAATTGGTTGGGGCTTCCGCGACCTCGACCGGATGCACGCCATATGAAAAAACCAAGCTTTGGCAAGCTGCGCGGTCAGC
>JBIOXB010000098.1:0-28984 GCA_044869275.1 bacterium
TTGGCTCAAGCGCTGAACAAAACTGCAAAGATCATCGATGAATGGATAAAACGCGCGATGATTGCAGTCCCAGCGACGGTCTAATAACTTGCTCTGTTTGTAAAGAATTTTGATTCCAAAATTCTCAATTTGTCATCCCGAAACTTCGGGATCTTCCCTAAGTTTGTGTGCAAGCCTCGTGGGAAGATTCAGACTGTGTGAAAACCAAAAAGCGTGTCACCCTGAGCGTGGTCGAAGGGTGCTAAGCTCAATATTCAGGCTTCGCCTTCGCTCAGCCTGACTTCGAAACAGACGTTTTCACACAGTCTGATTCCTGCAGAATGACAAAAAGTAGGGGCTTTTTTAGCCAACTTAACATTGTCAAATTAGTTTTTCAAACCAAAGTACAGGAGAAGTATAAAATGAAGCGCAAGAATTTACAATTATCAATGTGTTTCAGTGCGCTGCTTCTGCCTGGTCTTCTTGGGGCAGGAGCCGCATCCGGACCTTCGTCGTCAAGGACGACGCCTGTGGCACCGCCAGCATCAGTGACTCTCGAGCAGGTGAGGAACGGCACGCCGGGCTCACCCGTGACTCCGGGTAATTGGCAAAACGGAAACTTGGGAGCGTCACAATCCCACTACCTCGAAGGCCATTCGGCGCCCTACCGCGTGGTCATGACCAATCTGCCGACGGGAACGCCGATCACGCTCACTATCGGTTATGACATTAGAAACAGCGGCAAGCATGCGCTTGACTATCTGACGCATTACAACCGTCTCGAGCCGCATACTTTTGGGCCACACAACACGGCAGAGGAGATAAATCCGACGCTCGGCGTTTCAGGCATCCTCGGCTCGCCGAGTACGCTTCCGATTCCGGCTCCAAGCTCGGCCGGATCACCAATCCCAGTCCCACTCCCCGGCCAGCCTACGAAAAGCTTTAACGAGCTCCCCGCCTCTGAGAGAATGATGGCGCTCTGGAACGGTACGATCACCAATATTGTATATACAACCCAGGGTAGTCTGACCGCGAACCAATCAGAAACGCAGATTACCGTGACCTTTACAGTTGACTGGCCAACGGCAGTGCTGGCGTGGGGTGGTCACATTGCCAGCGCCGAGGTTTGGGGCCCAGGCAATGCCGCCGGCGGCATCTCCGGTTCTCCTTATCACATGCGGTTGATCGGCTGGAATCTCGGTAACCTGGGCAACCAGGATCGCTCGCTTTCTGCAGGAGCCGTATGTGCGGTTCCCAACGCGGCTGACCTCCTCCCCCAGACTGTGTGCAAAGGTACTTCTGCAACTTTCACCACCACCGCTTCAGGCACCGGCACCCTGACCTACCAGTGGACGCTTGACGGCATCAGCATCGGCACCAATGCGCCAAGTGTGACGATTCCCACTTCAGCCCTTGAGGCGAAACCGTATGATGTGTGCGTGAAGGTTACCAGCAACAGTGATTGCGGTGTCGAGGGTGAAACCGTATGTACGAAGCTCACGGTAGTTGAGGTTGCCGCTACGGCAGTGGCGACCAGCGCCTCATGCTTTGGCGGCAACGGTGCGGTGAATCTGACGGTGAGTGGCGGCACGACACCGTATACTTTCGCTTGGTCAAATAGTGCGACCACGGAAGATTTGGCCAGCGTTCCGGCCGGCACTTATACTGTCACCGTTACGGATGCCAACGGCTGCACCGCGACTGCAACTGCCACGGTTACTGCACCCCCGCAGTTACTGGCGAGCGCGGCCGCAACGAATGCCTTGTGCTTTGGCGGCAACGGTGCGGTGAATCTGACGGTGAGTGGCGGCACGACGCCGTATACCTTCGCTTGGTCAAATAGTGCGACCACGGAAGATTTGGCCGGCGTTCCGGCCGGCACTTATACTGTCACCGTTACGGATGCCAACGGCTGCACCGCGACTGCGAGTGCCACAGTCGGTCAACCCGCGGAATTGTCGTTAAGCTTGGAAAAGACGGACGTGACCTGTCACGGCGCCAACAATGGAACTATCACGGCGACGATTGGTGGTGGCACCGGTTCCTACTTGATCAACCTCGATGGCGGAGCATTTGTCCCGGCAGCCTCGTCGCATACCTTTGTGAATGTCGCTGCGGGTCAGCATATAGTGACGGTAAAGAATGGTACGTTTGCCACGGCAACCTCGCCGTACACCTTTATGAATGTCGGTCCGAGTTCGCATACGGTGACGGTGAAGAACTGGCCATTAGCCACAGCAACTACGCCGCGCACCCTTGTAAATGACGGTCCGGGTTCGCATCAGGTGACGGTGAAGAATGGGTCATTTACCACAGCAACTTCGCCTCGCACCTTTGTGAATGACGGTCCGGATTCGCAGACGGTGACGGTGAAGAATCAGGCACTTGCCAAGGCAACTTCGCCGCACACCTTTCAAAACGCCGGAACGGGTTCGCACACGGTGACGCCGACGAACGGCGATGAGTGTTCAAAGAGCGCATTGATCACCATCTTCCAACCGAACGCTCTCGCGTCAACCGAGACACATCAGAACGTGACGTGCAACGGCGGCAACAATGGTGCGATTAATCTGACCGTCAGCGGCGGGACCTCGCCATACACGTTCGCATGGTCGAACGGCGCAACGACTGAGGATATTTCCGGTGTGGCCGCTGGTACCTATACCGTCACGGTGACAGATGCGAAAGCCTGCAAGACAAACCGGAGCGTGACGATCACACAGCCTGCGCCCATAACCTGCACATTGTCTCCGCCGAGCCAGCTTCCTGTGTGCGGCTCGAGCGGTAACAAACTAAGCGCAGCAGCAGGTTTTACGAACTATGAATGGTCGCTCGACCCGGTCGCGCTTGCCGCCGGCTGGAGTATCACAGATGGGCAAGGGACGAACACCATCACCTACACCGCGGGCGGTTCCGGTCCGGCGACCTTCTCGGTGACTGTAACCGACGCCACTAGCTGCCCAGGGACTTGCGAGACTTCGTTTTCATGCACGCCGAATTTGTGTGAAGCGAAATATGCGTATTGCCTTTCGGACGAGGATCCCGAGCAATTGACCCGTATTCGTATGGATGTAACGCCGCCCGTCAAAACCGTGGTCGTCAATAGGATCATTTATCGCGGCTCCGCTTACGCGGGCCGTCCCCCGCTCGCTGGTTTCGAGCTTGGCAAGCCGATTGGCAGTGATACCGAAGCGATGGCCCGTAATGGCAACACGGGAACCACTTACATCATTTCGAACACGAAGGACGTATCGGCCTTGTTCAAGTTGAATTTGCAAACCGGCAATGCGTATAGCGTCGGGTACACCCGCACCAGCTCTGGCGTCGGTATTTTCGATATCAACGCGTTGGCGTTCAACGACCAGACCAATGTGCTGTACGGCATCGATGACCATAACGACCGCTTGCTGAGGATCGACACCACCACGGCCAGTGTGATCGTGTCTCAACTAAAGATCACCAGCGGGGATCCCGATCTCGAGTGCGCTTCCTTCGACCACTCGGTGCCTCAGGCGCAACTGTATGTGCTCTGCCAAGATAATAATGGACAAATCTTCAACGTCAACACGAGCAACGGTGTTGGTACGCCGGTCGGCCACACCATCGAGGGAATGGAGACAATTGAATTCAGCAAGGACGGCAGGTTGTTTGCGTGCAACCATGCAGGCAGCCTTTACCAAATCAACCGCACGACCTATGTGGCAAGCGTGTTCGCTCTCATCCCGGAGCTTGACGGCGAGGGCTTGGTCTTCGACGAATGCTCCCGTGTTTTGTCAAATTCCATGATTGCTAGCGATGAGCAATCTGAAACGAAGCAGGCCGAAGATCTGGCTCCGGTGCCAAAAGACTTCGCTTTGCATCAAAACTATCCCAATCCGTTCAACCCCACGACCCGGTTGCAGTTTGATCTGCCGGAAGCTGGAGTTGTGAGAATAGCCATCTACGACCTAGCGGGAAATCTGGTTCGCACCGTGGTCGCTGGTGAATATGCCGCCGGCCAACATCACATCACCTGGGATGCCACCGATGAGCAGGGGATGAAGGTTGGAAGTGGGATTTATTTCTGCCGCTTTGAATCCAACCATTTTGTGGCGGTGAGGAAGATGGTTTTGGCGAAATAGGGTCATTTGGTCGGCCGGTCGCTCGACGCAATCGGCCGGCCAATATCTAGCGGTCTTTACTTGGGGGAATGGTATTTTTATTTTGGTAATCCGCAGGAATCTTCTCATGCATTTGCGAGAACGCCGTCTTCGAAGCAGTAGTGCATGGATTGGGGAAGATTCCACAAAAACGCGTCCACCCTGACCAGTTCAAGAGAGGAGGCGATGCGCAATGATTGACGAACCTTGCCATGCTAATGTTGAGCTTCAGACCCGTTCAAACCTTTAGTCGCCGAGGGAGTATGCGTATGCAGCGGAAATTTGTAGTTCCAATTTTGACGGTTTCTCTTTGCGGTTTGGGACTTCTTTCTGCGCCTGACGCCAAAAGGAAGACCCTGGACGCCAAGACTAAGATTCAGAAGTTCGTATCCAAGCAAGACGTCGAGCGTTTTCAAATCACCTCACTCGAGACGGATGAAACTGCAATCACGGCGATCTCCTCAAAATCCAAATCCCATCAAACAACAGATTCACGCCAAGATGTCGTTTTTTTCGATGACTTCGAAGGAGGGCAAGGACGATGGCAAAGCGGGGCGACGTGGGGCATACGAACGACCCCAGAGGGCCCGGTCGACGAAGACCGCAGCGATTGGGAATTGGCCATCAACAACTTCCACAGCACCGCTACCAGTTGGCATGAGACCAATGTGACCTCGCTGAACACGGATATGCTGATGTCTCCGGGCATGTTCATTCCCGCGCAAATTGAAGGCGGCCAGCCCTTGGACCGCCTATCCTTGGATTTTTGGCTTGACTGGGACGCAGTCCTACCAACGAGCCGATTATACGTGTTTTTTGGGCTTGACACCTCATTGTGGGCGTTCGATGCCAATGACCCTGGCGCTGGCACCAGCAGTTGGGCTGCGCATAATCCGCGTGTTCCGCCATTCGACGTTTTCAGTAGGCAATTCCTGACGACTCCCGAGATTGATCTGACCAGCGCCCAAACACCAATTACCTTGAGCTTCCTCTACAAATCGATCTCCAAGCCGGAATTTGACTATAACAAGGCCGATGTCTTCACCTCGGATGATGATTTTGTGAGCTACCGTACTGTAGCGTCCTTTGATGGCCTTCACGGCAGCGCGAGAGGAGGCACGGCAATTTGGACCAGTCACAGTGTGAGCCTGAACGCTTATGCGGGCAAAGTCATCAAGATTCGGTTCAGTGCAAACGGAGACTACCTAACTGCCCAAACCGGCGCTATTTTCGCCTTGGACAACATCCTCGTCCGAGATGCCATAAGCATATTCTTTAATGACGACGGTGGGGAAAGCGGCGAGTCTAGCATGGTCGCCGAGGGCTTCGCGCCTGGCAACGCAGTAGCGTCAGATGTAGGCATCGCCAATCCCACTCCGAACTGGATTAATGTTCAGGTTCCGGGCAACTTGTTGCTCACTGGCGGCGACGGTACGCTGGCTGTTGGAGACAGAGTGCGAATCGGAATCATGTTTGCCTATGATCTGACCGGCGAAACGTCGACCGCACCGCCACCAGGGCGCGGTCTTTATATCGATGACGTCAATCTCGTCGGCGAAGGCATTCAAGACGATATTGCTGCCATAGATGTCAGTGTTCCGTTCCCGATGAGGGTGGGCGAGGCGCAAACATTTGCGTTGAACGTTTCGAATCTTGGCACGAACCCGCAAGCCAATGTGCAATGGCAAGGAACGATTTTCAATAACGACACTGGCGCGCAGGTCGCTTCTGTCGCTGGCCGGCGGGCCGGCCCGATCGCCCCAGGCGGGACCGTAGCCATTCCCTCCGTGGATGCATGGACGCCCATGGCACCTGGCGTATACAGAATCACCGCGTACATCCACATGGGCAACGATGAAGGCCGCACAAACGACACCACCAGAGTGGCGACCGACGATCCGGACGGTGTTGGAGATGCGCGCTATTCTCCGTTCGTGGTGCATGACGGCAACGTGCTCTTCTCCTCCGCTTTGTGGGACGCCCCTGAAAGCCCGACGCCCGCTCAACTGCAAGCGCGTGGGTTCCAAGTCAACACCTCGAGATCAGATCCGGGTGTAGTGACCTGGCAAACCACAGCCTCCGCTTTGGTGCCATTCGTTAACTTAGATGTGGATTATTCTGGCGCCTACGTGCAATTCGATTCACTGGGGCGGCCACAAGATGAAGATCTGATTGTCCCCAATCTCGATTTTAGTGGTGTGGCGTCTGACGCTTGGCTAACTTTTAAAGCACTAGGTGTGGGTGGCTTCGGTTTCACGCGTTTCTCGGTGGGAGTCAGCAACAACGGCGGTACCAGTTGGAATGATGTTCCCGGCTCGGAACGCTTGCGCGGTATCGATCCAGAAACCGGTCAGAACTATGGTGACCCGGCCTTCCTCACGGCGGGCATGAGCCCCGCGGTTCTCGATATTACGCGCTGGGCGGCGGGCTATTCGAATGTCTGGATCCGCTTCCGGTATCAAGGCGTGAATGACGCTGACTGGACGATCTGGAGTGTCGCAGTGAGCGGCAAGGGTCTCCGCGCTGCCACCTTGTCCAGCGTCACCGACATCGGCGGCGATCAAGGCAAGCAAGTGCGCTTGAGCTGGACGCGCTCGCCGAATGATGGCGCTGTCGCCGGTGTGCCGATCACGCATTACGGCGTTTGGCGCAAGTTTGGGAGCGACGCCGGCGAAAGCCCAACTGGCCGATTTATATCAGTGGAAAACCGCCGCGCGATGATTGACACCGATGTGCTGGCCTTGGTCCCAGGCACACGCTTCTACGACGCCAACTCCGCCCAGGCGTGGGATTTCATCGCCGCTGTGCTAGCTCATTCTGATCCTGACTATAACTATGTCGCGCCGACTTTGCAGGATGGCGTGTCGGCCTGCTTTATGATCTCCGCCCATACGGCCGACTCGCTAGTATTCGCCAATTCCAATGAGGCCTGTGGTACTTCAACCGATGATCTCGCGCCGAATGCGCCAACATTGAGCGGCGGGCAGCAGAGCGGGTTCGTACAACTGAGCTGGACTGAGCCAGACAATGAAGAGCCAGCCTCTTATTCCGTCTATCGTCGCTTGGCAGGCGCTCCCAGTTTCGGCGATCCGATCGCAACGGTGACTGGCTTGCAGTATCAGGATGGCAATATCCAGGCAAACACTTCATACGTGTATGCCATCAAGGCCAAAGATTATGCCGACAATGTCAGCGCCTTCTCGAACGAGCTTTCGGTTTTGATCACCGGCGTGGCTGATCGCCCGATTCTGGAAGTCCCAACGGAGTATGCCTTGGGCAACAACTATCCCAATCCGTTCAATCCACAAACCACAATCGCGTTCGCTTTGCCGGTACGTGGTCACGTGAAGTTGGTCATCTTGAATTCAATCGGCCAGATAATTGAAGTGCTGGTCGATCGCGAAATGCTTGCGGGTTATCATCAAGTCATGTGGAGCGCCAATGGGTATACTTCCGGTCTTTATTACTATCGCCTGACCGCCAACGACTTCTCGCAGTTCAAGAAGATGGTACTGGCGAAATAAGGTCCTTTGACCTGATCGAAAACAGGCAGAGGCAGCATGCCACACACTTGCAACGGTGTGTGGCATTTTTTTTCTCTCCAGGCAATTTGCATTTCTCTCCCGCCGGTATTATCTTGCCAGGCAGTTTATCGACTTCTCAATCTTCTACTGTATATGCGCTTCCTCAATGCCATCCTCACCGCCAACGTCGGCCATGAAATGGACAACGCCGTTTTGTGGCAGTTGTATGAGCCTTGTCTCTTGAAGCTTCCACTCGAAAAAAAAGCTCTTGAAGAGTTGCGCAGTTTCGTGCAATACAGCCTGGTGGGGCAGCGCACGCGTTATATGTTCGCCGACGACATGCACGACATGCAGGATTTTCAAAGCCGCGCCGCGTTGTTTCAAGCCGGCACGGAACAGGCGCTGGCCAAGCTGGCAGCACAAATCCAGCCGGTCGCTGAAGCGGCGGGCATCACTTTTGACGCGGTATTGACCACGACCTCCACCGGCAATTTAATGCCGGGCATCAGCTATCGCCTGGCGGCCCGGCTCAAGGGTATTATTCGCAGCGATAGCATGATGCTCGATCTCGGGAATGTCGGCTGCACGGGCAGCAGCAAGGCGTTGAATCTCGCCCGCGCGCTCGATGATTCATTTAGAAATATTTTGATCGTGGCAGTGGAATTGCCCACGACTTTGCTCGACGTGACCTCGCCGCGCGCGGACATTTGGCAGGGCAACTGCACCTTCGGCGACGGTGCGGCCGCGGTTTGGGTTTCTGCTTCACCCCATCTTGGCGAAATGGCGCTGGCGCTGGAAGATTTGCATTATGCACATCAAGCCGATACCGGCTTGGATTTGATTCGCTGGGACTATCGCCGCTACTATACGTTCGCATTGGCGGATGAAAAAACTTTCAACAATGACGTGCGGCAATTCGTGATGCAGGCCCTGAGCACGACGCAAAACGGATGGCAGCATGAGCCACGCTGGGCAATTCATCCCGCGGGCATCTCGCTGCTGGTGCGCATCGGCCGCAAACTGGGCATTCCTCAAGCTGCGCTGCAGGCTTCGCTCGAGCACTATCGCAAATATTCCAACATGAGCAGCGCGAGCTTGTTGTTCATTCTCAAAGAACTGGCGGCGGGCACGCCGGCCGGCGCCGCCATCAACTTGCTCACCATGGGCGCGGGATTCAACGTCATTTATGGACGTGTGCGAAAGGAGAAATGAATGGACGCCGATAAAATCATGGCGTTGATGCAAAAATATTTTTCCGAAAAAAGATCGCTCGACGCTGTGGAAAATTTGCACACGCAGCCCGTGACTTCACTGCTCATGGACAGCCTGGATGTGGTCGATTTTTTGATGTTTTTGGAAGACGAGTTGCAGCTAAAAACCGAGATCGATTTGACGCAATTCGGCCCAAGCTTGATGAACCGCAATTTTGGGGAATTGGCGGAGGAGGTTGCGAAGTGGTTGGCGGAGATGGAGGTGAGAGGACAGACGTGAGACGTGAGACGGCAGATGTGAGACGATGGAAGCGCAGAAGTGTTTCTTGAGCGCTGGTAGTCGTTCTCAGTACATCAAACTTCTAATCATATCAATTGGGAGGATGTCATGCTTAAATTGAAACACAAACAACTGAAGGTGTGGCAGCAGGGGGTGGAATTTGTGAAGCTGATTTATCTGCTGACAGAGGCGTTCCCGAGCGGTGAGCGCTATGGCTTGACAGCTCAACTAAGAAGGGCGGCTGTTTCGGTTCCATCGAATATTGCCGAAGGCGCCGCACGGGTTTCTGGAAGAGAGCGAATACGCTTTTTTGAAATCGCCCGATCATCGCTGGTTGAAATCGATACACAAATGGAAATCGCCGCTGCGCTCAAATTCTGTTCGGCAAGAGATTGTGCGACACTGTCAGAACCCCTCAATCATCTGTTCGCCATGCTGTCGAGGTTGATGGTAAAAACGAGGTAGACGTGAGATGTCAGACGTGAGACGATAGACGTCAGACGGAAGACTTAAGAGAATTGCAGACGAAACGTTTAAACTCCGTTTCACGTCTATCGTCTCACGTCTATCGTCTATCGTTCCAACTTTCCCGCTTGACATTCTGCATTTCTTTATTATTTTTGCCTCTGACTTTTGCGAATCGCACGCAGTGCTGCTATAATTTCAGTCGTCTTCTTTTTTCGCTTGGCTGTTTTTCCGCGCAATTCTGAGGAAATGCCCCTCGCCCGGACAAGCCGGAAACGAAAAACTCAAAAACACAAAGCACAAAGGTGTATTGAATTTTGAGCTTTGGATTTTGGATTTCCTTGCTCAAAAAGCACAGATTGCACTAGCAATGGAATAACTGGATCGCTTGGCTCAGATTTTTCATCCCAGCACCAACACCTTCTCCAAAGTCAGCATCTTCGGCGCGATTTTCTTCGTGGGCGCAGGTTTGTGGATTCTCGCCGTGATCGAGCGCTCGCCGTTCGTCACTCGTGCACAGGTGGCGCTCGAACAGCCCGTGCCCTTCAGTCATCGCCATCATGTGACGCAGCTTGGCATTGACTGCCGCTACTGCCACACTTCGGTGGAGAACAGCAGTTTCGCCGGCCTCCCGCCCACCGAAACCTGCATGACGTGCCATTCACAAATTCATGCCACCAGTCCGATGCTGGAGCCGGTGCGCGCGAGCTATCGCGACAATCAATCGATCGCATGGATTCGCGTGCACGATCTGCCCGATTATGTTTATTTCAATCACAGCATTCATTTGAAAAAAGGCATCGCCTGCGTGACCTGCCACGGCCCGGTGGGCGAGATGGCTTTGACCTGGCGTGAAAATTCATTGAATATGGAATGGTGCTTGGCCTGCCATCGCGCGCCGGAAAAGTTCGTGGGCCCGCGCGAGCAGGTTTTCAGCATGAGGCCGCTGGCCAAGGGCGAGCAGGCCGTACGCGGCCGCGAATTGGTGCAGGAATATAAAATCCAGAAACTCACCAACTGCTCGATTTGCCATCGATGAAAATTAACGGCGAGGGAACCAACATAGATCTGGCGCAACTGCGGGCGCGATTGCAAGCAGCGCGCGGCCCGCAATATTGGCGTTGCTTGGAAGAACTGGCGGAGAGCGCAGCCTTTGGCAAACTATTGCACGACGAGTTCCCCCAGCACGAACAGGTGTGGGAAAACACACTCGATCGCCGCGACTTTTTGCGCCTGATGAGCGCTTCGCTCGCGCTCGCAGGATTGAATGCCTGCACCAAACAGCCGCAGGAAAAAATCCTCCCCTACGTGCGCCAGCCGGAAAACGTCATTCCCGGACGGCCGCTGTTTTATGCCAGCGCGGTGCTGCGCCAGGGTTATGCCAATGGCGTATTGGTGGAAAATCACATGGGCCGGCCCACGAAGATCGAGGGCAATCCGCAGCATCCCGCCAGCCGCGGTGCCACGGATGTTTTTGGCCAGGCCGAAGTCCTGACGCTTTACGATCCCGATCGCTCGCAGGTGGTGCGCCACTTGGGCCGCATCAGCACGTGGGAAATGTTTATTTCCGCGATCACGGCCGAACTGGAAGCACAGCGCTTGAAAAATGGCGCGGGCTTGCGGGTGCTCACCGAAACCATTACCTCGCCCACGGTCGCAGCGCAATTGCAGGCCTTGCTTGCGGCTTTCCCCGGTGCCCAGTGGCATCAATATGAGCCTGTGAATCGCGACGCCGCACGCGCGGGCGCGCAGATGGCTTTCGGCCAGTTTGTAGAAACGCACTACCGGCTGGCCACTGCCGAGGTCATTCTTGCGCTCGATGGCGATTTCTTCACCGACATGCCCGGCAGTTTAAGCTACGCGCGCGAGTTTGCCGGCCGCCGCCGCGTGGTGGACGGCGCTGCGATGAACCGCCTCTATGTTGTTGAAAGCAGCCCGGGGCTTGCCGGAACGATGGCCGATCATCGCCTGGTCATGCGCGCCAGCGATGTCGAGAGCTTTGCGTTGTTGCTCGCCTCTGAACTTGGTGTGATTGAAGATAGAAGATCGAAGATCGAGGATCGCAATCCTCGATCTTCGATCCTCGATCTTCATGCGAAATGGATCAAGGCCGTTGCCGAAGACCTGAAACGGCACCGCGGCGCCTGCGCCATCATTCCCGGTGAGCGGCAAACGCCATTGCTGCACGCGCTGGCGCATGCGATGAATCACGCCCTCGGCAATGCGGGCAGAACCGTCATCCACACCGAATCCGTGACGGCGCACCCGGCCCTTCAAATTGATTCCCTGCGTGCGCTGGCCGCGGACATGGAAGCCGGCAAAGTTGACTTGTTGCTGATGCTGGGCGGTAACCCGGTGTTCAATGCGCCCGCCGATATGCAATTCGAGCGCAAGCTCGATAAAGTGAAGTTGCGCGTCCATCTCAGCCTGTACGATGATGAAACCTCGGCGCTCAGTCATTGGCACCTCCCGGAAGCGCATGTGTTGGAATCGTGGGGCGACGCGCGCGCGTTTGAGGGCACGGCTGCTATCATGCAACCATTGATTGCGCCCTTGTACGCCGGCAGATCTTCACAAGAAGTGCTGGCCGTTCTCACCGGACAAACCGGCCAAAGCAGCCACGATCTCGTGCGCAATCATTGGAAGAGTCAAACTTCCGCTGCCGACTTCGAGAAGTTTTGGCAAACCTCCTTGCATGAGGGCGTGATTGCGGGGACGGCGTTGCCGGTGAAGGAATTGAGGATAGAAGCTCGAGGGTTGAAGATAGAGGGCCGCGATCCTCAATCATCGATCCTCAATCCTCAATCTTCGACTCCCGATCCACAATCCGTTGAACTCATTTTCCGCCCCGATCCCACCATCGGTGACGGCCGCTATGCCAATAACGGCTGGCTGCAAGAATTGCCCAAGCCTTTGTCGAAGCTCACGTGGGACAACGCCGCACTGGTGAGTCCTGCGCTCGCAGAGAAGCTCGGGCTGAGCAACGGAGACGTCGTTGAACTAAAATTCGATGGGCGAGCAGTGCACGCGCCGGTTTGGCTCGCGCCGGGCCACCCGAAAGAAAGCGTAACGCTCCATTTTGGTTATGGCCGCAGCCGCGTGGGCAAAGTCGGCGAGGGCGTGGGCGTGAATGCGTATGTGTTGCGCACTTCCCAGGCATTTTGGCATGGCACCGGCGTCGAGATTCGCAAAACCGGCGAACGTTATTCGCTCGCCACGACGCAAATGCATCATAGCATGGAAAACCGCCATCTCGTGCGCGCGGGCACGCTCAAACAATACCAAGAACATCCCGAGTTTGTGCATGATATGGGACACGAGTTTCCACGCGAGTTGACGCTTTATCCCGAGCATAAATACGAGGGCTACGCCTGGGGCATGGTGATTGACCTGAACGCATGCATTGGCTGTAATGCGTGTACCATTGCCTGCCAATCGGAAAACAACATCGCCGTGGTCGGCAAGGATCAGGTCGAGAACGGCCGGGAGATGCACTGGATTCGCCTGGATCGCTACTATGAAGGCGACCTCGATGATCCCGCCGTCTATCATCAGCCCGTGCCGTGCATGCACTGCGAAAATGCGCCGTGCGAGCCGGTGTGTCCGGTCGGAGCGACCGTGCACAGTGATGAAGGTTTGAATGACATGGTGTATAATCGCTGCGTGGGCACGCGCTATTGCGCCAACAATTGCCCGTACAAGGTGCGTCGCTTCAATTTCCTTTTATATTCGGACTTTGAAACCGAAAATTTGAAGCTGCTGCGCAATCCCGATGTCACCGTGCGCTCGCGCGGTGTAATGGAAAAGTGCACGT
This sequence comes from bacterium, assembly GCA_044869275.1. Taxonomy (GTDB): domain Bacteria; phylum Zhuqueibacterota; class Zhuqueibacteria; order Zhuqueibacterales; family Zhuqueibacteraceae; genus JBIOXB01. Next base: position 13,413 of record JBIOXB010000098.1, read on the forward strand.
ATTGTGTGCAGCGCATCAATACCGCGCGCATCGAGGCCAAAAACGAAGATCGCCAGATTCGTGATGGCGAGATCGTCACCGCGTGTCAGCAAGTTTGCCCGGCCCAGGCCATTGCCTTTGGTGACGTCAACGACCCCCACAGCCGGGTGTCGCAATTGAAAGCCCACAAGCTGAATTACGGCTTGCTTACGGATTTGAACACGCGCCCGCGCACGACGTATTTGGCGCGCTTGCGCAATCCGAATCCGAAAATGGAGACGGATAAAGAGCACGCTTAAGCGGAGTTTGTAGTGGTGCCTTCAGGCACTCAACGCTCGAACGCCATGCCCCTAAAGGGGCTACCACAAACATGAGAATATTTCATGGCGGATTTTGAGGCAAAGACCAAGAGTTCAGCGATAGACACGCGTCACGAAGTGCCGCATCACGTTCGCGTGTTGACGGAAGAGCCGATCATCGAGCAGGGCCACACTTACGCGTCGATCACGGACAAGATCAGCTCGATCGTGCTGACGCGCAAGACGCCCAAGGGCTGGTTCATCGGTTTCGGTATCGCCTTTGCCGTCACCATGATGCTGTTTTATGCTCTCGGCTACTTGTTGATCAAAGGCACTGGGATTTGGGGCATCAATAATCCCGTGGGCTGGGGCTTTGCCATCATTAACCTGGTGTGGTGGATTGGCATCGGTCACGCGGGTACGCTCATCTCCGCGATCTTGTTGCTGATGCGCCAGGAATGGCGAACTTCGATCAACCGTTTTGCAGAAGCAATGACGCTGTTCGCCGTTGCGTGCGCGGGAATCTTTCCGCTCGTGCATGTGGGACGGCCGTGGCTGGCTTATTGGCTGCTGCCCTATCCCAACACCATGGCCTTGTGGCCGCAAACACGCAGCCCGCTGGTATGGGATGTCTTTGCGATTTCAACCTATGCGACGGTTTCGTTTCTTTTTTGGTACACCGGTTTGGTTCCAGATTTTGCCACACTGCGCGATCGCGCCAAGAATCCGTGGTTGCAGAGGCTCTACGGCATTTTGGCTATGGGCTGGCGCGGATCTGCCATGCATTGGCATCGTTACGAAGTCGCATATTTGCTGCTCGCCGGATTGGCCACGCCGCTCGTGCTTTCCGTGCACACCGTGGTGAGCCTCGACTTCGCCATCGGCATCATCCCGGGCTGGCACGCTACGATCTTCCCGCCTTACTTCGTCGCGGGCGCGATTTACGCGGGTTTTGCCATGGTCTTGATTCTGGCGATTCCGCTGCGCAAGTTTTACGGCCTGGAAGATTTCATCACCATGCGGCACTTGCGCAACATGGCCAAAGTCATGCTCGCCACTGGGTTGATCGTGGTGTATGGCTACGCGATGGAAGCATTTATGGCCTGGTACAGCGGAAATCCCTACGAACAATTCATGATTCTGAATCGCATGACCGGCCCGTACGCCTTTTGGTATTGGCTGTTGATTTTTTGCAACGCCGTCGCGCCGCAGGCGCTGTGGTTCGAAAAAGTGCAAAACAGCGTCGCCGGGCTTTTCGTGATTGCCATCATCGTCAGCATTGGCATGTGGCTCGAACGCTTCATCATCGTGGTCACCAGCCTGCATCGCGATTTCATGCCCTCTGCTTGGGGTATGTATTATCCCACCGCGTGGGATTGGGCGACTTACCTCGGCACTATCGGTTTGTTTTTCGCGCTGATTTTTCTTTTCGTACGCGTCATGCCCGCAATCTCGATTTTCGAAATGCGCACCTTGGTGGCGCCAGAGGAGAAAGAGCGAAAATGAGGAAAATGGAAAATCTGAAGATAGAAGATCGAGGATAGAGGATTGAGGATTGCAAAAAAAATGGAAGCATGGCTTTTGCTATCTTCGATTCTCGATCCTCAATTCTCGACTTTCGGATACCTTCGATCTTCGTAGAATAAAGTATGACAATGAAAAACGAATCCACACTCCACGGCCTCATGGCCGAGTTCGAGCGTCCTCAAGATCTGCTGGCGGCCACGCGCACGGCGCGTGAAGCCGGCTATCGCGCAATCGATGCCTATTCGCCTTTTCCGGTCGAGGGCCTGGCGGAGCTGCTCCACACGCACAAAAACCGCCTGCCCAAACTGGTGTTGGTCGGTGGCGGCGTGGGTGCAGTTGTGGGTTTTGCTTTTCAATATTACGCCGCCGTCATCGATTACCCCCTCAACATCGGCGGCCGGCCGTTCAATAGCTGGCCCTCGTTCATTCCGATCACTTTCGAAGTCACGATTTTGATCGCCGCCTTCGTGGCGGTGCTCGGTATGTTCGCGCTGAACGGCCTGCCCCAGCCCTATCACCCGGTATTCAATGTCGATCGCTTTAGCCGCGCCAGCCGGGACCGTTTCTTCTTGTGTATCGAGACCAAAGACTCCAAGTTTGATCTGATGCACACGAAAAAGTTTTTGGAAGGCTTGAAGCCATTGGGGGTGTATGAGGTGGAGCCGTGAGGATCAGATAGATGGTCGAGGATCGAAGATAGAAGATCGAGGATGGATGATGGAGGGTGGAGATTTTAATTCGATGTCATAATGGGAGGTGGTTTATGGCTATTATTAAGAGTTTTCGGGAACTGGAGGTCTATCAACTTGGATTGCGGGAATCAAAGAAGATCTTCCTGGTGACCCGGGGATTTCCAAAAGAAGAGAAATATGCGATGACCGATCAAATCCGCCGTTCCTCGCGTGCGGTTAATGCTTTACTGGCCGAAAGTTGGGCGAGAAGATTATATCTGGCGGCTTTTGTCAACAAAATTGACGAAGCGCTGGGAGAAGCGATGGAAACTCAAGCTTGGTTGGATCACGCCCTCAACTGCGAGTATATCAATCCTGTTCAACACAAGGAGTTGGATGATACTTGGCAGCATATCGGCGCCATGCTGAATCGCATGATCCAAGAGGCTGACAAATTCTGCAAACCCATTTCCACAAAATAACTTTTTCAATGCACTGTTCGACTTCAAAAAACTTATCATCTATCTTCGATCATCGATCCTCAATCTTCCATCTTCAATCATCGATGCTCGTCGTACTCGCGTGCTGCCTGCTCGCAACCGCCTGCCGCCAGGATATGCACGACCAGCCGCGTTACGAGCCGCTGGAGCAGGGCAAGTTTTTCGCCGACCAGCGGGCCTCGCGGCCAATGGTCGAAGGCACGGTGGCGCGTGGGCAGCTGCAAGTGGACGAACATCTTTATACCGGCAAAATCAACGGCGCAGCAGCGACGATTTTTCCGATGCCGGTCACGAAGGAAGTTTTGTTGCGCGGGCAGGAACGCTACACTATTTTCTGCTCGCCCTGCCACAGCCGCGTCGGCGACGGCAAGGGCATGATCGTGCAGCGCGGCTTTCGCCCGCCGCAGTCGTTTCACATTCCACGATTGCGCGAAGCAGCGCCGGGATATTTCTTCGACGTGATCACCAATGGTTTCGGTGCGATGTACAGCTATGCTTCCCGCGTTTCGGTTCAAGATCGCTGGGCGATTGCGGCCTACATTCGCGCTTTGCAGTTGAGCCAGAACGCCTCGTTGGAGGACGTGCCCGCGGAGGAACGCCGGCGCCTGCTTGAAGCAAAATAAATGCTTCTGGCTGTTCCGCCCCGGCGCGGGCCGCTGGGCCGGCAAAGTCGCAAGATACTCCCGCCTTGCCCCATGCAGGGCAGGATCGCAAATCAATGCAATAGAGCAAACCAATGGCTGAGTCCAACGACATAAAAACGCAATTGCAGCGACTGCAAAAACAAGCTTTCCTGACGGGTTTGGTGGCGCTTGCGGCTTGCGCTTTCGGCGCCACCCTGAGCGTGGAACAGTTCTTCCGTTCCTATCTCTTCGGCTTTCTCTTCTGGTTCGGCATTTCGGTGGGCTGCCTCGCGCTGGTCATGTTGCATCATTTGGTGGCCGGCGGCTGGGGCTTTGTCATTCAACGCTCGCTGGAGGCCGGGACCCGCACCTTGCCGCTGATGCTGGCGCTTTTTTTGCCCGTGTTTTTCGGCATGTCCGAGCTTTATCTCTGGGCGCGGCCCGAAGTGGTGCAGGCGGACAAAATCCTTCAGCACCAGAGCCTGTATTTGAACGTGCCGTTCTTTTGGCTGCGCGTATGCGGTTACTTTGCCCTGTGGCTGCTTTTCACTTATTTATTGAATCGCTGGTCGGGCCGGCAGGATCAAACTGCTGATCCGTCGCTGACCGAGCGCCTCGAAAGGATCAGCGGGCCGGGTTTGGTCGTATTTGTATTGACTTCCACGTTCGCCGCGATCGATTGGGTGATGTCGCTCGACCCGCATTGGTTCTCGACCATCTATGGTATTTTGTTCCTCGTTGGGCAGGGGCTCTCCACCTTGGCGTTTGCGATCTTGGTCCTGGCTATGCTGGCCAAGTATAAACCGATTTCGGAAGTCATTTCGCCCCGTCAATTTCATGATCTCGGCACGCTGATGTTCGCCTTCGTCATGTTGTGGGCGTATGTGTCTTTTTCACAATTCTTGATTATTTGGTCCGGCAATTTGCCTGAAGAAATTCCCTGGTACGTCCACCGTTTGCACGGCGGTTACGGCGTATTTGCCGTTACTTTGCTGGTGTTTCACTTTGGCGTGCCGTTTTTCTTGCTGCTCCTGCGCCGCATGAAACGCAAAGCCGAGGTGCTCTCAAAAATCGCCGCGTTCATGATCGTGATGCGCCTGGTCGATTTGTTCTGGGTGGTCGCGCCGAATTTTCATCCCGAAAAGCTGCACCTCCATTGGATGGATGTGCTGGCGCCGCTCGGCATAGGCGGCCTCTGGCTGGCCTTCTTCTTTTGGCAATTGCAAAGCCGCGCCTTGCTGCCGCTGCACGACCCGCGTTTGCAGGAAGCGTTTCAATATAAGCATTGAATGATCAGCGGCCCCAAACGAAAGAGCTCTGGAGCAATTCTTAGCCATGCACGAAGCTAGACATACAGCGCCCGGCGAACCGCCGCAACTCCAGCACGAAACCAGCGATGCCGCCATCGGGGCCGTCGTAAAATTCGGTTTGGTCCTGGCGATGATCTGCGTCGTGGTGTTGGTGCTGATGTTTTTCATCGCCGGCTATTTCGAAAAAAGAACCACCGCCGCCACGCGCGCCTCTACGCCTTTGGCCGGCCAGCGCGTTTTGCCGCCTGACCCGCGCGTGCAGGTGCAACCTGAAAAAGACCTCGAGCATCTGCGCGCTGTGGAGGATTCCGTATTGCACAGCTACGGCTGGGTCATGCGCGAGGCCAACGTTGTTCGCATACCCATCGCGCGTGCGATCGAGTTGACGGCGCAACGTGGCCTGCCGCTTAGGACTGAGGAGGGAGGATCGAAGATGGAGGATAGAGGATCGATGATTGAGAATGGAGGATCGCATCCATGAGGCTTAATCTTCGATCTTCAATCTTCTATCTTCTATCCTCGATCTTCACACTCACGCTCATGCTCCTCACTGCGGGGCGAGCAAACGCCCAACTCGGTGCGAGTACGCCGCCGCCCATGTTGCGCAATGTCGGCATCGAGCAAAGGTTGAATCAACCACTGCCACTCGAGGCGACGTTTCAAAATGAATCCGGCCAGCCGGTGGCTTTGCGCGAGTACTTCGGCGGCAAACCCGTCGTACTCGCCTTTGTTTATTACCAATGCCCCATGCTGTGCACGCAAATTCTCAACGGTTTGCTGGAAAGCGTGCGCCTGCTGAAGTTCAACGCCGGCCAGGAGTATGAAATCGTCACCGTGAGTTTCGACCCCAGGGAAACACCGAAATTGGCCGCGGAGAAAAAGCAGGTTTATTTAAAGCAATACGATCGGTCCGGAGCCGAGCAAGGCTGGCATTTTCTCACCGGCGACAGCACCGCGATCAAAGCACTGACCAATGCGGCGGGTTTTCACTATCGCTATGATCCCGCCACCAGCCAATTCGCACACGCCAGCGGCATTATGGTGATCACGCCGCAAGGCAAAATTTCGAAGTACTTTTACGGCGTGGAATATGCGCCGCGGGACTTGCGCCTGGCGCTGGTGGAAGCGTCGGAAGGCAAGATCGGCTCACCGGTGGATCAGTTGTTGTTGTACTGTTTCCATTATGATCCACTGACGGGCAAGTACAGCTTCGTGGTAATGAGTGCGCTGCGTGTCGCGGGCATTGCCACGGTCTTGAGCCTGGCAACGTTTATGCTGATCATGTTTCGCCGTGATCGTGCCGTTGTTCGAGAATCGAGGGTTAAGGATCGAGGATAGAAGATAGATGATCGAGGATCGAAGATCTATCTTCGATCCTCGATCATCTATCTTCCATCCTCGTCAATAAAAGGCTAGCCCAATGACAGCCTTGCGTGCTAAAACCATCCTGTGCATTTCCAGCTACGAAAAGGGCCAGGAATTCATGCGCGAATGCAAGCGGCAGGGTTGCTGCGTCTGTTTGCTCACCGTGAGCAAATTAGAACACGCCAACTGGCCGCGCGACGTGATTGACGAGATGTTTTTCATTCCCGATTTGTACAATCGCAACGATGTGATCCTGGGCGTGAGCTACATGGCGCGCACGCGCGTGATCGACCGCATCGTGCCGCTGGATGATTACGACGTCGAAATGGCGGCGACCCTGCGGGAACATTTGCGCATTCCCGGCATGGGCGAAACCACCGCACGCTATTTTCGCGACAAGCTCGCGATGCGGGCGCGGGCGCGTGATCGCGGCATGCTCGTGCCCGAATTCATTCAAATCTTGAATTACGACCAGTTGCGCGCTTTTATGTCAACCGTGCCCGCCCCATGGGTATTGAAACCGCGTTCCGAGGCCTCTTCCGTGGGCTTGAAAAAAGTGAATTCCGACGCTGAACTCTGGCCGTTATTGGAGGCACTCGGCGACCGCCAGTCATTTTACCTCATGGAAAAATTTGTGCCGGGCAGTGTTTACCATGTTGACTCGATCATTTCCGAAAAGAAAGTCGTATTTGCGGAAGTGCACCAATACGGCAAGCCACCCATGGCGGTGATGCACGAGGGCGGGATTTTTTCCACGCACACCACGCCGCGCCGCTCTGCGGACGAGCGCGAGCTGCTGGCGCTGAATGAAAAAGTCGTCGAGGCGTTTGGCTATGTGCGCGGGATCACGCATACGGAGTTCATTAAAGCCGATGCAGATGGGCGCTTTTATTTTTTGGAAACCGCCGCGCGCGTGGGCGGCGCGAACATTGTCGAAATGATCGAAGCCTCGACCGGCATCAACCTATGGCGGGAATGGGCGAAAATCGAAATCGCGCAGGATGAATGGAAGTATGAAGTGCCGGCCCATCGCCAGGATTATGGCGCGGTGATCATCTCCTTGGCCGCCCAGGAACATCCCGATACTTCGCTGTTCCGTGAGCCGGAAATCTTTTGGCGCCTGGAAAAAAAACATCACGTCGGCTTCGTCGTTTCTTCGTCAAGCTTGGAGCGCGTGAAATACTTGCTGGAGGATTACCACCGGCGCATCTACGCGAATTATTTTGCCAGCATGCCCGCGCCGGACAAACCGACGGACTAACTTTGAGCAAGCTGCGTGGCTCGTTGATTTCATTGGATGGATGGATCGCTGGATTAATGGAGTGTTGGATTGCTGGAGTGATGTTTCCCCAACAATCCATTGATCCCACACTCCAATAATCCAACACTCCGGAAAAGTGGATATGGACAAAGAATTCCGACTGTTTCCTGAGCAAGCTTCTGCGTTCGCGGGTGAAGTGGACAAGCTTTATTACTTGCTGACCGCGCTGAGCCTCTTCTTCGCGCTGTTGATTTTCTTCTTAATTTACGTCTTTGCGGTGCGCTATCGCCGCCGCTCCGACGACGAGGTGCCGCGCCAGATTCCCGGCTTGATTCAACTCGAGCTCGCCTGGTCTGTGATTCCGTTCATTCTCTGTCTCGGCGTTTTTACCTGGGGTGCGAAGATGTATTTCGAAGCCTACACCCCGCCGCGCGATGCGCTCGAGATCTACGTCGTGGGCAAGCAATGGATGTGGCATTTGCAGCATCCCACCGGCCAGCGCGAGATCAACACGCTGCACGTTCCCAGGGACACGCCGGTGAAATTGACCATGGCCACGGAAGACGTGATTCACAGTTTTTATATTCCCGCGTTCCGCCTCAAGAAGGATGTGGTGCCCGGGCGCTACGCCAGCATGTGGTTTCAAGCGACGAAAACGGGCGAGTATCATTTGTTCTGCGCCGAATATTGTGGCACGAAGCATTCGGAAATGATCGGCTCCGTGGTGGTCATGGAGCCGGCGGAATACCAACGCTGGCTCAGTGGCAGCGGCACGGATGAAACGCCGGCAGCCGCCGGGGAGAAAAGATTTCAACAACTCGGCTGCATCACCTGTCACGGCGATAAGCCCGGTGCCCGCGGCCCTTCTTTGCGCGGCCTGTTCGGCACGGAAGTGACCCTGCAAAATGGGCAGACCGTTCCGGTGAATTTGGAGTACGTGCGGGAATCGATTCTCCAGCCACACGCCAAAATGGTTGCAGGATACGCGGCGATCATGCCGACGTATCAAGGCCAGATCAGCGAAACGGATTTGTTGAATGTGATCGCGTATATCAGGTCGATGGGCAAGAGCGGGAGTCACTAGGGTATTCCATGTTTAATCTAACGCCCTTCGCAATGTCATTCAGGAGGAATCTTTTTCAGGAATAGCACAGCGCTTATTTTTTTGGAGAAGACGGCTAATCGGGGGAAGATTATGCAAAAAGGCAATTACTACGTCTACATCACAACAAATCCAGGCAAGACAGCGCTCTATACCGGCGTAACAAGTGACCTGAAACTACGATCACAGCAACATTACCGCAATCGTGGCAAGAAAGAGACCTTCGCAGGGCGATACTATTGTTACAAGCTGGTTTATTTTGAAACATACGCGGACATCAATCAGGCCATTCGACGAGAAAAAGAAATTAAGGACCTGAGCCGGGAGAAGAAGAGAGAATTAATTGCCTTGAAGAACCCAAAGTGGAATTTTTACGTGGCCTAGAAAGTCACAGTGACGACGTCAATCATGATGAATCCTTTTCGGAATTAGGTATGGTGCTGAATGCGTAAAAAGATTCCTCCTGAATGACATGAAAAATAAGCCGAGAGCACTTCATGAGCACCACCGCAGTTTTTACTCCTAAATCTCATCAACTTGCCGAGGACCCCGAAAACAGCCCGCGGCGGTTGAATTATTTGAACGTCGCGTACACCGCCAAATCCTGGCTGCTGACCGTCGATCACAAGCGCATCGCGATTCTGTATTTGATCGGCGTCACGCTCTTCTTCTTTCTGGGCGGATTGTTTGCCGTGCTCATCCGTTTGGAATTGCTCACGCCTGCGGGCGACATGATGCAGTCCGAAACTTACAACAAGATGTTCACGATGCACGGCATCATGATGGTATTTTTCTTTTTGATTCCGGCCATCCCCGCGACGCTCGGCAACTTTCTCATCCCCCTCATGATCGGCGCGCGCGATCTCGCCTTTCCCCGCATCAATTTGTTGAGCTGGTACGTGTACATGGTGGGCGGACTGTTCACGTTTGCCGCCATACTTTTGGGCGGAGTGGATACCGGTTGGACCTTTTACACACCCTACAGCAGCACGTATTCCAATACCAACGTCGTTCTCACCGCGCTGGGGGTGTTCATTACCGGCTTCTCCTCGATTTTGACCGGCTTGAATTTCATCGTTACTATTCACAAAATGCGCGCGCCCGGGTTGACCTGGTTCCGTTTGCCGCTGTTTATTTGGGCGCATTATGCCACCAGCTTGATTCAAGTGCTCGGCACACCGGTGGTCACGGCCGCGATTTTTTTGGTCGCGCTCGAGCGCCTTTTCCACCTCGGCATTTTCGATCCCAAACTCGGCGGCGACCCCATTCTCTTCCAGCATTTGTTCTGGTTCTATTCACATCCGGCGGTTTACATCATGATTTTGCCCGCCATGGGCGTAATCAGCGAATTGATCACCTGCTTCTCGAAGAAGAAAATCTTTGGTTATGAATTCATCGCCTTCTCCAGCATCGCGATCGCGGTGATCAGTTTTCTGGTATGGGGCCATCATATGTTTACCACCGGCCAGTCGATTTACGCCGGCATGGTGTTTTCCTTTTTGAGTTTTCTCGTGGCCGTCCCTTCCGCGATCAAAGTTTTCAACTGGACCGCGACGTTGTACAAGGGCTCGGTCTCCTATCAAGCGCCAATGCTGTATGCCATCGGTTTCTTGGGACTCTTCACCATCGGCGGCCTGACCGGACTGTTCCTCTCGACGCTCGCCGTCGATATTCACGTGCACGATACTTACTTTATCGTTGCCCATTTTCATTACATCATGGTCGGCGGCACGATCATGGCCTATCTCGGCGGCTTGCATTTCTGGTGGCCGAAGATGACGGGGCGGCTCTATCCCGAAGGCTGGTCGCGCTTCGCCGCGCTGGTGGTGTTCGTGGGATTTAATCTCACCTTCTTTCCGCAATTCATCGTCGGTTATTTGGGCATGCCGCGGCGCTATCATGCTTACCCCGATGAATTTCAGATTTTGAATGTCATGTCCACCGCCGGCGCTTCCATTCTCGGCGTGGGCTATTTGATTCCGCTGATCTATTTCTTCTGGTCGCTGCGTTACGGGCCACTCGCGAGTGCGAATCCCTGGGGCGCCACCGGCTTGGAATGGAAAACCCCTTCGCCGCCGCCCACGGAAAATTTCGAGAAGACTCCGATCGTGACGGAAGAAGCTTACGAATACACTCCGCTCAAACCCAAACCACAGGAGGCGGAAGTTGGCTGATCCCTCCCAGGTTGCGCATCATTTCGACACCGCCGAGCAGCAATTTGACGCTTCACAGCTCGGCATGTGGACGTTTCTGATCACGGAAGTGATGTTCTTCGGCGGGCTGTTCGCCGGCTATACGGTGTATCGCACCCTGTACCCGCACGCGTTCGCCGAGGCGAGCCGCCTGCTCGATTACCGGCTCGGGGCCATCAATACGGCGGTGCTGATCTGCAGCAGCTTGAGCATGGTGCTGGCGGTGCGCGCCTCCCAGTTGGGCCGGCGCCGCGCCCTGATCGTTTATTTGCTCTTGACGATGATTTTGGGTGCGGTATTTCTCGGCAACAAGGTGATGGAGTATGCTCACAAGTTTCACGAACACCTGGTTCCCGGACCGGAGTTCGGACCCGCGGTGCCGCTGGCCGATCCGCAACACGCACAGCTCTTTTTTTCTTTTTATTTTGCCATGACCGGATTGCACGCGCTGCACATGATTATTGGCCTGGGCATTTTATCCGTATTGGTCTATCAGTCCTGGCAAGGCCGCTTCTCCTCCGAATATTTCACGCCGGTTGACATCACCGGCCTCTATTGGCATTTCGTGGACGTCGTCTGGATTTTTCTATTTCCTTTGCTTTATCTCATCGCACGAGCCTAAACAGAATTCGTGAGTGTAACGCGTAATGCGCAAGCTAGGTTTTACGCGTTACGGATTACGCATTACCAATTACGCGTCACCCATTACATTTCAAAGACTATGGCACATCACGCTATTCCGCCAAGAAAAATCTACCTCCTGGTTTTCGTCACGCTGCTGATGCTGACGCTCGTCACCGTTGACATCGCTTTTTACGACGCCGGCTGGCTGAATCTTTATATCGCACTCGCCATCGCGACGTGCAAGGCACTGCTGGTCATTCTCTTCTTCATGCATGTGCGCTATAGCGGCCGCCTCACGTGGGTTTTCGTGGGCGCCGGCTTTTTCTGGCTGGCAATTTTGCTGGTATTCACGCTTGCCGATTATCTCACCCGCGATGCGATTCCGAATCCCGGCTTTTGATACAAGCAGTCGAAGGGAGCGTTACGCACTCTTTTGCTAAACCCGGGGATTCGCCCGCCCCCACATTTTACGATTGCCAGCATCAGATGGGTCTTTAAAAAGCTTCTGCGCAGGGAGGGAGGCGCTGCGCATCAATCTTATGGCGCAGCAGAAATTCTTCATGTCAAACTGAAAACCGAAGCTCCTTACGGAGCAGCTCTAGACAGACAGCTCTCCAACGGATTAAAAAACGACCAACGGATAATTCTGAATCCGTTGGGCGCTGCTCATCCGTTGGCGAAGAAATTTTCAGAATTTTATTCTGACTTTGAGTGCCTCATGGCTTATCGCTGAGGACCAAGACTCATGGCAATGAAAAAACCATCTCATCCAGGCGAAATCATCCGCGATCTTTGCATGGCGCCATTAGAACTAACGGTGACGCGAGCGGCACAGGGGTTAGGTGTTACCAGAAAGACCTTATCACAGCTTCTCAACGGACGTGCAGGAGTTTCCGCAGAAATGGCTGTCCGTCTGTCGAGAGCCTTTGGTCGCAGCCCTGAGAGTTGGTTGGCGCTTCAAAGCCAATACGATCTCGCTCAGATCAGCCGAAATGCCAAGAAAATTAAGGTCAGGCCTTTCTCTACCCGCCGCAAGCTTGACGGCGATAACACGTCAACCGGCTACACAATTGCATAGCCAGCAACTTATGCGCTATACCGAATTCCCGCCTTCTCCACCATTGCGACGCTATGTCGAATCCTATTGGCACATGCAATCCGGCCCACAATACTCTCGCTCTGCCGCAGACAAAATCATGCCGGATGGTTGCATTGAGCTGATTTTCAATGTCGCAGATGCTTTTAAGCGCTTCCATGCGAATGGCACAATTGAGATTCAACCACAAATCCTCGTAGCCGGGCAAATGATGAGTTACGCCCTCATCGCACCGATGGGACAAGTCAAGCTTTGGGGTATTCGTTTCCGCCCCGGTGGAGCGTTGGCGTTTTTGCATGTTCCGTTGTATGAATTGACCGATCAAATTCTTGCAGGCACAGCTATCCTGGGGGCATGGGCCGGCAAGTTGCAGGAAAGACTCGACCTGGCGCATGGGCGGCGTGCGGGCATCAAACTCATCGAAGCCGCCTTGCTGCAGCGCTTGCATGAGCGCTGGCAATGTGATCCACTCATCGAGGAAGCGGTGCGCAGAATCTTGGCGACCGAAGGCCGCGCGCAGGTGGAGGGCTTGTTTGCGGATCTCGGCCTGGGCGGCCGGCAGATCGAAAGGAAATTTCAGATGATGGTTGGCCTCCGTCCGAAAATGCTGGCACGCATTATTCGCTTTCAAAAAGTCTTCAGATCAACCAGCCACAAGCCGGATTCCTGGAGCGCGGTCGCTGTGGCTTGCGGCTATTACGACCAGGCGCATTTGATTCACGATTTCCAGCAATTCGCCGGACAAAACCCTTCTTCCTTTCTGCTGGAACAAACCGAAATGTCCGCCTTTCTTACCCGCAAGAATAGAATGTCGATTTTTTACAATACCAAGAGTTGAAGTTTACGTATCTTTGGCAAAGATTTTTACGACGGATAGAAACACCCAGCTGATAAAGTTTTGTTCATCCGCCGGGTTTTTCCATCCGAGGGGAAGTATTCTCGACCTTGCCAAATTAAACGGAGATGGGAAATGATCACGAATTTGCGTAAGAAGATCTTTGCTGTAATGCTGTGCTCCGGGTTTGCCTCCGCGCAAGAACAAAAGGGATCCATCAATGATTTCGCCTGGCTCGCCGGCTGCTGGGAGCGCAGCGGCAAAGGGCGTGAAGTGGTCGAGCAATGGATGAAGCCCGCAGGCGATCTCATGCTCGGCATGAGCCGTACCGTTGCCGAAGGCAAAACGCGTGAATTCGAGTTTTTGCAGATTCGTCAAAAAGAAGATGGCGGGATTTTTTACGTGGCCATGCCCTCCGGCCAGAACGAAACCTGGTTCAAATTGGTGAAGTATGGCGCGCACGAAGCCGTGTTCGAAAACCCCGAGCACGATTTTCCCCAGCGCATTATTTATCGCCTGGAAAAGGACGGCATACTGGCCGCCCGCATAGAAGGCACGGTACAAAGCCAGCTCAAAGGCGTGGACTTTCCCTACCGACGTGCAAAATGTGATTAGGCCACGGCGTGACTTCCGCCGCCCGCGGGGTCTTGGCTTCAGGCAGCAATTGCCCAAATGCAGCCTGCGAAAGAGCGAACGAGCATAAGAGCAACTTGGGAAGGTGAATGCTGCCGGAAGTGGAGCCCAGCCCCCTCAGCGCTTAATTATGGTGGCGTTCCTGGTGCGAACGCCACCAATGATGCATGTGGCCTGTTATCGAACCAAGCTCATCTTCATCTTTTGAAAGAAGTCACCGGCTTTGAGGTTGAGGAAATATGTCCCGCTGGAACTGGGTTGGCCATTATCGTCTTTCCCATCCCAGCGGACCTGGTGATAACCCGCTGCATAAGGCGCGTCTGCCAGCGTGCGAACCTCTTGACCAAGAGCATCATAGACTTTCAAAACCACGTGGCTTGCGATGGGAAGCTGGAAAAGAATATCCGTTTCCGGGTTAAACGGGTTCGGGTGGTTTTGGAACAGGGCGTAATCCGCCGGCAACGAGAACGCTTTTAACGCTCTCCCAATTTTATCATCATGCTCGTCGTCTTCGTCACCCCGGTCAAAAATGTTAAAACCAAAAGCAACGAGCTCCACTCCATCATCAAAAGTCAATCCAATTTCGGGGCAATATCTTTTAATGCTTTCCGCCCTGGGCTCCAAGGGGGTGGTTTCCAAAACTTCCACACAGCTTTCGAGCCTGCCGGCAGGAGTTTCAAGCGTTAACCCCATGCCGGTATGCTCAGCGCGATCCATGGCCACGCCCGGCGCCTGTTCCTGGAAGTATCTTGAGCCTAACAGAAAGGTTCCCGGCATGATGAGCCCGGGCATGGCACCATTCTCGCCCGCTCGCCAGGACCCTTCATTGCTCACGCAGGTGCCGGTTGCAAAGATACAGACCTCCTCGCCAAAATAAAAAATCGCGTTGGTGTTTTCGCAGCACGCGAAAAAATTTTGGGAGATCTCCACTAACTCGCCCTCCACCCATTCCCGTTCCTCCACGACCCTGGTGCTTACCGGATCGAGGCCTTCATTTCCAAGATCGACCACCTCATTTTCTCCTTGATGGTGATGAGAGTTCACCACGACAATCATCCTCCGCACAACACGAATTGCTCCGCCACACCATTGTTTCGGCATTAACTTTACACTTTCGTCATGGAGCTCCTCCTGGGTTATGTTAATCAATCTTGCGAAAGTCGAGGACTCCCCATCAATCGCCGGCATCCTTTGCCCGTTGAGCTTGGCGTCCAGATATTCTGAGCCCCAAGCTTTCGCGCGCCCAACGTCACGGGTCAATAAAAAATGTAAGAAATTTAACCTGAACGCAGAAAACGTGGGGCTGATTGGCAGATGTTCCGGAGTTACTGCGACAAAACCATTTTCTTCGTCATCACCAAACTACCGGCGCGAAGTCGATAGAAATAAATTCCACTCGCCACGGACTGGCCGAGATGGTCGCGGCCATCCCAGATCGCGGCGTGATAGCCCGGTTCTTTGGATTCATCATCAACCAAAGCGACGACTTCCTCTCCCAGAAGATTATAAATCTTCAACGTCACGCGCTCCGCTTTCGGCAAGCCATAACGAATCG
>JBIOXB010000099.1:0-39284 GCA_044869275.1 bacterium
GCGGCGCGAGCGCCATGGGCATGGTCTCGCCGGTATGCGCGCCTCCATATAAACCTCCCATGTGCTCGGCGGCAAGATCGACCATCAATAAATGCAGCACGATACGTAAACGCTTGCGGAAGTCCTCGTCGCGCGTGAATTCATGCAACACCGCGAGCGCGGCAAAAGTTGCGGGCAAATGTTGGGGAGAATCGTACTCGCTTTGCCCTTCGGTTACAGCTTTTTCTATCCAGGCGGAAAAATATTCTTGCGCCTCGCGCAAATTGGCTGCTGAAGTTTTGCCGTTGAACCATTCTTCTGCCGTCATCTTGGGCCAGGTTTCCGCGGCCAGCAGCAATGCGGCAAAATAGAGATGCATTTCGTGCTCGGAGAAATCGTGCACGGATGCCGTTTTCCCCAACGCGGCTTTGATTTGCCCTGCCAGCGCCGGGGTCAAATTTTGCCTGCCGAAGAGATAGGCCGCCATGAGATTGAACATGAACGAAGGCTCAGGCCGCGGCGCGGCGAGCAATTGCGACATCATGCGATGCGCTTCATTGATGCGCTCGCCACTGGCATAGCGCGCCACCACGGCGGCAAAACTTGCGCGCGTTTCTTTCTCCACGAAATGGGCCAGCAAAGTTTGCGCGCGCGCCTCGAAGGCTTTCTTTTCGTCTTTAACATTCAACGGCGCTTGGGGCAGACTGTCCGGCGCTTGCGGAAAGACGGGAGGCGTGGAGAGTGCAGAACAGAAAATCAAAAAGCTAATGAAGTGATGGCGGCAGTTTGAAATCGGACGTACAACTTCCTTGTGCTTGGGCATGCTGATCCTTCCTAGAAGCAACGAAGAGCGGTTATTTTCGCGGAGGTTGAGAATGAATAGACCAAGATTGAACAAATGCCCTTCAAAAGCAAGCTGGAATTGCCTGCCGCAACGCGGCTGTAACATTTGCAGGGTGCTCAGCCTCAGGATTTTGTCGGGCGCGGTGTTGCGATGGCCACGCGGCGTGCCAAGATCATTTCGCCCAACTTGGAAATTGGCTGAGGTCGATTTGAAATGCGGGGACGGCAAAAAGATAAACCGCGAGTGTGACCAGAATGACGCCCATAATATCCAGCCAAATTCCGGCCTTCGCCATATCCGGCGTGCGCACGAAACCCGAGCCGAAGACAATGGCGTTGGGACCGGTCGCGATGGGGAGCATGAATCCGCAGGAGGCGGCAACCGCCACGGCAATCATCACCGGCAGCGGGTTGACTTGCAGGGCTTGTGCTGAGGCAGCGAAGATCGGCACGAAGATGGCGGCCGTCGCTGTGTTAGAAGCGAATTCGCTAATGAGTGTGATCGCAGCGCAGGCGAGCAAAATCAAAACCAGAGGGGGAAGATGTTGTGCGAAACTGACCTGCTGCCCCAGCCAGTCGGACAGGCCGGTGGCTTTGAACCCGGCGGAAATCGCCAGTCCGCCGCCAAAGAAAATGAGCAGGCCCCAGGGCAATTGCGCCGCGGTTTTCCAATCCAGCAAAAATTCACCGCGGCGCCAATTTGTGGGCATGAGAAAAAGCAGCAGCGCCGCCATGATCGCAACGGTGGCATCGGTGACCCGAGCTTGCACCCCGAGCCATGTTGCCCAGCCGGGCAGCCGAAAAGCTTCCAAATCCAAATCTACTCGAAAAATCCAGCCGAACACAGCCAGCAGAAAGGTCAGCAGCACCAGTTTCTCCTCCTTGGTCGCGGGACCCAGTTTTTGGATTTCAGCAATGATGATGTCGCGCGAACGCGGCGAGGCTGTTTTGCCGATGCGGAACACGAAGCGGGTGAGCACGAGCCACGCGAGCGGAGTGAAGAGCAAAACGAGCGGGACTCCAAAGGCAGCCCAGCGCACAAAATTCACTTCCGGCGCGCCGGGGAAGAGCTTCTTGACATTCGTCACCAGAATCAAATTCGGCGCCGTGCCCAGGAGAGTGCCCATGCCGCCGATGGAGGCGGCATAAGCCACGCTCAGCATGAGACAGACGCGAAAATTGCGCATGCGATCGGCGCTGAGAAAATCGCCGGCTTCGCTAAGCTGTGAAATCACCGCCAGTGCGATGGGATACATCATCATGGTGGTGGCGGTGTTGGAAATCCACATGGAAATGAACGCGGTCGCGCACATGAAGCCGAGCACAATGCGGTTCGGGCTTGTGCCGATGGCGCGGATGATGTGCAGCGCGATGCGTTTGTGCAAATGCCATTTTTGCATCGCGAGCGCGAGGCAGAATCCTCCCATGAACAGAAACAGAATCTCGTCACCGTATTGCCGTGTGACTTCGCCCATGGGCATGATGCCCAGCAGTGGAAACAGCACCATCGGCAGCAGCGCGGTGACGGGCATGGGGAGCGCCTCGGTGATCCACCAAAATGCCATCAACATGCAAGTCGCGAGCAGGCGCCGGGCAGGTACATTCAAGCCCGGCGTGAGCGCGGGCCAAAGAAAAAGCAGGAAAAGCGGGAGGCCTAAAACGAAGCCCACTTTGCGGCGCAGAGAAAAAGCCGGGCCGGCAGCATCAAAGCCGGAATCAGCTTCAGGAGCAGAGGGAGCGGCGGTGGGTGGCATAGGAGAAGTTCGCGGCGGAAGAGTTTTAGATTCTGCGTTTCAGCCAGGATATTTCGAAAAAGCGTGAGAATCAAGCAAAAATCTTGCTTGGTTGCAAACGATTTGTTTTATATCATTAGCCTGTTTTAGAAGCCACTAGACAGCACTATGCCCGGTTCCCCGGCAGCACGAAATTCTTGGCCTTGATGCATGCGCCGACATTTGTTCCTCTTTTTTGATCGGAGCTCACTTCTCGCCCTCGCATTCGGGTGCCTCTTCTCCGTTCTCTCGATTCTGCCGCTGTCGTGGCATGAAACCCTCGAAAATTTTCTCATCGATCAGCTTTTCAAGCTGCGCGGCTCACGACCCTGGTCTGAAAATTTCGTGCTGGTGGCGATCGGCGCGCAGGATATACAAGCGCTGGGCGGCTGGCCATTGACGCGCGATTATTACGGCTACGTTTTGCATTTTCTCAACAGCCGCGGCGCGCGAACCCTCGGCTTCGATCTTCTTTGGGATCGGCCGCACGCGCTTTATCCCGAACACGACGCGATGCTGGCCAGCTTGCTGGCCGCACGCCCAAGTGTTTGCCTGCCCTTTGTATTTTCTGATTTCGAAAGTGCCATCTCCCCTGCCCCGGGGCACTCCGATTTTCCGCAACACGCTTATGCCGGCCACCAGCCGATTTTTCCACTGCCGGAATTTCGGCAATCCTTGGCGGGAATGGGGTTTGGCAATCTCGAGCGCACAGCGATGCCGCGAAAAATGCCGGTGGTCGCTGCTTTTCGAGACTCCTTGACGTTGGCCTTCGGTGCGGAGCTTGCGCGTTTGTTTTTGGGCGGAGCGCAAGCGCCTGAGATTCGGCCTCATGCTTTGGTATTGTTCGATTCTGCGCAAGGCGTGCATGAAATCCCGCTTGACGCGCAAGGACGCATGCGGCTCAACTATTTGGGCGAGGGGCATGAGCTGAATACGCTCAACTTTGTTGAGCTGTTGCGCATTTCTCAAAAAAATCCCGACTCGCTAGATTGGCACGGCAAAATGGTTCTCGTGGCCGTGAGCGATCCCACGTTGACCACGATCAAGGCCACACCCCTGGCCAAAGCCTTACCGGCGAGCGTCATCCATTTGACCGTGGCAGAAAACATCGTCCAGCGGAATTATTTGCGAGAAGCGGGCAGCGCTTTGCAAATGATCATGATTCTTCTGTTTGCTGGTTTTGGGGCGAGCCTGGCGCGACTGAAGAATGTGCGCTCCCTGCTCCTGGTCGGCGGCGTGCTGGCGATGCTTTACGCTCTGCTGGCGGTCTGGTTATTTGCGCGCTGGAATTTTGTGCTTCCGCTTTTTTATCCGCTGCTCGCCAGCCTGGCGACGCTCGTGAGCATTGTTTATGCGCAGCGGCAACGGGAACGCGGTTGGGAAGCGGCCCAGCAAAAACTGCTGGGAGAACAAATCACGGCGACGCGGGCGCAATGGGAGGAAGCGGAATCGAGGCTAACCGAAACGCAAAAGCAATTGTCGCAATACGCTACGCTTTCCGCCAAGGATCGCCAGCTCGTGGAGGAGCAAAAGCAGAAGATTTTCACTTTGGAGAAGCAGTTGCGCGATTTGCAGGCTTATGAGAACGCTGCGCCGGGAGAGATTTTGCGAGAGTTCAACGAGGTGGTGTGCACGCCGGAGAGTCCGATGGCACAGGTGCTGGCGCTGGTCCCCAAGGTGGCGGGTGACGATATTCCCGTGCTCATCTGCGGTGAAACCGGCACTGGCAAGGAATTGGTGGCGCGTGCGATTCATCGCGCCGGTCCAAGACGGCACAAGCCATTTGTGGCGATCAATTGCAGCGCGCTGCCCGAGAGTTTGCTCGAAAGCGAGTTATTCGGCCACGAAAAAGGCAGCTTCACGGGCGCACAGGCGCAACGTCGCGGCCGTTTCGAAATCGCCACCGGTGGCACACTTTTTTTGGATGAAATCACCGAGACTTCTCCGGCGCTGCAGGCGCGCTTGCTGCGTGTTTTGCAGGAGGGAACCTTTGAGCGCGTGGGCGGCGAGCAAACACTGAAAGCCGACGTGCACGTGCTCGCCGCGTGTAATCGCGACCTGCAAAAGGAAATCGAACGCGGAAGATTTCGCGTGGATTTGTTTTATCGTCTCAATGGCTTTCAGATCGTTTTGCCGCCGCTGCGCGAGCGCAGCGAGGATATTCCCTTGCTGGCTTCACATTTCCTGCGCAAGCATGATTATAAAGGTGTGGAGCGCTTTTCAAATGCCGCCATGGCAGCCCTGCAAAACCATGCCTGGCCCGGCAACGTGCGCGAGCTGGAGAACGCGGTGCGCCGCGCGGCAGTGCTGGCGCAGAGTGAAGGCCGCGCTTTGATTCAGGCCGAAGATTTGCCCAAGGATATTGCGGCGGAGGGGGAGGCGGCACGAGCGCCGGTTTCGTATCGCGCGCTGCCCGATCAGATTTTGGAAATGTTGCGCGCCATGAAATTCTCGCACAGCGCCATCAGCCAAACCGCCAAAGCCCTGGGCAACCGCGATCGGGGAACGATCACGGAATATTTGCGTGGCATGTGCTTCGAGCATTTTGTGCAGGCGAATTTTGTATTGGAAGCAGCGGCACGAAGCCTGGCGGAATCGGCGGAAGAGGAAACAGTGCAGCGCGCACGAACAAAAATAGAAGCATATCTCGCGAATCTGCGTGCCGCGACCGCTGCGCGCGCGAACAAAAAAAACGACCAAGCCGGAATGGAGCAGGCCTGCAAGGGTTTACCGAAGAAATATCATGCCTGCGTGCAGAGGATTTTCGCGCATTGGGAGGAAACCAGCGGGGAGTAACGCATTTTATTTTTGTGCCGTGGGCGGCGGCGTTGCCGCAGCCGCTTTCATTTCTTCGGGAATTTCCCACGTGACCAGGAGTTCCACGGTCTTGCCCGCCATCAGTTCGATCAATTGCCGTTTGACCCCCAGGTGCTCGTGCCACAAAACCAAATCATATTTGCCGGCTGGCAGGCGCGGCAAAGCGAATTCTCCTTTGGCATTGGAAACCGCAAAGCCGCGATGGGGAACCACCAGAATGAAAGCTTGCATCCAATCGTGCCCGCTTTTGCTGCGCACGCGAATGAGCCCTGGTGCGTTGAGAATCGCCACGGCCGTGGCCTCGGACGCAGGCAAAACGTAATTGCAGGCCGGGTGTGATTCCGCTCGAAAGAGAGATTTCGTGACCTGGCGGTCCCATCCCGAGCGGAAGGCATAAAGCTCGCCGCGGGCATCGTGCAGAATAGCGTCGCGATTGCGCAGCAGCAGCGTGTCGCCTGGCAGCGCCGCCAGCACGTGCGGCTGGAATGCGCAGTCGAGCATTTCCAGCGGCAGGACCGCGTGCGGCAAGCCGGTTTCGGGTTTGAGGTTGGCAATGAACGCGATGACATTGGCAAGCTCAAGTTTTTTGCCAATCACGAGTGCTTCATTCTGGACTTGCAGACCGCAAGCGCCCTGGTCTTTGGTGACAGGATGCGGCGCCAAAAGCTGCGGCACCGCCGACAGCGTGATTTTGCCTTTGAGGGACTGTCCGTAAGCGGCACTCAACCACGCGAGCGACAGCAACAATGGAAAAAGTTTGAAATTCATGGCAACGGTTTTGGCGATCGGCATGTGGTGGCGGCAGCTTGCACGGCGTGTGCGCTGCCACGTGCATGTGGAAAAAACGGGGTCGTGAAAATCACCCGGCCTAATCCAGCCAGTATAAAATCCGCCCGCAGTTTTCACAATTGTACACTTCCAAATCGGTGCGGCCGTGGGTGGGCAGGGAGGTGGGCACGCGCATGAAGCAACCCAAGCAGGTGGCTTCTTTTACGGGCACGATCGCGCGCTTGTAGCGATTGCGCAGGCGCTCGTAGTTGCGCAGCAGCGGCTGTTTGATTTTTTGCACCAATTCCTCGCGCGCGCGGCCCAAGGTCGCTGCGCCCTCGATGTTGACGTCGAAACCAAGCTCTTTGACTTCTTCTATTTCGCGCTGCATGATATCCAAATCTTGCAGCGCGACGAGGAACTCGATTTGTGTGGAAAGTTTTTCGGCCATTAGCTTTTGAGCAAAAGAGTGAAATCAGTGAAAGTGGTAGCTTGCGAGAATTTTTCACGCTCTTCGGGCTGGCTCAACACTTCGACCAGCCGGCCGAGCACTGGAAGGTAGCGATTGTCCTGTTCATGAGGAGGGGAGAGCACCATAAATATCAGATGTACCGGCTTGCCGTCGAGCGCGCCCCAAGCGAGGCCGCGCTTGGAATAGCCGAAGGCGATCTTGAGTTTGGCGGCGGCGGTGGTGCGTCCATGCGGGATCGCGATACCGTGGCCGATACCGGTGCTGCCCAGTTCTTCGCGGCGGTGGATCATTTCCAGCACCAGCGCCGCATTGCGCACAATGCCGGCGGCGGCGAAACAATTGACCAGCTCTTCTAAAACACCTTCCTTGGTCCGGGCTTGCAGCACCGGAACGAACATGGATTCCTCGAAATGAGAGACGAGCTCGATCTTGTCCATAAGGATTGCAATGCGCTCTTAGTTTAGAGATTCTTCGGATATATCTTCAGATGAAATTTTTTCTTCGGGAAGGGCGGCAGCCCGCCCCGCTTCGTCGATCACTTCGCGCAGCGCCGGCACGATGAAGACATTCTCCAAATTCATTTGCGCCAGCTCGCGCGCCAAAACTTTGACTTTTTGCGGGGGGTTCAAGCCGCTGGGAACGAAGAGCATACCCTGGTTTTCCAGCATGCAATAGCCACCGGCAAAGTCCCCCTTTTCGTAGCGTAATTGCAGGCCTAAGCTTTCGACAATTTTTTCCAGGCCCGATAGAATTTCTTCGTCTTTCATGCCTCAGAGCAATTCGGTTTTTTTCTTGCGCTTGAGCAATTCCACGAGTTCTTTGACCTCTTGCGCGCGTTCCCGGGCGCAGATGAGCAGCGCATCTGCGGTCTCCACCACGATCATATTTTGCAGGCCGATGGCAGCGACCGTCTTGCCGGGCACATCGATCAAGCAACCTGAGGATTCATACAGCGCGTGGTCCTGCTCGCGAAGTGCGTTGCCGTCTTTGTCTTTGGAAGAGAGCTTAAAGACTTCGTCCCAACTGCCGATGTCATTCCACTCGAAATTGGCGGGTAGCACCGCCACGTTCCGCGCATTTTCCATCACGCCGTAATCGATGGAGATGCTTTTGATTTGCTGATACACGCGGGTGATGGTCTCCAGCTCGGAAGGCTGGCCTAAGTGCCGGTCGATTTCAGCCAAGCCATCGCTGAGCTGCGGCAGCTGCTCTTCGAACTGTTCCATGATGGTGGCCACACGCCACACGAACATACCACTGTTCCAAAGAAAATCTCCGCTGGCCAGAAAGCGCTTGGCGGTTTCGAGATTCGGCTTTTCGGCAAAAGTCTTGACTTTCAGCGCTTTGATTCTGGCGTTGGCCAGGACTTCGTCACTGCACTGAATGTAGCCGTAACCCGTGGCGGGGTAAGTCGGATGAATGCCGATTGTGAGCAACACCGGAAATTCGGCGGCGATTTGGGCTGCGGCCTGCAAAGTTTCGCGAAAATTTTCCGCGGGCGTGACCAGGTGATCCGCTGGCAGCACCGCCATCACTTCGTCACCAAATTGTTTGCGCATGAACAGCGCCGCCAAGCCGATGCAGGGAGCCGTATTCTTGCCCCAGGGCTCGACAATGAGGTTCGACTGTGGCAGCTGCGGCACTTGCGCGCGAATCGCGTCGCGCTGTACTTCCTTGCAAACGATGAATATTTTTTCCGGGGGAATGATGGGATGCAGACGGCGCACCGTGTTTTGCAACATGGTGCCTTCGCCAATGATCTGCAACAACTGCTTGGGATGGCTTTCTCTGCTTTTCGGCCAAAAACGCGTGCCAGAGCCACCGGCCATGATCAACGCCATCATGATGCTGTCCTCGAGTTGCCCGTCCTATATGATCAGTCCGCGTATTTTCAAAGCAATCGGAGAATGAGTGCTTGCGATTCCTCTTAAGAAACGCAGGCCAATGTATACAACCACCTGCAAAAAATCAAGCAAGATTTGCGGGAATTTTTTCCGTGCGCAGGAATGCCGAAAGCGCCCGAGCTCCCGGCGGTATCTCGCGCTCGCCTTGACTTTCCGATGAAAGTTCAGTATCTATACGCCATCTTGCTGCGGCCTCCGCCACGCGCTTTGGGCAATCACCAAGCCGGGAATTTTATGCTGGGTTTCATTGTCGGCCATCTGCGCTTGACACTTAAACAGAATTCTCTAACCGCTCTTGCTGTGGCGCTGGTGACCATGCTGCTCAGCACCATCACGCTTCCCGCCGCGCTGAGCTGGCACAGCTATCTCTCCCTGGCAGGCCTGCACTTGGCCTGCGCTTATTTGTTTCTCGAATTCATGTGGCTGCCGCTCACCTGGTTCCGGCGCCGGTTTCGGGGCAGAATGTCCAATCTCATGCTGGTCCTGGTGCTCGCACTGCTGCTGATGAGCACGCTCTGCCTGATTTTTCCGGGAAATTTGTTGCATATGCTTTTCCGCGAGATCACCCAAAAATATGAATGGCGCGCGGAATTCCTCGTCATCATTCTACACGCCGGTTTTGCTTTTTTCTTTATCAACAACCTGAGGCTTCCGCGGTTTTTTTTCAAGCGTGCGCCCGGCCGCAGCATGCACGCCGCGAGTGACACCCCGGTGCAACCCAGCCCGTTGCTCAACGGCCTCGGTTTCATCTTTGGCTTGTACTTTGTGATCATCTTCGAATGGTGGATGATCAATCTTCAGCATACCATTGTGCTACCGCGTTCCATTGCCGTCCAGCCGCCCGCCCAGAAAATGCGGGAACTGCTCAAATTCGATGCCAGGAATTTTCTCCACCTCCCCGTGATACTTCAGCCTTACGAGGCCTTGTTCGCCGGCCCCTCAGATTCCTCCGGGCGCAGGTCAAACCGGCTTCCGCCGCATTTTTCAGGCCCTGCCGCAGACACGCTCGGAACCTTGAGGCCGGAAGGAAAGTCGATTCCGCTTCCGGAAAGCGAGGTGAATCGCCGGCAGGATGGTGGCACAATCGGCGTGCTGCTGCCGGTGATCAGCGTCGCGCTGAGCGGCACGTTTCTCATGTTCATCGGTGGCATCGTGCCTTTGCTGCTGATGAGCAACATTTTGCTGTCAGTGCGAGATCGCGAGATGATCTACGCCCGGAGGCTGCGCCAAACCCTGATTTATGCCAGCCAATTCTTTCGCGCCATCATAGCGCAGAATCCGCTTTTTTCCATCAGCAGCTTGATCGTCATTACTTTTCTGATCGGCGTGCCTTTATTGATCGCCGTGGGAGGCAATCGCGGCTTGCTGGCGGGCCTGATGGGCTCGGATCAAATTCTCTTCATCTTCACGCTGGTGGCGGCGTGGCTCAGCCCGCTGATTTATGCCGGCGTGCATCTCGACCGCACTTTTGGCATGTATTTCAACACCAGGCTCGCCAACCTGGTGTTGAGCATGCGCGGCCACCTCGTGGTTTTGGGATACGGTGATCTCGGCCAGCGTGTGGTCAAGCGTGAGCTGGACAAGCGGCTGCAGCGCGAGCCGCCGCATGTGCCGTGGTGGCGCCGCTTGCGGCCGCCGTGGCGCCAGGCTGCAGCGCTGCGCCGGCGGAAATACTATTTGCGCCGAGACTGGCTGGAGCGCACGGTCTCGCCGGAGCTGAACATTGAAAGCTTGTGCAACAATGTGATCGTCGTCGATCGTAACAGCGACAACTTCATCTTTGCCGCAACCAACGACGTCCTGGGCAGTTTCGGCGTGGTGAGTGCCTGGGAGACATTGCCTGCGTCCGGCCGTGATCGTGGAACGGCAATGGAAGGCAAGCGCGAGCGCCGCCGTGAGCGCCTGCCGCGCCCGCGCATTCTCGTGCCGGTGATTCAGGGCGATGCCACCGAGCCGTTCACGCTCGCGCGCGTCAACCTGGAGCGCGCCCGGTTTCTGCTCAGCATGGTTTCGCAGGAGGAACGCGTGCGCGAGATCTTCACGCACGCCGCGGAATGCGGCTTGCGCGCCATCATCTGCGTCAGCCGCAGTGACCAAATCAATAACCTCACCTACAAAGCTTCGCGCTATCCCATCACACTCGTCTATCCGAAGCAACACAGCGGCCTGGCTTTGGGACAGCGTTTGCTGGCCGCGGTGCTCAAAGTCAAATCTCGCTTGCCGCAAGCGCGCGGCTATCCGCGCATTATGGTCATCGGGCTGAACAAGTCGAACCATTTCATGCTCGAGACCTTGTGGCACAACTGGCCGCGGCCAGACGATGCTCGCAGGGCCGAAGTTTTTTCGGACATGCTGCGCTTCGTGGTCACGGACGAGCCGCCGGCCAGCGCCACATTCGAAGCGCGGACGGCGCCGGCACCTCCGTCCGGGAGGCAGGCACGTGAAACTGGGAGCGCCAACTCGCCCTCTGGGCGGACCTTATCGCCTCCCACCTTGTTCAATCGCGTCTGGCGTTCGAACTACCTTACCGGTTTTCGCCATCGCAGCGAAGGTACGGAATTGGGGCCGTTGCCCGTGGAGGTGCCCACCTGCGTCATGAAAATGGATGAAGGAGGCGTGCTGGAGCGCTGTTTTCGCGAATTTGGTCCGGAAATCGTCGTGATCAATGACGACAACCCGGGCAAATCGAGCATGCTGTTGATTCGTTGCGTCAACACCCTCGAGCGCTTGAAATATGAGCGCGACGATTTCCGCTTCCCGCTGATTCTGATGAGCGCTGCACACGGGGACGAGGCCGGGAAGCGCGACATCGGTGATGCTTTTCGTTACTACGAGGCGCTGACGCACCTGTATCGCGACTATCCGGGCTCCGAGCACCCGCGCCATGCGCACTATCGCCGCGAGCCGCCGCGGCGTTTGGTCGGCGACAGCATTCACGACGGCCTGGCCGATGCTGAAGAAATCATCTCCGGCGTGCGCGACAATTGGATGCTCGCCGATGAACCTCAGGCGCAAATTGCGCCCGCCGGCACTTCCTCCAGCGAAGTATTCGAGTTGAACACCTGCCTGCCCAACCTGTCCGGCGCTCTGGCCGAATTGGCGGCGCGGCTGGCCGGCTTGGAATTTTCCTATCGCCAGGAAGATTCACCGGAAGAGTTTTTTGCATTTGGCGGTCGGGCCATTCCCAAGATTTTGCGCCCTTCATTTCAATATCTGCGCCATATTCGCCTGGAAATGCCCGGGCGGGGATTCTGCCTGAGCGGTTACGCTGACCTGCAAGAAAATGACTGGGCCGGAATGCTGATGGAAGAACAGATCAAAAGCGCCGCGATTGCCGCGCGGGTTTATGCCAAGAACGATCGCCGCCCCCAGTCCGCCGCAGATCCATCCTCTGTGGCGAAATTACTGAAACTGCTTTCCGGCGCGCCGGCCGCGGCGATCGATGCGAAGACTTTCCTCGAGGTGATGCATGGCGCGTCTCATGGAACGGCACACGCCGATTATTGCCCGGGCATGACCATCTGCCCGATCGCTTCTTTTCAGCATTATGTCGTGGCCTCAAACAGCCGGGCGCTCGCCGACTGGCAGGCGCGCGGCCAGAATGGGCCGTTGCAGGACGCGGCAAACTACAGCTGCGGCAAGCTGCCGTATGCCGCGGCGCTGCAGCGACCCCGCGCTCGCGTGCCTCAATATGCGCGCATTTTTTGTTGTTGTCGCGTCCAGCGCAACGATCCGGGAATGGTGGCGCTGGCGCTCAACCTGCTCAACTTTCGCCGCTTTGACCGGCTTTACCGGCGCGAAGAGCGAGAGAAAAACTTGCAAGAGGATTGGGTCGTCAACCTGGAATACTTCAAAGACACCGCCTGCCAAAATCGCCGGTTCGCTTTGAATCGTTTGTTTGGCGTGCAGCGTTTTACCAAAGAGCTGCTGCAACAAAACGATTGGTCACTCGGTGACTATGAGCAGAGATTTAAGAGAATTTTGCCGCTGACCTTGATTCAGATCATGCCGGTGGGCGGCGCGGATGTCGCGCACCGCTGGTTTGACTATGGCAAGGCATTGTTGCGGTTCATGCAAAAGATCGCGTCGCCGGATCGCCATTTCGAATTGTGGTGGTGGGATCAGCACGCGCAACGCCGCGATGAAATGGAAATAACGGAAGCGCGGGATTATCCCGTTGCGATTCAGATCAACAACAAACCCGGTGACCAAGCGAAGCGCGCCGAATTCTGCGAGTTTTGCCTGGCCGAGGACCGGGACCTGAGGCACGGCTGTGCGGCGCGCAGGCCCTGGATGGAAGACGATCGCTGAATAGGAAAAAACCATGAATCCGACTTTTCTGCTCTTCCTCTGCGCGGTCATGCACGCGGCCGCGCCCTTGCTTTTCCAGGATGAAGCTGAGTATATGCAATCCCTCGAGCAGCAGCGCCGCCTGAAAGATGAGCAATTCAAGAACAGTTCGGCATCACCACTGACGGACCAGGACAAGCGTGATTTTCGCGGACTGCCTTATTTTCCCATCGACACGAAATATCGTTGCACCGGCGCCATCGCCAAGAATCTGAAGCCCGAAACCATCGCTCTGGTCACCAGCGACGGCCGCACCAAGAAAGCGCAACACTATGGCGCGTTCGCATTTGTGATCAGCGGCGCACCCTATCGGTTGCAAGTCTATAAGCTGCTCAATCTGCCGGCCCCGCATCAAAATCTTTTGTTTATTCCTTTCACGGATGCCACCAGCGGCGAGGAATCCTACGGTGGCGGGCGTTATATCGATTTGATCGAGCAACGGCACGATGAATACCTCGTCGATTTCAACCGGGCATACAACCCTTCTTGCGCTTATGGCCGCCATGATTTTAGCTGTCCCATTCCGCCCAAGGAGAATCATTTACCGGTGCGCATTGCCGCGGGCGAGAAAAAATGGAGAGATTGAAAACAGGAGAACGACCATGACTCATTACAAGCATCTTATCATCGGCGGCGGTATGGCCGCGGCTTCAGCGATTGACGGCATTCGCGAAATCGATGCCGAGGGTGCCATCGGCCTGATCACGGCGGAAGCACATCCCCCTTATGATCGGCCGCCTTTGTCCAAGGCGCTGTGGACTGGAAAGAAAACGGTGGAAGAAATCATGCGTCTGGCCGCGCATGCCAACGTCACTTATCACATTGGCCGCACGGCGCAAAAGCTGGATCTTGCCGCCAAGCGCGTGCAGGATGATCAAGGCGAAACGCACACGTTCGGCAAACTTTTGCTGGCCACCGGCGGCACGCCGCGGAGGCTGCCTTTCGGCGAGGCCGCGATCATTTATTTTCGCGCTTTGGCGGACTATGAACGTCTGCGCGGCCTGGCCGAAAAAGGAGAGACCTTTGCCGTCATTGGAGGTGGTTTCATCGGCTCCGAATTGGCCGCTGCGCTTGCCATGCACGGCAAAAAGGTGACGATGATCATGCCGGAAAACGGCATTTGTGCTCGTCTGTTTCCCGCGGAGGTCGTCGCGTTTCTCAACGATTACTATCGCCAAAAAGGCGTCGCGGTGATTACCGGAGAGCATGCCACCGGCTTGGAAGGCGCGGAAACGAATCTGGCGTTGCTGACCAGCAACGGTCGCCGCCTCCCCGCAAATGGTGTGGTGGCAGGGATTGGCATCGTGCCGCACGTCGAGCTCGCGCAAGCCGCAGGGTTGAAGGTCGAAAATGGCATTGTCGTCGATCAGTCCCTGCGCACGAGCCAGCCCGAGGTTTTTGCCGCGGGCGATGTCGCCAATTATTTTGATCACGTTTTGGGTGTGCGCCGCCGCGTCGAGCATGAAGATCTCGCCAACACCATGGGCAAAGCCGCGGGCCAGTCGATGGCCGGCGCCCGCGTCAACTTTACGCATTCCCCGTTTTTCTATTCCGATCTTTTCGAAATCGGCTACGAAGCCGTGGGCGAGCTTGATGCGCGCCTGGAAGTCATCGCGGATTGGAAAGAAAAATTCAACACTGGTGTGCTGTATTACCTCGCCGAGCAGCGCGTGCGCGGCGTGTTGTTGTGGAACGTCTGGGGTAAAGTCGAGGAAGCGCGCGGCCTGATTGCCTCGGGCGCGAAAGTTACGGCGGCGTCGCTAAAAGGACGTATTGCATTTGAATGAGCGGTGTCTTGCCGCGTCCAATTTTTCGTAGGGGCACTCCCATGCTCTGCAAAGAGAATCCCAACCAAGCGCGAGGGCAGAAGTTGCGGCGCGATGCAAAACGATGCGTGCTCCTTCTGCTTCTCGCCCAATTCGGCCCTGCCATTTCGCAAACTTCGGTCAATCCCGATCTCAGCGTCATCCCGCGTTTTCTCATTCAAACCAACGATGGCGAAAAGCTGGCGGAGGGCCGGCGAGAATTCAGCAAACCCGACTATGCTTTCGAAGAGCTCGAGATCGCGATACAATCCTATCTCAATCCTTTCGCCAAAGGCGACGTGGTTCTCACGCTGCCCGGCCCGGATCTGGAAAACAGCAAGCTCGGCATCGAAGAAGTCTATGCTACGATCCTGCGCGGCTTGCCGTTGGGCTTGAATCTGCGCTTTGGCAAATATCGCGTCGATTATGGCAAAATCAATATGATTCATCCGCATGCCTGGCCGTTTGTCACCCAGCCGCTCTCACAAGAAAGGTTCTTGGGAGAGGAGGGACTCAACGATCTCGGCCTATCCGCCAGCGTGCTCTTGCCCACGGGGAATATCTACACCAAGCTCACCGTGGACTTGCTGCGCGGCGGAGCCATTGACGAAGCCACTGGTATCGCGGATACGACGGAAAGCAGTCCGGCTTATGCCACTTCCGGCAGGCTGACGAGTTTTTTAACTTTGAACGACCACAGCGATCTTGAAGTGGGGCTCAGCGGTTACACCGGGATTCATGACCCTTATGCGCATCAACGCTTCTATTATGCCAACGTAGATTTCAAATATAAGTACCGGCCCAATTCCTATACTTCACTCGCTCTGCAGGGAGAGTTTCTGTATAATAAACGCACTGCCGTTCGTGATCGCGACTTGAATCCGTTTGTGGACGACGCAGGGCAACTGGAACAGCGCACCATCCATTCGTCCGGACTTTATCTTTACACGAACTACCAGTTCAAAAAAATATATGCGCTGGGCGCACGTTATGATTGGAGCGAGTCACCCTATAGCCCGGATGATCAAGCGCAGGCTTTTGCCGCTTTCTTCGGATATTATCCAGTTGAGGAAACTCTGGGATTGCGGTTGCATTATCAGCACACGAATACGGAATCACCCGGCGGTGCGGAAGCCGTGAATTTGATTGCATTACAAGTGTTGTTTTCGCTCGGCCCGCATAAGGCGCATCCGTTTTGATGACCTTGCGGGATAACACCGTTGTGTTTCTTTGCGAACTTTTTGGCGCAGGTGGGAGTATGAGTATGAGCATCAGTATGAGTGGGATGCTTTTGAGAGATTGAAAGAAGGAGCTGAGCAGATGAAGGGATGGTTGGTTTTGTTGTTGATCTTGACGTCGACGTTGACGGCGCAAGCGAAAGTGAAAGTCGTGGCAACCCTCTCCGATCTGGCCGATTTGGCGAGACAAATCGGAGGTGAGCGCGCACAAGTTGATTTCATTGTACGCGGCGATCAAAATCCGCATTTTGTGGAGGTAAAGCCCAGCTACATGATGAAATTGAAGTCTGCGGATATTTTCTTGATGATTGGCATGGATCTGGAAATGTGGGCGCCGCAGATCATCGATGGCTCGCGCAACACCAACTTGAAAGTCGTGGATTTATCCAAGGATATTCAGAAACTCGAAGTGCCACCGCGTGTCGATGCCAGCCAGGGCGATGTGCATCGTTTCGGCAATCCGCATTATTGGCTGGACCCACGCAACATTCGCACCATGATGGAAGAAATGCTCGCGGCCATGTCCGCCGTCTCTCCAAACGACGAGGCTTATTTTCGCGCGAATGTCGAAGCTTATCTGGCAAAGCTCGACGTGAAGATGGTCGAGTGGGAAGCCATGATGAAACCGCTTGCGGGCAGCAAGATCGTGACTTTCCACAAAAGCTGGTCGTATTTTGTGAGCTGGCTGGGTTTGATTGTGGCTGATCAGATCGAACCTAAACCGGGCATTCAGCCCAGTCCCAGCCACACCGCTGATCTGATCAAGCTCGTGCGCGAAGGCAATATCAAAGCGATTATTGTGGAGCCGTTTTACGACGCCAATGCACCGGAGCAAATCGCGCGCTCGACAAATGCGAAAGTGATTCGCTTGACCACTTCCGTCGGCGGTGTGGAAGCTGCCCGCGATTACATCACCATGATGGATTACAACATCAACACCTTGGCGCAGACACTGCGTTGAGTATAGGTCTTATGGACATTTACACGTTACACCTTACACTTTACACGTCTTAGATGTCTTAACGTGTAAGGTGTAATGTGTAAGTTTTTATTCTCTCTGGATTTCATACTGCTAGGAGAGGAGGAATGCCAACACCGCTTATTGAATTTGATGCTGCGACTTTGGGGTATGGACGAAAAATTGTATTGGATAAGATTTCTTTCGCCATCCATGCCAGCGATTATTTCGGATTGGTTGGCCCGAACGGCGCAGGCAAAACCACGCTGTTGCGCGCCATTTTGGGAACCTTGAAACCGATGGCGGGCCAAGTCCGCATTCAGAGCGCAAATAGCCGCCCCATTCGCATCGGCTACGTGCCACAGCGTGATACCATCGATCAGGTTTTGCCGTATACGGTTTATGAAGTAGTGATGATGGCGCGCTACCGCCACGTCGGGCTTCTGCGCTGGCCGCGCCAGCAAGACGAGGAAATCGTGTTGAAGAGTTTGCGGCACGTGCATATGAACGATCGGCAGTCTCTCGCCTTTAATGATTTATCCGGCGGACAAAAGCAGCGGGTGCTCATCGCCCGCGCCCTGGCCACCGAGCCGGATATTCTCATTTTGGACGAGCCCACGAACGGCATGGATTTGCCCTCCCGTTTTGCGATTCTCGAATTGATTCATGGTTTGCACGAGCAGGACCAGCTCACCGTGATTCTGGTGAGCCATTTGTTGGATGACGTTGCCAATTATGTCAAGCGCCTGGCGCTGGTGGAGCGCAACTTCTTTCAAGTCGGCGAAATCGACGAAGTATTGACGGAGCAGAATCTCTCTTCGCTCTACCATCTGCCCGTGCGCGTGAGCCGGTTGAACGGCGACAAGATCATCCACCTCGGAGGCGGCCATGGCAACTAGCGAAATCATTTCCACCATCATTCATGATTTTCACTACGCGCTGTATGGCAGCATCTTGGTCGGCGTGATCTGCGCTTTCTTGGGAGTCTATATCGTCGCACGCCGCGTGGTATTCTTGGGCGCGGTCTTGACCCAAGTTTCAGTGCTGGGCATCGCCGTCACTTTTCTGCCTTTCTTCGAAATCAGCCATACGCTGGGCTCATTGATCATCACCCTCGCCCTGGTGGTGGTGCTGTCGAGATTCCTCACCGGCAAGAGCATTCCAAAAGATGCCGTATTGGGCGGGGTCTTTGTGACTGCGATTGCGATGCGCACGCTGATCTTGCAGAAAACGCCAAAAGTGGAGGTCTCGGAAATCGAGAGTCTCTTGCGCGGCGATATTCTGTTTGTCACGCCCGTGTTGTTTCATTTGATGAGTGCGGTATTCGTTCTGGGCATGGTGATCCATCTGCTCTTTTTCAAGGAATTCACCTACCTCTCATTCGATGCGGAAACCGCGGCCACGCAGGGTTTCAACACGGCACGCTGGGAAATCGCCTTTTATTTCATCGCCGCGGCGGTGATTTCTGTGGCCACGCATATGGTCGGCGATATGTTTGTCTTTGGGTTTCTGGTCATTCCCGCGGTGGCGGCGAGGCTTTTCGTAAGAAAAGTCAAGAACATTTTTGCCGTCGCAGTTCTCATCGGCGCCCTTGCCCCGATCATGGGCCTGTTTCTCGCGTTCAAATATGACTTCCCCTCCTCGCCGGCAATCATCGCCGTCGCCGCGGCGATCTTGATTTTGGCGCAAGCGCTGCGTTTCTTAAAGGGAAGATAATTGCTGGGACGGCGCGCGAACTAATCGTGCAGCATTTTTTCCACGCGCGCCTTGAGATCGGAGATTTGAAAAGGTTTGGGGAGCAAATCGGTGTGTGGCAGTTGGAGGGCTTTATCGAGCTGCTCGCTGTCTTTAAAACCGGTCAATAGCAGCACCGGAATATGAGCCAGCGCCGCGTCCGTGCGTATGGCCTGTAGCGCTTCAATGCCGTTCATTTCCGGCATGGTGACGTCCATCAAGATCAAATCCGGCACCACGTCACGAATCACATCGAGGCCTTCGCGCCCGTTACTGGCCTCGAAAACGTCGCAATTCTCGCGGCGCAGGCAGTGCCGGATCAGCAGCCGGACGGGCGCTTCGTCATCGATGGTAATGATCTTGAAGGCGCGCGCTCCCGCTGATGATGCTGTGCTGTCTTGGCTCAAGCTCGATTCTCCTCTGCGTTGATGTGACGAACCGTGCGGCAGTGCGAGGTGATGCGATTCAGGCGGCAGCGCCCGCAGCAGACGTTTCTGTTGCGGCGAAACGAAACTTTGCTGTAAGAATCTCCGGTGTGCGCAGTAATGCCTGCAATCTGCTTTCGAGCTCCTGCAGGCTGGCGCCCTCCGCCGGATCCAGTACATTGAGGCATGCCGCGTTCTGTTGAAACCAGCGCGCTGCGATTTCAAGACGATCGCTCTGATCTTTTGCCAGGCGTTCGCCGGTGTGATCGGAAGAAACCGTCTCCGCCCAAAAATCCCTCAAGGCGCGGTGCAAGCGTTTGCCGGGTTTGCGGCCGAGGCGGACGGAAAATCGTTGCAGGGATCGCGAAGAGAGAAGATAAACGATGACCCGTCCCTTGGTCGCAGTGGAGGCACTGGGGTGCACAGGTGCAAGAAATATACCTGGCAGGCGCTGGCCATGCGGAAAAGGAGCAGTGGAAATTTTTCTTTGGCGATTGGCCTCTGGATTCAGGCGGTGGATGAGACGGTGCTCGAGCAACAGGGCATCGAGCTCGGTGTCCACGATTTTAAAATCCAGCGTGAACATTTGTGAACGCAGTTGCTGCAGCTTGCGATCCGCCGCCTGCGGACTTT
Organism: bacterium; assembly: GCA_044869275.1. Taxonomy (GTDB): domain Bacteria; phylum Zhuqueibacterota; class Zhuqueibacteria; order Zhuqueibacterales; family Zhuqueibacteraceae; genus JBIOXB01. The sequence goes on from JBIOXB010000099.1 coordinate 19,699, forward strand.
GAAAATAACTGCGCACACGCTCCCGTAAATTGGCCGCTTTACCGACGTAGAGGACGTGGGCGGCGGCATTGCGCATGATATAGACTCCAGGCCGTTCCGGCAAAGTGTCAACATACTTCTCATCAAAAGCATAGCTCGCAAAATCTGCGCGGCGAGGGCGGCGTGCAAAAGCTGCGATGTGGCGCCAGTCGGCGAGCCCCTGGGCCCGGCATTTCACCAGCAGCGCGCGCAGGATTTCGACTTGCGCCTGCAAAATATCTGAGAAGCTTTCCCGCCAGTTCTGAACCCCGCATAGTTGTCGATACAATCCCGGCAAAGCTGGAGTGCGATTTGAGCCCAAGAGGTTTCGCGCCAGCACAGATAATGAAATCGTGGCGGGCGGAAACCAGAGCGCGTCAGGCTCTGCAAAGATCCTGCGCCAAGCTTGCGTGACGGCATGCGGCTGCCAGGAAACGAGAATACTGTCTGTGAAGAGCATCGCAAAACGCGCAACAAATTCTGCCCGCGAGATGCGCGGGTAGATTTCTTCTCCAGATGGTGAATTGGAAGCAAACGTGATTTCAGCGACTTGCAGCGGTGTTTCTGCAGCTTCGGCAAAGGCGGTCCAACCGAGAATCATGCGCTGGGCGCGCAAAATTTCTTGCGCGCGCATCGGGGTTCCCACCAAAAATACCTTTGCGGTGGGGCCCACCCCGGCACCGGCGTTCGTTTGCAGCAAGTGCCAATTGCCCACGCCGTCCGAAGCAAAGGCCGGATCGTTTTGCAGCAAGGCCGACAGCACGCGCTCTGCCGTGACGGGCGTGGCGTGAGTCAGATGCAGCACTTGCCGAGCAATGGCCAGCGTCGAAGCTTGCCCGCCGGCATTTGCCAAAAACTCTCGAATCTTATCTTTCATATCCTCATTGACAAAACGCAATCAGATCTGCTGTCTTACGATTCCAGGATGGCCATTCAATCAACTCGACCGTTTCTTGCAACCGCAAATTGACGCGAATGTACGCTAAGATGTTCTCACTTCGCGTCTATTGGCGTTCATTCGCGGTTTGAGTAATGGAAAAGTCAATTGAGACTCGATCCTGAGCATTACGAATTACATGTTTTTCCTAAGCAGCAGGTCCGCATAAGAACCCGCGATCAATTCCCCGTTCGCCACGCTGAATTCCTGCAACAAGGCTTGCGCGGCTTGTTGGGCCTGTGCCGGAGCAACACTGCCGCCCGCCAAGGCCTCGACTTCGATAAAGTCGCCCAGCACCTCCACGTGATCGAGGTGAACGCGAATATGAATCTCGTTTTCGTCCGCGGCAGCTCCTTCATACCCCAACAGAAAAAGTTCTCTGCTTTTCTTGATGACCACTCGTACGCCCAGGGCGGCGGCCAGAACCTGGCGCAAATCCTCGGCGCGAGCCAGAGGGACGATTTGATAGTCACTGCGCTTTAATGCGGCCTCGTCCGCGCGCTGATAATGGATCAATTGTGCTTGTACCTCATTCTGGCCTTCTGCCTGGCCGCGGCGCGGCTGGGTCTCGCGCATCTTTAAGCGTCCGTGTGGGACTGGAAAGTAAGTATCGGTTTGTTCCAACACACCGGCAAAATGCGCGCCGCGTTGCTGCAAGACTTGGCGCACTCGGGTGAAATTTTTTATCCGCGCTTTGAATTCGATGTTGGTCATGATTGGGATTTGCCTCACAGCAGGGCTTTGACCGAGGAGGTGGAGCCCATGTTGGCATCTTGCTTTTCACGATCTTCTGGCCACTGCTCTTCTGGTTGCTGACCCTCTGGTCGCTGACCTTCGACCAGGCCGCCGGGATGCTCTCCTGCTTGCCCGGGCATTTTTTTTTTCACGACAGGCAGAGCAGGAACAACCCGCTTGCGCCAATCTGCCAAATTCGCGCCGGCGAAAAGCTCCACATAGTTTTGGTAAGAGCCATGGCGCTCGTGGCTGAGATGCATGAAAATCTTTTCATAGCCGGAACGCAAAAGCACGCTGTACTCCTTGTTTTGCAGCACCTCGTATCTTTGTCTGACGGCCGCGATGAAAAGATCACGATCGTGCAAGTCGCCCAGTACGGTTTGTAGCTTTTTGAAGAATTTCAGATTGGCGGGGGCGTTTTCTCCCGCGGCAAATTCCATAACCTCGAGCGCATAGCGCAGTTTTTTCACCGTTATTCTGAGATTGTGCAAGCCCATCACATCATCTTCGCCGGTGATCGCGCGGCGCATGGCAAAAACCGCATTGAGTCGTTGCGCCAGCAGCGTGCGCGCCAAGCGCAAAGCCGTGCGCGGTCCACGCTGTCGTGAGGACGGCAGCGCGCTGAGACGTTGAAAAACCGCCGCCATTTCTCCGGGCAATGCCGAGGCCCTAACTTTGCGGTCGAGTTTGTGCTGCATTTTGAGGCGCTGGCGCTTTTGGCTTTCCACCAGGCGCATGAGCAAATCTTCCACCGCGAACCGTTCCTGCAGGTCCTGCGACTCGGCATGCCTGTGGGCGAAATATTCCACCGCGACATCGGCTTCGCGCGCACGGCCGAGCGCCTTGGTAACCTGGCGTACGCGGCCGTAGATTCTATCATAGACTTTAGGCGGAAAACAGAAAGCGAAAATCTCCAAAGCTTCGCGCAGCCGGCGCGACCATACGCGCATGTCGTGCAGCGCCTCGAGATCTTCGCCTTGGCGCGCACCTCCCTCGAATTTGACCATCTCTTGCATGCGCTCGAGAATCAATTGCCGCGCGCATGTCAACGGCGGTGTATCCGGCCCCAAAACCACCGGCGCGAGCGCCGTGGGCGCAGGCGTGAGAGCAGATAGACTGTTCATGTTGCACCATGAGCAAGCGCGGCGTTGATCGTACGATATTTCCGCAGCGTGTTCATTCCACCGCCGGTGCGAATTGTGGCGAAATGCCCTTTCGACCGGTGAGCACTTGGTACCACCGCCAAATGGAATTGGAAAACACCATCACCGCGCACACCATGATGGTCGCGGTGAGCGCGGCGTCGAGATAGCCTTGAAACGCCAGTGCCGGATTTTTCGTCATCGGCAGAAAATTGTCGGTTATATTTTTCCAACCCGCCACCAGCGTGGTCGTGCCCACGAACGCCAGCGGCACAATCGTGACCCAGGCGTAGCGCGCCTTGCCAGCATTGATGAGAATGGTCGTGCCGACCGCCAGGGCAATGGCCGCGAGCAATTGATTGGCGACGCCGAACATCGGCCAAATCTGGCTGATGCTGCCGGTGAGAATGAAGTACGCCCAGGCCACGCACACCAGCGCGCTGGCAATGATGGTTCCCGGCATCCACTCCGCGCGCTCCAGCGGTCGGTAGAATCTTCCCAGGAATTCTTGCACCAGGAAACGCGCCACGCGCGTGCCGGTATCGATCGTGGTCAAGATGAACAGTGCTTCAAACATGATGGCGAAATGGTACCAATAGGCCATTAAGTTTTTCATGCCCGGCAGCGCCGTAAAAATTTGCGCCATGCCCACGGCCAGTGAAACGGCTCCACCGGTGCGGCCCGCGACCGTTTCACCCACTTGTCTTTCGAGCTCCGGGAGGTTGACCACGCTCATGCCCAATTGCGCGAATTTTTCCACCGGAACATTGATGGCGAAATAGTCCGCAGGAAACAGCGAGGTGGAAGCGATCAACGCGGTGACGCCGACGAGGCTTTCGATCAACATCGCGCCGTAGGCGATGGGCCGCGCGTGCGTTTCCCGGTCGATCATTTTGGGCGTGGTGCCGGAGCCGATGAGCGCATGAAAACCCGAAATCGCGCCGCAAGCAATGGTGATGAAGACGAAGGGATAAATTTTTCCGGGCACGATCGGCCCGCCGCCGCCAATGAATTCCGTGAGCGCCGGCATTTTCAGTTCCGGATGGACGATGATGATGCCGAGCACCAAAAATCCAATCGTGCCGATTTTCATGTATGAGCTCAGATAATCGCGCGGGCAGAGCAGCAGCCAGACCGGCAGAATGGAGGCGACGAAACCATACAGGGCGATGGCCATGGTGAGATTGGTCTTGGACAAGGTGAAAATGCCGGCCAGCGGTGATTCCGGGATGAAGCGTCCGAGCACCACCGCCAGAATCAGCAACACCACGCCGATGGCCGAAGCTTCGGCAATCTTCCCCTTGCGAAAGCGGTACATGTACAAGCCCATGAACAGCGCAATGGGTATGGTCATCGCGATCGTGAATGCGCCCCAGGAACTGTCGTGCAGCGCATTCACCACGGCGAGGCCGAGCCCGGCGAGCGCCATGACGATGATAAAAAGAATCGCAATGGCCGCGACGACACCGGTGACGGGGCTGATTTCAGTGCGCGCCATTTCTGCGAGCGATTTGCCGCCGCGACGCATGGAAGAGGAGAGAATGATGAAATCATGCACCGCGCCGCCAATGCACACGCCGATGACCAACCACAGCAATCCTGGCAGAAAACCGAATTGCGCCGCCAGCACCGGTCCGATCAACGGTCCGGCACCGGTGATCGCGGCGAAATGATGGCCGAAGAGCACCCATTTGTTGGTGGGCACGTAGTTTTGACCGTCGGTCATGGTGTGGGCGGGCGTGGGCCGCGAATCATCGAGCGCCAGCACTCTGGCGGCGATAAAGGCACTATAGTAGCGATAGGCTATCGCATAAATTCCCAGCGCACCGAGAATGAGGGGAAGGGCGTTCATAGTGATCAGCCGTCTTTTCTTTTGCAAAGCCGGAAGGAGGATCGTGGATTGAGGATCGTGGGTTGAGGATCGTAGATCGAAGATAGTAGATGGTTGGGAGCTCCTCATCTCTATTTTCGATTTACAAACTTCGATTCATGATCTACGATTCACGATCTACAATCCACGATCCACGAGCTTTTCACTGTTGCTTCAAGCCCGAAAAATCGACTTTTGGCGCGGTTTGCGCGTCGGTGCTGGCTTCGAAGTACGGCCTTTCTTGAAAGCCCATCATCCGGGCAATCGCGACAGTGGGAAAAGTGCGCAGCTTGCTGTTGTAAGCTTGCACGGTTTCATTGAAGCGCCGGCGCTCGACGCCGATGCGGTTTTCCGTGCCTTCGAGTTGGGTTTGCAGATCGAGAAAGTTTTGATTCGCTTTCAGGTTGGGATATTGCTCGACCGTGACCAGCAGCCGGCTGAGCGCCGAGCTGAGGCCGTCCTGCGCCTGCTGGAATTGGCGGAACTTTTCCGGATTGTTGATCACCTCGTCGGCGTTGATTTGGATTTGCGTGGCTTTCGCGCGCGCCTCGATTACGCCTTGCAATGTTTCCTTTTCAAAAGTGGCCGCGCCCTGCACCGTCGCCACCAGATTCGGAATTAAATCCGCGCGGCGTTGATATTGATTCTGCACCTGCGACCACGCAGATTTGACCGCTTCATCCAGACCGACGAGCTGATTATAATTGCCAACCGTGAAGCGATAAGCCATGAAACCGAGCACGAGAATAACGCCGACGACCGCCAGCGTGATTTTCAAGCCTTTGCTCATATTTATTCCTCCATTGATAAGATGCGTAACAGAAACATTCTTCAAGCTGTTTTCATGGCATCCACCCATTGTACCAGCCTGGCGATCTGGGCGATGTAATCTTCCATGACTTGCCACAGTTCTTCGCGATAGGGGCGTGCCTCGCTCTCTGCGGCGTGAAAAACTTTGTCGATGAAACCAGTTTGCAGGCGCGCGGCTTGGGCGGCTTTCAGAAAAACTGCCTTGCGCGCGGTCGGAATTGTTTCTTGTTGCAAGAAGAGAAGAGCTTCGCAGAGGGGGAGAAAAGCCGTGATCGTGCGCCGGATGAGCGCGGTCAATTCCTCGCGATCGTAGCCCGAATGCAAAAAGCCTTTGCGCAAATGCAGCAGCTTGCCCTTCAGCTCGCGTTCGAGCTGCAAACGCAAATCTTCGCGATTGATTTTCAATTCGGACAAAACATCCGCGCCGAAGAGCACGCGATAATGCCGCTGCATGTGCAGAAATTCAACGGGAAAGCTGTCCAGCGAATCGTGAATGTATTGCCGGGTCACCACCAGGGGTACCACCTGCGCGCGTGCACGCCACGTTTCCGCCAAAGGCACGGCATGGCGCAGGCGGTGGATGGCGGATTCGGACAACACAATCAGAAAGTTGAGGTCGGACTCCCCGGGCACATATTCGCCTCGCGCGCCGCTGCCGTAAAAGATGATCGATTCCACCTCGTGCGCATACACCTCGCGCCACGCATTGACATAGTCGGTGAAGATTTCGTCCGGTTGCTGCGGATACTTCTTGCTCATATTCCTCCTCAGCCGCGAAACAATTGCGCTCGTCAAGTCGCCGCAGCTATTTTATGCACGTGAACGGCACTGACCAAGAATATCTGATCCCCTCTCCCTTGTGGAATTCTAATAAGACTGATCATCCTGCGAACGCCACAAGATTTTCCTCCTGCCTTGCGCTGCAGAAATCAGACTGTGTGAAAACTTGGGAATGCCGCACCCTGAGCTTGTCGAAGGGTGCTAAGCTCAAAAATCCGGCTTCGACAAGCTCAGCCGGCGTTGAAACCAAGCGTTTTCACACAGTCTGAATGCAGACAAAACGTATTGAGGGCGAAGGTGCTAAAGACTCAAAAGCTCCGGCCTGCCCCTCCGCCACCACTGCCTCCTCCGCCGAAGCCTCCGAACCCGCCGCCGCCAAATCCTCCACCAAAACCGCCGCCCCAGCCACCACCACCTCGCCGGCGGCCCCCGCCGCCCATCAAGATCATCGGCCAAAACCAACGCGAGCCACCGAACAAAAAGAAAAGCAGGAGCAACAGCAGCTTCCAGGGTATGCCTTGCTGCGGGCGGCGGGAATCCGAACGATTGAGCCGCGGCCGCACGGCGCCGGTGATTTCGACGCCGGCCTCCTCGGCGATTGCACCCGCTATTGCCTGTACGCCGGACAAAATGCCAGCGCCATAGTTGCCGCGGCGAAAGTCCGGAATCACATGATTGTCGAGTATGCGGCCGACGGTAATATCAGGCAAAGCGCCTTCGAGCCCGTAGCCGACTTCGATGCGCACCTTCCTTTCGCCGGTGGTCAGGAAAAAAAGCACGCCATTGTCTTTGCCCTTTTTGCCGATGCCCCATTTTTCGAATAAGCGGTTGGCATAATCGGCGTAATCATAATCGCCCACGCTGCGCACAGTCGCGACGACGATCTCCGCGCCGGTTTTTTGTTCCACTTCGCGGCAGAGATTGGTGAGGCGGGCTTCCGTCTCGGCGTCGATCACCTCGGCAAAATCATTGACATACCCTGTGGGCTGGGGGAAGTCTTGGGCAAATATGGGCATGGCCCAAGCGAGCAGGAGTCCACTGCTTAGAATCGCGGTGCGCAGAAGGTTTGAAAAAACTCCAGATGAAGGCTGCTGGGAATTAATCGTGAACTTATTTGGTGCGCGAGAGATTTTTTTCGGCTGAACCACTTCTTTCTTTCTTCTTATATTTGTGCCAGCGCCAGCCAAACAAAATAGTGCCGAGCTGGCGTGTCCATCGGCGTTGCGACGCCCAGGTCCTGAGCGGATGCTTTTTCTGCTTCCCACCCGCCAGGGCGGGAGGTACACGTACGGGCTTGAAGTGCTGCAGGTTTGCCATGGTGCTCTGTACCGCACGCAAGCGCGCCTCTTCCGCGAGCAGTTGTTCTTCGGTGCACAGACCCTGTTGCACCAAAACATTGATCAGAGCTTCCAAAGAGACGCTGTCTCGCCGCAAACGGCCTGCGGCATTTTTCGAAGTGGCAAAACTCTCGCGCTTTGCCGCTGGTGATTTGCCGTCCTGAGCTGCGCGAAAATCCGAATTGTCCATAGGGTCATCCTCACCTGCATAGAAGCCGCAATTCTCCTTGATCCTCGGAGATGCCTGGAAGCCGGGTTCCCGAGACCCGGCCTACCATTTCTGGCACGGCAAAAATGTATTCGATTTGTTTTCAAAACGCAAGCTGAAAGATGTTGGCAATTTGGCAGGATTTGCTGGAGTGCAGCCTTTTTGGGGGAACCGCACCTTGCCAGCGCAGGCCAAAGAAGCACAGAATTAACACCCCGCATCAATCTTGCACTTTTCTCTTTTCTGTTTTCTTTTTGCTTTCCAAAACTGTTTGCCCGCCTTGCCGCATTTCTGCTGCACTGCCGGTATATGAAAGGCATCGACGACAAACCCCTTGGGAGAGTTCATGCCGGCACTAATTGTGCTCAATCTGTGGCTGGAATTGGCAGGGAGCCTGTTTCCGGCGGCGAGCATTGTAGCCGCGGCGATTTCATTTTTGTATCTTGCCCGTCAAGGCTGGAAGATTCGCGAAGATTGGCGCTTCGGTCCGCCCTGGAGCGTGCGCACGCGGTATTTGAAGCGGATGCAGGAAGAATTCGGCCATCTCAACCATTTGGGCTATGGTGCGCAGGTGGCATTCTATATTCTAAACTCGCATCCCTCCACGGCGCAGCGCTTCAGCTCGGTTGAGTCCCATGAAATCGAAGGGCTGATGAATTGGGCGATGCTCGAAAAAAAATCGTTGTTGCTCACCGGTGCGCCGCGCACGGGCAAAACCACCTTTTTGCAGGCGCTGGCACTGCGCGTGGTTTCTGCGGAGCACGCCCGCAAGCTCGGATTTGCCAAGCCCCGACTGCCATTTTATGTTCCGCTGCCGCTCATCGATCCGGCTCTGCCTTTCTTGCCGGCCTTGCAACGCGGGCTGGCGCAAGGTGGGATGCCGCTCAAAATGAGCACGCTGCGCCGTGCCATCAGCCGTGGGCGCGCTTTGTTCATGTTTGATGGCTGGGAGGAGATTCCGGAAGGCAAGTCGCGGCGTGACATGGTGGAATGGCTGGAACAGGGTAAGCTGATCGCCGGACCGCGTAATCCCTTTCTGCTCGCCTGCCCGTCGGATTTTTTGCTGCAAGGGCTGAACTTCAATTTTCCACATTTCACCGTGGCGTTGCGCAATGCCGTGCTGCAAAAATTTCGCACGCTGCGCGCCGTGACGGAAACGCGCATGCCCGCGGTTTACAAAAATCCCTTTGAGCAGTACGCGGAGTATATGTTGATTTCCCCTCCCGCCACCCCCGGCGTCTTGCGGGGCGCAAAAAAAGCCCTCCCCCTTTATCATTTCCATTTGGCAAAATACCCGGTGACCAACCGCCTCTATCGCGCGTTCGTACAGGCGCGGCAGCAGCGCGCGCCCTTGTACTGGCCGGAAAAGGAGTTTGCCGGCGACGAGCTGCCGGTGGTGGGGGTGGATTGGGAAGACGCGGAAGCGTACTGCGACTGGCTCAACCAACAGCATCTGGATCACTTCAACCAGCCGCAGTGCGTTCTGGAGAATTTTGTTTTTCGGTTGCCGACGGAGGAAGAGTGGGAATGGGCGGCGAGCCGCAACGAGCGCGTATATCCCTGGGGCAATGCGGAGCCGGGAAACAATCGCGCCAATTACAATCAAGATTTGGTGGATTTGACGCGCGTGGGCGCTTTTCCGGCCGGCGCCACGCCCGAGGGCGTGATGGATATGGCCGGCAACGTGTGGGAATGGACCGCCTCGCTGGAAGGGGGAAAGGAAGAAAGGCGCATGGTCCGCGGCGGCGCGGCCTTTAATGACGCGTTTACTCTGCGTTGCACCACGCGTATGGCGCATGTTCTGGATCGTTCGCGCTTCATCGGCTTCCGCGTGGCGCGGGTGCCCAAGGAACAGGTGGAGCTTTAGCCTGAATAATTCATAGCCGCAAAGTCGTCGAGCACGCTCTCACCAGCCGCTTCAATCTTGACTCGTAAAGTTAAATCTTCTCTACCATGCCGCCCGATTCGACGCAGACGCCCAACCTTCTATCTGATCCCACCAAACTGATCGGAATCATTGCCGGGTTATTTGCCATTATTGGCGGACTTTATGCCGCGGGGAAAATCATTCTGCCCTGGCTGCGCACCTGGCTGAACCGGCGGCATCTCAAACATCGCCTCGGCGCCGAACTTTACACGCCCGAAGACATTCTGCGCGCCACCACGTATTACATTCGCCCCAATTGCCAGCAAATCGATCCAGCCGGAGGAGAGGAAAGCCGGTTGCTCGCGCCGGTGCAGGAGGATTTATTTCAAGCCGTCGATCGCATTCTCGCCTCGCCCAATGATTACAAATATGCCATTTTACTCGCCGACTCCGGCATGGGTAAAACCTCATTTGTGCTCAACTACTATGCCTACCACTGGCGGCATTGGCGCAAGCGCGCACGTTTCGATCTCGCCATCGTTCCTTTAGGAATTAAAGATGCCGACAGTCACATCGAAGAGCTTCTTAATGCGAAAAGCAACGATAAGCAAACGCAAAGAATCGCCGATCCCAAAAACACTGTGCTTTTCTTGGATGCACTCGACGAAGACACACGCGCCATTCAAAATCATCGTGCACGGTTGGTGCAATTGCTGGAGTTGTGCCGTGACTTTCGCCAAGTGCTGATCACCTGCCGCACGCAGTTTTTTCTAAAAGAAGAAGAAATTCCTCGCGAGACCGGCATGATTCGCATTGGCACAACCTCGGCCGGGCAATCGCGCGAGCACATGTTTTACAAGCTTTATCTCGTGCCCTTTTCCAATGAGCAGGTTGAAGGTTATTTGCAACAGCGTTTTCCCGTTTATCGGCAACAACAGCGCCGCCGTGCTCGCGACATTGTGCAAAAGATACCGGACTTGATTGCGCGGCCGATGTTGCTAGCACACATTCAAGTGTTGGTGGATTCCGGCAAAAACATTCAGCATGCTTTTCAATTGTATGAAGAAATGGTGGAAGCTTGGCTGGAGCGCGAGCAGCCGTTTGTGCCAAAAGAAGCGCTGCGCCGTTTTTCGGAGCAGCTGGCCGTCGATCTCTATCTCAAACGGGAAACGCGCGGTGCAGAACGAGTGCCGGAAGTCGAGTTGTTGCCTTTGGCCCGCCAATTCAGCATTGCGCTGGAAGGTTGGCAACTACGCGGCCGCTCCTTGCTCAACCGCGATGCGGCTGGCAACTACAAATTTGCCCATCGTTCGATTATGGAGTATTTGTTTGTGAAGCGGTTTGTGGAAGATAGCGAGGCCATCCCAAAGATGATTTGGACTGATCAGATTAAGCGATTTTTGTTGGAGATGCTGCAATTTAATTGGGAAGCAAGTCACAGGCTGTCTTTCAATCTTTCCCGCGCCGATCTAAGCGATATCGGACGTCTGCAACTTCAGCCACTTGTCATGCTCAGGTCAAGTGAAAAGCGGTTGAAGCAAGAAGAAGTCGGGCGCATGGTCAAAGGGATTGGGTTCTTTGATAAAAATTTGAACGAAGAAGGGCACGGGCTTTTTCATCTTTACGAACTTCGAAAGATTAAAGACGACGGGGTTGTCTTCGACCATGCTACTGGCTTGAGGTGGCAACAGTCTGGCGCGTCCAAGACCATAATGTATGCGGATGCCGAACATTTCATTCGTGATTTGAACAACAAGCGTTTCGCAGGCTATAACAGTTGGCGTTTGCCAACATTGGAAGAAGCCATGTCTTTAATGACCCAGAAAGGGCAGAATGGATTATATATTGATCCGATTTTTGATCGCACGCAGCGTTGGATTTGGACAACTGACAAAGCAAGCGCCGAGGCGGCGTGGGTGGTCGCTTTCAACCACGGTTATTGCAGCCAGAATCATGTGCTCAGCTACGGCCACGTTCGAGCGGTGCGTGGCTTACAATCGAGTATTTGATGATTTGTCTTTTTTGATCATTTAAACAGAGCGATCGCGCCGTGGCGGGAGAGCGGGGGCAAGAATTTTTCGGGAGCGGTTTGTGTGAGCGATGATAAAGTACGGGGTTCGAGCTTGAAAGCATAAATAAATTGTTAAACTCACCTAATTTCTATAAATTGCGCTAATTCACTAGCCCAATTTATATGATTTAGGATGCTACTATGATCCCTCGCGCGATTCAAAGCCGCATCGAAACCAGCCTTTTTAAAGGGAAGGCTGTTATCATTTATGGCGCAAGGCAAGTCGGCAAAACCACTCTCATTCGTGCCATTCAAAAAAAATTTCCCGAAACAGAATCGCTGTATCTCAATTGTGATGAACCGGATTTACGTGCGGCGTTGACGGAAGTGACTTCGACCGTATTAAGAGAATTGATCGGCCGCAAAAAAATCGTCTTTATCGACGAAGCCCAGCGCGTCAAAAATATCGGCGTCACTTTAAAGCTGCTCGTCGATAATTTTCCCGATCGGCAAATCGTCGCCACCGGTTCTTCTTCCCTAGACTTGTCGAATGAAATCATCGAGCCGCTCACGGGAAGAAAGTATGAATTTCATCTCTTTCCCCTCTCACTTGCCGAATTGCGCCAGAATTATTCCAAGCTCGAGCTCGACCGGCTGCTTGAAAGAAGAATGTTATTCGGCATGTACCCGGAAATTGTAGCCAAGCCCGATGAAGCTGAGGTGCTGTTGAAGAGCTTGGCTGGCAGCTATCTTTATAAGGACGTGCTGCAATATCAAAGCCTTAAGCGGCCTGAGCTGCTTGACAAATTATTGACGGCTTTGGCGTTGCAAGCCGGCAATGAAGTTTCTTATACGGAATTGGCGAACTTGCTCGGTGTCAATAAAGATACGGTGGTGAACTACATCCAAATTTTGGAAAAGGCGTTTGTGGTCTATCGACTCTCGCCTTTCAGTCGAAATTTGCGCACGGAATTAACCAAGCTCCGCAAGATCTATTTTTACGATACCGGCATTCGGAATGCTTTAATCAACAATTTCAATCCGATGTCTTCACGGCAAGACTTTGGAGCTTTGTGGGAGAATTTCATGATTGCCGAGAGAATGAAAATGAATTTCAACAATGGCAACTCTGTCAACACTTACTTTTGGCGCACGCATCAACAGCATGAAATCGATTATTTGGAGGAAAGCGGCGGCGCACTTTCGGGTTTCGAATTCAAATGGCAAAGCAGCAAACAACGGCCACCCAAGATTTTTCTTGAAACGTATCCCGGAAGCAGTGTCGATTTCATCGATCATCGAAATTACGGAAGTTTTGTGGGCATCGAAGCCGAGTAGCTTTTGACAACAGGAAGGAAAATGACCTACGACGCAATCATCATCGGCGCCGGCCATAACGGCCTGGTCACTGCGGCTTATCTTGCGCAGGCCGGGCACCGCGTGCTGGTTTTGGAAAGAAGAGATAACCTCGGCGGCGCGGCAGCAACGGAAGAGGTGTTCCCCGGGTTCAAATTCAACACCGGCGCGCATGAGGCGGGATTGTTCCGCCCGGAAATCATTCAAGCGCTGGAATTGGAACGCCACGGCTTACGTTTGATGAAAAGCCATGCTGCCGTGTTCCTGCCCCAGCCCGATGGTTCAGCATTCACCCTGTGGCGCGAGGCACAAAAAAATCTTGCCGAAATCGCGCGCTTCTCTAAAGCCGATGCCGAGAAATACCCCGCCTTCCTGCTGCGCCTGCGTAAATTATCGGAGGCTTTGAACAGCATCATGCTGCTCACGCCGCCGAATGTTGCGCAAACGAATTTCGAAGATTTATTATCTTGGGCCAAAGCCGGCCTCAAAATCAAAGGTCTCGGCAAAAAGGAGATGATGGAATTTCTGCGCGTGTTGCCCATGCCGGTGACGGAGTTTCTCAACGAATGGTTCGACTGCGCAGCCTTGAAAGCCGTGCTTGGCGCGACCGGTGTGGCGGGCAGCATGCAAGGCCCGCAAGCCTCAGGCACGGCCTTCGCGATGCTGTATCATCTCCTGGGCGAAACCAACGGCGGATTCCGCTCCAGCAGCTTTGTGCGCGGCGGCATGGGAGAGTTGTCGCGGGCCCTGGCAAATGCCGCAGAAGAGTACGGTGCAGAAATTCGAACCGGCGCGGAGGTCACACGCATTCTCACTCGAGACGATCAGGCCGCCGGCGTGGTTCTCAAAAACGGCGAAGAAATTTCCAGCCGCGCGGTCATTTCGAATGCCGATCCCCGGCGTACATTTTTTGACTTGGTGGGCGCGCCGAATTTGGGCGTGCAATTCGTGCGGCGCGTGCGCAACATTCGGTTTCGCGGCACCACGGCGAAAGTCAATCTGGCTTTGAGCGGCTTGCCCCGGTTCAAAAGCGCGACCGCTGGGGAGACCCATCTCAGCGGCCATATCCTCATTTGCCCGAGCCTGGAATATCTCGAACGCGCTTATGATGACGCGAAATACGGCTGGTATTCATCGCAGCCTTATCTCGACGTTGTCATTCCAACTATTTTGGATTCTTCACTCGCACCAGACGGCAAGCATGTGATGTCCATCACCATGCAATATGCGCCTTACCACTTGAAAGAAAGCCATTGGGACGAGCAGCGTGAAAAACTGGGCGATCACATTGTTGCTGCGCTGGCGCAATATGCGCCGAATTTGAAAGAGCTGGTTTTGCATCGCCAAGTGCTCACTCCGCTCGATTGGGAAAGGGAATACTTTCTTACCGAGGGCGGCGAGTTTCACGGCCAGATGGGTTTGGATCAATTGTTGTTCATGCGGCCTGTTGCCGGTTATGCCCAATATCGCACACCGATTGAAGGATTGTATTTGTGCGGCGCAGGCACGCATCCCGGCGGCGGCGTGACGGGCGCGCCGGGGTTGAATGCGGCGCGGGAGGTTGTGCGGGACTTGAGAAAGCGATGAAGATCGTGGATCGTGGATAGTAGATAGTAGTTTGATGATGCTGGTGTGCGATTATACTCGGCCGGTTAGTACTACGACGTTAAGTCAACGCCACCACCAGAGATGTCATCCCGAAGTTTCGGGATCTTCCCGAGCGCTGGGCACGATGTCGAAATGGACTGTGGTATCATATCACGGGAAGATTCTTCCAGAATGACAGCGCCATTTTTTTGTGCAAAAAGAGGACTTAACGTTGTCGTATTGGTGTTTAGAAAGAAAAGCCCTGTTGACGTCAAGATTCCTGTTGCAACTCTCGCGCGCAGAAGTTAGTTTGTTGGCGACGATGTTTGCCATTCGTTGCTTCGCCACACT
Source organism: bacterium (assembly GCA_044869275.1). GTDB lineage: Bacteria > Zhuqueibacterota > Zhuqueibacteria > Zhuqueibacterales > Zhuqueibacteraceae > JBIOXB01. The sequence continues at coordinate 34,708 of JBIOXB010000099.1, forward strand.
CTTGTTCTTTCCGCTGCCGTCTTTCTCTCCATAGATTCATTTTCACGCAGGAGGATTTCATGCATGGTCGCCCGCCTTTGCTTGCTGTGCTGATTCTCGTCTTGAGTTTTTCCGCCTTTGCGCAACCACAAACTCATCCCTTTACCGTTCATGACATGCTCGCCATGGATCGCCTTTCCGAGCCGCAAGTTTCACCCGACGGCAAATGGGTGGCATTCACCTTGCGCAAAACCGATCTGGAAGCGAATCGCGGCCGCATGGATTTGTGGCTGGTGGGCGTTGACGGCACAGGCCTGCGGCAATTGACCACGCATCCCGGCAGCGATTTCAGCCCGGCTTGGTCGAAAGACGGTAAGAGCATTTGGTTTCTCTCCACGCGTTCCGGATCCGCGCAAGTTTGGCGCATGCCCGTCGATGGTGGTGAAGCGGAACAGAAAACGAATCTGCCCCTGGAGGTCGGTGCCTTTGTGCTGTCGCCGGATAATGCTCTGCTCGCCGTGGCAATGGAGGTCTTTCCCGACTGCGAAACGATCGCCTGCACAAAGGAAAGATTGGAAGCTGCTGAAAAGCGCCAAGCCACTGGCCGCATTTATGACCAGCCTCTCTTTCGCCATTGGGACACTTGGGAGGATGGGCGGCGCTCCCATGTGTTCGCCCTGCCCGCAAACGGCGGTGAAGCGATTGATTTGATGAAAGGCCTGGAAGCCGATTCGCCCTCCAAGCCTTTCGGCGGCGCGGAAGAAATTGCCTTCACCCCCGATGGCAAAGCCATGATCTTCACCGCGCGCGTGGCCGGCCGAGAAGAAGCATGGTCAACGAATTTTGATTTGTATTTTGTGCCCGTCGATGGTTCGGCGCAGGCCAAAAATCTCACTGAAAACAACAAGGCCTGGGACACGCAGCCAGCTTTTTCGCCCGATGGCAAAACCCTCGCCTATCTCGCCATGTCGCGCCCGGGTTATGAGGCTGATCGCTTTCGCATGGTGCTGCGCAATTGGGCCGATGGGAAAGAACGCGTGTTGGCCGAATCGTGGGATCGCTCGCCGAACTTTGTGGTCTGGTCGAAAGACGGCAAAACGATTTACACCACCGCCGGCAATCTCGGTCAGAATTCCCTGTTTGCAATTGAGGTCGCGACCGGCAAAGTGAGCACGATCATTAGAGACGGACATGTTGGCGCCGTGGGGCTTGCGGGCCCGCGGTTGGTTTATGGCCTCGATCATTTGCGCTCGCCGGCGGAATTATATTCGGCGTTGCCCAATGGCAGCGAGGTGCGCCCGGTGACGCGCATCAATGCCGAAAAGGTTGCCGCCGCGCGCATGGGCGAGCCCGAGCAATTCAGCTTCAAAGGCTGGAATGAGGAAATGGTTTATTGCTATATCGTAAAGCCGATTGATTTTGATCCCAACAAAAAATACCCGGTCGCGTTCCTGATTCACGGCGGGCCACAGGGTTCGTTCGGCAATGATTTTCATTACCGCTGGAATCCCCAGGCTTATGCCGGCGCGGGCTATGCCGCCGTAATGGTCGATTTCCACGGCTCCACCGGTTACGGCCAGGCTTTCTGCGACGCGATTCGCGGCGATTGGGGCGGCAAGCCGCTGGAAGATCTGCAGAAAGGCCTTGCTGCCACGCTGGCAAAAAATCCGTGGATGGACGGCGGGCGCGTGGCCGCGCTGGGCGCTTCCTACGGCGGCTACATGATCAATTGGATCGCCGGCAATTGGCCCGATCGCTTCAAATGCCTGGTGTCTCATGATGGCAATCTCGACGAGCGGATGGCCTATTATGATACCGAAGAATTGTGGTTTCCGGAATGGGATCACCAGGGCACGCCGTGGGATAACCCTGAAAACTATGCCAAGCACAATCCCATCGATCACGTCAAGAAGTGGCAAACCCCGATGCTGGTGATTCACGGCGGCCAGGATTTTCGCGTAGTGGAAACCCAGGGCATGTCGACGTTCACCGCCTTGCAGCGTCGCGGCATTCCCAGCAAGTTTCTCTATTTCCCGGATGAGAACCATTGGGTGCTCAAGCCGCACAACAGCATTTTGTGGCATGAGACGGTGCTGGGGTGGTTAGATCGGTGGGTGAAGGGGGAGGGGACGAATTGAGGGTCGAAGCTCGAGGATAGTAGATGGTGGATCGTAACTTGATTTTAACTTCGATTTTCTATCCTCCATCTTCAATCTTCGATTCTCTACGCTTCGGCACCTCACGATCAACCATTCACGATCTACGATCCACGACGCACGAGCTTCGGAGGAACAATGTCCAACTTTTTCCCCCTGCCCCGCGGCGATCGCTGGTATCTCCTCGCCGTTCTCGTTTTTGCTTTTGTAACCTTCCTGCCTTGGTCGCGGCATATTCAAGTGGCTGGCATGGCTTTGTTCGGCTGGTTGATGGCGGCATTGATGGTTTTCTCCCCCGCGATCGCACTGCTGCGCTTGTGGCGCGAAGCGAATAGGAATTAGAGTGAACCGCCAAGCGAAGCCGTGTCTTGCGATGTATTCAGGCAAGTTCAAAGCTGAAGCTCTTCGAGCGGCAAAGTTAGAGTGCATGGAATTGGAACAGCTCACGGGAACAAAAGATGCCATAAGGCACTCAAAGTCAGAACAAAATTCTGAAGATTTCTTTGCCAACGGGTGAGAAGCGACCAACGGATTCAGAATAATCCGTTGGTCGTTTTTTGATCCGTTGGAGAGGTTTTTGTCTAAAGCTGCTCCGTAAAGTGTTTCGGTTTTCAGCTTGTCTGAAAATCTGCTATAGGCGTTTTGTTCTAAATTTGATGCGCTCATCGCATAGAATACGATAGGCAAGAGAATATTGGCGAAACACCAAAACAACTGCGGAAAAAAGCATGGCCATTGAATATGGCGTCGTATTTGCCTATCTCCTCGGCTGCATCGGCATCGGCATTCTCGCCTCGCGCAAAGTCTTGGCTTCTCGCGACGAATATTGGGTTGCGGGCCGGCGCATCGGCACGTGGGTCAATGCCATCGCCATCATGGCGACGCTGGCGAGCGGCGGCTCGATCATCGGCGTGATGGGCATGGCCTACAGCGGCGGCATTCCTTACAGCCTGGCGCTGTTCGCCGGCGCGGTACTGGGTTTTCCGCTGGCCGCCATTCTCGTCGCCAAACCGTTGCGCAATTTCGGCAAATTCACCATCACGGATTTTCTGGTCTTTCGTTATCCCCATCCCATTATGCGGTTGCTCGTGCCCGTGATCATCGTGGTGAGCTTCACGGTTTACATTGTTGCGCAGATGAAAGCCGCCGGCATTACCGCGCACGCGCTGTTGGGACTGGATTATAAGGAAGCCGTCACGATCGCGACGCTGGTTTTCATTCTTTATGTTTCCATTGGCGGCATGCTCGCGATCACCTGGACGGATGTGATGCAAGGGATTTTGATGCTGGCCGTGGTGTTGGGCACGGCTTTGGTCATGATCGTGCGCATGGGTTCGCCCGCCGCCATTATGGCGCAAGCCGCCATCGCAGCGCCGGAACTGGGTGCGGTCGCCAGCCGGCCATGGTCGAGTTACGTCGGCTCATTCGTGTTGTGGGCCGCAGCCATTCCCGTGATTCCGCACATCATCATGCGCGTGTTCACGGCCAGAGATGCACGGGGCGCGCGTTTATCGCTCAACATTGCGATGATCATTTACAGCATCATGATTTTGGCCGCCGTGCTCGCCATCGTGCCCGTTGGCAAAATCCATTTTCCGGGCTTGCAGGACGCCGACCAGGTATTCTTGAAAGTGATGGAGCAAGAATTTCCGCCCCTGGTACGCGGATTGGCGGTGGCCGCCGTGCTCGCGGCGGTGATGTCCACCACCGATGCTCTGTTGTTGGCGTGCAGTTCTGCCGTGGCCCATGATCTATTGGGTAGTTTTATTCGGAAACGGTTCAACGAAAAAATCGAAAACTGGGTTGCGGTGGGGGTCGCGTGGGTGATTGGCCTGATCGCGATGTTCATGGCCTACTCGCCGCCCAAGCTGATCACGGAGTTCTATTCCGCCGCCATCGGCATGTTGAGCGCGGGATTGTTCGTGCCGGTGATTGCGGGTTTGTGGTGGAAACGAGCAAACGTGAGCGGTGGCGTGGCGGCGCTGTTGGCGGGAACGATTGTCTATCTCGCAGTGCAATATACTCCGGGAACACCGCCGCTTTCCGCCATTCTTTTTGCCTTACCCGCGGGCGTGCTGGCGATGCGGGTGTGCAGCCATTTAGGCGGACCCCCGCCAAAGGCTATTCTCGAGGCCATATCGAAATTGCATTCACAATGAAGGGCAAATAGAAAAGCAAACACGAACGCAGATCTGAAAGTCTCTTCACCAACGGATGAAGAGCGGCCAACGGATTCGGAGTGGAATCCGTTGGCCGTTTTTCATCCGTTGAGTGATTTTTTAGTTTAAAGCTGCTCCGCAAGAAGCTCCGGCCTTCAGCTGTTCTGAAAATTCGGGATAAATTCTTTCCGTGAAACTTCTTCCGCAATTTTCAAATACACGTTTCGAATCGTCAACTCATACTGCTTTTTTTCCTGCCACACGCTCCAATCCCACCATTCTG
>JBIOXB010000100.1:0-23402 GCA_044869275.1 bacterium
CTTCAGTTCGCTTTGTTCTTCGGCAGAATAAAACGCAACAACTTCTGAACCGGATCGTAGAACTCGTCGACGACGCGTTCCTTGAGCGGGATGATCGCGTTCTCGGTGATCGTGATCTGTTCGGGACAGACCTTGGTGCAGCATCGTGTGATGTTGCAGTAGCCGACGCCCTGATCTTCCTTGAGCGCAGGCAGCCGATCCTCGACATCGAGCGGATGCATTTCGAGCGCCGCTGCGTAGGTCAGGAACCGCGGACCGATGAACGCGTCGTGCAGTTTGTGATCGCGCAGGATGTGACAGACGTCCTGACAGAGAAAGCACTCGATGCACTTGCGGAATTCCTGTACGCGATCCACGTCTTCCTGGCTCATGCGCCAGGTGCCATCGGCGGCATCGGGCGGGCGTGGTTTAAATGGCTTGAGGTTCTTTTTCACGCGGAAATTCCACGACACATCGGTGACCAAATCCTTGACGCGCGGGAAGGCTTTCTTCGGTTCTACTGTGACCGGCTTCTCCAGTGGCAAATCGCTTAGCCGCGTCATGCACATGAGCTTGGGATTACCGTTGATCTCAGCCGAGCACGAACCGCACTTGCCCGCTTTGCAGTTCCAGCGCAAGGCCAGATCGGGCGCTTGCTGGGCTTGAATACGAAGCACGGCATCGAGCACCACCATGCCTTCGGAAATCTCGGTGGTGTAGTCTTGAAAACTTCCGGCTTGCGCATCGCCGCGCCAAATCTTGAACGTTGCCGCCGCCATTACTTCATCTCCTGGATGATCGTTCGTAATGCCTCGGGCATGGCCGGTATCTCGGCACGCTGCACTTGCATTTCGCCGCGCGCGTCTTGGCGCACCACGAGATTGGCTTTTCCAAAAACTTCGTCTTTGTCGGCGTAATCTTCACGAAAATGCGCGCCACGGCTTTCCTGGCGCGCCAGTGCCGGCAAGGTGATTGCTTCCGCCACGGTGAGCAGATTATTGAGATCGAGCGCCGTGTGCCAGCCCGGATTGTACTCGCGATTGCCGGTGACGCTCACACAGCTGGCGCGCTCGCGCAGGGCTTTGATGCCTTCGCGTGCGCGCTGCATTTCGTGTTCTTTGCGCACGATGCCGACCAGCTCTTGCATCATCTCCTGCAACTCATGTTGAATTTGGTAAGGACTCTCGCCGGCTGTGCGCTCGAAGGGCGCGAGCGCCGCCTTTGCGGTATTTTCGATTTGCTGCGTGTCGATCCGTGCAACACTATTTTTCCTGGCGAATTCTGCCGCATACTGGCCCGCACGTTTGCCGAAAACCAAGAGATCGGAAAGGGAATTGCCGCCCAGGCGGTTTGCGCCGTGCAAGCCGGCGGCACACTCTCCCGCGGCGAACAAACCGGGAATGGTCGACATTTGCGAATCCGCGTCCACGCGCACTCCGCCCATCATATAATGCGTAGTCGGGCCGACTTCCATCGGCTCTTTGGTGATGTCGATGTCCGCCAATTGCTTGAACTGATGATACATGCTCGGCAGTTTTTTCTTGATGTACTCCGCCGCGTGCGGAATCCTTTCCTTGATCCACGAGATATCGAGAAACACGCCACCGTGCGGACTGCCCCGCCCTTCTTTGAGTTCGCGCACAATGCAGCGCGCCACGTGATCGCGCGTGAGCAGCTCCGGCGGACGGCGCGCATTCTTGTCTCCCTGGCAATAGCGCCAGCCTTCTTCTTCATTGTCGGTGGTTTGCTGGCGATACAGCTCGGGAACGTCGTCGAACATGAAGCGCCGGCCTGCACTGTTGCGCAACACACCGCCTTCGCCGCGCACGCCTTCAGTCACGAGAATGCCTTGTACGCTCGGCGGCCACACCATGCCGGTCGGGTGAAACTGCACGAACTCCATATCCATCAGCTCGGCACCGGCGTGATAAGCCAGCGCGTGGCCATCGCCGGTGTACTCCCAGCTATTGCTGGTAATTTTATATGCGCGGCCAACGCCGCCGGTGGCGAGCACGATCGCTTTTGCCTGAAACAGCTTGAAGCGGCCGCGCTCGCGGTCATAGCCGAATGCCGCCACGACCCGGCCATCGTCTTTGAGCAAGGCCAGGATCGTGCATTCCATGTGAAAGTCGATGCCCTGATGAATGCCATGATCCTGCAAAGTTCGAATCATTTCGAGGCCGGTGCGGTCGCCCACGTGCGCCAGGCGCGGATATTTATGGCCACCAAAATTGCGTTGCAGAATGCGGCCATCTTGCGTGCGGTCGAAAAGCGCGCCCCAGGCCTCCAACTCGCGCACCGTTTCCGGGGCTTCCTTGGCATGCAACTCCGCCATGCGCCAGTTGTTGAGATATTGCCCGCCCCGCATGGTGTCGGCGAAATGAACTTTCCAACTATCGCGATCGTCCACGTTCGCCAACGCCGCCGCAATGCCGCCTTCGGCCATGACCGTGTGCGCCTTGCCGAGCAGCGATTTGCTGATGACGCCTACCGTAGCACCTGCGGCGGAGGCGGCAATGGCGGCGCGAAGGCCGGCACCGCCAGCGCCGATGACCACCACATCATGCTTGAACTCTTCATATTGCGCCATTATTCGAAAATCCTCCACTCCTCAACTCGCATCTTTTTTGCTTCTTGCGCTTTGTCTCTTGCTCTTTGCTTTTTGCTCTTTGCTTTTTGCCTCATCAAAAAATCCTCCCATCCGACCAGATACCCATGCTGCACATGCGCACGTAAACATCCGAAAACGCCACGGAAAACAGGCTCGACCAGGCCCACAGCATGTGCCGTCGATTGAGACAACTCGAACAGTTGTAGGCTTGCTGTCGCAGGGAGGCTTTGGTGAGACGGTCGAAACGCCCGCCGATAACGTGGCGCAGTGAATGGCAACCGAAAGTGTAGCAGCTCAAGAGCGTGACGTTGGCCGCCAACACCAGCGTGCCCACGCCGATGCCGAAAGACACCGCGCCGGTGCCGGGGTCGGTAAACCACATCGCTTTCCAAACATCATGAGCGAGGATCACGATAAAAATCAAAGCGAGATAGAGAAAGTAGCGATGCACGTTTTGCAGAATGAGCGGGAAGGAATGCTCACCACGATATTTTTTGCGCGGTTCCGTCACGGTGCAGGAAGGCGGATCGGCCCAAAAGGCTTTGTAATACGCGCCGCGATAGTAATAGCACGACAGACGAAAGCCGCCCGGCGCCCAAAGAATGAGCAAGGCCGGCGAAAACGGCAACAGCATCGGCCACCAGCCTGGCTTGGGGCCGAACCAACTGTGCGGCGAATCGCCAAAAATTTCAGGCGAGTAAAACGGGGAGAGATAAGGTCCCCAATAATAGTGGCCGGCTTGAAACGCCGCCCAGGTTGCATACACGATGAAAGCAGAAAGTCCGAGAAAAGTGAGCAGCGGCTGCAGCCACCAAGCGTCGCGGCGCATGGTTTGACCGAAGCTGCTTCGTTGCAGAGAGACGGTTGCAGGAGCCATAGAGGTCCTCGATCGCGCGGAGTGAGTAAGAATCGCGTTCCTCTGAGGGGCTTTTAAGTGGGGCAAAAGATAATGTCAGCGCTTTCGAAGCGCAAGCGAAAAATTGTGGAAAGACCTCTTCTGCCCGAGCAAAACTGTGGGCAATCAATTCGCGAGAATTTTCTTGCGAAAATCAAATTTTTTATGCATCTCTATTCAAACTCGAATAAGCGAAGTTCGTTCCCACAATATCCTCAACAGCTCGTCCGAGATCTCAGTCCGCTGAACTCCGAAAAACTTGACCCGCCAAGCCTCAATCAGGCTGAGACCCGGAGGGCAAAATGATTCCTTCACGCGAAGGAGGTTTCAAACCATGCAAAAATCCGAAATCACGGTTGGCATCGGCGGCGCCGCGGGCGACGGCCAGGCCTCCATTGGCGACACGCTGGCCAAGACCTGCGCCCGGCTGGGATTGCATATTTTCGTTTACAACAGCTACCAGTCGGTGATTCGTGGCGGTCATGTCTGGCTGCGCTTGCGCGCCTCCGAAAAAAAGGTTTACTCCCACGGTGATCATCTCGATGCGGTGATTGCGCTCAATCAAGATTGCCTCGACCGGCACGCTGCCGAAGTGGACGAAGGCGGTGTCGTCATTTTCAACTCGGACAAGCTCGTGTTGGAGACAAGCCAACTCAAGCCTAAAGTTCGAGAGATCTCCCTGCCCATGGCAGAACTAATGGCGCCGTTCGGCCGGCAACCTGCGGTGATGCAAAATACGGTGGCATTGGGCGCGCTAACTCATCTCGCCGATCTCGATTTTGATTTTCTCAAAGGTGTGCTCGGAGAGCTCTTCCAGCGCAAAGGCGAGGAGGTGATCAACACCAATGTGGGCCTGGCGCAAGCCGGATTCGAATACGCGGCGGCGCATTTCGCGCAAATGGGCTATGATTGGAAGTTCACGGGCAAGCATCGCGCCGTGATCTCCGGCAATGAAGCTTTCGGCATCGGAGCGGTCACCGCGGGTTGCACCTTTTATGCCGCGTATCCCATGACGCCGGCCAGCTCGATCCTCCACTTCATGGCAAACCACGCCGAGAAGTATGGCATTGTGGTCAAGCAAGTGGAAGATGAGATTGGCGTGCTCAACATGGCAATCGGCGCCGGCCACGCTGGGGCGCGCGCTTTGGTCGCCACTTCCGGCGGTGGCTTTTCCTTAATGACCGAAGCAATCGGCCTGGCCGGGATGACGGAAACGCCGGTAGTGATCATCAACTCCATGCGTGGCGGGCCTTCCACCGGCTTGCCCACCAAAACCGAGCAAGGCGATCTCAATCAAGTCTTGGGCGCTTCGCAAGGAGAATATCCGCGCATGATCGCCGCGCCCAGCGATCCGGTTGACGCATTTGGCACGTTGGCCGAAGCGTTCAACATTGCCGAGAAGTATCAAGTTCCCGCCATCGTGATTTCAGATCTTTTGCTCTCCGAGCACCGCGAAACCGTGGATCCTGACCAATTCGATTTCGAGGTGCCGATCGTTCGTGGAGAGCTTGCCGGCAATGACCGTGAGGCCGGGAACGGGGAATATAAACGTTATGCGTTCACCGCCTCCGGCATTTCTCCACGCGCGCTGCCCGGCAGTGCAGATCCGGATACCGTATATGTCGCGGCCAGTGACGAGCATGACGAGCATGGCATCCTCATCAGCGATGTTTACACCAATCCGGTGACTCGCAAACAAATGATGGAAAAACGCATGCGCAAGATGGAGGGCATCCTTCAGGAGCTGGAACCGCCGAAGCTCGAAGGCGAGGCGCAGGCCGAGGTCACGCTGATCGGCTGGGGCTCATCCCAAGGCGTGATCAAAGAAGCGATCGCGCAACTCGCAGAAGAGGGCGTCACCGCCAATCAATTGCACATCAAATACCTGGCGCCGTTCCATGCCGAAGCCGTTGCAGGCATCCTGGCACGCTGCCGCCGCACCGTGTGCGTGGAAGTCAACTACACCGGCCAGTTGGCGCGGCATCTGCGCGCCGAGACCGGTATCAAAGTCGATCATAAGATTTTGCGCTATGATGGTGAGCCTTTCGAGCCCGGACAAATCGCCGCTCATGTCAAAGCTTTCTTGCGGACGGCCGGGGCAGAGCAGCCTCAGGCTGCTCAAAATGTCAAGTCTCAAAAAACAAAATCCAAACAAATTCCGATTACCAATGATCAAATTTGAAACACGCATGTCAACCATTGGATTTTGAAATTTGTTCGGTCATGCCATTTCTCCACGAACACTAAAACCCTCAAGTCTTCGACGAGGAGGCAGATCATGACAACCGCAATCGCATCTCCCGTAAAGCTCCCGATCGCAAAATACAAAAGTTCGGTAGAGCCGGATTGGTGCCCGGGCTGCGGCGACTTTGGCGTGCTGCGCGCCTTACAGACCGGCCTCAGTGAATTGGGCATTCATCCCAAGGATGTGCTGATTTCCTCGGGCATTGGCTGTTCTTCGAACCTGCCGGGATTCATTCACGCCTATGGCTTTCATGGCTTGCATGGCCGCGCGCTGCCGGTGGCGCAGGGCGCGAAGCTGGCCAACCCCGATTTGACCGTCATCATCACCGGCGGTGACGGCGACGGCTATGGCATTGGCGCCGGCCACTTTCTGCATGCCATGCGCCGCAATATCGATCTCACCTACATCGTGATGGACAACCAGATTTACGGTCTCACCGTTGGCCAGGCTTCGCCCACGAGCATGCGCGGTCACAAAACCAATTCCACGCCCTGGGGCAATCTCGAAATTCCCATCAATCCGATTGCGCTGGCATTGGTGAGCGGCGCCACGTTCGTGGCGCGAGGCTTTTCCGGCGAAGCCAAACAGCTCGCGCAGATCTTCCTGCAGGCGATCAGCCACAAAGGCTTTGCGTTGGTGGATGTATTCAGCCCGTGCGTGACGTACAACAAGATCAATACTTATGCCTGGTTCAAGGAGCGGGTTTACAAGCTCGAGGAACGCAAACACGACACTTCCGATTTCAAGCTCGCGCTGGAGACCGCGTGGCAATGGGGCAATGAGATTCCGATCGGGGTTTTCTATCAAGCAGAGCAAGAAAGGTATGAAGCGCTCGACGTCGGACTCAAGCAGGGGCCACTGGTGAAGCGCAAACTGGGGATGAGCAATGCTGCGGGGAGGGAATTGTTGCGGGAATTTATGTAGAACAAGCGTGCTAGGTCAATGGGTTGCTTCATGGACCACTTTCCCTTCTGTCAGCGCCCAGTAAAGCGTGGTGCTGGGCAGGTGACCCCATTCATCGATTTCCGCCTTTGAAGCCACCAGCACATCGACTGGAATTCGCAAGGGACGCAGCACCCTTCGCAAGCGCACCATTTCCTGGTGCTTGTTTGTCAAAGTCGGAAAGATCACCAAAAAATCCAGATCGGAATCCTCGCCCGCTTCACCTCGAGCATAAGATCCAAACAGTATGATCTTGGCTGGATGGGCCGATGCAGTGAGCTATTGCACGGCTTGTTCGATGGTTTGTTGTGTGATCATATGATTAAACCCTTCCTGGAAGCTACATAGCTTTACTCGAAAAGGCAAGCTGAGTTCGCGCTGGCATCTTCATCCTTTGAGGTGTTTCTACTTTTTCAACCGGTCATCCACATCGATCCGCTTGTCATTTTTTGCAGCTTCGCCACACGAATTTCTCACCTTCAAGAATCTGCACGAATTCCATATGTAGAAGGGGGGTTATCTCCTTGATTCTGTACGCGTGTTCTTGGCATGGCCCTTGTAATTATTCGATACGATGCCACCGCTGCGTTGGTCGGTGCCGGCGACGCAATCGCGAAGGGGCACAGCGCGCACAGAACTGCACGGATCCCGCATGAAACTCCTGCCGCAAAAACTGGCTGTGAAGCTCATTCTCTCGCTGACGATCATCATCGCGCTGCTGGAAGGGATTTCGGGTTTCCTCGGCTTGCAGAATCAGCAACGCCAGCTGCTGCAGGCCATGATCATCGGTGCCGATCAGCTCTCGAAAAGCATCACCAGCGCTACCTGGCACTCGATGCTGGCTGATCACCGTGCGGCGGCTTATGAGATGATGCAAACCATTGCCTTGAAGCAGGGCATCAGGCGCATTCGTATTTTCAACAAAGAAGGCCGGGTGATGTTCTCCACCATGCCGGGCGAGGCGATGCAGGTGAACAAATACGCCGAGGCGTGCTACTTTTGCCACGCCAGCGCCGAGCCGCGGGTCAAAGTGGATGTGCCCTCGCGTGCGCGCATTTTCAGCGGTGCGGATGGCCGCCGCCAACTGGCCATGGTCACCCCCATTTATAATGAACCGGCGTGCAGCCAGGCTGCGTGCCACGCGCATCCGAGAGATGTGAAAGTGCTCGGCGTGCTGGATGTGGCGCTGGATTTGGAACCGGCGGATCGCGAGTTGGCCAAGGCGGAATGGCGCATGGTGGTAGTCACGGCGGTTCATATCGCTCTCATCGCGCTGTTCATTGTTTTTTTCACGCGCTATTTTGTGAGCCGGCCGATCCAAAAACTAATCGCGGGCACGCGCGCCGTGAGCGCCATGCAGCTCGATCAGCCCATAGCCATCGACTCCAGTGAAGAGCTGGCGGAACTGGCGCGTTCGTTCAACCTCATGCGCGAGCGCCTGCAAGTGGCGATTTCCGAAACCAACCAATTCGCGCAGAGCCTGGAAACCAAAGTCATGGAGCGCACCGAACAGCTCAAAGTCGCGCATCAAAAACTCCTGCAAAGCGACCGCCTGGCGTCGTTAGGCCAGCTCTCGGCCAGTGTGGCGCATGAGATCAACAATCCGCTTTCCGGCGTGCTCAATCTCTCCATGCTGATGCAACGCATTCTCCGCGAGGATGGCGTTCCGCTGTCGCGTTTGCCGGAATTTCGCAAATATCTCGGCCAAGTGGTGCATGAAACCTCGCGCGTCGGCAGGATTGTATCCGATTTGCTGGCCTTTTCGCGGCGCTCCAAGCCGCAGAGCACGCGCGCCGACCTGAACAACATCGTGAAAACCACGCTCTCGCTGTTGGCGCACAAATTAAAACTCAGCAACGTGGAAGTGGCGCTGCGGCTCGAAGAGAATTTGCCGCCGGTGCGTTGTGACAGCTCACAGATGCAACAAGTGGTGATCAACTTGGTCATGAATGGTGCAGAGGCGACGCAGGCGCGCGGCCAGGGGCAGGTGACCATCGCCACGCGCAGCCAGCCGAAGCAGCACAGTGTCATTTTGGAAGTGCAGGACAACGGCGAGGGCATTCCGCCGCAACAACTCACGAAAATCTTTGATCCGTTCTTCACGACCAAGGAAGAGGGCAAAGGCATCGGCCTCGGCTTGTCCGTTGTTTATGGCATCATCGAAGCGCACGGCGGCGACATCGAAGTGCAAAGCAAAGCGGGTGAGGGCGCACGCTTCATCGTAACCCTGCCGTTTTCCCAGGAGAATGGCGTCGCGGCCTCGCCGGCAAACGGGCCGCCCGCGTGAAACCGATCTGCGTCGTTGCCGTGGGCGCCGTCGCCGAGGAGATTCTGGTTAAAATCGAAATGTGCCTCATACGGCGCTTTGGCATTACGACACGGCGGCTGCCGCCGTTGCCCGAGCCGGTGCAGGCCTGGGAGGCGCAGCGCGCGCAATACAACGTCATTGCGGTCATGCGAGAATTGTTGGGAATCTGTCCGCCCAATGCCGCACGGCTGCTCGCGGTGACGGAAAAAGATTTGTTCATCCCCATGCTGAGCTTTGTGTTCGGCCAGGCGCAATTAAATGGGTCGATTGCCATCGTTTCCCTGGCGCGTTTGCGGCAGGAATTCTACCAATTACCGGCCAGCGCCACATTGTTGCTGGCGCGCGCACTGAAGGAGTCCGTTCATGAAATGGGTCACACCTTCGGGTTGACGCATTGTTTGGATAAGAACTGTCCCATGTCGCTATCGACCAATATTCAACAAGTGGACGCCAAAGGCGAAATATTTTGCGCGAATTGCACGATTGTGCTGCGCGAGAGCCTGAATGCGCTGCCGCCCTCAGGGTTTTCACGTTTGGAGAAAAAAGAATGAAGATGCCTTGGGAAATCTTGGTGGTGGATGATGAAGAAGTGATGCGCGAATCGCTGGCGGCGTGGCTGCGGGAAGACGGCTACGTCGTGGACACCGCCGCCTCCGGCGCCGAGGCCATTGCCAAGTCGCGCACGAAAGACTACGCCATTTACTTCGTCGATCTGAAGATGCCGGGCGGCATGGACGGCATCGAAACCATGATGGAAATCCGCAAACTGCACGCCGACGCTGCGATCATCATCATTACCGCTTACGCCACAGTCGATACGGCCATCACCGCCATGAAAGAAGGCGCACAGGAGTACATCGTCAAGCCCTGTAACCCGAGCGAGATTTCTCTGCTGGTGAACCGCATCATTAAGGTCAAAAACCTGCAGCGTGAGAATATCATTCTGCGCAAAAAGCTGACGCGGCAATATAGCTTTCACGACATCATCAGCAAACATCCCAAAATGCTCGACCTGTTTCAGCTCATTCGTGACATCGCGAGCTTGCGCAGCACCGCGCTCATTCACGGCGAGAGCGGCACCGGCAAAGAATTGATTGCGCGCGCCATACACTTTTCCGGCGACCGCGCCGGCAAGCCGTTTGTCGGCGTGTCCTGCGCGGCGCTGGCCGAAACCTTGTTGGAATCCGAACTCTTCGGCCACGAGAAAGGGGCATTCACCGGGGCGGTGGCGCAAAAAAAAGGGAAATTCGAACAGGCGGAAGGTGGCACGATTTTTTTGGATGAGATCGGCGACATTTCCCCCAAGCTGCAATTGGACTTGCTGCGCGTGTTGCAAGAACGCAGCTTTTATCGCGTGGGCGGCTCACAGGAAATCCACGTAGAAGTGCGCGTGATCGCGGCGACGCACGTCGATTTGCAGGAGGCGGTGCAGCACGGCCGTTTCCGCGATGACTTGTTCTATCGCCTCAATGTCATCAACATTCACATTCCGCCGCTGCGCGAGCGCCGCGAAGACATTCCGTTGCTGGCGCGCCATTTCCTCGAGCGGTTGACGCACGAGCTCAGCAAGGAAGTGGATGATCTCACCGAGAGCGCCTTGCGGCTGTTGCTGGATTATGAATGGCCGGGCAATGTGCGCGAATTGGAAAACGCCGTCGAGCGCGCCATTGTGACCTGCCGCGCGCGGGTGCTCACGGATGATGATTTTGCTTTTTTGAATCACCACAGACTCGAACGGCGCGAGTGGGCCGTGCCGGCCAACATGTCGCTCGCAGAGGTGGAAAAGCAGATGATCGCCGCGACCCTGCAGCGCACACAAGGCAACATCAAGGAAGCAGCGAGCATTCTAGGAATTGATCGTTCGACGATTTACGATCGCATCAAGAAGTACAATATCCCGCGTTGAGCGGACGCCCTCCGCGGCTGTTCTTATCCACCATGAGGTTAAACCATGGCTGAAGGAATTGCCGGCCACATTACCAAAGGGTGAGTGAAATCGTCTACGTTTTGGAAACCGCATTTACCGCCTCACAAAAGGAAGCCAATGTTTTTCTCGGGCTGAGATAACTGCCCCGCCGCCGCCTTTCCGCTTCACGGCTCCAAAAAGAGATCACCCAACACCGCGTCCCACTTTGCTTCAGGATTTTCCCTGGTGATATCCTCCACTGGCACACCACCATCCGCGAGCATGGGCCCCACGCCGGCGGGCGCCAGGGACAATTGCAGCCGTTCCATTTCCCGCAACAGCCACGGCCGGATTTCCGCGCCGCGCAGCAGATGGCGCAAGTCCGCGCCAGGTTTGCAAGGGCGCACGCGCAAATACCAGCCCTTATCCGGGCCGCCGGTGGCAACCACTTCGCCCTCCACCGGCGCGAGGATGCGCAACCGCTGCTTTTGTTTGAGCAGGTGCCAGCCCGCGCCGTTCACGTGTACCTGCGTGCCCAGCGCCGGCAGATCCACACCATCCGGTTTGCCGATCACGCGCGTGCTAAAATCATCAAGGCCCACGGTGAACGTGCCATCCGCTTCGGGCCGCGCCCAGGAATGGCCGCGGTGATAAAAACGATCGAGCGGCATGTGCAGGCCGAAAATCTCCTCCTCCTGTTCTCGGACTTGCGCAGCCGGAAGCGGTGCTTGTGCGAGAATTTTGCCATGCGTCGCACAAGTGCGGCAATCAAATCCGTGATCACACTTGCGCCGGGACACGGCGCCGCGCAGCTCGTGCCGGCAGGCGCGCACCGCCATGGGCAAATCCTCGAAACCGGCATGCCACATGATTTCGTCTTGTTCCTGAGTTTTGAAATCTCTACGGGCATTGAGCAGCGCGCGCACCAGCGTAACGGCGATTACAAGCACGACGCCGTAGAAAATGCCCAGAAAGATCACATGTCCGGCATCCCAACGGAAACCATGCGCCCAAGGTAACATGTTGAACCTCCACAATTATGCTATGCTGGCCTGGTGCTGCCAGTTCGCGGCAAAAACTTCTTTAACCAGTCGTTGAGAAATCAGTTCACAAACTCCGTGCACAGTCGCACGCTTGCTAATCCCAGCGCGTGTAGCTCAATTCCCTTTCCTGCGGGAAAAGGGTGAGATAGCGAAACGAGAAGGAGTACAGCAAAACACCGTAGGCCACCACGGCCAGAAAGGTGGCGATCTCCTGCCAGCTCGGAATATAAGAGAGAAACTCATCGAACGGCAGCGTGGGCAAGGCCAGCGTTTGAATCGTCATCACAAAACGATTCAAGGCCACGCCGGCGCAGGCCAAAAACGCGGCGCTCACCAGCCAGGATATGCCTAGCTGCCGGCGTTGGTTGAGCAGCATTAACGCCGGCAACAGACCCAGCAGCACGATCTCTGTAAACAAGATCCACGAGCCGAATTCCTTGCGGGCATAATACTCAAACGCCGGAAAACCCGCGCCCGGCGAAGTATTGTTGATCCAGATGAAGGTATCGACCGCCTTGAACAGCACATACACAATCAACAACGCCCCGGAGATTTTTCCCAACAAACGAAACACCTCCGGTTTCACCAAAGTTTTCTTCGAGAGTTTTGACACCAGCCAGGTGGTCAATAAGACGAAACTCGGCCCCACAGCCGCGGCGGACAAAATAAAAAGGAAAAAGGTCGAAGGCCAGATGCCGAGCGCTTCCCGGAACGCGAACGGGCGGCCGCGTAGCACGCCGTACAATCCGCCTAGCGAGCCTTGGTGAAAGAAGGACAAAAACGTGCCCACGCCGGCGAACACGTACATGAATTTATGCAGCTCGAATTCAAGCACTAAAAACGCGGGAATCTGCCGGATTCTGCGATTCTTCAACACGATGGGCGCGTATTCAATCGCGAGCACGAGCAAATAACAAGTCAAACAGAAGGTCACTTCCGTGAGCATCGAATGCACGTTGGGATGCCAAAACGTGAACCAGGCGCGCAGCGGCTGGCCCACGTCCACCATGAGCACGGCAATGGCGCCGCTGTAGCAAATGAATCCCAACACCACTGCACTGTTGATGACGGCCTTCAATTCATCGCGGCGCAGGAGATACAGCAAAAAACCGGTGAAAAACGCGCCCGCGCCCAGCGCGATCACCGTAAGATCGAGGTAAATCCACAAACCGAACGCGAAGCGATTGTCCATGTTGGTTTGATTCAAGCCCACCGCGAAGCACAAGTAAGTCGCGTACAGCCCCACCAAGAGCAGCGCGGCCCAGGGCAAAATCCACAACACGAATTTCCAGAACGGGCTGCGCTGCAGGCCGCGTGCGATGAGATGCTTATCCAAGAATCGCCTCCTTCCTGGTTCGCGCTAGACGGGCTTCGGCCAGGCGTTGCACCCATGGTTGCGTGGAATGATAGAAGACCTTGGGCGCAGTGCCCAGCCGCACCAAGAATTGAAACGTGTTCGGACTGCGCGCAAGTTTCGCAACGGCACTGTTTTCGTCGGCGAGATCGCCGAACACGATTGCGCCCTGTGGGCAGGCCTCGGCGCATGCTGGCACATATTCGTTCTCGTGCACCTCGCGCCGGCCCTCGGCCGCGGCTTGCGCGCGCGCGGCTTGCAGGCGGCCGTGGCAAAAATTGCATTTCTCCACCACCCCGCGCATGCGTGGCGCAACGTCAGGGTTCAGCGTCTTTTCCATGCCGGCAGGCCATTCCGGGTCCCACCAATTGAAGTAGCGCGCGTGGTACGGGCATGCGGCCATGCAGTACCGGCACCCCAAACAGCGCACCGGCACCTGGGTCACGATGCCCGTGGCCTGATCCACTTCCACCGCGTTCTGCGGGCATACCGCGACGCATGGCGTTTCCTGCTCGCATTGCTGACAGGGCATGGGCACAAATACGCTGCGGCTTTCCGGATGCTGCGTCCCGTTGTCAACTTTGAACACGCGCAGCCAGGTGATGCCGGTGCGGTCACTGGCTTTGGGCTGTGCTGGCGGCACATTGTTTTCCACGGCACAGGCTACCATGCACGCGCCGCAGCCGTCGCAGCGATCGAGATCGATCACCATGCCGTAGCGGGATTTGCTGTTCTCGATTTTCTCCATGGTCAAACCCTTGCGACCTTGGCCGGCGTCACGCGCCAAGAGCCATCTTCTTGCAGAGCGCACAAAGCCAGCACGTTTTCTTCCGTTCCATTCACGCCGGCGGCGCCGTTGGGCAATGGCGCCACCGCCACCTGCACTACGCCCGGCTGCACTGCAGCATCAAAGTGCAATCGCACGCGCATCACCCCGGTCGAGGTCTGCAAACGTGCCGGACCCTCCTCCGCTATGCCGTGTGCGCGGGCAGTGTCAGGATTGATGAAAGCTTGATTCGCCGCTTCGCGCAGCTCAGATTCCTGGTAGATTTTGCTCAACAGTGGCGAAATCTGTCCGTTTCCCACGGCGCCACGCCAGCCAAATGGCATAAGAAGCAAAGAGGAGGCGGCCGGTGTTTGCGCTCGAACACTGGCATTGCCTTCGGCCGCTGCCAGCAGCCATTCATAGTTATTCTCGCCTTTTCCCAGCATGGAGAAACGCGGGAGCGGCGCGGGAGCGCTTTCCTGATCTTGCCAGCATGCACCTTGTGCGAACAATTCCCACAACTGCTCTCCTGATCCTATCGCACTCATATCCTGCCATTGCTTTTGTTCGAAAATAAAAACCTGGCCGCGGCCAGTTCGCTGTAACGCGGCCACGCGATTTTTGATCAGATCAGCGTGCGCCATGCCCGCCCAGTTCATGCCGAGGCCGGCGGCGAGACGATTCAAAAGCTCAACCGGTTCAACAGCACTCGCAGGCGGAGCCAGCAATGGAACCGAAATGCTGAACGAAGCGAGCGGGGCCGCGCTCGGCGTGGTGGCTTCCTGTAACGATTCAAAGGGCGCGGGCGCAGGAATGAGATAATCTGCATGCCGCGCCCAGCCGCTGCGAAAGGGTGACAGACTAATGACCAACGCGCGCTCCGGCACCAGCTTTCTCTCCAAAAGCGGCCACGGCATCGCGTAGCCGGATTCTGCTGCATCGATGATGAGAACACGAATGGAATGATCCGGCATATCAGCGATTGCCGTGGCCGGCATAGTTGCGCAGTTACTGGCGATGTCGCCGAAAGGCACCTCTCGTCTAGGTACGATCCCGCCTTTTTTGCCGACATTGCCGAGCAGTAGATTCAATCCCGCGATGGCGATTTCTGTGGCTGCGCCCAAGGGACCACCGCCGGGATCAGCACCGCCAATGGCGACGGCAGGGCCGCCTTGCGCCACTTGTCGAGCTGTGGAAATTATGCTGTCCACAGCAATGCCTGTGAGTTTTGCTGCGCGCTCCGGAGGAAAAGCCGCAACCAAATCGCAATATGAACGGCCGCCACCACACTGAAAATCACGTGACTGCCGCTGCAACGAATGGCGATCGCACAACTGCTCGCGCACGATCACATGCGCCAAGCCCATTGCCAGCGCCGCCTCAGAACCGGGTTTGACCGGCAGCCAAGAGCTGCTTTGCAGTGCGGTGCGCGATTGGCGTGTTTCGATTTGAATAATTTGCAGACGTGCGCCGTTCGACTGTTGCAGTTGTGGGCGGCGCAAGTGGCTAATTCGGCCGGGTGTGTCCCAGCCGTCACAAATCGGTGCGCCAAAACTGAGTAGCGTGGCGGTGTTCTCCACGTCCACGCCGAGCGGGCCGCAAGGCGTTTCGAATAATTCCTGAAGTGCGGCAAGCGTGGCATCTTCCCGTCCGGGTGAAGTGAGATAAGCCGCCCGCGGAAACTGCGCAAGAAAATGCTGATACAACCGTGATATCGTGCGGCCTGGCCGTTCATCGAGCACCGCAACATACCCATGATGTGCCGCGGCCATCTCCGCCAGAACATTTGCAATCCCAGCCGCGGCTTCGTCAATTGCCAGCGGGACCAACTGAATGTTGCCGTTTTTGCTCTCAAGCCGCAAGGGCTGCGCAGCGCGCAGAGGATGATAAGCGAGATGATGGCCTGCCAGTCCCATGGGGCACAACGCGCCGTGGCTTTGCGGATGCGCCGTGACTCCCGCCAAACTCACGGGTTGCGCACCCACGCAGCGCGCGCGCACGGCGCAACCCGCCGGACACAAGGTGCATACGCTAAAGCGCGTGCTGTGTTCGCCGTGCGGAGGCTCCCACGCTCCCTTTTGTGTCCAAATGGCAAGATCGTCCAGCACTTTCCAAGGCACCGGCGTGAACAACAAACCCAGCGCCGAACCACCGGCCAGCTTCAAAAGATCCCGTCTTGTGATATTCATCGCCATGACTCATGCTCTTATTTGTGACAGTCGAGGCAACCGGAATTCTTGCCGTGCTGCTGGTGGCAGCGCACACACTCGTCCATTTTCTTGCCATCCCAGGGCTGCCGGCGCAGCCGCGAAAGCGATTGGCCCCAAAGGTCGCGGCTGTAGCCGCTGATGCGATTCACTTGCAACGGTCGCAAGGTGTTGCTCGTGCCATGCGCGCCGTGGCATTGCGCACATTCGATTTCCGCGCGCTTGACGTGCTGAAGATGCGAGAAGTAAGCGTTGCCGGGCTGGCGTGAATAGACCAGCCAGGGAATCTCGCGATTGGGGACGACGTACTCTTCCACAAGTTTCTTTTCCGCTTCCGTCTCGCCCAACTGCGCGCTGTGGCACTCCGCGCATTTTGCCAAGGCAGGAATACCTTGAAAGCGTCCATTCGCTGCAAACGCATGGCAGTCGGCGCACGCCATCCCCACGTTTTCGCCGGTGTGCACGCTGTGGCTGAATTGCAGCGGCTGCTCCACGCTGCGATAGAGTGCATGCGGAAAACCGAACCACCCCAACGCCAGGCCTGCGGCCAGGCCGGTCCAAAACAAAATTGTGCCTTTGCTGGTCATACTCACTCTCTCCATCCGGCATGGGGCGAGAAAAACTCATTGAACAATTGCAGCACCTCCTCGCGGCTCAGCTGCTGCGCCAGACCCTGACAAAAAACTCCGCCATCGGCCAGCAGCGGCTGGTCCTGCAAAGTGAAGCGTGCGAGTTTTTCGTGTACGAATTCAGAAATGCGCTGCACTTCGTGCTGCATCCAATCATGCGCCTCCCTGCCGCACCGCAGGCCGGCGGTCACCGCAGCATTGCCAACGCCCGGCGCTGATTTGTTTTCAGCGCCCTCGAAAAGCCAGCCCGAATTGTAAGGATCAGAGGTGAGTTTCTCGGGATGGCTGCGCAGCCACGCATTGGGGCGAAAGATGGCCAGGGCATTCGGAAACACCATTTGCAAATCCACGCCGCGCACGGTGAGCACGGCGGCAGGCCGGTTGACGCCTTTGGCGGTCACAAAGCTCAAGCCCTCCACGCTTCCCAGAACCGAGGCGAGAAAGGCGTCGATGCCGATGTGGTAGCTGCCCTCGGTGCCGCTGTCCAGCCACAGGTGATTGGCGGAATAGAGCAGATGTTCGGGCAGCGGCAATGCTGCGCACGCCGGCATGGAACCTGCGCGTGCGTGATGATCGGCCGCGGCTTCGCTAGACGCAGAGACGTTGGCAAGTGCGGCGTAAAGCTCACAGTACCGATGATTCTCGCTACCGCAGCGCGACAATGATGGCTCGCTATAGGGAATAAACTTGATCTCGGCGGCAGCGGAGCAGTATTGCATCAACGCCTCGGAGAGAAACGGGCAATGGGCCTGGCTGGGAAAATCCTCGTGGCGCTGCTTCGCCGCCGTGCAATTGACGTGGTCGGGAGAGGAGCACTTCTCGTGCTCCGTCTGCCCGAGCGCGCGCACGATCATCTTGCGAAACGGCGACGCCTGGCAGAATTTCACTTGCGCTTCTCGAAGAAAAGGGCATCTCATGAGGCACTCCCGCGCGATTGCGCCGTGAGCTGAACGCTAATTTTCCGAACGCTGAATATGCGCATCTTCCTCGGGCGCAGGCGGCGCCGGCATGGCGGCCGGCTTGTCCAGCCGTTCGCCACCGTCCGCCATGGTAATGCCCAGCTCGGGAATCGCAAAAGCATGATCGTCCTGCGGCATCAAGGCCGGTACGCGTTTGCGTGCGCGCCGCAGCACTTCCTGCAACGCCACGCCGGCAACGGTCACGACACAGATCAAGGTGACCACGCCCAGCGCAATATTGGTGACATTCAACCAGAAGGTCTCTGGATCATCGATGATAAACACGATACACCTCCTTGCACAATGCGGGATGAGATTCACCGACTATTATCCTGATGTCCGTACAAAGGATGTACCATGCGCAGGAAATAGGCTAGCGCTCTTTGTTTACAAGAAGTTTGACCGTCATTCGATATATTGAAAGACAAGACGGGGGGTAGTGCGTGTTGGAGTTTCCGGCACGCGCGTCGGCATTTCCGGCACGCCGGTGTCGAATATTCGGAAGTGGTGTCGAAAATTCCCTCGGCTAGTCAAAATCACTGTCGCGTTGTGCAAACGGTATTGCCGCGCGCATTGGCAAAAGCGAGGAAGATGACGGGTTTGCGGTTCACGGAAAATCCCTTCAAAAATCGTTGCGAAAAACCTTTTCAACACAAAGGCAGGAGTTTCACAGCGCGGCAGAGCCGCAACCAAAATGGCTGCTCACGGATCAAAAAACCACACGGAAATTTTTAACTATCTGCGTGGTTTCTTAATCCGCGTGGAATTAATCTTTGCTTTTTCGCTTCAAACACGCATGTCTCCCAGCTTCGCGCTTGACATTTTAAGCCTTTTCGTTTATATTGCGCGGCATCAAGAAATCCTGCCTCATCAAACTTCGAGCGGTTCTTTCTAACAAAGGAGCGGTGATGCGAGCGGTTCTCGACAAGATGCGGGACAACCTCATCAAATCCCCTGTCTGGAAATCGATGTTCCGGCACGATTACGAAGATTCGCAGCGTAATCGCCTGCTGCAAGTGCTCGACAATTTTTGGATGCATCTGCATCCCACCAAACTGCCCCGCCACGGCACCTACATCCGCTTCACCTGGTGCATGGGCGGAATTACGTTTTTGCTGTTTTTGGTCACCGCGGTCACCGGCGTGTTGCTGATGTTCTACTACCGCCCCACCGCGGAGTACGCCTTTGCCGACATGAAGTATCTGCAATTCGACGTGCCCTTCGGTATGTTTCTGCGCAATATGCACCGCTGGGCCGCGCATGGCATGGTCATCGCCGTTTGGCTGCACATGTTTCGCGTCTTCCTCACCGGCTCTTACAAACCGCCGCGCGAATTCAACTGGGTCGTGGGTGTGATCCTGTTGACGACGACGCTGCTGCTTTCTTTCACCGGCTATCTGCTGCCCTGGGATCAGCTTTCCATTTGGGCCGTGACCGTCGGCACCAATATGGCGCGCGCCACACCGCTGCTCGGTCATGAAGGCCCATTCGGCCCGCAATTGGGCATGCGGCCGGACAATGACGTTCGCTTCCTGTTGCTCGGTGGCACGCAAGTCGGCCCGCCGACCTTGCTGCGTTTCTACGTGCTCCACTGCATTTTCCTGCCGTTGTTTGCCGCCGTGTTTATCGGCGTGCACTTTTGGCGCGTGCGCAAAGACGGAGGCATCTCCGGCCCGCTGTGATCGAAGTTGTGCTCGTTCAGATTTACAAATCAACCGGGCAGTTTACGTATTACGTTTTCATGCGGTATTTCCGTAAAATGTAACGCGTAATGCGTGTAAATCTTTTTTTGCTTTTTCGGAGCTGGAGTCTATGGAGAATCTCAAGCATATCTTGAGCAATCCCGATAACGTTCCAGTTGTCGGTATGTTGTTTTTGATTACTTTTTACGTCTGGCTATGGTGGCGCCAAGCACGCCAAAACGACGCCCGTATTGCGGCCGGCGAATACAAGAAAATGACTGAAGAGAACCAGGATCGCATTCACACCTGGCCGTATCTCACCCGCGTGGAATTTCTCGCCTCCATCATCCTGATGATCGTGTTAACGGTCTGGTCGATCGTGCTCGATGCCCCGCTGGAGGACCCGGCCAATCCCACGCGCACGCCCAATCCTTCCAAGGCGCCCTGGTACTTTCTCGGGCTGCAGGAAATGCTGGTGTATTTCGATCCCTGGATTGCCGGCGTGTTCCTGCCGACGCTGATCATCGTGGGCTTGATGGCGATTCCGTATATCGATCCCAACAAAAAGGGCAACGGCTATTACACCTGGAATGAGCGCCCGTTCGCTCTCAGCGTTTTTCTGTTCGGTTTTTTGATTTTGTGGCTGTCGCTGATCATCATGGGCACGTTTTTACGCGGCCCGGGCTGGAACTTCTTCGCGCCCTGGGAATTGTGGGACGTGCACAAAGTGGTGGCGATGAGCAACGTGGACATGCACGAATTCTTTGGCATCCGTTCCAAGCTCGGCGCGGGGATTTTCGGGTTCACCATCGTGGGCGCGTATTTTAGCTTGATTCCGGCCATTTGGTTCTGGAAAAAGAAAACTTGGAAAGTTCTGGAAGAGTTGGGGCCGCTGCGCTACGGCGTGACGGCGTTTCTCTTTTTCTCGATGATGGGCTTGCCCATCAAGATGATCATGCGGGTGGCATTCAACATCAAATATATTTGGGTTACGCCATGGTTCAACGTGTGAGTTTGGCCCTGCTATAGGACTGGCCATGCTCCAGGAATCTGCTTATGGTCTTGCCCGTACGCCAAAAGATTTCCGCGGCATGGCATTGAAAACTCGAAGTGTTTCCAAAGAAAAATGCGACCTCTGTGACGACCCGAAAGGAACAAGCCTTGGCCAAGCGATCCGACACTCCGATTGAAGAACGTGATTACAGCCACATGTATTTCATTTGCAGCGCGTTGCTGGCGTTGACCACCTTCTGGGCGGTATTCGACATGATTTGGGTGCGCTCGCCCTGGCAACGCACGCAGCAGGAATTCAATCAGCTCGAAAAGAACGATCTGGTCGCCGCGCGTGATGAAAAACTGGCCGCCATCGATCCAGCGGCTTACCAACAACTGCGAGCGGACCTGGCAGCAGCAATCAAGGAGCTCGACAGCGCCGATTACAAACAAGCGCTGCAGGATTCGGCCAAAGCCGCGGTGGAAATCGCCAAAGCCGTGCAGCAATATCGTTTCACCAAGAGCGAGGCCGATGCGGAGTATTATCTCTTCAAGGAAGCGCAGTACCATAACGAGAAATCCGGCTATGAGAAACACGGCAAAAAATATGAGAGCTTGACCTCGCGAGCTGCCGAGCTCAAGCAAAAATGGGATGAGGCCGCAGCGCACAAAGCTAAAGTGTTGCAGCGGCTGGCCGGCTATCGTCAAAAAGTCACCGATCTGCAAGCGCAATTGGAGGCGATGACCAAGGAAGTGGATGAGCTCAATTTTCGCATCGATCGCATCGACCAGCGCAGGATCAAAATTCAACAAGTGGTGATGCCGGAATTCGTCAAGAACAATTTTGGCGCCTTCATCAATAACGTCGATCGTTGCCACACCTGCCACACCTCCGCCACGCGCAAAGGCTTTGAGCATCTGGAGAATCCCCACAAAACGCACACCTCCTTGGACACCTTGCTGCGCCTGCATCCGGTGGACAAATTTGGCTGCACGCCCTGCCACGACGGCCAGGGTCCGGCACTGCAAAACGCCGATCACGCGCACGGGGAAGTCAAACACTGGGAACATCCGCTGCTGCGCGGCGAGTTTGCGTACGCCGGCTGCAACAAGTGCCACGCCAAGGAATTGCGCCTCGCGCACGCGCCGAGCTTGAACCGCTCCAAGCGCATGCTGGTGGATTTGGGTTGTTACGGCTGCCATGAAATTCGCGGATATGAAACCGCGGAACGCATCGGCCCGGACCTCAGCCGCGTCGGCCAAAAGCTCACGCCGGCCTGGGTGTATGGCTGGTTGCGTGACAATCGCGAATTTCGGCCGCACACGCGCATGCCGAATGCGATGTACACCAAGGCCGAAGCCTCGGCGGCAACTGCCTATCTGTTCAGTGTTTCGAAAAGCGATTGGTCGCCGGTAACCATGAACGCGCGCGGCAGCGCGGCAAACGGCGAACGCCTGATTGCGACCGTGGGCTGCAAAGCCTGCCACGTGGTTACTCCAGAAGATCGCGAGCATCGCACCAACGGCTTGCCCTACGACATTGGCCCGGATCTCGGCACCGTCGCCAAGAAAGTCAATGAAGATTGGCTGTATGATTGGATCAAAAATCCCAAGCATTATTCGCCGCAAACGCGCATGCCGAGCTTGCGCTTGTCCGATCAAGAAGCGGCGGATATTGTCGCCTATTTGATGCAAATCGGCCGCCCAGCGCCGTTGCCGGAAAATTATACGCAGGAAATGCCGAATCTCAGCGATCCGGCTTTGATTGCGGAAGGCCGCGCGCTCGTGCGCAATTTCGGCTGTCACGGCTGCCACGTGATTCCCGGGATGGAACGCGAAGGGCGGGTCTCGGTCTCATTGAATGAATTCGGCGCCAAATTGCCAGATGAGCTTTTTTATGGCGACGCGCTGGCCAACGGTACCGTACCGCAAAAAACCTGGGAAGGTTGGGCCATTGGCAAGCTCAAAAACTCGCGCGCATACGCAACTGAAGCTGTGATCCAACGCATGCCGAATTACCAAATGGCGGATAGCGACGCCGTCAACCTGACGGTGCTGTTGCGCTCATGGGATGGCCGCGTGTTCGGCGAGCGTTATGTGAAGCCCTGGGGCGGCCGCGAAGAAAGCATTGAAAAGGGCCGTTTGCTCGTGCGCCAGCTCAATTGCACCGGCTGCCACATCATCGAAGGCGAGGGCGGAGATATTCAACCGGCGCTGACCTCCGCTTTGATGAAAGAAGGTTTGGATGAAATCGCGGCCTCGGCTTATGCACCACCGAATTTGCTGGGTGAAGGCAAAAAGGTGCAAAGCGAATGGCTGTTCCGTTTCTTGAAGGAACCGACGACCGGCCGGATTCGCCCATGGCTGCGCTCGCGCATGCCGACTTTCGCACTGACGGACGAGGAGGCCAACTCGCTCATCAATTATTTCAAAGCCGAAGCCGACGAAACGCCGGGTTTCACCTTTTTGCCCGAGTTTCAACTGACTGCCGAGCAGCGTTCTGGTGCGTCGAAGCTCACCGCGCGTGATTATTTCGCCTGCTTCTCCTGCCACCAACAGGGCGCGAAAAAGCCCGAGGGCCCGCCCGACGGCTGGGCGCCGGATTTGGCGATGGCGAAACAACGTCTCAATCCGAATTGGATCGCAGACTGGATTCGCGATCCGCAGAAACAGCTTCCCGGCACACGCATGCCCTCGTTCTACCCGGATTCATATCCCCCAGACGTTCTGAGTGGGGATCCGGAAAAACAGATTGTGGCATTGCGCAATTATTTGTTGAGCTTGGGAAACTGATTCTTACACATTACACGTGTAACGTGTAATGTGTAACGTGCCTATCGTGCACTCGTTCGAATAGAAAAAACTCTGAAATCGTACTCCAGG
>JBIOXB010000101.1:0-4011 GCA_044869275.1 bacterium
AAAGCTGGCGCCTTTCGATCATTTCTGGCTGGCGGCGATCTTCGACATCCGCGAGCACGCCGTATTTGCACTTCAGGCATTTCGCCGGCTGCCATTCGAAGCCGGTGGCGACGGTGCGCGCCACCAAGGCTTTGCTGGAATTCCATTCGGCCTGCTCCTCTGCGCGTTCGTGGATTTCAATGCGATGCACTTTGTCGAATAAAATACGGCCGCGATTGAGTGTGAACGCGCCGTGAAACTCCAGCTTGGCGCCGGCCGCGAGCTGCAATCGATCCTGCGTCTTGCGCCCGATGATGGCATAACATTCGTCTTCGAGATGATCCCTTTCCACATAAGCTTCCGAGAAAGAGATTTGAAAACCGTGCAGGTGCAACTCGCTGGATTTTGGATACAAGAAGCGTTGAAAACGCGGTTTGACGGCCGAGACCACGCCAAGTACATTGACCTGCCGGCTCTGCATTCCTTCCACCCACTCGGCAAACTCGGTATAGCGCTCGTGCCAGTCTTCATATTCTTCCGCCGGCAGGCGAAGCTCGGGGCGATTGTTGACTTTGTCTTCGGAGAAATATTGGCAGCCCGGACAGAGCCGGCCAATGTGGGAATAGCCGCGATAGCAGGCTTTGCCTTTTTCCATCAGCTTGCAACGCCAGCGAAAATAGACACAACCGTGAGGAAAGCACCGCTTGCGATCCAAAATATGAAAAGCCGAAACCTTATATTCGAATTTTTCATGGCTGTCGTGGCGGCAGCGAAAAACATCCATGCGCTTGAATTCATTGCGATATCGCATAGCTGGCCTCGTGGATGAAAAGCATCCATAAAAAGTAAAGGCACTTCACTCCCGCAGGAATGAAACCAGCCGTAAGGTACTGCCGGGAGCGCGCCTCCGCAATGAAATTATTGCAACAACGAAATTAACCTTGACTTTTAGTGACCAAATCTTTACCATCAATTTCGATTTTTATGGGGCTGTAGCTCAGTTTGGGAGAGCGCTTGAATGGCATTCAAGAGGTCGCCGGTTCGATCCCGGTCAGCTCCACAAGGTGTCACCATCACGTTTCGTCATTAGAATGGCGCTCGCAGAGCGCCATTTTTGTTTGGCTCGCCTAACTGTGTTTCAGCAATTCCAACAAAAAGCAGGTATAATCAGGATCTGTTAAGGATGAGGAAATCACGGGCTGCGCAACAACTTCTTGGTCAAATTTCAGCGCCCGCAAACACTATGATCGTGCAACTCCTGCTCGGGGAAGAGTATGAATTCCAACCACGATGATTTGCTGCAAAGGCTTGGAACATTAAAGGAAGAGTTTTCGGAATTGGGCTCATGGCTATGTGAGGCGGGGCAGGAGCTCCAACGCCATGGCGCCTTGCCTCCACCCAACTTGCCTGAAGAGCTCGCTGCCGCGCGCCTGAATTTTTTGAATTTTCGCCTCGAGCTGTTCACATGGATTCAGTCGCTTCGGCTTCCGGCGAAGACCTCCCTTCAGGAGCCTGACTCCCTACAAAACTGCGAAGCACTACTGCAGGCCACGGTGACGGCCGTTCGGGAAAGAGACAGGGCCGAAGCCGCGCGCCAGAAGAGCTTGGAAGTGCTTCGCCGCGCCACGCTGCTGGCCTCTCGCAAGCCAGCCGATTTTCCGCCTCTGCAGACATTACTGGAAGCCGTGCGCGAATTACAGCACGGCATTGCAGAAGCCGAGGTTTTTAATCTCCCTGCGGAGTGCCAGGCGCTGGCGGAAGGCACCCATCCCATCGCCGTGCTGCTCACCCTGGTGGAGAATCAGAAAGAAGCACAGAACAATCTTTGGATTGCCCTTCTCAAAAACGTGCAACCCCTGCTCGATGCCGGCCTCTTGGAGGCCGTCAAAAATGGCGATTTGCTGCTCCAGCCTGGAACCATTCCAGATTTGCCGCAAGAAAAAGACAAAGCGGCCAGCGTCAAAGCTCCTG
This sequence comes from bacterium, assembly GCA_044869275.1. GTDB lineage: Bacteria > Zhuqueibacterota > Zhuqueibacteria > Zhuqueibacterales > Zhuqueibacteraceae > JBIOXB01. The sequence goes on from JBIOXB010000101.1 coordinate 1,951, forward strand.
TTTCCGCCAGACGGAAGGCCTTGGCGAAACCTGCTGCGCCTGCCCAGACAACGCCGGACTCCTTCCAGCCGGTGACGGATGAGGAAGCACCAGCCTCCGGATCAGAGCACTCAATGAAGCCAGCGCCTGCTCCGGAAAAAAGCGCTGCCGAACTCGCTACTGCCATCGTGAATACACCGGCATCCCAACGGGGACCGCTCGTGCAGAATTTAATCTGGCAGCTGCTTTTTGACGACCAACTGAACCTGGCTTATCATCTGGCGCACATCGCGGAGCATCAAGATTTCGTTTTGCAGCCGCGCTTGCCCACGTGGTTGATGCGGGCGCTCGCGTTGTCGCGACATCTTCTCGATGCGGACGGCGAAATTGCACGCCTGCTGCAGGAAGACTTTGCTCAATGCCACGATGTCTTCAATGCTTCAGCACAGGCTCCGGAGTGGCGAAGAGCCACCCATCTCTTGCTTGCGGCTGCTTGTTTGCGTCCGGCTTTGCTGCACCCCGCTGCCGCTTCGCTCCCGCTGCAGATGGTGCACCTCGAAGACCTGGAACAATTCTCCTCATACATTCAGTTGTTAGTCAGATGCGGTATCGAGCAACGTTCTCTCCCTCGCCGGAGGTTCGAGAAGATCGACAACCACGGGCACATTCCGAGCGAAACCAATAAGCAGGCGAGAAAACTGGAAAAAGAGCAATACCTGAAAAAAAACGGGCAGGATATTGGAAGTCGCCGGAATGCCGTTCTCAGTGAGCTCCAGGCTGCGGGACAAGGCGATCCCTCGCTGCCCTTGGCCGCCAGCCTCTGGGTATGCCGCCGCGCCGTAGAAAATGTCGGTGCATTGCTCGATCTGGAAACGGAGCTGCCTCTCGACGAGCCCGATCCAAAATCTTTGTTCCACACCGGTTTGGGGAAAGCCTTGGCGCCGGCGCATGAATCTGGCCAGCCGCCAGCAGCCGGAGCAAATGCCATGCTCGAAAGCCTGATGAATTTTCTTGCCGGAAAAGAAACAGCAATCATTCCGCTCAAGCCGTCAGCGCCGTCCGCAACTCACGATCCCATTCCCGTCCTGGCGCGCCAGGATCAAGCTGCACCAGCCGTGGTGCCGGCCCATATGAGCAGGCGCGATCAAGAATCGGCGGAAGAGGGCGGAAACAACGACGGCATCTTTGATGATTTTTTTCCAAAAACCTTCCGCTTGCTTTGGGACTATCTCGAACCGCCTGCGACCAAGAACAAGCCACGCGTTTTTGAGATTGTCAATAATATTCGGAAATATGCCAAGGGCCTGGCAAAAAACGGCGCAATCGGACCGGTGCGCATCCCGGCGGCGCATGCGGAGGAAGTCGCGGAATTGCTGGAAATCTGGTTTAGGGCGGAAAAAGCCCGCCGCATCAGCGAAGGGGCGGTGCAGCAGCTTTGGAACAGCCTGGGATTCGACACCATCAAGATCACCAAGCACACTTTGGGCAACCGCACGTGGTTCGATGTGCGCACCTCACCGCTTCTGGACAAAGCACGCGGTGACGTGCCGGCATATGGCGCCGGCGCCAATGGCTTTTACAGAATTATTTGCGTTTGGCCGCACACCAATACCTCCCCCAACAATGAAATGGAGATGATCCATCATACCGAAGACATGCCGGCTGGCACGGCCGTCGTTTTCCTGTATTTCGGCGGCCTGGCAGAACAACAACGCCGCCATCTGGGAAAGCTCTGTCACGAACACCGCCGCACTTTTATCGTGCTCGATACCCTCCTGCTGCTTTACGTGCACAGCCGGCCCAAGGCGCATCGGTTGCCGGCGATATTCCAATGCACCCTGCCTTTTACCTTTATAGAGACAGAGAAACCCAAAACAAAATCATTTTGATTTTTGGCCCAATGAGGCTATGTTATATGTTGAGGAGTGTGCGAATATACACCCCATCGGCGTTACCAAAAATTAATATGTCGAAAATCTGCAGAATTTCGTAATATAGTCTGCACGAAGAACAACCCCGCAAGGGAGCTTTCCGTATGGCATTTCCTAAGAAAAGTCTCAATGGCCGGGAACAAGCCGCCGC
>JBIOXB010000102.1:0-24360 GCA_044869275.1 bacterium
TTGTTCTCAACACCTCTTTCAAGGACGAGGCCGGCAATTTCGAAATTCTAGATTTAGTGGTGCAAGACCACAACAACAACGGCCAGTTTGATATGCTCGAGGATCGTATTTTAGCCGGCCCGGTCACGACCACCAACCGCTGGGCCGGTACGGCTTTCATCATGGACTTCAATGCCCTGAATGATCCCGCGCAATTGCCCAACCCCGACGACGTTTATCGTGTCACATTTACACGGCCATTCACCGTGCAGGATTCCGTGATGTTCAAAGTCAATGCGGCCGGTCCCTTGAACGTGGCGGAAGTCAACAGCTCGATGAACGACATCAAAGTCGTGCCCAATCCCTACGTCATGACCAACGAGATGGAGCCCGCGGTTTCAAATCAATACCTGAATCAACGCCGGCTGATTATGTTCACTCATCTGCCGGCACAATGCAGTATCAAAATATTTACCGTCAGCGGTGTGCTGGTGGATGAACTGGTGGTTGAAAACTCCGCCGAAAACGGCACCATACATTGGGATCTCAAATCGAGCGAAGGCTTGGACATCGCCGCCGGGATGTATTTCTACCACGTGAAAGCGGCGGCTACGGGGGACGAAAAGATCGGGAAATTTGCGGTGATCAAGTAGTGTGAAAGCAGAGGGCAGAGGGCAGAGGGCAAAGGGCTGAGGGCAAGGCGCCGCGGCTGTGACATTGTCCTCTCTCGTTCTCAAGTGCACAGACTGTGTGAAAATTTGAGAATGCCGCATCCTGAGCTTGTCGAATGGTGCTAAGTTCAAGAATCCGGCTTCGACAAGCTCAGCCGGCGTTGAGACCAGGCGTTTTCACACAGTCTGGCAGCTCGGGAACGAAATTGACAATCCGCGAAAATCAGCAAAATCCGTGTCATCCGTGCCCAAAAGAGTGGAAAAAAATTTGTTTCAAAAGATCGCTGACGGATCAGGGTCAAGACGAGAAACGAGAAGAGGTTATCAAGATCATGAAAGAGGCCATCATGCGTCGATCAAAAGTGCTGAGTTGTTCATTCGCCGCTGCGATGATCTTCCTGGTCACTGCGGCCGAACCCACGTTCGCACAGCGTCCCTATCGCTTGGGCACTACCGCGGCGAATTTTCTCGAGATCGGCTACGGCAGCGCGGGCATTGCCATGGGCGAGGCCTACGTGAGCGTGGTGAACGATCTCTCGGCCTTGTATTGGAATCCGGCCGGCCTCGGCTTCATGGAACAGAGCGAAGCACAATTTGTGACCCAGCCCTGGATCGCCGACGTCACGACCACTTTTGCCGGCGTCGGAATCGTCCTGCCGAACGTGGGCACTTTGGGATTCGGATTCTTTCACATCGGCTACGGCGACGAAGAAGTCACGACCATCCGCCAGCAAGAGGGCACCGGCGAGCTCTTCACCGCCAGCGACTTTGCGCTGTCTTTGTCTTACTCACGAAGGCTGGCGCATTGGTTTTCATTCGGCGCTTCGGCAAAATACATTTCCTCGCAAATCTGGCACACCAGCGCGGACGCCCTCGCCATGGATTTGGGCGTGCTGTTCAGCACGCCGTTTTTCTCCATCACCGGCGAGCGTGAAAACGCCATGAGCATCGGCATGAGCATCTCAAACTATGGCACGCGCCTGCAATACGACGGCATCGATTTGCTCAATCCCATCGACATTCTTCCCGACGAAAACGGCAACTATCGCGATGCCCGCGGCCAGTTCACTTTGGATCAATGGGAATTGCCCTTGATTTTCCGTTTGGGCGTTTCGGTGCAACCGCTGGTCGCCGGCCAATCGCGCGTGATTCTCGCGGCGGATGCTTTGCATCCCAACAACAACAGTGAGTCGGTCAACGTGGGAGCGCAATATCAATACAAAATCCCCACCACTGGAACTTTCTATTTGCGCGGCGGGTACAAGGCGTTATTCATGGACCAGTCCGAATTCGGCCTCACGCTGGGAGGAGGCGTCGAGTTGCGCATGATGAACAATCTGGCCTTGAAGGTCGACTATGCCTATCGCGACATCGGCATTCTCGGGCATGCGCATAATTATTCCTTCGGGATAAAATTTTAATTAGAGGTTGTCATTCTGAGGGAATCTTTTTAACATGCGAGCCCGGTGCAAGCTTTCCCAAAAATCGCATTGGTATGACCACGCCGAGACGATGATGAGACACTTGTTGATGGGCACAATCTTTATTTGCAGCGGCTGCTGGCAACTGGGCTGCAAAAAGCAATCCGTCGTTCCCAACCAGCAATCGCGCGCGGAATGGGAAATCGAAGGCTGGCAACTGGTGTGGCAAGATGAATTCGACGGCACGAGCATCGATTTATCCAAATGGGGGCACGAAGTGAACGCGCAAGGCGGCGGCAACAACGAGCTGCAATACTACACCGCCCGTTCCGAGAACTCGTTTGTCGGGGGAGGCGCGCTCACGATTCGCGCGCTCAAAGAGAACTATACCGGTGCCGAAGGCACGCGCGCCTACACCTCGGCCAGAATGCGCACTCTGCACAAAGGAGATTGGAAATACGGCCGCTTCGACATTCGCGCCAAGCTGCCGCGCGGCCGCGGCATTTGGCCGGCGATCTGGATGCTGCCGACGGATTGGGTCTATGGCGGCTGGGCCGCCAGCGGCGAAATCGACATCATGGAGTTGTTGGGACACGACACCAAAACCGTGCACGGCACGCTGCATTACGGCGGCGCTTGGCCGGAGAATGTAAACTCCGGCAAGGCTTTGACCCTGCCACAAGGCGATTTTGCAAATGAGTTTCACACGTTCCGTCTCGATTGGGAAGCCAATGAATTCAAATGGTATGTTGACGATGAGCTTTATCAGACCCAAACGCAATGGCATACCAAAGGCCAACCTTACCCCGCCCCGTTCGATCAGCGCTTCCACTTGCTGCTCAATCTCGCCGTTGGCGGTAACTGGCCCGGCAATCCCGACGCCAGCACGATTTTTCCACAAACGATGATGGTGGACTACGTGCGGGTTTACCGCCGCGCACCCTAGTACTCAAAGGGTAATTATTCTGCACAAAGGGAAACGTAAACGGATTGAGCAGATAACGCACGTCAGTGCCCAGATACATCGTACGCCCTGGATGGAAGTGCAGGGCGAGGTTTGAATATCATTCAGGATCGAAAATGCAACAAAAGTCCAACCGATTCATTCTCATCGCTGCAGCCGCTCTCTCTTTCTTGATCACCAGTTGTTCCAAAGATTCCGGCAATCCCATGTCTCCGGAGGACGAGACCCCGCCGGATGCGTTCACGCAAAACGCGCGCCTGGGCCGGGGCGTGAATTTAGGCAATGCGCTGGAAGCACCGAATGAAGGTGAATGGGGCGTCACGCTCAAAAGCGAGTATTTCGATTGGATCAAAAGCGCGGGCTTCAATTCCGTGCGCATTCCCATTCGCTGGTCCGCGCACGCGTTGGCCGCTGCACCCTACACCATCAGCGAGAGTTTTCTGCGCCGCGTCGATTGGGCGGTGTCCGAGGCTTTCGCGCGCCAGCTAGCGGTGGTGATCAATATGCACCATTACGAGGAGATCATGGCGGATCCCGCCGGGCACAAGGCGAGGCTCCTCGCGATTTGGGAACAACTGGCGCGCCATTATCGCAATCATTCCAGTCAACTTTTCTTCGAATTGCTCAACGAGCCCAACGCCAATCTCACGCCTGCTTTGTGGAATCAATATTTGCAGGACGCGCTCGCCCTCATCCGGCAGACGAATCCCACCCGCACGATCGTCGTGGGGCCGGGTTTTTGGTACAACCTGAGCGCGCTCAGCAGCCTCGCGCTTCCTGCGGACGACGACCACCTCATCGTCGCCGTGCATTATTACAATCCCTTCAACTTCACGCATCAGGGCGCGGAATGGGTTCCCGGCAGTGAGGCCTGGCTGGGTACACCATGGCTGGGCACGCCGGCCGAGCAGCAGGCGATCGTGCGCGAGTTTGCCACCATCGCAAGCTGGGGCACCACGCACAACCGGCCCATGAACATCGGCGAATTTGGCGCCTACAGCAGGGCAGACATGGATTCGCGCGCGCGCTGGACTGCGTTCGTGGCGCGCACGGCCGAAGCCAACAATATCAGCTGGCATTATTGGGAATTCATATCGGGTTTTGGCGTTTACAATGCCGCTGCCAATGATTGGAATTATCCATTGCTCGCGGCGCTCATTCCTGGCGGTACCTTTACCATGTCATCCCGCCGTGCGGGATGACATGGCTGAGGGTATATAAATTATGGTGACAGTGCACTAGTGCTCAGAATATGAGAGAAACCGCACGATGCATGCTCGAATCACATTTTTCATGATCGTCATCTTCGCGCTCACCCAGGAATGCGCTTCACAGCTTCTGCGCGTGGAGGGCAAGGAAATCGTTGATGCCGCCGGCAAGCCCGTTCTGCTACGCGGTCTCGGTCTCGGCGGCTGGCTGGTGCCGGAAGGCTACATGCTGCACACGCCGGGTTATGGCTCGCCCACCTCGATTCGCAACATGATTCAGGACCTCCTCGGCGTGGCAGACACGGAACGCTTCTACGAGCTGTATCGCGCCAATTATGTGAATGAAAAAGACATTGAACAAATTGCCGCATGGGGCTTCAACAGCATCCGCCTGCCTTTTCATTATGACTTAATTTCTCCTGCAGACCAGCCCGGCGTTTTTTTAGAAAAGGGTTTTCAGGTAATGGATTCACTGATCGCCTGGAGTAAAAAAAGCGGCATGCATGTGATTCTCGACATGCATTGCGCGCCGGGCGGGCAAAATCCAAACAACATCAGCGATAGTGACGGCGAAGCCAAACTTTGGACGGTTCCCTTTCATCAAGATAGAACGGTCGAGATCTGGAAAAAAATTGCCGAGCGTTACGCCAACGAAGCGTGGATCGCCGGATACGATCTGCTCAACGAGCCGGTCCTGCCAGCGGGATTTACCAATCTTGACCTGCGCAATCTTTTCAGGCGCATCGCGCAAGCCCTCCGTGAAGTTGACAGCAACCACATCCTGTTCATTGAAGGCAATACTTTTGCAACAGATTTCAGGGATTTGACGCCCCCGCTGTTCTACGGCCCCAACATCGTCTACAGCTTCCACAAGTACTGGAGCGAGACTTCACAGGCGACGATTCAGGACTATCTCAATATGCGCGAAAATTGGAATGTTCCTCTTTGGATGGGAGAATCCGGTGAGAATTCCAATCCGTGGTTTTACGAAACGATCCAACTGTTGGAAGCAAAGAACATCGGCTGGTGCTGGTGGACGCACAAGAAAATTCAAACCACCACCAGTCCGCTTTCGGCCGAGATGACGCCGGAATACCAGCGTGTGTTGGACTATTGGAACGGCACCACCAGCCGGCCCTCACCGGCGGAGGCGCGCACGGCACTTTTCGGGATGGCAGAAAATCTGGCGTTGAATAAATGCACGCCTCGTCCGGATGTCCGGCACGCCTTGCTTGGCGCCAAATTCAATACTCAGCTCGAGCCGTTCACTCCCCACCATCTTCCCGGCATCATTCCCTGCGCCGAATACGACTTCGGCAATGCTGGCCTCGCCTATCATGATCAAGATTATAAAAAAGTGCGCTGGGACGTCGATCAGCCCTGGAATACGGGCAGGGAATTCCGCAATGATGGCGTGGACATCGAAAAAAGCCTGGACACAGAAGGCGCGAAATACAACCTCGGTTGGATTGCCAACGGCGAGTGGTTGAAATATACCGTCACGGTCACGGCAGCGGGATTGTACGAGGTTGTTTTTCGCGTTGCCAGCCCCAATGGCGGCGGCGCGCTGAAGCTGGCGCTCGATGGCCAGGAACTGATTGCTGCTCTTTCCGTTCCCAGAACGAACGGCTGGCAAAATTGGGTCTCTTTAAGATATGAAAACCTGAGCTTGCCGGCGGGCGAGCATGTCTTGACGTTGTTTTTTGTGGGAGAAGGCTATAATATCAATCAAATGCGGTTCATCCTCAGATCGCCGAATGCTGTCGAAGGTGAATCCCAGGGCCGCCTGATCGAGAAATACGAGTTGCTTCAGAGCCATCCCAATCCCATTGCGAGAATCGGCGGAGGCAAAAACCAAGGCCGCGCAACGCCCTCAAAGACGGCCATTCGTTTCTCATTGCCCGTGTCCGCGCAAGTTTCTCTCAGAATTTACAACCTTCTGGGCCGCCAAGTCCGCACCCTGATCAACGGCCATTATCCGGCCGGGCGGCATACCGGCGTTTGGGATGGCAGGGATGACGGCGGCCACGCTGCGGAAGCAGGAGTTTATTTTTATACGCTGCAAGCCGGAAGTGAAAGATTGACGCGAAAACTGCTGCTGCAATAATTCACCCAATGAACAAACGCACGATTGCCTTCGTCTTCCTCCTCTGTTTATCCGTGCTGCAATGCGGCAAAAAAGAAAAGCCAGAATCAACGGAAGCCGTTCTCGCCCGCATCGCCGGCAAGAACATTTTTGTGAGTGAATTCATTCGCCGTGCAGAGTACACGCCCCGCCCCGCCTATTGCCGCAGTGACAATTATATCCACAAAAAGATCGTGCTCAATTCGTTGATTGCCGAGAAACTCCTGGCGCTCGAGGCCGGGGAAGGCAATGCACTCCTGCGCCAGGAAGAGTTTCAGCTCTATTTGCAGGGACGCCAGGAGCAGGCCATGCGGCAATGGCAGTTTCATCAGGAGGCTTATCAAAAAGTTCAACTCGACACGAGCGAGGTGAAAAACGCATACCACGCTGCGGGCCGGACCTACACAATTGCTTATTATACCATCAAAGACAGCAGCATCGCCAACCTGTTGCGAACGGAAATGGCCAGCCGGGGAAAATCTTTTGAGCAGCTTTATTATGAAACCGGCGCGCTTGCAAGCCTGCCGCAGCGCGAAGTGGCCTGGGAGTCGCCGGAGCAGGACGCCATTCACGAGGCCTTGTTCTCGCGCGCACTGAACAAGGGCGAGGTGCTCGGGCCCTTGCCGGTCGCAAATCAGCAGTTCGTCATGATGAAAATTCTGGGTTGGACCGAACAAGTCGCCGTTTCCAATTCTCAAGTCCAAAGCAGATGGCAGGAAGTTTCAGAAAAGTTGACTCTGCGAAGATCCGCAGCGCTCTACCAGCAATACGCCGCCGAGGTCATGCGCGGCAAGACGCTGGAATTTTCACCGCAAACGTTTCGCAAACTTGTTGCCATTGCCGGCCCTATCTATGTGAAATCCTCCGAAGAACAACAAGAGGCGTTGCATCAGCAATTCTGGGGCGAGGCTGCCAGCGATAGCGCCGGGCAGCAGATGGGAAAAAACCTCGAGGTGATTTTGGACGAGCCCTTGTTTCGCATCGACGGCCAGATCTGGACGGTGCGCGACTTGGAACACGAAATGAAAATCCATCCCTTGGTCTTCAGGGAAAAAAAGCTGAAGCAGAGTGAATTTGCCGAACAATTCAAGTTGGCGATCGTGGACCTGGTGCGCGATCGCTATCTCACGCAGGCAGCATATCAAAAAGGCTACGATCGCGCGGAGGCGGTGCAACGCAATGTGGAGATGTGGAAAGACAACCTGCTTTTTTTGCACCAGCAGAAGCAGTACTTAAAATCTCTGAGCAAAGACCATGACTTCAAGCGCGAATATCTCAAGATCATCGCCGCCGATTTGAATCCTTACGTGGATCGCCTGCAGGCGCGATACGCCCAAGCGATCCAGATCGATATGGAGGCCTTCGAAAAAATCAAATTGACCGGCCTCGATATGTTCGTGCTCCGCCGGCAGGACCCCTTCCCCGTGGTGGTGCCGAACTTCCCAATTATTACCACCGACAGCCAGTTGGATTACGGCAGGAAGATGAATTGACGAAGGACGAGTTGATGATGCGTTTCGCTCATCAAATGGAAAAATGAATTCAAATTATTTTGCCACTAAATCATCTTGCCAGAGAATTTTGAAAATTTCTTCGCCAACGGATAAGAAGCGACCAACGGATTCAGGGTAATCCGTTGGTCGTTTTTTAATCCGTTGGAAAGCCTTTTGTCTAAAGTTGCTCCGCAAGGAGCTTCGGTCTTCAGCTTGTCCGAAAATCCGCTATGGAGCAATAGCAGAAAATTTTGCACACAGAAAACCCTTACAAACAAAGCAAGTTTTGCCCACGGAAATTGAACTCCCACGGAATCGAGCTTAAGAAATACTTCCGTGGGAGTTCTAATTCCGTGGGCGATTTTTCTCGTGGGTTTGAGACGAAGCTTCGAGGGTAGTTTCTTGCGAGTTCAATCGTCGCAAAAAAAGCAAACCAGGTCTTTTTCTACTCCTTCAATCCCGCCGCCATGATGCCACTGATATAATGTTTTTGCAGCGCGATGAAAACGGCCATCACCGGCAAGATCGTGATCACCGCGCCGGCCATCATCAGCTCGGTATCTTGCACATGCTCGCCGGTGAGATTGGCCAGGGCTACCGGCAACGTGTACATCGAATCATCCGTCAGCACAATCAACGGCCAGAGAAAATCGTTCCACGTCCCCATGAAGGTGAAGAGGGCGAGCGTGACGAGAATGGGCCGGCACAAAGGCAGGATCACGGACCAGTAAATGCGGAAGTCGCTCGACCCGTCCATGCGCGCCGCTTCGATGAAACTGTCCGGAATGGAAAGCGCGAACTGCCGGACCAAGAAAATGCCGTAAATCGTCGCCATCCCCGCCACCATCACGCCGAAGTAAGTGTTGATCAATCCCATTTTATTCAGCATGAGGAACAGGGGCAGCGTAGTGACTTGCGCGGGAATGACCATCTCCGCGACCAGAAAACGGAAGAGCCGGTCTTTGCCCGGAAAGCGGTATTTGGCAAACGCATAGCCGGCCATCGAATTGAAGAAAAGCGAGATCAGTGTTATACTCACGCTCAGAATCAGGCTGTTGATCAAATAACGAAAAAGCTGAAGCCGCGTGAAGAGTGTCACGTAGTGCTCCCAAGTGGGCTGGGAGGGCAGCAGCTTCGGCGGGAACGTGCTGGCCTCGCCCGTGGCCATGAACGAGGCCGAGACCATCCAGAACGCCGGTGTCAGCGTCACCACGGCAATCATTATCGCGAGACCCAGGAGCAGGACCTTGCTCAAGCTCTTCATGGCGCCTCGCTTCGCTTTTGCAATTTGGATTGCAACAGGGACCCCGCCAAAATGACGCCGAAGAGCACGAAGGCAATCGCCGCGGAATAGCCCAAATTCCACCAGCGGAAACCTTGCTGATACATGAGCAGCACGATGCTGAGTGTGCTGTTGACTGGCCCGCCCTGGGTCATGACGTAAGGCTCGGTGAACAACTGAAAGTTATTGATCATCGCGATGATGCTGACGAATACCGTGGTGGGCGCGAGCATCGGCAGCGTGATGCTCTTGAACTGCTGCCAGGCGTTTGCCCCGTCCATGTGCGCCGCTTCGTACAGCTCATTGGGAATGCTCTGCAGGCCCGCGACAAAGATGATCATGTTGTAGCCAAACCCCTTCCATACCGACATGAGAATGATGGCGGGCATGGCCCACGCCGGATCGCCCAGCCAGTCGATGGGCGTGATGCCGAAAAAGCCGAGCGCATAATTCAACAAGCCGAAGCGGGGATGGTAGAGGAAGCGCCACACCACGGCGACGGCGACCAGGGTGGTGACCACCGGCATGAAGTAGATCGTGCGGAAAAGGCTTTTGTAGCGCACCAGTTTGGAATGGAGCAATAACGCCGTGGCCAGGGAGACGGCAATCGAGAGCGGCCCGCCCACCAGCACATAATACATGGTGTTGGCCATCGCTTGCCAGAACAGCGGGTCGTCGAGCAGCTGCAGGTAGTTCTTCAGGCCAACAAACCGCGCGTACTCGAAATTGCTCAGCGCATAGATATCGAAATCGGTGAAGCTCAAAACAAACGCCGCCAGCGCCGGCAAGAAAAAGAAAACAAAAATCGGAATGAGCGCGGGCGCGAGAAAAAAATAGGCGGCACGGCGCAGGCTTTTGATCTCCAGGCTGAGCGAGCGAGGCTGAAGAGTACGGCTCATGGCAAGTCGGCTCTATCTACGACAAATGAAATTCACACAGCAGCAATAGCACAATTATCCTGCGAAAAAGTAGAAGGCAGAAAGATGTAGGGCAGAAAAATGTTTGTCGTTTGCCTCATCCCCGCCAACCAGCCCTCCGGGCGGCAAAAAAACAAAAAGCTCTTCAACACGGCCACAGAGCGCACGGAGTTTCACCGCGCGGCTGAGCCGCAACCAAAATGGCTACACACGGATCAAAAAACCACACGGAAATTTTTAACTATCTGCGTGGCTTTTTAATCCGCGTGGAATTAATCTTTGCTGTCTTGCAAAGATCTCACTTCTAGCTGTCTACGCCAGAAACTTTGTTAAAAAAGCTAAGCTTTGCGAGTTTGTATCACAGAGAATTCTTGGGAACTCCGCCCAATGAAACTCACTCTGTGACTCTCCGTGCGCTCTGTGGCTGCTTGTTCTGTGTTTGAATAGATAATCCGCCTACACCGACTATTGCCGGATAGGTTTTCCGAGAAGATCTTGCGAATTTCTTGCCACTCCGCATATTTGCGTGCGCTGTTGGTATTATTGCAGCTCGTCCAAATTGCGGTAGTCAGCTTGCAGTTCTACCTGCGCTCCAGCATCCACCGGCGTTTTTCCAGAATGAGATTGACGTCGCGGTCGAGCGCGGCCAGGGCCTCCGCGGCCGGCAGCCGTCGCAAAGAGACGGCTTCGGCATATTGCTGAATTTTCATGGCAATCTGCTCCCACTCGGGAATCTTCGGCGTGGGCACAACGTGCTCGAGCTGCCGGTGAAAGGCTTGGACGTAGACATTGTTGGTGAATGAGGTGTCATTCCAGGCCTCACGCACGGCGGGCAGATCGCCCGTAATTCTGTAGAACTCGAGCTGCTGTTGCGCCTCGGCGAGATACTCGATGAGCTTCCAGGCTTCGGCTTTTTTTTGTGAGGGCTTGAAAATGACCAGGCTCGCACCGCCGGCCAGTGAAACGCCGGGCGTGCGCGCGTCAGGACCGGGCATCGGCGCCGTCATCCATTGGCCCTGCAATGCCGTGGGCAAGCGTTTGCGAAATTCTCCAATGTTCCAGGGTCCGGTGATGTACATGGCAAAAAACCCTTCGGCGAGGCCTTGATAAACGTTGGTCACTTGCGTGATGCCGGTCGGGGCCAGTTGCTCGTCATAAAACTGTGTCAAAAACCCAAAGGCTCTGGAGAATGGCGCACCGCTGAAATCGCCATACCGATCGTCTTCCTTCAACAATGATGATCCGGCTTGCAGCCCGGCGATCACGAACGGCGCCCATTCATTGGTCGGGAGTAAGATGGCATAGTTTTCTCGTCCGCCTGGCAGTTGCTTGATCTTTGTCGAAACCTCGCGCCACTCCTCCCAGGTTCTGGGCGCATGCTCGTACCCGGCCTGCTTGAAAAGATCCTTGCGATAAAACAGCAGTCGGGTGTCCACGTACCAGGGAATGCCAAAAGGAGAATGGACGATGACATTGGTTTCCCAAATGCCAGGGAAATATTTTTCCGGCTTGACGGTCGTAGAGCCGGCGATCCAGGGGCCCAAGTCTTCCAGCGTATTGAGCAAGCTGAATTCGGGAATCCATGTGTTGCCGAGCTGGCATAGGTCCGGCAGAGAATTTCCGGCATAGGCGGTGAGCAGTTTCTCATGCGCCGCGGTCCACGGTATGCCTTGAACCTTCACTTCGAGGCCGGGATGGCGCCGCTGAAATTCGGGCATGAGCTTTTGCACATGTTCCCCTTCTGCTCCCATGGCCCAAAACTTGATCACGGTCCTTTCGCTTTTGGAAAACTGGCAGGCGGTGAGGGCGAGCAGAATGGACGTGGCCAAGAGGCATAAGAGCGGCCTCCTCTCAATGCTGTCATTCTGGAAGAATCTTCCCGGGTACTCGGTACACTTCCAACACGAACCGCGCGCGCAGTTCACGGGACGATTCCCGCGGCAGAATAACATCTGTGCGTGGATCATTAAAGTGTGATTGATCGCCGGCATCTTATTCCACCACCTCGAATCTCGCCTGCAATACCTCGGCGGAATTCGTTCCGACAAAAACTTTGAACCATCCGGGTTCAACGATTCTCTTCATTTCGAGATTGTAGAAAGCGAGCTGCTCGCGCTTGAGCACAAAATCGACCGGTTTGGTTTCGCCTGGGCTCAAGCTGATGCGCTGGAACGCCTTGAGTTCCTTCACCGGCCGCGTCACGCTGGCAAATTCGTCTTGCACGTAAAGCTGCACGATCTCATCGCCCTTGATCGTTCCGGTGTTTTTGACTGCAACCGATACGCGCAGCGAGTCCTTCATATGGATGCGATTTGCGCCCAGGCGCAAATTGGTGTACTCAAAGGAGGTATAACTCAATCCAAATCCGAAGGGAAACAGCGGCGTGTTGGGAATATCGAGATACTTCGAGGTGAATTTGTCGCTGGAAAATGGGCGTCCGGTATTTTTGTAATTATAATAAATCGGAACCTGCCCCAACGCGCGTGGAAACGTAACCGGCAGCTTGCCGCTGGGATTGGCGTCGCCGAACAAAACGTCGGCAACGGCATGGCCGTGCTGAATGCCGAGAAACCATGTTTCCACAATCGCCGGAACATGCTCCGCGGCCCATGAAATGACGAGCGGCCGGCCATTCATCAACACCATGATTACCGGCTTGCCGGTGGCGCAGATCAGTTCCACAAACTCCTGCTGCACCCCGGGCAGATCCAGCGTCGATCGGCTCGAAGCTTCTCCGCTCATGGCAGCATCTTCGCCCACGACGAGTATGATCGCATCGGCTTGTTGCGCCAGACTTTGGGCTTGTGCAAAACCGGCCTTGGAATTATCGTTAACGCCGCAGCCGCGGGCGTGCAACACCCGGGTTTGCAGCGAAACCTTGTCTTTGATGCCCTGCAAAACGCTGACGGCGTTTTCGGGTTTGCCCTCGCAGCCCCATGGTCCAATCGGCGCTTGGCTGTCGTCCGCGAGCGGACCGAGCACGGCCAGGGTCTTGACCGTTTTACGCAGCGGCAAAGTGCCTTTTTCATTCCTCAATAGCACGAGGGATTTCCGCGCCACGTCACGCGCAAAGTCGACATGTTCCTTTTTCATCAGGGTATTCTGCTCGCGCACCGGGTCGGCATCGCGATACCGACGGTCGAACAAACCGAGCTTAAACTTCGCCAGCAGCACGCGCCGCACGGCTTGATTCACGGTTTCTTCGGAAATCTCTTTTGCGCGCACCATCGCCGCCACATCACTCAGATAGATATTGCTCACCATGTCCATGTCCACTCCGGCGGCGAGCGCAAGCCTTCCCGCTACGGCGCGTGAGGCCGCTACGCCATGGGCCTGCAGTTCGGCGATCGAAGTCCAATCGCTGACCACAAAGCCCTCACTGCCCCACTCCCGGCGCAAAACCTCCGTGAGCAGCCAGTGATTCGCCGTGCTCGGAACGCCGGCGATCTCATTGAAAGAGGACATCAGGCTGCCAACGCCCGCCGCAATCGCAGCCTGGAAAGGCGGAAAGTAAATTTCGCGCAAGGTGCGCTCGGAAACATCAACGAGGTTATAGTCGCGGCCGGCCTCCGCGCCACCGTAGGCCGCAAAATGCTTGGCGCAAGCCATCAGCGCTTCACTCGAAGTCAAATCATTTCCCTGAAAACCTCGCACACGCGCCACGGCCATCATGGCGCCGAGATGCGGATCCTCGCCCGAGCCTTCGGCGATCCGGCCCCAGCGTGGATCGCGTGCAATGTCCACCATTGGTGCAAAGGTCCAATGAATGCCGGCGGCGGAAGCTTCGATCGCGGCGATTCTGGCCGCGCGTTCGACCGCGTCGAGATCCCATGTGCTCGCTTCGGCCAGGGGAATGGGAAACGTCGTGCGAAAGCCGTGAATCACATCCAAGCCGAAGATCAGCGGAATGCCCAGCCGCGATTCCTGCATTGCGATTTCCTGAGCCTGGCGCGTGACTTCCGCGCCCACCACGTTCAGAAAGGAGCCGACGGACCCCTTTCTAATCAGCGCCTTTTGATCTTCTTTGAGTTCTCCACGCCATTGCCCGGACACCTGATGCAATTGGCCGAGCTTTTCCTCCAAAGTCATGCGCGCGAGCAGGGCGTCGATTTTGGACTGTATGCCAGTTTCGCGCGCGCGAGGATTGTTCTGCGTGCGCGCGGTTTGGGCAGTTTGTGCAAAGCCGGGTGCCACGGCAATAAATAGAATCGCCAAAGCGGCACCGATACTGTGCTCGAAGGATCGGGCGGTCATCATCAAAATTTTCTCCCAATAACCAGAAGCCGGCGAAACAATTTGCTCAGGTGTGTGCCATCGAGTGTTTTCAAAAATATGCAACGGCCTCGACGAAGAGTGAAAACCATGCCTGCTCAGCGGGTGACGCTCATCGTCACCCGTGCCGGGAGCACGTTCACTCTCACTTCTTTCGCGTTGAAGGCTTTGCTCTTTTTGCCATTCACCACGACAGCTTTCAAATCCGAGGAAAAAGGCGACTTTAAAACGATCTTGCCGGGCGGCATGTGCAGATTTCCGCCCAATTCAACGTGGAGGGTGCCGTCATGCATTTGCATGCGGTAATCGAGCGTGCCGTAATAGGTGTGCAGGTTCTTCACTGCAATTCCGGCGGGATCGCGTACCCATTTTTCGGGAATGCCCGCGGCGACGACCAGCGCTTGGTCTTTTTCTCTTTCGTAAACGAAAAAGCTGCGCAGCGAGCGCATAAAGTCCGAGCCCACCCAGGTGTGGGGCATGTCGCCGATCATTTTCGGCGTGGCCGGATCGCGCCAAACCACCTCGGCCCAATGATTCCAGCCCGGCGGCCTGCGATCTTTCAGAAAGAAATCGAGCAGCTCATGCGCGCGCTCTTTTTGATCGAGAAGAATGAACGTGCCCATCAAGCGCGTTTCGTACGGCGTGTAATTTATCCAGTCGATGGCGTTGTGCCGGCGCTGGTCAAAGTACTCGAAATACTTCGCGAACGTCTTTTGCAGCTCAGGTTCCGGAAGGTTGCCGAGCTCATTCACCGGAGAGACGCCGACCGTGGTTGAGGTCGCGTCGAAATCGCCCAATTCCACACAGCCGGGAATGAAGTCGATATTCTTGTTTGCCATTGCCAGCCGCAGCGAAACATAGAGGCAATTGCGGAAATCCTCAAGCTCGGCGGCGAATTCCTGCGCCAGCGTATTCTCGTGCAAAATGCCCGCCATCTGGGTGGCATCCTTCAAACCGCGTAAAATGAAAAAATCATCCCAGTACGAATGCATCGGTTTTGCCGAGTAACCCTCATGACTGATGGATTCCGGCACCAGTCCGAAGCAGGCGCGCTGCTCCGGCGTGCCGTGGCGATAGGTATCCGTCATGCGCTCGCGGCGCAGTGTTTGAATGTAGCGCACGGCATTCACCACATAGGGAAATTTCTCGCGCAACCAGGTGGTGTCTCGCGTAAAATGAAAATATTCCATCATGGCATAGATCAACTGGCCGTGGCTGTCATGCTCCGGCACCGGATCGGCGCCGCGCGTATCGACCACACAAGGCACTTTGCCGCTGGGATATTGGTGCGGCGCGTACCAATCGAGATACTCGCGCACCTCCGGGGAATTGCCGGTTTGCAGCATGGCCGCGGAAGTGAGCGAGCCGTCGCGAATCCATGCGCGCTCGTAGGTGCGCGATCCGGGTTGAATCGCGGGGCCGTCGCGGTTGATCAAAATGTAAGCGAGTTGAGATTTGAAACAGTCGACGATGGGCTGCGCAAAGGCGGGAAGCCGAATCTCGACTTGATCGAGTTTCGCTTCCCAAAACTTCTTGGTGTCGTGAAATAGTTGCTCCACTTGCCATTTGCCGTTTGCAACACCGCTCCCTTGCTCCCCGTCATGCAAGGGTACAATCAACTCAAATTTTTGCGAGGCCGCGGGCGCAAGATTGAAATCGAACGCGAGCGCCGCCGAGGCGAAGCCGAGCACGTCCTTGGCATAAGGATTCGGCGGCAGGACGCCCTTTTGCAAATATTCCGTAATGTCGCCCTGATCGAACGTCGCTGCGCCGAAGCCATTTGGAGCTTGCACCGGCATGAGGCGTTTATCCTGATTGGCGAAGACCGTGCTGTTCACGTAGCGTACGCTATCGAGGCGCGAGACGCCGCCGATAATATTCAATTCCTGCCAGGGCGGCAATACCTGAAATGGCCGGAGCGCAACAAACAACTTTCCAGCCGCTGCCGCAGCAGTTTTGTTTTCGAGAAGATAAGCAGCAATCAAAACTGAATTCCCTGCCTCGCCGGCGGCAAAAGCGGTGACATGCAATTGCAGGCCTTGATCCTCCCAGTGCACCGAGGGAATGGGCAAATAATTCTGTTCAAGGGATTGCTTCAAGGCGACGTCATTCCATGTCACCAACCGTTGGTTGCGGTAAAGAAAGGGCTCCAGTGAAAAGCCGGCTTTAGCGACTTCAATGGCGCCATTCTCATTAATTAGTGCTTCCTTCGTATCACCACTCACCCCGACGATGGTCCAATAGGTTTGTTGCTGCAACAAGTGCTTTGGAAAATATCCGCGTGGCGCATGGACGGCGATGGCGTTGAAAAATGCGTTCGCGCTCGACGAAAAATCCGCAGCCTTGACTTCGAGCTGAGCCAGCCCATAACCCTGGCCGCGACTGCTCCTTCTCAAATTCAAGCGCAAAAATTTCGCTTCGGCTTCGGGCAGATAGATGTAGTCGCGGCCGCCATTGCCGCCAACGACGGCATGGCCGGAATACCATTCATTGCCGTCATCCGAGAGCTCAACTTCGTAGGCCGTGGCAAAATCATGCTGATGCCAATCAATGACCAGGCCGCCCACTTCCACTTCCTTTTGAAAATTGATCACCAGCCATTCGCGCTCCGATTTTCCCGCGCTCGTCCAATTCTTGACAACCTCACCGCCGGCTGAAATCCACGGCTGCGGCCCTTTCTTCGCGGAGGAGACTTTTATCTCCGCCGGGCGCGAGGGTTTTAAGGAATCGTCAATCGGCTCGAATCTGAGTTCATCAACATAAATTGTGCCTTTGCCACCAGAACCCGCAGACACCACAAACTCCATGCGATCTATTTTTGCAGGCATACCGCCGCCCGCTGGTCCCCAGGCAAAGGTGAGGTGGCGTTTCTTGATCGTTCTCTTTTTCCAAGCGCGCGGATATTCGAGGTTGAGCTGCTTGATCCAATAGACATTTCCCAGGGAATCGAGCAGTTTGAATTCGAAATTGTTGCCGGGGGTATCGCCACGCAAGAAAAAGGTGAATTTGTAATTCGCTGGCAGCTCCAGGGGAATGCGCTTTTGCGCGATGGCGTAGCCTGAACCGGCGTGAAATTCAAAATCGATCGCCATCGCATTGCCCGCATGCCCAGGCGCACTCTCGGTTTTTCCGCGCACGCCGTCAGAGGCGATGAGCTGCCAGCCGGCGAGGTTCTCGAAATCGTCCAGCAGCTTTACCTGCGCCATGACCACAGGAGGTGCCAGTGCAACAGCTGCCACAAGGCATAAGAGCGTTTTATGCATTCTCGTCCTGTCGCTGTATTTCTTTCGCCCTTCGCTTCCCCCGTTTGCCGCTTGTACCAATAGGACTGCAAGTTTTGCCATACGGAGGGCTGCAGCCTAGTGCGGCCACAGCCATCCAAACACCCCGGCCGTCAGGAGCGCATAGATCAAGCCATCCACGGTCGTTTTGATGGTCGTGATCCAGGAACGGCGGTACCAGATCGACGCCTGCCACAGTGCCACGGCGTATCCCATGAAGGCAGTGACCCCGATGAACCGGAAAACTTGAAGGTAGGCCGCGCCGGCGGGCAGTGCTCGGCCCGCAACGTACGCAGCGAGAATCCCGACCACGACGGAGTAGAGAAACCAGAGCATGAGATTCTTCGCCATCGGCGCCGGGCCGTTCGGCCAGACCGTGAGCATCAGCACCGGGCCCTGCTTCAACCTCGCGGCAAACTCGGGCGAGCGCTGCTCCTGCGCGCTGGAAGCGCGGGGGATCATGTAATCCCCGGGTGGCAACGCGAACGGGCGGAGCGCGTCCATCACTTTTTCTTCGTTGGGCACTTGCGGGTAATCTTTCTTGTGCCAGGGCAACGCCATGTGAATGACGGAGCTCACGAGGAAAACAACGACGGAAGACAATAAGATGGGGAGCCAAAGCGCGGATAGTTCAGTCATGACAACCTCCTCCGGTTTATTTGTAAGAAAATGGACCGACGCCTTTGAGCATGCGGCTGAATGGCGCAATCACGAAATGCACCGCGTGCCAACCTGCGGTGGCCATTTCATTTATTCAACTGCTCCAGCCAGCCGCCGGTGAACCCGGCGCGCTGCAATCCTTTCACGATGTACTTGTTCTTCTTCATTACGTTCCACACGAATCCATTCCGCAGGTTCGCAATCATGATCACAATCGGGCCTTGATCGATGCCGAGGTAATCATGGTCGAACCAGCCGTGGGGGGTTTTCGGCGTGATATAAGTGGGATTGAAAGAATCGAGAAAGCCGTATTCCTTCCAAAGCAGCGTGTCATATTTTGCGCGCATCGCTTTGAGCGCAGGGAGGCAAATCTCCGGCGCGAATGCCACTGATCCCCCGGCGGCAGTGGGCGCGAGGGTACCGTCATCCTCGCTCCAGTCAAACGAAGCGCCGCGCGCGCGATACGACCAGAATTTTCGCTCGCGGCCGCCAACGGCGAAAGTCGTGTCCTGCGGTCCATCGCAAGCCGTGAGTCCCCAAATGCTCTCCGAGTAATCGCGATAGCGGTTCGGATTTTCCCTGGCGTAGGCCTGGTGCGTGTAAGTCGCCCGCCGCGAGTTTTCGAAATAGTCAATGCCCTTTTCGCGCATATAGCCGTCTTGAATACCTCGAAAATCAATCCAGCAATGCGAATATTGATGGCCGAACAACGGCCCGAAACTGACAAATTCGAGCCCGTAATATTTTGCCCAAACGTAAGGTTTCGTCCAGACCTGCCAGACGCTTTCAGGCAGAGCGTGTGTGGGCGAGCCCAGGCCGAGAATGTATATGATCATGGCTTCATCATAGCCATCCCAAATGTGTGGGCCGAAGCCCCGTTCCGGCCGCCACGAAGTTTTGACGCCATTGGTTCCGGCCATGAACCAATTCCAATCGGCGCGCCCATAAAGCGAATCCGCGAGGGCGCGAATATTTTGCTCCGGCTCATTCTCGCCATCAAAATAGGATTGCGCGAACAGCACGCCGGCCAACAGGAGCGCCGTGTCGATGGAAGACAGCTCGCACTTCCACGCGCGCGTGCCCTCGGGCATGGTGAGAAAGTGATAGAAAAACCCTTTGTGGCCTGCGACCTGGTCGGCCTTATCGTGCTGCGGAAGCTGCCAAAAAAAACGCAGGGTCATCAGCGTGCGCCGTGCTGCTTCTGCTCTGGTGATGACCTGGCGCTCGGCGGCAATCGGATAAGCCGTAAGCGCAAAGCCCACGGCGGCAATGCTCGAAGGCGCGGGCGTAGGCCAGCGATCGGGCGTCAAGCCGGTGGCGGGGTCGGTGGTTTCGAGGAAAAACTTCAGGGTACGCACTTGCAGGGTGTCGAGGAAAGGATCCCACTCGACCTTTGCAGGAACCGGCATGGAAATAGCCGGCGTTTGATGCGGCTTTTCCAGGCAACCGATTGATCCGATCGCGAGGAAAACTGCATGCAAGAAAATACCGGTAGCACAAATCACTTTCGCCATCGTCGCTGTTCACCATTTTCTCAAACCGCGAATGGACGCTAATATACGCGAATGGAGAACATATTAGCGTCCATTCGCGTTAATTAGCCGTTTCAAAAAGCGCGCAAGTTGCTTCATCGCCGGCCCTCAGTTGATTTTTTACTTCAGCAAAACCGCTTTCCGCGTTGCCGAAAAGCTTCCGGCCTCGAGCGAGAACAGATAGATTCCGCTCGCCAATTCACGCCCATCAAACGAAAACGTGTGTGCACCGCCCGCCAAGGTGTCATTTAGAATGGTGGCGATTTCCTCGCCGGAGAGGCGAAGGACTTTCAACGTTACATATTCGCGTTGCGGCAATGAGAATCGAATCGCCGTCACTGGGTTGAACGGATTTGGGTAATTCTGAAAAAGCTGATAGGATCCCGGCGTTTCAGCAAATCTCTCTGCAATCCCTGTGACCGGGATGAAACCGGCGCGTTGCAAGCCGCGTTGCACGTCTGCATTCTGCATGAACAAATCCCTCACGCGGCCGGTGCGATGGTTTTCAATCATCACCACGATCGGGCCTTCGTCAATGCCGATCACGTCCGGCCCCCACCATTGGCGGGTTAAATTGAAGGCATCGCGAAAGCCATACGTCGTCCATATTTGATTGCGATAGGTATCGTACATGTGCCGCAACGCCGCGATTGATTCTTCCGGTGTGAACGGCATGGAGCCGCCGGCGGCGGTGGGCGCAATCGTGCCGTCGTCATTCTGCGCCGGCGGCGCGCCGCGCGCGCGATAGCCGTCCGGGCCGTCGCATGCCGTGATGCCCCATACGTTTTCCCCATAGCCGACGAATCTACCGGGATTGGCAATGGCATAAGCGCGCGCCGCCAGCGTTGCGCGCCGTGAGTTTTCAAAATAAGTAATGCCGCGGCTGCGCATGTAATCGTCTTGTATGTTCCGGAAATCGATCCAGCAATGTGAATACTGATGGCCGAACAGCGGCGGGAAATTCACATATGACCAGCCATAATGCGTTTGCCACTCATATCCGCTCGTCCACGCCGGCCAGGTGGAGGCGGGAATGGGAAACGTGGGCGAGCCCAGGCCCAAAATGTTCATGATCATGGCTTCGTTGTACCCCTGCCACCACGCATTGATGAAGCCCGTCTCCGGAAACCAGCCGAGCATGAGATTCGGCTGAAAGTTGCGCATCCAATTCCACTCGACACGATCATAAATAGAGTCGGCCAGCGCGCGGATTCTGTTTTCGAGAGAATCCGTGGCGGTGAAATACTGTTTGGCGTAAAGGATTCCCGCCAGCAGCAAAGCGGAATCGATCGAAGACAACTCGGAATCCCAGGTGCGCAGCGCGGTGTTCATGTCGAGAAAATGATAAAAAAAACCGCGGTAGCCGATGTTGCCCTGGTTGCTCCGGCCCTGTGGTTTTTCCCAAAATGTCCTGAGGGTGGTGAGCACGCGGTCTCTACCCGCGGCACGCGTGATCCAGCCGCGATCGATGGCGACGCCGATCGCGGTCAAGCCAAAGCCCACCGACGCGATGCTGCAGGGGGAGCCGGAGGTGTTGCGATCTTTTATCAAACCGTTGCTGGGGTTGGCTTCTTTCCAGAAAAAATCAAAAGCAGTCCTTTGCAGCAGATCGAGAAACGCGCTGTCACTGGTGGCGGCGGTGGCCAGGGTAGTTTGATCTTGAGCGAACGCAGCTCTGGAGCTCAAAATGACGGTGATGACGAAAAACCATACGTAGGTTTTCGAAGCTTGATTTTGGCAGATTCGTTTGATACTGTTCATCCGAATATGAAAGGGTCATGAAATGAACTTCATTCGCGTAACTCGGATAAGCCGGAACCCCAAAATTCAAAAAACTCTCCAACGGATTAAGGACGGCCAACGGATTTTATTTTCAAATCCGTTGGCCGCTTTTCCATCCGTTGGCAACATAAAACATTTAGAATTTTATTCTAACTTTTGTAACCTTAGGCCCTAGATTCTTCCCAGAGTCACCACGATCTCATGAACTGATCCTGCTGCAAACAACGGCAAAGCCGGCTTCGAAGCCAAACACTGCTCGGCATATTTCTCGCCATCAATCAAGATCTCCTTCACGCCGCCACTCACATGCTCGGGGTTCTTCACTTTGACAAGATAGGTCGAGCCACGGAAATCCCTGCACACTTTGAAGCCCGACCATGAGGGCGGAATACACGGATCAATCACCAATCCTGCAAAGGTCGGGCGAATGCCGAGAATCCACTCCAGGCCGACCTTGAACAGCCACGCGGCTGAGCCGGAATACCACGTCCATCCGCCACGGCCGTAGAATTTCGAGTCCGGGCCTTCGATGTTGCCGGGCGTGACATACGGCTCGGCAAAATACTCGTCCGGTTTTTTGCCGCGCCGGATGGGATTGATTTTGGAAAACATGCGAAATGCCTCTTCGCCGCGGCCCAACAAGGCTTCGGCAATCACCGCCCACGTGGCGGCATGCGTATAGACGCCGCCATTCTCGCGCATGCCTGAGGCATAACGCGAAAGATAGCCGAGGAATTTGTCCGGCGTTTTGTAACCGGGATAAAGCAACAACGGACCGGCTTTGTATTCGAGCTTCTGCTCTACCGCATTCATCACTTGCTCGGCGCGCTCGCGCTCCGCCACGCCGGCAATGACCGCCCACGTTTGCGCGTTGAGATAGATTTGCCCTTCGACATTTTCCTTGCTGCCGATTCTTTCGCCGTTGTCTTTGGTGGCGCGATAATACCATTCGCCGTCCCACGCGAGTGCATTGATCTTTTCTTTCAAATGCTGCGCACGGCTGCGAAAAGACTGTGCCTGCGTGGGCGCGCCATATTTCTCCGCAATCGCGCCAAAGTCGAGCAAAATGCCATACAGGAAATGCGCCAGCCAAACCGATTCGCCCTGCATGTCCAGGCCGACCGCGCTGAGGCCATCATTCCAATCGCCGGCGCCGATTAACGGCAGTCCGCGAGAGCTGAAGCGTTCCAGCGCTTTATGAATGGCGCGCAAACAATGATCATAAATCGATGCGGTATTGGCGTCATCGACAAATGCCTCCTGGCATTCCAGAATGCCGAAATCGTTGGTTTCCTGCAAATAACTATTCACGACAAAGGGCAGCCAGAGCAGATTGTCGCTGATTTTGTTTTGCAGGCCGACTTCCGAAATCGGATGCCACCAATGGTACACTGCGCCGTCTTTGAATTGATGCCGCGCATGCAGGAGAATTTGCCGCTTGGTGCGTTCGGAATCAATCGGTAGGAAGACCTGGCTGTCTTGCAATTGATCGCGAAAACCGAAAGCCCCGCCGGTTTGATAATACGCCGTGCGTCCCCACAATCTGCCGGAAATGGTTTGATACTTCAACCAGGTGTTGAGCATGAGATTCATCGCATCGTCGGGCGTGTCGATCTCGACTGTGTGCAACAGTCTCTCCCAGCGTTGGTGCACGTTTTTGAGCGCGGATTCAACCTCGGAGGGTGAACGATATTTGGTGATGAGTTGTGCCGCCTCGTCATGGGATTCGGCCGCGCCGAGCAGGAAGACGATCGTCTTCTCCTCGCCGGGTTTGAGCGTGAGATTCACTTGCAGACTGGCGATATGATCGATCCAGTTGCCTGCGCGCCTTTTCAGTTTGCCGGCGCGAACGGCTTCGGGCAGGCGTTGGCTCCCATACCTGCCGAGAAAGCTTTCTTTATCGGTATCGAATGAAGCGGGCCTGGCACTGGCGGCATGAAAGGCGACATAACCCCAATCTGCATTCCAATGTCCGCGCGTCGTGGGAATTTCCCATAAGCGCTTGGTGGCAAAAATGGCATGCGCCTCCGCCTCATACCTGGTTTCAATGAATGATTTGTGAAACTCGCGATGCCAATCCGGCGCCTGGCCCAGACCCCACTCAAAAAAGGTAAAAAGATTCAGCCTTTTCGGCTTGCGCGTGCGATTGCACAAGGTGAGCTTCCAAATTTCCAGCGGCTCGTCGTTCGGTACAAACAGCAACAACGTTGAATCGATTCCGAAGTTCGAAGATTCAATCACGCTATAGCCGAGACCGTGCCGGCAAACGTAGCGCTTCGGTTCATGGCATACCGGCTTCCACCCGGCCGACCAAACATGATCATTCTCATCGCGCAAATAAACGTACTTGCCCCATTCATCTTTGATGAGATCCTGCTCCCAGCGCGTAATGCGATTGAGCTGCGCGTGCGTGCGCCAACTATAGCCGCTGCCGGTTTGCGAAACGGTCAGGCCGTAATCGCCGTTGCTGATCACGTTGATCCACGGCCGCGGTGTGCGCGGGGTGGTGATGACGTATTCCTTGCCGTCTTTGGAAAAATAGCCGTACTTCGTTTTAAAGCTTTTCAAGGTTTCCTTCCTCAGCAGATTATTTGAATCCAATTCGTGTGGCTATACGAGCCTGTAAAGACTTTCAAGCAGTTCCCCAAGCTGGACTTTATCCAAAATGTTCTTTGTCAAGCCGCGTAACAAAGCGTATCGGCGATGCGCTGGAGCAGAACTTCCGATACTTTTTGCACGTCCATCTGCGGCAACGACAATTGAAAACCCGATT
>JBIOXB010000103.1:0-25483 GCA_044869275.1 bacterium
AAGAAGTTTCTTTTCGCGGAGTGAGAAAAAATTGCCGCCATGCCACGCACTCGTACGAGTGCGTGGCATGGCGGCAATTTTTTCTCACTCCGCGAAAAGAAACTTCTTCTTGTTTCAGATTCCGAGAGCTCCGCGCGGCTCACATATGGGACCGGTCGTTTTGGTCGCTTGTGGGTCAGCAAGCTCGATGACCATAGCGACCGGTCAATGTTTTTTTTGGTCGACACGATTTTCGGAAGCTGGGTGACAAGTACGTCAACGACAGGCATGGCAACGGCTTCAGCTCATAACCGCCCAGTTTCGTCCAAATAGGTCGTCTACTCAGGCTCGAGTGAACCTTAGAACCGTAGGTGACCTCTATAGGGGAATTGTACTGGTGGATCGACCTCGTCCTTGAAGTCAATTCGCCCGGTGACACCTTCGAAACCATCCGTGCCGCTGCCCGCTACAATGGGATGTTGACAACGTCCAAAGATTTCGGCGGGGAAAGGGGAGTTGGGTTCGGGGCAACTCTCGTACTTCGCCTCGAATTTGTAAGTCGTCTCGAACGTGCCAGTCTTATCAGTCTCTCCGTGGTACGTGCCAACGAAGACTTCTCTCCCTTGCTCTCGGTAGGTCCCGCTCGGCGAGCATTCGGACTTGTCGATGATTGTGTAGAGACAACCTTCAAGATCCCCGGTCATTCTGGTGGCCAGGACGGCACCGAGAGGAGGATCGTCACATTCATCGAAATCACTTGGAAAGCCGATCCCCGATATCTGCGTCGCTCCGGGCTTCCCTAAAACAGATTCCTGTTCGCTTTGTGCCAATTCCGAGGACATAGGGACGTCTTTGCTGCAGCTCAAGCTGATAAGAGCTAAGCAGAAGATCAGACGAATAAAAATTCTGTTGTTCATAATAGTTCTCCTGTTCTTAAAAGTTCTCCGGTTTGTTGTTCAACAACCATTTGGAATCGATAGATCAGCACTGCTGAAATAGGATGATGATAGCAGCGCCTTGACAGCCATGTCGGTCCAGTGACGAAACTGGCGGTGGGAAAGCCCCTTCAAAGTGTCACGGGGATAAGGTAAACGCTCGCGGCCCCACTTTTTCAATCAATACTACAACGTTAAGTGCACATTTTTGCACCAAAAACTGCACTGTCATGCCGATGCTTCGGGATCTTCCCATGATAGAATATCACACCCCAATTTGGCATTGTGCCCCGCGTTTGGAAAGATCCCGAAGCATCAGGATGACAAGCCTAGTGGTGGCGTTGCCTTAACGTTGTAGTGCTAATCAAGCCTGTTCAACGTGGCCAAGATAACCAACAAGAAAGTGGAATTCAAGTTGTCAGGAATGTAAATCCAGTGTAGCTTTTTGTTGCAGGAGTTGCGGTATAAATACTACAAAATTCACTCAAGTTCTTTATATCCCGTCAGTCCAACAGTCCGGCTTTCACTGCACGAGCAGGTCGCTTTTGAAATTGGGGGCTTGAGAGGTGGAATTCGAATTTGGTTAAGCGCTTGCCGGTATCTCACAGACAATCGTCGTGCCTTGATTCTTGCTGCTGGTGATTGTGATCGTACCTTCGAGCCGGCGGATGCGCTCGCGCATGCCAATCAGGCCGAAGGATTTGGTATCGACTTTTTCTGCCGGCGTCATGCCTTTGCCGTTATCTTCAATTTTCAATGTCACCTGGTCATCCGTCTTCTTGAAGCCAACCTTCACGGACGTTGCTTCCGCGTGTCGCAGGACGTTGGTCAGCGCTTCCTGCAGCACTCTAAAAAGCGCCCCGGAAGCCTCTCGTGACAGGCGCAGATCCTCCGCGTTTTCGAACGCAAGGCTGCACGAAATTCCCGTCTTGGCCATGAATTCTTCGACTTGCCAGGTAACAGATTGCGGAAAGCTCAAGTGATCCAACACGCTCGGCCGCAATTCCTGCGAGATTCTTTTGACGCGCCGCAAGGTCAGCGAAATCAACTCGGACATGGATTTGGTTAAGTCAAAAAGGTTTTGATACCCCTTGGGCAACTGATTTTTCAACGTGGCGAGGTCCATGTTCAAAATCGACAAAACCTGCCCCAATTCATCGTGAATTTCCCGGGCAATGTGGGCGCGCTCTTCTTCGCGCAAACGTTCCTGGTGCGCCGACAAATTGCGCAGCTCTTCCTGCGAGTGCTTGAGCTCGAGCTCAGCACGTTCGCGTTCGTGAATCTCCTGCAGCAGTTTTTCGTTGCTGTTGCGCAATGCCGCGGTCCGCTCGATCACGCGCTGCTCCAACCGCTCATTCAATTCGCGAATGGCCTGTTCTGCCTGCTTGTGACTGGTGATATCGAGCGCGGTTCCAAGAATAGCCGGCTTCCCTTCGAACTCGATTTGACTCGCGGTAAAGTCAATCCAGCGCGCTTCGCCGGTTTTGGTGAGAATTTGGGTCTCATAACGATTGGGGACCGGCTCGCCTCGCTGTCGCGCCAGGCCGCGTTCTTTCACCAGTGCTTGCCATTCGGGATGAATAACGTCCCAGAAGTTCATCGCCAATAATTCTTGTCGTGGATAGCCGCTGATGCGCTCAGCTGCCGAGTTCACGTGCCGCATCTTGGTGCCTTGAAAAATAAAAATGCCGGCGGTGATGGTCTCGGTCAATGTGCGAAACTTGGCTTCATTTTCCAGCAACGTTCTCGCGTCTCTCTTCTGATCTGTAACATCAACGATAAAAGCCAGGCTGCGCTCTATCTCGCCATGTTCATCGCGCACGGCAATGGCATTGAGCACAACGTCGATTTGCTCCCCGCTTTTTTTGACAAATTGGTATTCGATATTTTCCGACAGTCCGGTTCTGAAGAACGCGGGTATCGCAATTTGCGTGGCATATAGGCGCGAGGCTGCGGTGAGAAAATTGACCGAGGGCTTGCCGATCACCTCCTCACGTTCATACCGCAAGATTTTCAGCCAGTAGTCATTGACGTTGACGATCTTCCCCTCGCGATCGATCGAATGCATCATCACCGGCGTGTTGTTGTAAAGCATGCGATAGATTTCTTCACTGTTCCGCAGTTGCTCGGTTCTGGTGGCGACCAGTTGCTCCAAGATGTCTTTCGTGCGCTTGTGCTCGGCAATTTCAACCTGTAACGCTTCATTGGCATTCTCCAAATCATGGCGCTGCCAGGCGATGGTCTGGAAAGCGCTGGAGTAGCGCGCGGATAAAATGAAGGCATGGGAGAAGATGAAAACAAAAAAACCGAGATGCACAAAATGGCCGGTCTGAATAATGCCATTGGCGTCCAATATGTCATTGACAATGGTTGCCGACAAAAAGAGAAAACCGACCAGGATGATGGCCGCAGCTTTTTGTTTGCGGGCGGCAAACCGCGCGAGCATCGACAATCCATAGACCACGCTCACCAGCATGTAGCCCTGGAGTGGAACCAACAACTGTGTAAAAACTCTCGCCGGCGTCAAGCAGACAACCCCGGCGAAAAGAAACCCAGCGATCACAATGGCAACGACCACGGACTTGTGGAAGTCTTGC
The DNA here is from genome assembly GCA_044869275.1 of bacterium. Lineage (GTDB taxonomy): Bacteria > Zhuqueibacterota > Zhuqueibacteria > Zhuqueibacterales > Zhuqueibacteraceae > JBIOXB01. Next base: position 3,512 of record JBIOXB010000103.1, read on the forward strand.
GCAAATAATTTGTAAAGAAACAGAGCGAAGATGGGCACGCCTATACAGATGGTGAGATATTCAACTTTGACGAATAGCTCCCAATTCATTTGTGGAAAAGTCTGGAGAAGAAACTTTTCCACGGTGGTGAGCAGGCGCACCGCGATCAGCAGACAGTAGCTGCCGAAAAAAAGCGAGGACAGATCATTTTTTCTGAGCGTAAAGAGCGTGAGATGATACAACCCCATGGTCAAAATGCTGCCGAACAAGATCAAATCAAGCGTCAGCCTTCGTTCTCTGAGGCGGTTGAGTTGCTGTTCGGTTCCCAGGCGGATCACCTCCCACGCGCCGCCGCGGAGATAATGGAAATTGGAGACCTGATAAATAAGCTCGACGCGGTTGGAATCGCCGCCAAAATCCACCACCTGAGGCAAAAAACTCGGCTTGCTGGTCTCCGGCGTTGGGCCGACAATGCCAACGGACAAGGTTTTTTCGCCATTGGCAAACACCGTAAAGGCGGTGCCCATATCTAAAAACTTTAAGGCGAGCTGCGCGGCAAGGGAATCTTTGAGAAGGATTGTTAATCGGTAGGTCGCATAGCCCTCGCCGGGGAGCTTTGCGCCTTGCCAGTCATGGCCTTTCCAGCAACTGGGCACCTGGATGAAATCCCTGTTTCTCGGGGGCGGAGTTCGGGCAAAGTCTTCCGGGCTTAAAAGCTGCTGCCAATAAAACTCATACTCGCCGGAAAGCTCAATCGGCCCGTCCTTGGCGAAATCCCATTTGGAAAGGTCCAAAACTCCTCTGCTGGCCCGGGGAGGAATTGCGTTTTGAAAGGTGAGGCTGCAGCCGGCAAAGCTGAAAATACAGGCGGTGAGCAACCCGATCTTCAGCTCAGGCGATCTCATCTTGATCATAAAAAGAACGCTGCCATGGCGATTTTTTTATGAGGAACTGAATTCTAATAACCCGATCAAGGAGGGGAGCGATGGGTGTCATCCCAAGAGACATGCCCAACAACCGAAGCACAGAGGACAAAAATCGATTAAAAAACGACATTTGCAAGAAAATTTTGTTACCTGGCAGTCAGCCGCATCTTCTGGAGTTGCCTGATCGCATTTGAAAGGCTCGCCGCCGCTGCAAATGCCACGTGCTCCACGTCGCGCCGTGGCAATCGAATTTCGCCGCCGGCATCTCCCGGGCCACATTTTCGCGCTTGATAAATTCGTTGGTATTCCTCATCTTAAAGCTAGGGCACAGTGTGCCATGGGGTAGTGGGGCATTCCCCGTGGTTTTTTATAGAATTCCTGTGCCTTCCCCATCCAGACTCGAAATTTTAAGCGCTTAGCTTTTCAAACTCAGAATAAAATTCCGAAAGTTGGGCTCACGGAAGAGAACTCTCACGGAAAAAATATTCTCATGCTTTCAATTCGGTGAGCTGTTCCAATTCCGTGAGCTTGAAATTCGCTGCTCGAAGAGCTTCAATTCTCAACTTGAAAATTGGGATAGAACCGTTACTGGCTCAGCATTGCTGCCGTCTCGTCGCATGAAACTGCGCACCAAGGCCTTGCTGAATATAGGCATGACGCTGGCAGGCCTGCTTGCGATTTCATTCGCTATCGTACGATTCGTTTTGTCGCACGGCTATGCGGAATTGGTAACGCACTCTGTCCGCAGCAAGGAGAGCGATGATTCGCATGCTCTGGGACTGATTGAAATGCGCGAACGCGTGCATCATCTCAAAGGAAACCTTAAAGTCGTGAGCAATTTTCCGAAGGGAACGACCATTATCGCCACCGCGCCATTGCAATGAAAATGAGATTACGCCAAGCACAACAAGCTGGAATCAAGAACAAGAGCGCATCCCGCTGCGGCGGAACAAAGACGCAAAGAATACACAGAGGTGTTTCTCTGCAACCTTTGGCGACTTTGCAGCTCTGCGTGACTCGTTTTGTTTTTCTGCAGAGATTCAGCTTTTTGCGGACGAAGTGGGCTGCGGGGTTGTTGGCGGCGAGCCTGGCCGTTTTCTTCGGCTGCGTCCAAGCCGGGCAAAACCACAATCCACCGCGTGCCAAGCAGGGCATTCTCAACCTGGCGCAGTGGAATTTTGCCACGGATGGTCCGTTGGCGCTCTCCGGAGAATACGAATTCTACTGGCAGCAACACCTGGCGCCGGAAAGTTTTTCCCAAACACAACGGCCGGAGACCAGCAGCTTCATGCGAGTGCCTGCCGCTTGGAACGATCATGAATTAAACGGCAAAAGCCTTCCTGGAACAGGTTTCGCAACCTACCGGCTGACCGTGCTTCTGAAAGATTCCGTCTCCACGGAGCTTGCGCTGAAGTTTTTTGATATGGGAACCGCCTACGAGGTATTTGCCAACGGCAAAAAGATTTTGTCGGTGGGCCAAGCCGGTCCAACGCCAGAAACCACCGTGCCCAGATATTTGCCGCAGATCGTGGATCTTGTTCTCAACTCCAATCGCCTCGAGCTGATTTATCACGTCTCGAATTTTCATCATCATCGTGGGGGCGCGTGGGAGCTGGTATATCTGGGAACTGACGAACAGCTCAACCACTTGAGGGAAAGACGGCTGGCTTTGGACTTGATCCTGTTCGGCAGCATTCTGGCCATGGGGCTGTATCACCTGGCGCTTTTTGGCCTGCGAAAAAGTGATCGTTCCGCGTTGTTCTTCGGCCTCTATTGCCTGATCGTCGCGGTACGGCTCCTAACCACGGTGGAACGGTATCTTTTGCACATCTTTCCAGGAATGGGTTGGGAGTTGCTGGTTAAGATTGAATATCTCTCTTACTATCCCGGCGTTCCGGTCTTTGCATTGTTGTTGCGCAGCTTGTTTCCGCAAGAAATTCATAAAACCGCGGTGCGGGCCATTCTGGCTGTGGGTTTCCCTCTTTCCGGCGTCGTGGCACTCACCCCGGCAAGCATCTTCACCCAAACGCTTTTTGCCTATCAAATTTTCACTTTAGTATGTCTGCTTTACGGATTATGCATGCTCGCGCTGGGCGCCGTGCGCAAACGCAAGGGCGCTGCCATCATTCTGATTGGCGCTCTGGTTTTGTCTGCAACCGTGGTCAATGACATTTTGGATGCGAACGGCGTCATCCAGAGCGGCCATTTCGTGCATCTCGGCATGTTCTTTTTTATCTTTGCCCATGCCTTTATGTTGTCGGCGCGTTACGCCCGGGCCTTCACGACTATTGCTTTGCAACGCGGCGAACTGGAAAAATCGAATATCCAGTATCAATCGGAGGCCGAAGAACGCTGGCAGGCGGAGGAAGCTTTGCGCCACAGTGAAGAAAGATTTCGCCAATTGGCCGAGAACATCCGCGAAGTCTTCTGGCTAAGCAATCTCGAAAAAACTAAGATTATCTATGTCAGCCCCGGTTACGAGGCCATCTGGGGGCGGACCTGCGAGAGCCTTTACGCCTCACCGCAAAACTGGCTGGAGGCGATTCATCACCAAGACCGCGACCGGGTGTTGCAGGCCGCTCTGACCCAGCAGGTTTCCGGGCAATATGACGAGAGCTACCGCATTCAGCAACCGGACGGCGCAATTCGCTGGATCCGGGATCGGGCTTTTCCGGTGCGTGACCAGAGGGGTGCGATCTACCGTATCGCCGGTATTGCCGAGGACATCACCGAACGCAGACAGGCCGAGCAGGAGCTCAGAAAATATTACCAGGAGGTGAAAGAAAATGCCGCAGAATTGAAAAGCATCAATATCAAGCTGCTGCAAGAGATTCAAGAGCGTGAGCGGGCCGAGCGCGAGCTGAAACGCTCGCAAGAGGAGCTGCGCCTTTTATCCGCGCATCTGGAATACCTGCGCGAAGAAGAGCGCACCAGGATCGCGCGGGAGATTCACGATGAACTGGGGCAGGTGTTGTCGACTTTGAAAATGGATCTCGGCACGCTGGAAAACCATCTCCCCATAGAAAGTAAAAAGCTCTTCGCCATAACCAAATCCATGTCGGAGTTGATTTATTTGACGATGCAACGCGTCAAAAGAATCTCACAGGAACTGCGGCCGAGCGTGTTGGATCATTTGACCTTCTCCCAGGCCGTCGCCTGGCAGAGTGAGGAGTTCATGAGAACGACGGGAATTTCGTGCCGGCTCGCTCTCGGGAATGCCGTGGAGCTGCAATTGGCTCCGCATGCCGCCAACGCCCTCTACCGCGTACTGCAGGAAGCGCTGACCAATATCATTCGCCATGCCGAGGCCACGCAGGTCGTTGTCGCCTTGGAAAAAACCGCCGCACACGTGGCGCTGAAAATCCAGGACAATGGCAAAGGCATGAAACAACCCGAAATGGCAGCTCCGCAGTCCTTTGGACTAATCGGCATGCGCGAACGCATCCACCATCTCCATGGCAATATCGAGATCAACAGCGGCAAGAACCAGGGCACGACGATTATTTGTACGATACCCTTACAAACAGAGCAAGTTTTGCCAACAGATTGACCAACTCAACTAATCTAGTCCGTTGGGTTCTTCCATCCGTTGGAAATTATTTTTTGGGCGAACTCGCCGGATAGTTACGATTCTTTAGTGTACTAACCCTGCAGGAGAAGCCGGATGGCCAAGGTTCTCATCGCAGACGATCATCCGCTGTTTCGCCGCGGATTGAAGCAACTGCTCTTCTCCATCTTCGACCAATGGCAGGTGGATGAGGCCGGCAGCGGACAGGAGATTTTAGATCGCGTCTGGCGGGAAGATTATGATCTCGTTTTTTTAGACATTGGCTTGCCCGGCCGCAGCGGCCTGGAAATTCTGGAGGAGATCATGCGCGCCAAGCCGGAGACGCGGGTCTTGATCTTGAGCATGTACTCCGAAGATCAATATGCCGCGCCCGCCATCAAAGCCGGCGCCGCCGGGTTCATCGGCAAAGACGGCGACCCGCAAGAATTGATCGCCGCGGTCAATAGGGTCTTGAAAGGCGAGGCATATTTTCACACCGGCGTGCTGCGGAAGCTCTCGGCGGAAATAAAAGATGGCACCGGGAAAGCGCCGCACGAACGGCTTTCGGTACGGGAGCATGAGATTATGCGCTTGATCGTGAAAGGCGAAAAACTGTCCCAAATTGCCAAGCAGCTTGCCATCAGCAAAAGCGCCGTCAGCGCATATCGTGCGCGGATCCTGAAAAAAATGGGCATGAAAACCAATAGCGACATCATTCAATATGCGGTGAAAGCCAGGCTTTTGGATTAGGCGCCATCCGAAAACCTCATTCTGTCATGCAGAAGGCATTTTGGTAGATTCGGCACTCAGGCCTGAACTGTACTGCACCTGTGTCAACCAAGATCCCTGCGGGATGACATATCAGGGTTTTCGGACAGGCTCTTAAGGAGAGCTTGTCGTATTTATACTACACGGTAATGTAAAGATACTACAAACGTATTGCAACTTCAGCGTCTTGCTTCTCGCCCTCGCATTATGTATTATGGTCAGCATTTCTTGCGGCTGATTTGGGGAGTGAAACTACATTCTTGCTTTCCCAATTACTTTCCAAACTTTCCAAAGCGACAGCCAGCCTCTTTGGGCATTTCTGCGAATTGTATAACGTTTGTTCTTGACCCATGTCACTCTGCTGCCGTCCTGTATCAATGAGGGGGGCAGCAGAGATGATTTCTCGTGGAAGGAATCTTTTGGGATGAGGTATTTCTCACCACCTTTGAGCCCCGGTGAGCTATTCGGCGCGGCGGTTCTTCTTACCGATGAAATGGTGTTTTCTCACTTTAACAAGAACGCTTCACTTACTATTGAGGAGGAAATTCTCAAAACTCCTAGGCTAAGGAAATTTGCGAGTAAGACAGATGAATGCAACGAACCTAGTACCTTGTCTCACTTTTGGTGGGACCCAATATTTCAAGGAGAGGACTTATGAAGAAAATCGTTAGTGCATTATGCGTGCTTGCGCTGGGTGTATTTTGGGCTGCTCAGGCGACATTCGCGCAATGCGAGGACGATGATCCGTCTTCGCCAGTTGGTATCACGCCGACGCTTGTAGCGGGCAATCCCAGTTTGTGTGAGCGTGGCACGCGGATTGATCCCCCCGTTTCAGGCAGCTATAACCTCGACACGTTTGGCAACCAGGTAACGATCACAATCACTTCTTCCGCTTGTGGAGAAGTTTTCAGTTGGAGTGTTCCAGGTAACATCGTCATTGATCAAATCGTAGCCAAAGGCGGGAACCAAGGAGCCAATGTCTACGACTATACAGGTGAAACCTCAAGTCCCACCTCCGACGGGTATCTACACGCGCCGAGGAATTTTAATGACAATACCGGAGTGTACAGCACAACGTATGCCGATCTAAGCCACATCGACTTCTGCTTCCACTACAAGCTGGACATTTCCAAAACTGCCGCAACCAGCTACACCCGGACGTTCAAGTGGAGCATTGACAAGAGCTGCGACGGCCCCGCTGAATTGACTCTCACCGAAGGGCAGACGTACAATTACCCGTTCTCCTGGACTGTCGATGCCACCCCCGAGGACAGCGACTTCGAGGTGACCGGGACAATTAGGATTGAAAACAACACACCTCTTTCTGCTACGATTACCAGTGTGACGGATCAGCTTTCTGATGGTACTGAGGCTTCGGTCGTTTGTAGTGGCTCTTTCACCCTGGCCGCAGGCGAGTTCCTGGAGTGCACTTATACGGCAGCACCAGGCGACGCCGATCCGGGCACCAATACCGTTACGGTCGAGACCAACACCGACTTGGTTGAAGGCGGAACTGCGACGGCACCTTACGAGTTCGGCGAACCGACGACCAAGGTTGATGAGTGCGTCACCGTCACCGACGATTGCAACGACCCGGTTACGGTCTGTGCGGACGACGCTCCGCACACGCTAGAATACGAATGCCCGATTTCCTATCCCAGTTGCGGCGAGAAAACCTATACTAACACCGCAAGCTTTACGACCGAGAATAATGGCGTGACGGGCAGCGACGATTGCACTGTTGCAGTCACGGTTACCTGCAGCGGCCATGGCTGCACGTTGACGCAGGGCTATTGGAAGACGCATTCCAAGTACGGTCCAGCCCCACATGATGACACCTGGGATCAGATTGGTGAGGACACACAGTTTTTCTCCAGTGGAAAGACCTACTATCAAGTATTGTGGACTGCACCCGCTGGCAATGCCTACTACATCCTGGCGCATCAGTATATTGCTGCCCTGTTGAACATCGAGAACGGTGCATCAACTACGCCAGCGGTTGATGCGGCGTTAGCGGCTGCCACCACTTTCTTCAACACCTACACGCCAAGCAGTACACTTACAAGAGCGCAACGCAATGCGGCGCTTGCTTTGGCAACCACCCTCGATCAGTACAACAACGGTCTGATTGGCCCAGGACATTGCTCGGAAGAATCCAGCACTTCTTCCTCCACAACCTCGGCTTCGCCAGCCACTTCTGAAAAACTGGCTGAACAGTCTCTGAACAAGACCGAGACAGCCAGCACACTGGTGCCCGAAGCATTTGCCTTGGCGCAGAACTATCCGAACCCGTTCAACCCGTCAACCACCTTCTCCTTCGATCTGCCGAAGAGCAGCACGGTGAAGTTGACCATCTTCAACCTGGCGGGCCAGGAAGTGGCAGTCGTGGTCAACGGCACGTTGGGCGCCGGACGCCACACCTTCGTCTGGGAAGCTCCTGCCAATCTCATTTCCGGCATCTACTTCTATAAGTTGCAGACGGCAGAGTTCACCAGCGTGAAGAAGATGATCTTCCAGAAGTAGTTTCGGAGAAGTTCAGCACTGACCGGTCACTGCCAGTGACCGGTCAGTGGTTGAGAAGTTCATCGCAATAGGGTCAAAACCAATACCGCCCTGTAATGAGGAGGGGGGAGCATAGGGCTCCCGCCTCCTTAACAGTGCGGGGGGAGTTTTTGAAAAACAAAATGGCATTTGCGCGAGTGCTAATTCACTAGCAAACAGATGCCCTTTTGTTTTTTCTCGAGCTGGCAAAATTCACGAGGCAAAAGCTGAAATGAGGTGAGACGATAAGAGACCGCTTAAGCTGTTGCCGAAAGAGTTGTTAGAAGGCAAAGTCTTCTTGGCTGGTGGATGACTTTGCTTTGGGGCTAAATCATCAGTCAAACTTTTAAGAATGGGGTTTAGCTATGAACCGTGTAACAATTCTCTGCGCCATTCTAATCGGGGCACTCTTCACCGTGGGCTGCAATGAGCAGAAGGTGCCGGTATCGATGTCAGAAAACACACTAGTAACTCCGGCCAGTCTTGCCAAAGGGCCACCACCTACGTCTGGGCCAATTGTTATAAGGTCCCAAACGCTATTTGCCGTATTTTTCGTCGATTTGGATAAGGGGATAAGTGCTAGCATCGGTGCGGATCCCGTTGAGTTTTGCAGCGGAATTATCGACTTCGACATAGTTGAGCTGCAAGAAATCAGTGTCCCCGAGGACGCGAATAGGCTTATTGACCTGGTAAAAGGCAGCAACGTGACTGCTTCGGTTTGGCCATTCACAACTTTCGACTGCGACCTATTCGCCAACACCACACCGCTCGCCACTGGAACGGTCAAGCTAGTCAATACCGACAACGATCTATTGATTTTCTTAAACCCGGACCATAAAAACTCGAATGCATTTGGGTTCACCGCTCAGGGCAGACTGAATCGTCCCGACGGCACGAAAGCGAGTTTTAACGCAGTCAGCAAATGCGTCTGGGATGGGGACGATATTGCATCCTTGAAATGCGTTGAGAAGATCAATCTGAATTGATGAGAACCGGCCTGGTTTCATGGCCGAGGGCGGCGAATAATTCACGATGGGCTATAGCAGCTAAGGCAGTTGACAACTTCAAGGCCGATTGCAAATAGGTCGTCTGGATCGGAGTCTGGTTAGAAAGGGTCCAGTTAACCTTGGCTCTCGTCCGGAGTGAAAGGGTGACACGAATGGGGAGAAATGTTTACGGCTTAACTTTGCAGTACAAATAAAGAAGTTTGTCAAAACTGGGGTGGGGTCAAAAGTAAAACAGTTTTGAACTGGGTGGTGGGGGCATGCTGTTGCTGTTTACCTCATTCAGCCAGAGGCCCTTCTCTGGCTGAACTTTTATTTCCGCGCTGCCAGCTGTTGCAGAAAAATCCTCGCCGGCTGAAAATTCGGATCTTCCTGCAACAACCCCATCAGAAGTTTCCTGGCCATTTCGACATTCCCCGCGTCCGCATAAAATCCCGCCAAATAGAAGCGCGCGTTCTGCCTCTCGGCGCGATTCAAATCCGGCTGGTTCAAAGCGCTGGTCATGGATTGGCAGGCGGCGCCGAATTTCTTCTGCTGCCACTGCGCCATCGCGATTTGATAGAGCATCATGCCCTTTTTTTCCGAGTACGCCAAAGTCTTCAATAAAAAAGCCTCGCGCTGATCCCACGCTTTTTCGATTTCGTAGGTCTTCGCCACTTGTTGATAAGGATACGGATCTTCGGGCACGAACACACTCACGGCGAGATATTCCCCGCGGGCGCGCTCGAAATCATTTTTCTTAACATATTCCTCCGCCAGCTTGTAATGCGCACGCGACCAAACATTGTTCACAAACAAGTACTCCCTGGCTAGGGCGGCGGTCAATGAATCGCCGTAGGGTTTGTAGTCTGCCAGTGTCACCGCTTTCTCGGGAAATGGCCAGTGGTGGATCATCTCAAAAATCTTGAGCCGGCCAATATCCCAATCCAATGCGGTCACATGGTAGGGCTCAGCCGGCGGGGTGAAGCCTGGTGCGGGATTTTTCAGCAGCCCGGAAGCTTGCAGGGCTTCATAAAAAGCCAGCGCCATGAGATAATAGCCCCGGGGATCGGGATGCAGGTGATCGACCATGAGGTTGTCGCCGATCAGCCCTTGCGGCGAGTGCCGGGCGAAGGCCTTGTGCATATCGACGAAACGTGCGCCGTGTTTTCGCGCCAGCTCTCGGATCAGCTCGCCGGTTTCTGCGCCGGCGCGAAAGCGCATCACATCGCGGTCTCTCGCGCCATTGAGATAGTGCAACGCTGCAACCGTGTCATGCAAGGCGGCATAGGCGCGGCCCAGTCTGAACCACAATTGTGCCGCGCTGGAATCCTGCGCGAAAGCCTTTTGAAAATAAGCGGCGCTTTCAACATAGAGGCTGCGATGGAAGAGACTGTCGCCGCGTGAAATTGCGGTTTGATACGCCATTTGCGAAGCTTCACCCGCAAGCTTGGGACTCTCGCTGGCAAAGGGAGGAAGATCGCGAATATTAGCCACCAGATTGCTCATGAGCACCGGAACGTTTTGCTGTGCGCATGCTTCCAGGATGTGGCTCAAGTTGGCGGAAAAGTTTTGCAACGTGCGCACATACTTTCCGGATTGATAGGGAATCGCTTGATCCCGAATGACCTCGGCCATCAGCGATCGGTTTGTGGGGTGCAACCGCCGCGCCGGAGAGAGCCAGGAAATGAAACGCTTCAGCATCTGGACGAGGTACAGCTTTTGCAATTTCAAATAGAGGCGAATGAAGCCGCCATTCTGGCCGAGGGCAACGGTCGAAGCGCTGCCATACGCGCCGTAGAATTCATTGTGCCCCATGTAGATGATGATCAGATCCGGCTGGCAGGCGAGAAGGTCGGGGAGAAGATCGATGACGGTAAAACTATTGATCGCGGAGATGCCGGCATTGATCACTTCAAAACGATTTTCCGGATAAGCTTGCGTGAGCAGATAACGCAGTTGGGCGGGGAAGGGCACCTGGCAATCGAAGGGAAATCCGGCGGTGGTTGATTCTCCCAGGCAGAAGATGCGGAATGTTTTCGCGTCTTTTTGTTTGACAAATCTTTCCGGCTGCAGCCCGGGAATGGTGACGCGCTTGGGGTCAAAATATCTTTTCGCCACCCATGGGTTGAATTGATAGTATTCTTTGCCGCTCTTTTGAGTAGTGAGGATAAACGGTTCTTGCGGGAAGAGGTCCAAGAGTCGTAGAGCCGCCTCGACGACAGCGAAGCAAGCGAAGGGTAACAGAAAAAGCAAAATTGAAAAGACAACTCTGCGCGAACGTTTCATCAATCTCACCTCATAGCGCCCGGCAGAAATCATCGGAACACCCACCACAACACCAGAAGCAGCACGGCCAATCCCGCAGACGCGAGCACATTCACTTTGTGCCACGGCGTTTTTTCGTTCAAAATTTCACCCGCCTCCGAGAAGGTGAGATGCGTCAGTTTCTTGCGATTGGGTGCTTCCGTCGCCAGGCTCACGGCAACCAAAACCGCCGAGCACACCACGAACAAGAAAATGGCGTAATGCAAGAAATTTACCGAAGCGACATAGCTCAAAAATGGATGCGAGAGGGGAGAGATTTTATGCTGTATTTCCAAAAAGAAGCGCACGGCGCCGAGCGCGAGCCCGGTGAACATGGAGGCGACCGCGCCTTTGCCGTTGACGCGATTCCACGTGATGCCGAACAGGAAACACGCGGCAATCGGCGGGGAGACATAAGCTTGCACGCTTTGCAAATAAACGTACATGCGCTCGTCGCTCAATAACCCGATGAAAGGAATCCAGAGCAGGCCCAGCAATACCATGACGCCGGTGGCGAGGCGGCCGAAGCGAACCGTTGCCTGTTCATCCGCGCCGGGCTTCAATCTTTGAAAAATGTCGATCGTGAGCAGGGTGGAAGTAGAGTTGAACATCGCGCTGAGCGAAGACATGAGAGCCGCCAGCAAACCCGCCACCACCAATCCTTTCACGCCGGAAGGGAGCAGAGTCGTCACCATCCAGGCATAAGCACGATCCCCCGTCACTTCGCCGTTTGACAAAGCATAGGCAATAATTCCCGGCAACACCAGAATAAAAACCGGAAGGATTTTGAGAAAGCCGGCGAAGATCGTGCCGCCGCGCGCATGATCGAGATTCTTGGCGCTCAGCACACGCTGTACAATATATTGATCCGTGCACCAATACCAAATGCCCAAAATCGGCGCGCCGAATACGATACCCGTCCACGGAAAGTCCGGATCGCTCATGGGCTTGAACATGCTCCAAAACTCCGGCGGCGTCTTGGCGACCAGCGCCTCCCAGCCGCCCACGCGCTCCAAGCCCAGTAGCGTCAGCGCCAGGGAGCCGGCAATGAGAATGAACATTTGCACGAGATCGGTGTAGATCACCGCCGCGAGGCCGCCCATGATGGTGTAGATGCCGGTGGCGATCACGATCACGACGGCCGAGGTGTACATGTTCCAGCCCACGACGGCATGCAGTAGAATACCGCCGGCATAAAGCGAGATGGAGATTTTGGTCAGGACGTATGCGATGATGGAAACGATGCTGAGATAATAACGCGCGGTACTGTTGTAGCGCCGTTCCAAGAACTCCGGCATGGTGAACACGCCGGATTTTAAATAGAAAGGCGTAAACACCCAGCCGAGCAGCAGCAGGATCAACACCGCCAGCCATTCGAAATTGCCCACGGCCAGTCCTGATTTCGAGCCCGTGCCGGCGAGGCCAAGAAAATGCTCGCTCGAAATATTGGTGGCAAACAGCGAAGCGCCAATGGCAATCCAGCCCACGTGCCGGCCGGCGAGAAAATACTCCTCGCGATTGCGACCGCGCTTGCGAAAGGAAACTCCGATGCCGAGGACGAGAATAAAATACACTGCGATGATGATGAGGTCAACGGTGGCGAGTGAACCGTTCATAGGCCTTCCTCGAGTTGGTGGAGAGGACCATCCAAACCGAGCCAAATTCAGCCCGGCTTGCGCGCTGGATCGCGGGACAGCGTTGCCTGAGATGTTACAGTATTGAAAGACAAGAATGATGCCAGCACGGCAGTCAACATAACTTGCGATGTAAGGCGCTTGCTGGTATCTGTGGGGCTTAAAAAATTATCAACTTGATAATTGGGGGGTTATTGGATTGATAACGGAGACGATTGCGAGCCAATGCAAAGGTCTGAGCGCGAGCTCACTTGATCCCTAACTTCTTGCACATGCGATGATAATTCGGCGGAGCCAGGCCGAGCACGCGCGCGGCTTCGGCATCGGATTGAGTGTTCTCGCGCACGAAGCGGAAGTATTTTTCCTGCACTGATTTTTCAATGTCGCGCCAAGGCCTCATGCGGTTCGGGCTCCACAAACTCCCTGCCAATTGGGGATCGGAAAATGCAGGCTCGTGCTGCAGTCCCAATGCCGCTTGGACTTGCGCCGCCGTGATCGTTTCCGCACCGCTGAGCAGCAGGCGCTGAATCACGTTCTGCAATTCGCGCACGTTCCCCGGCCAGTCGTAATGCCGCAAAACGTGCAGAGCTTCCTCGCCAAACTGCGGGGACTCTAGATTCATTTCGCTGCCAAAAACTTTGATGAAGTGGCCAATCAAAGTGGGGATATCCTCGCGGCGTTGCGCCAGAGGGGGAACGGAAATGGAAACCACATTCAGGCGATAGAACAAATCCTCGCGAAAGCGCCGCTCGCTCACCTCTTTGTGCAAATCTTGATTGGTGGCGGCGATAATGCGCACGTCCACTTTGATTTTGCCGGTGCGGCCGATTTTGTCGATCTCGCCTTCTTGCATCACGCGCAGCAGCTTCGACTGCGCCGACAGCGGCAATTCCGTGATCTCATCGAGAAAGACGGTGCCGCCCTCCGCGACTTCAAAAAGGCCTTTTTTGTTCGCGCTCGCGCCGGTGAAGGAGCCCTTTTCAAATCCGAACAATTCGCTTTCGATCAAATGATCCGGCAGGCTGCCGCAATTGATCGGCACAAAGTTTCCGAATCTTCTTTTGCTGAGATAATGCATGTTCGTCGCCACCAGCTCTTTGCCCGTGCCGGAGGCGCCCAGGACCACAACGTTGGCGCTGGTGCCGGCATAACGCTGAATTTGCTCGCGCAGGTTTTGCATCGCCGGCGAGGCGCCGATGATGCTTTTGCGCTGGAGCATTTCCTGGATGTTCTCTTGCAGCTTTTTCGCCGAGAATTGCTGCTCTTGAATCAAGCTCTTTTTTTCGTACGCATTGAGGATGTTGAGCACAAAGTCCGTGGGCTGGTAGATGAATTCTTCGATATCGCCCGGATATTTCGTGCAGTACCACATCGCGCCGGATTCGAGCAGCTTGTTGGCGAATTGAAAATCGGTGATGTTCATGGTCATTTTGGTGATCACGATGATCTGCAGCGCCGGCGCGATTTCCTTGATTTTGCGAATGAGATTTTCGCCGATTAACCCGCCGGAGATTTGAAAATCCATGATCACCACGTCGATTTTGTGGCCGTCCTTCTCCAGGCGCTTGAGCGCTTCCCAGCCATCAGAAACGACCGCGAAAATACGAATGCGATCTTCGAAAGGCCGCAGCGTGTTGCGCACGCGCCGGACATCGTAAGCCTCGTCTTCGATCAGTAAGATGTTGATGGGCTCGTTAGTTTTCATGGGGGATGGTCACAATAAACTGGCAACCCCCTGCGGGAAGGTTCTCCACGTCCAATTCCCACCCGCACCTTTGCTTGGAGATTTCATATGACAGATAACAACCGTAGCCGGAGTTTTGTCCGTTTTCCTTGGTGGAAATGTTCTCCAGAAAAAGGCGCTTGACCCCCTCGGCATTGGCTTCCAATAACCCGGGCTGAATGCCCCGGCCGTTGTCGGCGATGCGCACGCGGCTTTGTTTTCGCTCCGGTGCATAGCGCGTTTGCACGCTGATGGTGACGGCGCGCTCGCCGCTGTGTTCCATGCTGTTGCGCAACAGCGGCTCGAAAATCTCCCACACCACGAATTCGTTGACCGGCACGCCGGGGAGGTGCTCGTCGAGATCGAGAGCGAATTTGAACTTGTCGGATTGCGTGGCCACGCGCAGGCAAATGTTGTCGATGATGAAACGCAGCACTTCGTTGAGATTGGTGGAAAAGACGGGATTGCGAATGGCATGAATCGGCGGCTCGTACCATTTCATGTCGTAGATCACGCGCGACATGAAATTGGCGTACTTGGTCATGCGGTATTTGACGGCCTCGATATTTTCCGTCGAGATCGAGTGCAAATCTTCCTTGATGAAACCCATCACTTTTTCCGCCTTGTGATGGGTGTGATAAATGCGCTTGGCAAACTGCGCTTCCTTTTGATAGTGAATTCTTTCCTTGAGCTGATGCTCCCTTTCCTTGGAAAGCAGCTTTTGGGTTTCATCTCTTTCTCGCACCGTCTGCGAAGAAATATACAGCATGGCCACCAGGCCGAACAGAATCATGCCCGCGAAAACCAGGCTGGATTGGTTGTAACTGGCGATGATCTCCTTGGTAACGAAGCCGAAATCCGGCTTGTTTTTGATATACACCGCGCCGGCATATTCCCCTTTGGGCACGAACGGCGCGAAAACGTGAAAGGTTTGCTTGCCTTCCCGCACACTGTGAATTTGCTCGGTGGAAAGCAGGGCGCCGCGCAGGCGGGAATAAGCCTGCACCGCTTCGGCATGAGAGAGATCCGAGGGTGGAAGATTGGCGCGATTCTCAAAAAAATAATCGTACATCACCGCGCCGTTGTCGATGGCCATCACCCGGTCGCCGCTGGCAACCAGCACGCAGGCCTCTTCAATGTTCTCGATCAGCAATTGCTGGCTGAAAATAATATTGAACGCCTGCACGATTTTCTGGCGGCCTTCGGGGCTCTGTTGAGGCCCGGAGGAAGCCGTTTCCAATAACAGTTCCAGTGAGGTTGCGGCCAGGTTGGCAATTTGCTCGGCGGAGTCGCGCTGATACCAGTCCTGGGTTCTTTCCAAGAAATCCTGCAAAGAACCCTTTTGCACGAAAGATACCAGAATCTGCGAAGCGACCACGATGATGAACAGCACGAGCACGTGCTTCAGTTCAAAGTGGTATTGGCGCAAATTTTCTGCGAGACGATGCATTGGCAGTTTCATGGCTCAACCTCGAGCTTTTGACGGGATCGCTTAACACTGCAAAGTTAAGACGGCCACCCTCCGTCCTTGTCATTCCGGAGGAATCTTTTTGAGCACTTGGCACAGCGTCAAAATGGGCTCTCGTCCCAGTGCGCAAAAAGATCCCGAAACTTCGGGATGACATGACTGAGTTTTCGGGCGAATCTTTGAACTTAACGTTCTAACTCGGATTTTCGGACGGGCCGAAAACCGAAGCCCTCGCGGGCAGCTTGAAACCAAACAATTGTCCAACGGATTGAAAAACGACCAACGGAGGTTGAAATCAGTTGGTCGTTTTTCAATCCGTTGGACAAAAAAACTTTTAGAATTTTTTTCTGACTTTTGCGGCCTTATGACCTTAACGCAACCGCTGCTTTCGATTCCGGACGCACCGGCCTCCGGCTTGCCGTGCTCGGGAAGGGGAAGCCTGCGCCACGCGATTTTTAATTGATGAAAACCTTTTCGGTGCCGATCATGTTCTGCGCGCTTTGGAGGGCTTGTGCCACGGTCATTTCCATTTTGATCGCCTTGTTGCAATAGAATGAGAGAATATCCGAAATCTTCGTGTATTCAACCAGAGCCGGTCGATGCACGCCTTGATCCAGCAATTGCCGTAGATATTGCAGCTCGTGCTGTGAGGCGAAATAGGCTTGATCTTCGAATACCGCCTTGTTGGCGGGCAAATACCCCATTTCTTCGTAAAGGATTTGCTGCGCTTCTTTGCCGGCCGCGAATTTAAGAAACTTGAGCGCGGCGTCTTTTTTTTCGGAATTTTTCGAGAGCATTAAATTCCAGCCGCCGAAAACCGAAGTGGGACGGGCTCCCTGAAAATGCGGAAGCGCGGCCACCTTGATCTGCTCAACTTTGGCGCGATCGCTTTCCAGGTAAGCGCGCAAATTTCCCGGCCAGCCCCGGAAGAAGACGGCGTCATGATCCAGTGCATAACGATAGACCTCGATTTCATTGAATTCCGTCACGGCTTTCGGCGTCAAGCGCTGCTGGTTGACCATGTCAACCAGCAACTGCAACGCGCGCCGCGTCTGCCATGTATTCAATTGCAGAGAATCGTTTTGAACCAACGTCGCATTCTGGCTGTGGACGGCTTCGATAAAACAACAGACCAATCCTTCGTAGCTGTCGGCGGGAAATAAATAGAAAGGATGGCCGGCGAGCTCGCGGCGCCGGCTGAGCTGGAAAAAATCCTCCCAGGTGATGGAGCGCTGCAACCGTTTCGCGAGGGCTTCATGGTCCGGCAGCTTTTTCAAAAGGTCGGAACGATAATACATCAAGCCGATATCGATATAGAACGGCACGCCGACGAGCACGCTGTCGAAATAACAGGACTGCAGCGCATAAGGCAAAAAGTCACCGCGCTCTTGCGGCGAAAAGTAATTTGAGAGCGGCTCAGCCCATTTCACGAAGCGCGGCACCCACACCAGATCCACGGCGAAGATGTCGATGCGCGTGGTCTTGCTGCGAAATGAGCGGGTGAGCAGTTGTTTCCTTTCATTCGTGCTGAATTTGGCGAACGGCAGATTGATGGCAACAACTTCGATTTGATTTTTGTAAAGTGTGTTGAAGCGCTCGATCAATTTGAGGTGGGCGAAGGAGATGTTGTCGGCAAAATAAATCTTGGTGATCTGGTCGGGTTCCATGCCGGCTTTGCCGCTGGGAGTGATGAAGAAAATAAACAAAGCCAGGCAGGTGATCACAAAGGATATGATCAACAAGTTTCGAACTGCAAAAAGCCGGGAGAGCATATGCCGTCCGTTCAATTCGTTCAGATTTTGAGTTCAAGCTACTCAACCCGGGCGAAAATGCAAAGAGGTTTTTGCGGCGGGTTTCGGCTCCCCTCAAAATAAGAAACGCCGGCGGTATGGTCAAGTCATACCGGTGGCGTTTGGACTGGCAAGGCTCTGTTGTAAATATTTCACTTGTACCGGCTATACGTTGAGCTTGAGTTAGTCTAGGCTTACAATAATGTTCGAGGCAAAGGCGCACATAAGAATTTTTTCCCTAAAGTTCTCGCATCTGCCTCGGTTGTCTGTACTATTAAGACGTTTCACTGCAGACTAAACAGGCTCCGCGCGGCGGGGAACCTTGGGGTGCGCCAAAACAATGCTGATCTAGATGAGAATTGCCTGCGCTTACGATCGATTGGTTTTAAGCAGAATCTGAAAGACGATGATCCGCCGCCAAAAAAATGCACAGGGCGGCGAAAATTTTTCGCAGCCACAATTTGTAAAAGACAGGGTCTGAGCGGAGAGAGCAACGTGTGGCGTTGTTTTCCGCATCATCACAGAGCTCACTAGGAGGGCTGGCTTCGTGCTTGACAAATGTTGGTACGCGATCTACTGCAAAAGCCGTCACGAACGACAAGTCAATGAAAAACTGAAAGCCAAAGGAATAACTACCTTTTTAGCCGAATATCTCACGCCAGTACAATGGGGCTCGCGAATACGAAAAATCAACAAGAATCTTCTTCCCGGCTATCTCCTCGTTCATGCAAATATGGATCCAAACACTTACTTGATGACATTGCAAACCCCAAGCGTGGTAAAATTTGTGGGGAATCACTGGCCAAATCTTTCCTGGATACCCGAGGAGCAAGTGGAGAGTTTGCGCTTGTTGTTCGGATCTCGCGAAAACTTCGCCGAAGTACCTTATTGGAAGGCCGGAGACCGAGTGGAGGTCGTGGGGGGTCCACTGTTAGGCATGAAAGGCCACGTCGTTGCCGGCGAAAAGCGCAAACAACGGGTGATCGTGTCCATCGATTTGTTGCGCCGCAGCGTAGCCGTTGAAGTTGATGCGGCAAATTTAAGAGCCCTGCCGGCACCCATAACCGATATGGGCCAGGCAGTACTTTAGCTTTGCATATCCCTAGATTCAAAACTGACGACCTCTGATTTTCTCGATTCGCGCCTCACTTCTGGAAGTCTGGCACAGTATCGAGTGGGGCGGGTGAGCAGAAGCTTTGCATGATTCAGGCGGAGCCACGCTTCTCGTTCGAAGAAGTGCTTCGAGGCCTTTGTGGTACCGCCGCGCGTTGTGCCGATTGCTGCAAGATGACGGCAGCGAGAAAATGGACGCTGGCGTTCAGGAGGCGGAGCTATGCCTGCACGGTTCCTCATGCCTTGTGAACCGTCACATGGGCCGTTCATACGACGATGATTCGTCTTCCTGTGCCCCTGCCTGCAAATCCGCGTGCAGCTCAGAAAAAAGCAGTGGGATGCCGGTATGGGGTCGATTGCTTCCCGAGGTCTCTTCCATATGGCGAAAATGGGTGTGCGCCTTCCGGACATATTGGGCGCCTGTTTGGCTCTGGCTTTTGCGCTTCCGTTATTCTTAATCATTCCAATCCTGATTAAGCTGGATTCGGCTGGGCCGGTGTTTTATCGGCAAGTGCGGACCGGTCGCAATCGACGCCGGGGAGAACGGCGGGTACGCACTTTGCATGTGCAGCAGGAGCGCAGGCGTCATGACAGGCGCACGCAGCAGCTCTACGGCAAGGCATTTGTTATTTGCAAATTTCGCACGATGACCAAGGATGCGGAACGAAGAAGCGGTCCGGTTTGGGCCATGCAAAACGACCCACGCATCACGAACTTGGGTCATTGGCTGCGCAAGACTCACCTTGATGAGCTTCCCCAATTGTGGAATGTGCTGCGCGGCGATATGAGCCTGATCGGTCCGCGTCCCGAGCGCCCGGAAATGATTCAGCAGATTGTTCGCGAAGTCCCCGATTACGGCAAGCGGCTGCTGGTAAAGCCCGGGCTCACCGGTTTGGCTCAGCTCTGTTGGGGAAATGACGGCTGTATGGAGGACGTGAAGCAGAAGCTTCAGTTCGACTTACTGTATATTTCCCGGCAGACGTGGCGCATGCGGCTGCGCATCTTGTTCTATACCATGCTCAGGGCACTATCACCGGACGCGATCATCGATCTCGACATGATAGAACCCGGCGTGAGGGCAAACGTCATCGTACCAACCCTGGAGCAGGTGGTACATGAGTGAGGGCTGTATCCGCGGCAAGCTTCGAATTTCTTGAATCGATACCCTTGAACTCTCCTCGCAAAATTTCTGCTCCAATCGTCGCCGTGCTGGCAGCACTGATTTGCCTGAGCAACTGGCGTGAGCTACGCTCCCAAACGGAGGGCCAAAGCCCAGCGAGTGCAGTGAAGATCATCTCCAAGCCTTCTGGCGCCACGGTAGATTTGAAAGGAGAACACGAATTCAAGGGAAGCACACCATTCATTTTGCCCTATCAATTGTCCGGCAAGTATCGCATCGAAGCCAAGCGTGCCGGATATGAAACCGCTTCCTGGGAATACACGTTCGCCGGAAAAAGGCCGGGTATCCTGAACCTGAAGCTGAACGCGAAAAAGCCGTCACGGGCATTCTATCGTTCCCTGCTCATTCCGGGATGGGGACAGCATTATGCCGGAAGAAAGTTTTGGGGGACCTTATTTGCCGGTCTCACTGCGGCAGGCACGGTGGCATATGGTATCAACGAGCTCGAGTACAGAGATGCCCAAGACCGCCATCGCGTTGCCGTGAAGCAGTTCAATGCTGCGCTTGCCTCGGGGACCTATGATGGCCAGCGCGCGGCCTTGAGGCAATTGAACCAAGCGCTGCAAACGCTCAATTCGTCTGAAGCATCAAGAAACCGGACCTTTTTTGTCCTGGGCACAATCTGGGCTTTCAATGCCCTGGAGAGCTTTATTTTTTTTCCAAAGGAAGTACGGCAGGCTCGTGTGGAAGGAAGCCTCGATCTGAGCCAGCGCGAACAACCGGCTGAGCTCAAGTTAACCATGAAACTTGCAATTGATTAATTTCTGGCTTTCGTTCATGAAACTCTGGCATTTCTATGCGGCTTGGCTGTTGCAAATTCGACCTCCAATGGGGATGCAGTTCCGGGGCAGAAGAGGATTCTCCCTGCTCCTGGGAATCATTAGTCTCGGATCTGTTTTTTCCTGCAGCACCTATGATCCCGCTTCTGCCAACCTCGGAAAAGGCTCTTTCCTGCCTGCCCCCGCGAAGCTTAGCGCCAAGATTGGAACTTTGTTTATTGATCTCTTCTGGCAATACAACGACCTCAGCCGCGTCAAAGAGTTTCGCATCTATCGCCGCGAGCAATCGGCGGCAACGTTCAGCCGCATCGCCTCGACCAAAGCGCTGCAATACCGTGATCAGCTCGTCTCGAGCGATTCAGTTTATTTTTATCGTGTGGCGGCCGTGAGTTCCGCGAATCTGGAAGGCCCACCTTCCGACGTCGTATCGGCCATTCCGGGCATTTATAGTATCAAATTGTCCGGAGGTGCCAGATACACGAACCGCCAGAACGTGCTCATGGTCCTTACTGCGCCACTCAATACCACGCTCATGATGCTCGCCAACGATTCGTTGTTTAACAATGCAAGCTGGGAGAGTTTTACAGCATCGCGGGCGTGGGACCTGAGCTCCGGCGATGGGCGAAAAGTCGTGTATGCAAAATTTCGGGGTGCTGGCGGTCAAGAGAGCTCCCAGCCGGTAAAAGCGGAGATCACTCTGGACACAGCGGTGGGCATCCGGCTCGTTCAGGAGAATAGCCAAGGCCGCAGTCTGAAGCCCGGCGACAAACTGCATCTATTGCTGAACGCCGGCGAGGCGCAAGGCAAAGCCACGGCAGACATCGTCGATGCTTCCAATAGTGCCAGCGGTCGTGTGCTTGACATTCGCCTTTATGATGACGGCACCAATGGGGATCAAGCCTCAGAAGACGGAATCTATGAAACAGATTACATCATAGGACTCGGCCTGGAAGTTCTTAATGCGTATGTCTATGGCGACTTCACTGACGCGGCCGGCAATGTTGCGCCCACCACTGCAGCCTTGAGCCGTGTGACGATTCAATTACCGCCCACGGCCGTCGTTATGTATGAACCGACGACTCTGGTCAACAATGCCACCTCTCTGAGCCTGCGCTGGACGCGGAATACGGATACCGACTTTTTTTCATATCAGGTACGACGGTCTCGTGATGCGGTCGTATCGTTGTCCTCGGTGCTCGTACAGGAATTCAATAGTGCACAAAACACCAGCCAT
>JBIOXB010000104.1:0-24623 GCA_044869275.1 bacterium
CTCCCCCCGTCTCCCACTCCCCCCGTCCCCCCCCTCCCCCCGTCCCCCCCTCAAGCCTCCGGAGGGCGTAAGCCCAAGGCTTTGAGCTTGGTGGTGACGTGGCTGCGATCCATGCCTGCGAATTCCGCGGTCTTGCTCACGTTGTTGCGGAAGCGCTGGAGCAATTGCGAAAAATACTGGCGCTCGAAGTTTTCCTTTGCTTCTTTGTAAGGCAAATGTGAATGATCCGGCGCCGCGGAAGCCTGCGCGTTGACCAGCCGCGACTGGATGGTTTCCGGCTGAATGTCCGCGGAGTTCTCCATGAGCACGGCGAAAGTGATGAGATTTTCCAGCTCGCGTACGTTTCCAGGAAAATGATAATGCTCGAGCAGCTCCAGAGCTTGCCGGGAAATGCCGCGGATCGTCTTGCCGTTTTTGCGATTGCATTTCTTGATGAAATGCTCCGCCAGCAGCGGGATGTCGCCGTGGCGCTCGCGCAAAGGCGGAATCTCGATCACGATCTGATTCAGCCGGAAAAACAGGTCGTGCCGGAAGCGCCCTGCTTCCACTTCCTTTTGCAGGATCTTATTGGTGGCAGCAATGATGCGCACTTCCACTTTCCGGAGCCGGTTGTCACCCACACGCTCGAAAATCTTTTCCTGCAGAAAGCGCAGAAACTTGAGCTGCAAGTGAGAAGAAAGATCGCCGATCTCGTCCAAAAAAAGTGTCGAGCCGTTGGCGAGCTCGAACTTGCCGATGCGGTTCGCAATGGCACCGGTGAAAGCGCCTTTCACGTGCCCAAAAAGCTCGCTTTCCGCCATGTTTTCCGGCAGGCCGGCACAATCGGCCTTGATCATGGTTTCGTGCCGGCGACGGCTGCTGTCGTGAATCGCAACCGCGACCAGGTTCTTGCCCGTGCCGCTTTCGCCGACGAGAAGGATACTCTCCTCCGTTTCCGCCACGCGGTGAATCAAACTGAAAACCCGGCGCATGGCTTCGCTTTGCGCCACGATATCCTCGAACTGGTATTGGCGCTTGACTTCCTCGAGCTCGTAGTAGTTATTCCGCTCCAGCCGAAACTGATTGACCGCGGTTTCAATGCGCTGCCGCAAACTGGGAAAGTCGATCGGCTTCTCAAAGAAATCAAATGCGCCCGCCCGCATCGCTCTTGCCGAAGTATCGTCTTCGGCATGGCCGGTCAGGATGATGATGCAGATGTTGGGCTCTCTTTGGTGAAGCTTTTCCAGAACGTCGAAGCCGTCCAGGTCCGGCAGGATGAGATCCAAAAGAATGGCCTGGAAATTATCTTTGCTGGCCATATTGAGCGCCATGCGGCCCGTGGCGGCTTGCTCGGTTTTGTAGCCTTCGTCCTTTAACCAGCGCGCCAATTGCTCCCGCATCGGTTGCTCGTCGTCAACGATGAGAATCTTGAAAGGATTCATCACAGCGTTTACTCCCCAAAAGTTTTCGTTGCACTTCTTTGTATGATGGTGGATTTCAACAACAGGCACTGATCGACCAAGGCGAGTATTTTTTCCCAGAACGAGGTATTGATCTCCAGAAAAAAGTCGCAGTACATTTCGGGAAAGCCCAATTGATCCAGCGACGCCGAGGTCAGAATGATCGGCGTGGCCGGCGAGTTTTTTTTGAAGGCGGGCACGAAATCGATGGCGGTTTGCGTAGCAGTATAGTCCTTGCGCAAATGAAAATCCGAAACGATCACGTCGAAGTCGTTTTGCAGGCAGCATTCCACGGCTTTCGTGCCCGACTCCGTGCCGGTGACTTTGTGCCCTTCTCCGGACAGAAGCTGCATGATTTTCGCGAGCATGTCGGTGTCGTCATTGATGACGAGAACGTTGCCGCGGGGTTTCCTGCTCACTTTTTGTGGAGGCGCACCCGTTTGAGTCTTTTCAGGCGATTTTTTTCCGCGTGGCGTTGGGCCTTCCCATTCCAAGGGCAGATTCACGACCACGGTGGTGCCGTGCCCCGGGGTGCTTTGCAGAATCAGCTTACCGTGATGATCGGCTTCGACGATGCGTTTGGTAAGCGCCAGGCCGAGGCCGTAACCCTTCTCCTTGGTCGTGAAGAACGGCCGCAAGACTTCGTTGAGAATCTCCTCCGAAATGCCCGTGCCGGAATCCGAAAAGAGAATGCGCACCCAGCCCTCGTGACATTCCGCGCCAATGCGCAAGGTACCGCCGTCGGGCATGGCGTCGAGCGCATTCGACATCACGTTGAAAAAGGCGCGCGCCAAACGGCCCGGGTCGGCATATAACGGCAGCGTCAAGGAAGCCTCGTCGGTGCGGATATCGACTTCCTGGCGCCGGGCACGCGCCGCCACCCATTGCACGGCTTCTTCCATGACACTGTGCAGGGGGCACCACGACATCTCTGGCGGAAATTTATATGCCCGGCTCTTGAGAAAATTGGCAAAATCTTCGATTTTTTTCACGTAAGCATTGATGCTCCGGATTGCGCTATTGAGTGCTTCGACGTTCAATTTGTGGTCGCGTTCGCGTTTTTCGAGCCACTGCGTTTCCCCGGCAATCATCGAAGAGAAATTCTTGATGTCATGTGTAAAGCCGGCAATGGTTTCGTCGATAATGGCGGTGTCCAAAGCCTTCGTGAGGCCAATTTGCGCATTGGCCAATTCCTCGCTCAGGCGCGCATTGGCAATGGCCACGCCTGCTTCGTTGGCGATTCCTTTGAGCAGCCGGAGATCGGCCTCACCAAAATCGTCCTCGATCACACTTTCCATGGTAATCACGCCGAGGGCGTGGCGGTCGAAAAGAATGGGAACGAACAGCGCGGACTTGATCTGTGGCCCGGTCGGCGTATACAGCGCCTCCGGAGAGGCGGTGTCCGCGCAGAGATAATGCGTTTTGTTCTTGAGGACCCAGCCTTCGCGAGTGCGCTCATCCCAAAACTCGAACAGTTTTTTTTCGGCCCCAGCGTTGAGGCCGCGGGTCTCGCGCAGGAGAAACTCTCCCGTTTCGGGATTGACCAGGGTTACACTGAAGTTGCGCTTGTCCTTGCCGATGGCTTTCAGGCCCTCGCGGCAAATGGTGCCGAGCACGCCTTTGACATTGCGATGAGCGTTTATTTTCGTGCCGATGCGATACAATGCCTCCAGCTCCTTGACGCGCACATCGCACAGCTCGCCGATCTTGTGGGCGACGGCGGCGTTGTGCGCAACTGCCGTCAGCGCTTCCTGGTCTTGCTCGCTAAAATCGTCCAAGCACAGGCTTTGCAAATCGATGACGCCAATGGTTTCGTCGCGAAAAACGAGCGGTATGGCCAGCTCTGATTTGATCGCCGGATGCGTGGGGCGATAGTACGCGTCGCGCCGCACGTCCTTGGCGAGACGCGGCTCGCCATGATTGAGCACCCACGCCACCAGGCTGCGTTGGTAAATGCTCAGGGACCTGCCCAGCAGCTCATGGGCGAAGGCTTCGCCGTCCGCGGCTTTCAAAATGAGCTTGCCTCGTTCACTGTCCTTGATCCATACTAAAGCGACTTTGTTTTCGCGCCCAACGACGTTGAGACATTCGCTGGCGATGAGATTCAATATCTCCTGCATGCTGTTCTCATGGCTCAGCGCCTCGCCGATGCTGTTGGCGCTCATGACTTCCTGCGTTTTCTTTTCGGCAATACCAAAAAGGCGCTTGTTGCGATGCGTGATCGCGATGGCGTCCGCCAGCAACGACAGCAATTGCATCTGCGCCGGACGCAGAATTGTCGCCGTGCTGCCCGCCACCACCAAACAACCATGCGGTTCGTTGTCCACCAAGCCCGGCACGGCGAGTTCCCAACGCAGGTCTTCCCATAATGCAAAATACCGGAAGCTGGCGCCGCTGTCAACGCTCTCGACATTGTCCAAATACAGCGGCAGCCCGGTCTTGATGACATGTCCCGCTATGCCCTCGCCGTTTTCGATTTCCGGTCGTTGCGGCAACGGCTCCGGTGCATTCTCCGCAAAGCGGAAGCGCCAATCTTCTTCGCCGGGTTTGCGATAAACCATATAAGCGTGCTCCGTGCCGGTGATTTCTCCGGCCAGGCGCAGTATCTTATGGCTGATGGAGTCCAACTCCGTGTGTTTCCCGGCTTCTTGCAGGAGCAGGCGTACCTCCGCGAGCTCGTCGAAATAGCGCTGCAAATCCAGATGCATTTCGGTGTTTTGCAGGGCGAGTGCAGCGTAAGCAGCAAGGGATTCCAGCATTTTGATTTCGCTGCCGGTGAATTGCCGCGGCTTGCCCAGAGCGAGATTGATGACTCCCAGAATTTGTCCGGCGGCTTTGAGGGGCAAGCACGCCATGGCGCCCAGGTTGTATTTGAGCGCTATTTCACGACCAGTGAAATCCGGGCATTCGATTTCGTCGGTCACGTCGCTCACCACACGCGTGCGGCCCACCTGCGCCACCCAGCCGGCGATGCCCTGGCCCACCCGCAATGTGAAGGAGCTCATTTCATCCTGGCTTAAACCAATCGCATCGGCGATGTGCAAAAAGCCGCTGCCGTGATCCTGCAACATGAGCGAGCAGCTTTTGGTGTTATCCACAATGTTCATGAAGGCTTCGTTGATGCTGCGCAAGATGTTGCCGCGCTCGAGATTGCCGCTGATCATGTGCAGATTGCCCGTGAGCGCGTTCAGGTTGTCTTTGACCTCTTCCAGCTCGTGTACAGCTTTGGACAGCAATTCACGCGTACGCTGGTGATCCTGCGGTGAAGAGTAGAGATTGGCCAGCCGCTCGACCGTGAAATAATCATGAAACGCAGCTTCGTATATGCGATTGCGCACACGATAAAAGCCGTTGTGTTCGGCCAGCGCGCCCAGCGCCACCAAAGTTTTGCTGTTGGGGTCGAATTTGCTGGTACTCACCGTGCCGAGTTGCATGTTGTGCCGCAAACATTCCACCAATTGATGGTCTTTTTCAATTTGGGTCATCACCATTTCGACGTTGGTGTCGCCCTCTTTCACAATGCTGTCGATCGCGGCTTCGGCGTTTTGCAGGGAAAACCCTGGCGGCTCTTGCCGCACGAAGGCCGTCTCCAAAATCCGGTAGCAAATTTTTTGCGCCAAATAGCCCGTGCCGGAAGTGGCCTCATAGAGCATGCGGGCGAAACCGGTGGCGAGGGGGAGGCGCAGATGATGCGCGACACGGCGTAACATCTCCTCTATGTCCTCGCAGCGAAAATCTTCCACTTGCGCGCGCATGGCATACTCACCGAACGAATGGCCAGGATCGATTTGCAGGTCATTTGTGCCCAGCATGCCACTGATCATAAACTGAAAACGTGAGAGCTGCGCGTCCGTTGCTCGTGATTGCTGCAAATGCAGCAAAATCCGGAAGATTTCATGAATTAATACTTTGGGAAATGTCTCAACACCGTCTAAAATGAAAATGATCTTACCGTTGGGTGCAAGTTGCTTCGCGACTTCGACCATGGTGTTTTTGAGCTGATGCAAGTCGGGCGCTGCTCCCGCGCGCTCCACGCTGGCCGCCGCCGGATAAAGCGCTTGCAAGCGCCGGCGCAACAAACGACACCATTCATCCAATTGTGGCTGCGCCAGTTCCTCGGGCTTGATGAGCACGAACTGATAACCCAACTGGCGCATTTCACATTCGTGAATGAGCGACAGCAAAAAACTGGTTTTGCCGATTTTCTTGCCGCCGGAAACAACGTACCAATTGCCGAATTCCAGGCCCGAGATCGTTTTGGCCATCAACGTTTTTCGGCTGATCGTGATCAGATCGTCTTGGCCCGGCTGCAAAGGCCGCTTGTAAGCAAAGGGATTGGCATACATTACGTCAAGCCACCGTAGAGGTTCTGTTCATCAAGGGGGGTGGATTATGGGATTGAGCGAGTGCGGGATTGACGGGCTTACGACAGTCTGTCAATCCATTGATCCAACACTCCAATAATCCAACCCTCCCGTTCCGTTTTGCGCAGATCATAATTGCAAACTCTGCAGGTACGTCGCAATCACTTTATCAAAGGGGACGGGCTTCTTAAGATAATCCATGACCCCCAGCCTTTTCATTTTTTCCTCAACCTCGGCGTTACCCACGGCTGTGAGCACCACTACTTTGAGTTGCGGATCGCAATGCGGAATGTGTGCACCGCGGATCAGCTCCAGCAGATGCAATCCACTGCGCCGCGGATTGACATCTCCGGCAAAAGCATGGCCCGGATCGAACATGACGTCAAGCGAGAGCAAATCGAACCGGTCGAGTTGCAGTTGGGCCACGGCCGCATCGGCGTTTGGGGCCGCGACGCAGGCGATGTTCCTCTGTTCCAGGCAATAGAAATAGGGATTCACCCCGCGCGCCTCGTCTTCGACAAAAAGGATGCGTGCCATGGTTCACTTCTCCCGGCGATGTTTGGGCAATATGACGCGAAACGTGGTCCAATAATCTTGATATTCCCTGATTTTTTGCGGATTTTTCGTGGCCGGCTCGCTCTTGACTTTGACCTCTCCGCCGTGCTTGAGAATGATTTCCCGGCAAATCTTCAAGCCCAGGCCTGTGCCCGGAATGTAACGCATCTTGTCCCGGGCATCGCCGCGTGAGAAGCCCTTGAAAATGGTTTCGAGCTCGTGCGCGGGAATGCCCAAGCCGCGATCGGTGATCTCGAAATTCAGATTGGTGCCATCGTCGTACCCGTTGATGATGATGAGCCGGTTGTAATGCGAATACTTGATGGCGTTGTCGATCAAATTGTTGATCGCCTGCTCCATGCGATCGCGATCGAATTCGATTCTGGGCAGGCGCTTGACGCCGTCTTTGACGGTGAAGCGCAGGCCCCGTTCCAGCGCACGGAAATTGTACACGCTGATACAGGCATCGATGAGATCCTGCAAATAACCGGCCTTGAAAACGTATTCCAGTTTCTCGCGCGTGCGGTCGCTGAGCAGCAGGGTATTATCCATGTGCCGCTTGGCGCGCATGATCTCCTCCTCGATGGCGCCCACGTATTGGTCGATTTCCTTGTCCAGCCGGCTTTGCTCGAGCCGGAATTTCAAGCCGCCGACTTGCGTCATGATGTTGTGCAACGGCGCACGAAACTCATGCGCGGTCTCGGCGATGTTCGATTCCAGCCGGTCGATTTTGATCAGATCGCGAATGTTGCGGATCGCGATGGCCACCTGTTGCGCGAAAGTTTCCACCACTTTCATGCGCTTGCCCAGCACGATTTCATCGCCGTGCACCAGTTCGGAGTGGTCGGTGAGGTCGATTTGCAGTGTGCCTATGGCTTTGTCTTTCGCAATCAACGGAATGACGTACTGCGATTTGATGCCGGCCCTGTGGATGAGCTCCGTATCGCAGCGCGCGTCCGTTTCGCAATCTTTAACCCAGATGGGGCTTTTTGTGCGCAGCGCTTGTGCCAGAATGTCCTTGCTCTTGAGTTCGCAGTGCGTCCGGTGCACGATCGCTTTCCAGTTTTCGCCGATGGCGTGGCGGCCTTCGATCGTGCTCGTGGCTTCGTTGACCAGCGAGAGCATGCCTTTGGCATACCCGATGCTGAGCAGGCTGCCGAAGATCCTTTCTATCGCCTCCTTTTCCGTGGCCGCGTTGAGAATTTCGATGCTCGCCTGGTTGAGCGCATCTAGCTGCATCTCGAGCTCGTTGCGCAGGGCCAATTCCTGTTTCATCTGATTCAAGAGATTGGCCTGCTCGATGCCGATGCCGGCGAGATTTACGATGCGCTGCAAGGTTTCGATCTCGTCCGAGGCGATCTCGGATTTGTGCGCTTTGTCGTGACCGGTCTCGAGCGTGCCGAGCACTTCGCCGCGCGCGAAGATCGGAATGATGGTCCGCACCCAGCGCTTGTGCCCGAACTTTTCGAAAATGTCCTGGTCGAGGCGTTTATCCCAGCCGGTGAGATATTCGGGTTGCTTGTGGCGGGCGACCCAGGCTTGGATGTCTTTGCTATCCAGGGAATGCCAGGCGGCGCGCAAGAATTCCTCCGGCACACCTCTGCCCTTGATCGTGCCGATGGCGCGTTTGGCGGGATCGACAATGGAAATCGTCGCGTATTCGAATCCCAAAATATCCACGACGGCGTTCAAGATACTCTCCAGAATTTGATCCTCGACCGGATCTTTTCCGGTGGCCGCTTGCTGTACCATGTCTATGGCCCGCAAACGGGTAATGATGTCGTTTTTGGAAGCAATGAGATGAGCGTTCTCCAGCGCCACGGCCGCGTGGTTGGCGAGCGTGGTGAGAAAGTACAAATCATTGTTCGAGAAGGCCTTCAACTCTTCGCTGTCAACACTGATGACGCCGCGTTTTTTGATGTTGCCGGTTTCTTTTTCGATATATGTGACCGGCACGATGAGCTTGGATCTCACGTTTTGAAAAATGGCGTTATAGCGATCAATCGGGAGCGCCGGCACGTCGTTGTAGAGCATGGGTCTTTGAATCTGAAAAACGTATCCGGTGACGCCCTTTTCTTTCGGCGTAAACGCCACCGGAAATTCTTTCTCGTCCGGAAGCCTTGAATTCAACGCTTTGAAGACCAGGACGTCCTTCTTGTCGTCATAGAGCTTGAAATAGGCACGCACGCTGTTCGGCAAACGTAGGCATAGTTTGGTGATCTGTTCCAGAATATCATCGATATTGTGCGTTTCCACCAGCGACCGGCCGGCGTCCAGCAGGGCTCTGATCTCGCGCTGATCCTTGGCAATGCCGATAGTGCCGGTTTCTTGGCCATGCTCGTTGTGCAGCAAGCTCACGGACAAGCTGATTGGAATCGGTTCGCCCTCTTTGTCGGTGAAAGTGGTTTCGTAGTTTTTGAGGCGTTTGTCCTTCCTGCGACGCACCTGGCGCAAAATATCGCGAGCCTTGTCCTTGCCGGTGGAATTCTCATCGGAGGGATAACGCTCGGTGACGTGACAACCCACGAAATCACCGAACAAATTTTTCGCGCCCTGGTTCATATATCGAATCCAGCCGTCATTGTCGCACATCACCACTGGATCAGGTGTGCTTTCGACGATGAGCTGATAATCTTTCAGCGTCTTTAGCAGATGCGCGTTCTTGATCGAAATCACCAGTTTGGCAGCGAGCACCTTCATGAGTGGTTCGTCCAGCTCTTTCGAAAAACCGGCGTTCTGAATGGGCTGGCCGTCCGGCCCCAACTTGTTATAGGCCAAAAGCAGGCCGATCAGGTTGTCGCCATCGAGCATCGGATGCGCCAGCTCGGAGTATACTTTTTGCGAATCTAAGAAATCCACCGGATTTTCTGGATTGCGCGCGGGATGTTCATCGAGGGCTTTGCCGTAGATATTGAAGATTTCCTTGCGAAAAGCGATGTAGCCCGTCATGCCGGGCTTGGGTTCGTCTTTGGACCGAGGCACATCCTTGATCGGATGAAAGACCCGTTTTTTGAAGACCTTGCCTTCTTGCGAATAGCTGGTCTCCAAGCTGATCTCCCCTTCTTTGACGAGCCAGAGGCTGCAAAGCTCCGCCTCCAAAATCTCCGTGGTCTTTTCGACGATATGATCCAGTTTTTCCGATAGCGATTTATTTTCAAACTCGGCCAGCAACACGTTGTTGGCTTGCGAGAGCAAGCCCAGCTTTTTGATCATGCGATCGCTATCGGCAAGCTTCTGTTCTTTGTCGGCGAGTTTTTGCGATTTGCGCATCGCCAGGGAGCACAGCCCGGCTGCGGATTCCGCGACGCCCAAATCCCCAGCTTGAAATCGGGCGTCGCCCTGTAGTTCCAGCACCAACAGTCCGAGCGGTTTGCCATTGGGCTTGGGGAGAGGAACGATCATTTGGGAGGAGGAATGCTTCACGCCATTATTTCCCTTGGTGGGAAACAGCCGGTCTTGTGTGACGAAGCCGCCGGCCTCGGTGTGATTTTCGAACAATCGCTGCAGCCGCACCGGCGTTTCTGGCAACGGGATACTGCACTTGTTATTGCCAAAACAGGAACAATTTTCGCCGAAACTGCACTCCAGCCGGTCCTGCGCCGAGTCATAAAGCAGCAAACAAGCGCGGCTGGCTTTGGTAATTTTAACGGCCTCTGTGACAATCTCCCCGACTAGGTGATCGTCCATTCGCGCGTTATTCATGGACCACCTCCTTCTCTCTTCCCTGCTTGCTTAGACTACCAAAGCTTGCTTTATTGGGCCTCCGCCATTATCAGAAAAATTTCCCTCACTTTCTGCAAATCCTCTTCCGCAAAATTTGGGTTTGGCGATTAAAATTCTAATGTGATCGATCGACAATAGAGTAGTTCACGTAAACGGCTAATATGGCCTGTTCTGCGAGACAAAGGAAACGCTGATGGACGCCAGCAAAAAGTGGGTGGGCGAACGTATCGTGACGATAGGTGGCACTTTCGATGAGCTCCACCGCGGCCATAAGGAATACATCCGCCTGGCGTTTGAATTCGCAACGCGGGTGATTATCTATGTCAATTCCAATCAATTTAATTCCGACCAATTCACCAACGGCAAAAAAAAATATCTGGCCCATCCGTATGCTCACAGATTGGAAAAGCTCAGAGAATTTTTGCAGGAAATAGAACAAGAAATGGAAGAAGAGAATGCTCTGCATAGGAAGTATTGTCAAATTAAAGAACTGAATCATGTGGATGATGTGAAGAAGGATTATTTGGAAAACCCGGAACTCCAAGAAGTTTACATGGCCATCGTTTCACCGGAATACTATCATAGTTTTGTCGAGTTGAATCGCGCGCGCGCGGCGCGCGGCCTCCCCAGTTTCTTGATTTTGGTCAAGCATAGAACCCGCGATTTACAGCAAGACATATCTTCCACGCTCATTCGCGAAGTTCTCCATTGTCCCACGGCTGACCACATCCCACCCGCCTCAGAGACGGCAGCGCAGGAAGAAATATTGTATTTCTGACTTGTTTAGTCACCCATACGAAATTCGTGCCACAGTTTTTGGAAAACTAAGCACTTGATTTTGTGTGTTTGAAGACTAACCCCAAGACCCAAGTCGTTGGTTTTTTCCAACATAGATCCCTTTTGTGTTGTAATAAGCCAACACATCGGTTTTATGCCGGGGTTACGACGGACAAGCGGCCAGATGACGCTTTTTCCCTACACCTCCATTAATTTTGCAACACTCACTTTTTCCCCTGCATATTTCTTAGTGAATCTGTATTGGAATGTCAAGTTCTCTCATACCAGCCACGGCCTCGTAATTTTTGAGGGCTAGCGGTTGCGTAGATTTTCATAAGATCTTGTTTCTCTGGAGTGAGTGCGGGATCGAAAATAATTGCTGCTTTCGAAGCCCTCATACTGCGACTTCAGAAATCTGCTCGGTTAAGCAAACGCATTTTCTGGTACGCTGCTTGCGTTGTGATGTAACAAAAATGCAACTCGTCTCATCAGCACAAAAACAGAAAATGCGCGATTCTTTGACAAGGAGCTTCTGGAAATTCTTGGACGACCGCCTGCCAGCTCTGCGCCACTCGACCCAGGAGTTGAAGGTCTGGCTCATGGAATACGCTTTTTCCAGTTTGCTTCGCTCCACGTGGGCCGATTCTGTGATCAAACAAACGCAGCACCTGTTCGTGAGCAGCTTGTTGCTGCAACTGCGAGATCTGGAAGATTTCTTCGGCCTGTTGCAAGCCTTTTCTCCCTCGCTGATGTATGTGTGTATGCAGGCGGCGGTCATAGTGTTAAAGTATTTGAAGAAAGTGCGCGTCACGCCCTCTGCCTAAGTCTTGACCGATTGAAACGGGTTCCGCAATTCTGTCTCGCTGGTGTACAACTGGGTTGCCCGGTGGCGAAAAACCTGGGCGGGAATCTCATGCTCCAATCTGGGAGGTAATTTCATGATTTTCGGTTTGCTTTCATGGCATTTACATGGCGAAGGCAAGCAGCTTTTGACTGCCCGAATAAAATCCCGAGACGGCTCCGTCGTGCGCGCGCAGCTCGCAAATGTGCCGCTCACCTTCAAAACGGCTTTTGGCGAGACGCGCATCTTCCTCAGCCGCATGCGCCGCATGGAAAATGTAGCTCATCTGGATACGTTGAAAGATGTGGCTAAGCTGCACCGGTTTCGCATCTTTTGTACGGATGGCGACGAACTGTTGGGCTTTCCGCTCTCGCCCGGTCGCATTCCGGTGGCCATTGCGGATGCGGTGCCTGCGTGGAACCTAATGCGCTTGGGCGATATTCTCTCGCTTGAAATTTTGTCGCCGGAGTCTTTTGCAGTGCCGGAACATGCCTTGAATTAGGCGAAGAATTGTGGAAATCGGGCGGATGGAGCGTAGCGCCGGACGGCTGAATTGGGGCATTCAGCCGTCCATAGGGATGGTCTGTCTCGCCAAAAACAAAAAGACCGGCAGAATTTGCCGGTCGCAAGAATTGGCTAACGGAATTGGAGCTCTGTGGAAGGACCAAATCCCCTCCTCCGGGGATTTGATCGCGTGAAAGGCAGCGAGCGCTAAAGATTTTTTTTGATAGGCCTCAGCGGCTAACTTATCACCTCATGCATGAACCGTTGCCGCTTGTGCTTCCGGAATTTGATCCTGCCGGCCCAACGTTTTCAAAAAGCGATAATGCGCGGCAATGGCGGCGCGCACCGTGGGGTACGAAACATATTTGATGCCGAACTCTTCGCAAGCTCTTTTGACGATCTTGCTGATTTCCGGATAATGTATATGGCAGACACGCGGAAACAAATGGTGTTCGATCTGAAAATTCAAGCCGCCAAAATACCAGGCTGCCAGTTTGTTTTTGGGCGCAAAGTTCGCCGTGGTTTCCACTTCGTGAATCGCCCATTCGTTTTCGATCGTGGCCGAGGCCGGATCCGGCTTGGGGAAGGTGTTGCCTTCCACGACGTGCGCCAATTGGAACGTGAGCGCCAGCGTCAAGCCCAGCACGACGTGCATCAGTACGAAAAATGCGAGCACGTGCAGCACGGGATGGAAGAACATCGGCAGCACTAGCATGTAGCCGAAGTAGAAGATCTTGGTCAAAAAGAACAGCGTGGCTTCGCCCGCGGAGAGCTTGGGCATTTTATAATCGCCGATGCGGCCGGTGAAAAATTTGCGAAAATCGCCGACGTGAATCCACAACAAGGTCATCAAGGTATAGGCGGGGAAAGCATAAAGCTGTTGAAAGCGGTGCCAGGGCCGCCGCGGCTGTTCCGGGCTGAAACGCATAATGCCATCCATATGAATGTCTTCGTCCAGCTCGTTGATATTGGTATAGGTGTGATGTAGAATGTTGTGCTTGTGCCGCCAAAACCAATAACTGCCGCCGATCAAATTAAGCGTGAATCCCATAATCCAGTTGACTTTCTTGCTGCGCGAATATCCGCCATGATTGCCATCGTGCATGATGTTGAATCCCACCAGAGCACTGGCTTGCGCCACCGCCACCGCGCTGATGATTGCCATGATCAATGAAGAAGTTGCGAAGACCAGCAAGAAGTAAGAAGTCGCCAGCCACAGCAAAATAACCGCCGTCTTGACATACATGCGCCAATTGGCGTGGGGAGAAAGCTTGTTCTCCTCAAAATATTCCTGCACCTGTTTTTTAACTTCTTCGTAAAAGCCGAGGTGGGAGGTGAACGTAATCTTTTGCATGCTTTGCTCCTCGATTTTGTGAATGGATTTGGTAGTGGACGCGCAAAAACTTAAATTGTTAATTTAGAGCAAAAATGGAAAAAAAACAAGTGCTAAATTCGACTTGCCGGTTACCCCGGATTCGTTAAACGTTCGGAGCGCAGCGGCTTCTCATTAGTAAGCAAGATAAAATGGAGTACCATATGAGAAACATTCATGATTCTGTTCACTTACGCCTCCTGTCCATGCACCGTTCCATGAAAACTGTCTTCAGGTTGTCGCTGTCCGCTTTTATTTCCCCTCTCGTGGTATTGCCCGCGCAAGTAAATAATGTCCCTGCCGATTCTTCCTGGCGCATCGTGTTGATTCGCCCTGACGAGGCGGGCGAGCCGATGGTTGTTACGGGAACCGTGTTCGCGGCGGATGGCAGGACGCCAGTGGCGGGGGTTGAGGTGCACGTTTATCACACCGACGCGGAAGGCTATTATCGCAAGGGCAACAACGACTCCTCGCATCCGCGCCTCCAGGGCACGATGATGACGAACGCCGCAGGAAAATATGAATACCGCACGATCCGGCCGGGGCCCTACCCCGGCGGTGGAAATCCGGCACATGTGCATTATGAGATTTCTCGCGCGGGTCATGGACGGCAATACGACGAGCTGCAATTCGAGGGCGATCCGATCTTGGGCCAGGCCGGGCGTTTGACTGGCGCACAAAAGGCTAATGCTTTCGCCGAGGTCCGCCCGATCTCGCGAGATGACAAGGGGGTGTGGCGCGTGGTGAAGGACATTCGCCTGAAGGAATAGCACGTAATGGCTGGCATGACACGCGCATGCAAAAGGTGGGCACAAGCAAGGAGTGGGAAGAGCTGGCGGGTGAGGGCAAAATTGCGACGCACCGTGAGGGTGCGTCGCACATGCGCATCATGATTATTGCTGCGCCAGCTTGCGGATCGAAATGTTGCCCGCGCTGGTTTTCAGCGTAATGGGGTCGCCGCCGCCATTGAGGTCGCCCTCGCCGCGAATGTACTGGCCTCCACGCCGCTCGCCTTCGCCGCGCTCGATTTTGAGCGGGAAATCCGAGGAAATATCGTAGCGCTCGCCCCAGCCCCAGCGCTCTTCCAAATATATCTCCGCATAAATTCTCGCCGGCAGCTTTTCTGGAATCACCAGCTCGATGTCGCCGCCACTGCTGCTAAGTGTGAGGCTATGCGGTTTTTTGAAATCCACGAGCGTCATTTCAACTTCGACGTTGCCACCCGAGGTCGAGCCATTGAAGCTCGCCATTAATTCGCGCACGATCACATCGCCGCCGGAGGTGGATAGGCGGCTGGGCGCGTGCAGGCGCTCGGCGCGAATGTCTCCGCCCGAGGTGCTGCCCTCCAGCTCTCCCTTGATGTCGCGCAGCACCAAGTCGCCGCCGGAGGTGGCAACCGCCACACGGCCGCGGGTGTTTTCGACGTCGACATTGCCGCCGGAGGTACGGGCATTGACGTTGCCTTCCACATCGATGATTTCAATGTCGCCGCCGCTGGTGCTCAGATCGACGGATTTGCTCGCCACGCGCAAGGTGATGTTGCCGCCGGAGGTTTTGGCATCCAACGTGCCCTTAATGCGCTCGAGGTCCAAATTTCCCCCCGAAGTCTTGGTCACAATGTCGCCCTCGGCGTCGCGCACGGTCACGTTGCCGCCGGAGGTGCTCGCGCGCACCGTGCCGCCGGTTTCGATCAGGTCAATGTCGCCGCCCGAGGTGCGCAATGTGGTTGCTCCCTTGACGCGATAAACCGACACATTTCCACCGCTGGTGTTGAGGTCCAGGCCGAAAGTCGCGGGCACGTTCACTTTGAAATGTGAATCCACCGAACGGCGGGAACGGTCACGGCCTTCAACGATAATGCGATTGCCGCTTTGCGAATAGGAAGCTTCGCTCGCGTCCCGCACGTGCCGCGCCTCTTCTTCGGTGAAAACTTCCATGCGCAACGATTCAACAATTTCCACGCTATTTTGCGGCCACGCTTGCACCGTGATATCGCCGCTGACGTTGCGCATTTCCAGCACGCCCTCGGCCCCGGCGGGAAAGGTCTTTTTGATTTCGGCGACGTACCACCGGCCTTCGCGCTTGATTTCCTGCGCACGCACGCCCGCACTGGATATAAACCATACACCGATCAGAAATTTGAAAAAAGCGGACTTGCACATAATTGGGCTCCGATTATAAGATGAGTTTTCAGAAATCGCTTGCAGCTCGTTCTCGAACTCTGAGGGATGAACGCAAGGGAATTCAGTGCATATTCTGTGTTCGGCTTTGATCGAGCAAGCGCACGGCTTGCAAACGCACGTAGCCGTTTGAATCACCGGCCGCCGCAGTTTCCAAAGCCGGAATTTTCTCGGCGGATTGATAGCGGCTCAATGCCTCAATCGCCTGCATACGCACCGCGGAATTGGCATCGCGTAACAACGTTTGAATCAATGCATTTTTGACTTGCTCGGCGGGCGGATGCTTCTTGAGCGCCTCGACGGCTTTCAAACGCACACCGGCATTGGCATCGTAGCGCAGGACCTGCAGCAGTGCTTTCGTCAATTCATTATCACCCACTTCAGGCATTTGCGCCGGCGTGATTTCGCCGGCGGCTTTGATCGCCCGCAAACGCAAACCGGTCTGCTCTTCCTGGCGCATGGCATAAGCCAGCACTTGCCGCACCATGGGATCTTCCGTGGAGCCGCGCAAAGAAATGTTGTTCACCGTGCTGAATTCGATTTCGATTTGCCCGGTCACGGCATCGATGCGTATGGCATGCACGTTCGCCAGATGCGGCGCAAGCACGGAACGCTCGGTGGCAATGGGTTGTTGCGCCAGCAATGCGGGTAAAATATCCGGCGCAATATTCGGAGCATTCACGATTTCCGTGCGCGCAAAAAACTGCCGGCCCGCGAAGACCCCCACCAGCAACGCCGCGAGCGTGAACCCGATCTGCCCGGCCGCGCGCCCGGCCACCAACTGCTGCCGCAGCCATGCCAGCGGCGAAAACGGCAGCCGTGATTCTGCTTCCAGCTTGTCCATGAGATCGGAACGCAAGCGCTGCAGCGTGCTCGCCTGGGGCTCGTACACGGGCGCCTGTTGCAGGCGCTGATACAAAGCGCGCAGAGCTTGCAATTCCTCACGCGCGGCGGGCTCGCTTTGCAGCCAAGTCTCGACCTCAGCTTTTTCCTGCGGCGTCAATTCCCCGCTGTCGTACAGCGGCAGGAGCATGCGCCCGCGCTCTGATTCTTTCATATTTGGTCCTCGTGATAGGCCTGCAATTTTTTCTGCAAATGATGGGTGGCGCGAAAAAGATAGTTCTTCACCGTACCTTCAGCGCAGGACAGAATTCCGGCGATCTCGCGCACTTTGTGGCCGTGAAAATGGCGCAGCACGAACACGGCGCGCTGCTGGTCCGAAAGATCGTCCAGCGCCGCCTGGATGCGCTCTCCCAGCTCTTGATTCAACAGCATGCGCTCGGGATCCTGGCCGTGATCCTGCGGTTGCGGCAAATCATCCTGCTCTTCGTTCTGCGCACTCTCCAGTGAGCGATAGCGCCGCAACTGGCGTTTCTTGCGAAAGTTGAGACAATGGTTGACCGCAATGCGGTGCAGCCACGTGGAAAATTCGCTTTCAAAACGAAATGACGACAGCTTGCGAAAGACTTGCAGAAAGATGTCTTGATAAACGTCTTCTGCGTCTCTCGCGCTGTTGAGCAATTGATAAGCGAGCTGCAACACGCGACGATCGTGCATGGCCACCAGTTGCGCGAACGCGCCGGCGCTGCCCTGCTGCGCCTGCCGGATGAGCCTGTTCTCCCTTTCGTCCATTTTGTGCCTGTTTAGACATTCCTGCAAAGAAAAGGTTTGCAGGTCGGGGTGGTATTTTGTAGACTTGCGGAAAGAATAGAATCGTGGTTCACACGTTACACTTTACACGTGTAACGTGTAAGATACTTTTGATCGTGCCACCTTCTGGAACGAAATAGTGCAGCAAAACGATCACAAACACAAGCCTTTTGTGGCCATTGCGGGCAACATTGGAGTGGGCAAGACCACGCTCACGAATATTCTCATCGCACGGCTGGGCTGGCAGGGATTTCTGGAGAAAGAAGTCGCGAATCCATATTTGGCGGATTTCTATGGCGACATGAAGCGCTGGTCCTTTCATTCGCAGCTTTTTTTTCTTAAGGAGAGAATGAAGGATCACATACAAATCCAGCGCAGCGCGCAACCCTGCGTGCAGGATCGCACGATTTACGAGGACGCTGAAATATTTGCCCGAAATCTGTTCGAGCGCGGCATGATGGAGGCGCGCGACTTTGCCTGTTACACGGATATTTATGAAGCCATTGCCGCTGCCCTGCGCCCGCCGGATGTGATTGTGTATTTACGCGCTTCGATTTGGACGCTGATCAGCCGCATCCGCCATCGCGGCCGCGATTTCGAACAGAACATCGACAAGGAATATCTCGCGCAGCTCAACTTCGCGTATGATCGCTGGGCCAGGCGCATGGCGCAACAGCATCGCGTCATGATTGTGGAAACGGATGCGCTCGACGTGCCGGGCGACACCGCGGCCTTGGAAAAGATGGTGGCGGAGGTTTGTGGCTTCATAGAAAAGGCGCCATTGCAGGCGCCGGCATGAAAGTGGGGGTTGTCCTGCCATTTAAAACCACCGGGTTCGCATGGCTTTTGTCGATTATATCATCATCCTCCTCTATCTTCTCGCCTTGTTGGTCTTTGGATTCTACCGCAGCAAAACTGCGGTAAACGATCCTGAAGAGTACGTGCTCGCCGGGCGGAGATTGTCCCTGCCGGCATTCGTGGCCACATTGGTGACGACGTGGTATGGCGGCATTCTGGGTGTGGGTGAGTTCTCCTACAACCACGGCCTTTCGAATTGGCTGGTGTTTGGCGTGCCCTATTATCTCTATGCCTTGCTCTTCGCATTTTTTCTAGCGGGGCGAGCGCGGCGGAGCAATCTCTTCACCATTCCCGAACAATTGGAAAACAGTTATGGGCGTGCTTGTGGCATGGCCGGGGCTTTGTTCGTTTTTTTGCTCTCCAGCCCGGCGCCTTACGTGTTGATGCTAGGTGTACTCGGCCAGATTTTATGGGATTGGCCCCTGTGGCTGGGCGTGATCGCCGGCGCTTTTTTTTCGACAGTGTACGCCTGGCGCGGCGGGTTTGCCGCGGTGGTACGCACGGAAATTTTGCAATTCGTGTTGATGTATGCCGGCTTTGCCGTGTTGCTTTACTTTGCCGTCTCGCATCACGGCGGCGTGAGCTTTTTGCGCGAGCATTTGCCCGCTACGCATTTGACGTGGCACGGTGGCAATCGTCTGCAATATATACTGGTATGGTATTTCATTGCCATGAGCACGCTGGTGGATCCCACTTTTTACCAGCGCTGCTTTGCGGCAAAGGACGAAAGTGTCGCGCGCCGGGGTATTTTGATTTCCGTGGCCTGCTGGTTCGTGTTTGATTTGATGACCACGGCGTGCGGCCTGTACGCGCGCGCGTTGTTGCCAAATCTGCAAGAAGGCGCCGCGGCGTATCCGCAGCTCGCGCTGCAGCTCTTGCCGGAAATCGGGCGCGGACTTTTCTACGTTGCCTTGCTGGCCACCATCATGTCCACGGTGGACGGCTTTTCTTTTCAGTCGGCCGTGACTCTGGGAAAGGATTTTCTTTCCAAGATTTTCCCCATGGGCGGCGCCCGCGGTATCACTTTCCATACGCGCGCCGGTTTGTTGCTGACGTTCGCCCTCGCGGTGGTCATCGCCGTGCGGGCGCAATCTGTGGTGACGATTTGGTACCAACTCGGCGCGCTCACGACGCCGGCACTGTTGCTGCCGCTGGCCTCCAGTTTTTCGCAGCGCTGGCGGATGTCGCCGCTGGCCGCATTCTTTTCAATGGTGCTGAGCGCAAGTATAACGGCCGGTTGGCTGCTTAACGCCGAGGAGGGCGAATACTGGTGGGGTCTTGAGCCGATTTATTCCGGCTTGGCGGTCTCCTGCCTTTGTTTTGTTGCTGATCATATTCTGAGAAAACGAAAAGTGCGAAGCGCGAGCCTGCCACCACTTGCTCGTCAATAGCACCGAACTATAAATTTTTCTTGACAAATTAATTTTTCGGTGATATATTCGCGCCATGACAACACAACCCCAAACCGCGGTCAACTTGGTGGGAAGCGCCGCAGGTGCCGCCGCCATGCTCAACCCCTTGCGGCTGCAAATTCTCGAGAAATTGCGCGAGCCGGATTCGGCTTCTGGCTTATCGCGGCATATGAAGATTCCGCGCCAGAAAATCAATTATCATCTGCGGGAGCTGGAGAAGCACGGCCTGGTCGAGCAGGTGGAAGAACGCAAGAGAGGAAATTGCGTGGAAAGAATCGTGCGGGCGACGGCCCGTCACTATCTCATTAACCCCGCGGCGCTGGGCAATCTCGCCGCCGACCCGAGTGAAATACCAGACCGTTTTTCCTCGACCTATTTGGTTGCGGTTGCCGCCCGTGCCATACGGGATTTGGCGGTACTGCGCACGAATGCCGACAAAGCTGGCAAGCAGCTCGCGACATTCACCTTGGAAACGAATGTCAGGCTTGCGTCGGTTGCGGACTTGAATGCCTTCGCCGAAGAACTGGCCAACGCGGTCGCCCGCTTGGCCGCCAAGTATCACAACGAGCACGTCCCGCGCGGCCGGGTGTTCAAATTCATTGTCGGCTCCTATCCGGCGATCACGAAACATGAGCAATGACATACCCAACCATGCAGCCTTAAGTTTATGCTTTTGCACCAAAGCGGCACTGTCATTCTGCAAGAATCTTCCCATGTTAAAATATCACGGTCTATTTCGGCCCTGTGCCCAGCACTTGGGAAGATGCTTTCAGCATGACACCCCTGGTGTTGGCGTTGACTAACGTTGAAGTAGTAAGAACTGTTCAAAGAACAACGTGAGGAGTAGCTATGTCCAATTCCAAAAGTAAGCCCCAAACTCGTTCGGTCGAGGCCGAGATCGAAATCGATGCCCCTATAGAAGCCGTGTGGAAGGCGCTGACCGACGCCGACGAGCTCACCCGCTGGTTTCCGCTGGAAGCGGGCAAAAATCCTGACGGCAAACTTTGGATGTCATGGCGAAATGAATTTAAATGGGATAGCCGCATCGAGATTTCCGATCCGCCCCGCCATTTTCGTTATGCCACGGTCGAAAGCTTGTCCGGAGAACACAAAGCCTCGACACCTTCGGAGAGCAACACCATGAAGATGGAACCCACGGCCACGGATTTTTACTTGGAAGTACGTGGCGGCAAGACAGTGTTGCGCCTGGTCCATTCCGGATTTTCGACTGCGGCCGACTGGGATGCCTTATACGACGGTACGAAACGCGGATGGAAGTTCCAGCTTTGGAGCCTTCGCCATTATTTGGAGAATCACTGCGGCAGTCCGCGCAACACTGCCTATGTCCGGATTTTCCTGAAAAGACTAACGCAAGAACAGGCATGGCAACGCCTCTTCGGGCCGGAAATACTGGCGCGGGAAGGCGGAGTAAAAGGATTGCAGCAAGGAGATCGATATGAGCTGCGCACTGCGGCCGGTGATCATTTCTCGGGAATCGTCTTTACCTGTGATCCCCCTCGCGAGTTCTCCGCGACAGTGGAAAATTTTAATCACGGAATTCTGGAAGTTCATTCGGATGCGCTGTTCGATTATCGCGACGTGAATTTTTATCTCTTCACTTACGGCGTACCGCGGCCTCAGGTCGAGGAAATTGAGTCACGCACGCGCCAGCTTTTGCAGGGCCTGGAAGATTAGCAGGTTGCCGCAAGACTATGGCAATGTCTTGCCCGCGAAGCATGCAATTATTCCGCCGTAGTTTGCTTCACTTCTTTTGAACGCAGAGGACGCTGATTTTCGCAGATTCCCAGTTCTGATTCTGTGACCTCAGGAGAAAAACGCCATGAAACGGTTAGCACCCATGTTGCTGTCGTTCACGATCATCACCTGCACTGTAAATATGCTTTGGGCTCAGAGCCAGGCCACTAAAGGGCAAGCCGCTCAAGATTGGGCGGCCGCCGGTTTCGAAAAACTCAAATCACTCGCGGGAGAATGGCAGGGTCAAGGTCCGCACGGGTTGACCAAGGTATCGTATCAAGTCGTTTCCGGTGGCACGGCAGTCATGGAGACGATGGTTCCTGAGCATGAGCCGAGCATGGTCACATTATA
The DNA here is from genome assembly GCA_044869275.1 of bacterium. Taxonomy (GTDB): domain Bacteria; phylum Zhuqueibacterota; class Zhuqueibacteria; order Zhuqueibacterales; family Zhuqueibacteraceae; genus JBIOXB01. Next base: position 21,782 of record JBIOXB010000104.1, read on the forward strand.
TCATCGCGACGGCGACAGGTTCATGATGACGCACTACTGTTCCAGCGGCAATCAGCCGCGCATGCGCGCCGAGGCCACCGGTGGTGAATTCAAAAGTTTGAATTTTACTTTCATCGATATTACCAATTTGGCGAAGCCTGCTGATGGTCACATGCAAGAGCTGGTGCTCAACTTCCAAAGCAAAGATCAATTCACAAGCGTGTGGACCTGGCGCCAAGACGGGAGGGATACGCCCTCGACCTTCGTTCTTGAACGGAAAAAGTAGCACAGAATGGTACAGCCATGCTTTGATTCGCCTCGGCTTTATGTTGTTGCGGGGATTCTGTGCAAACTTGGGGCGCGAATGTTGCCCATTTAAGCCTTTTTTAAGATACAAACCATCTGCTCAGCCCTGGCATGGTTTAATGGGATATCCTCATGTAAACTACCGTAGAATCCAACCGTCTCCCATTTTCCCACAGATTGAATCAGCAATGCCAGTTCATCGCGCCATAGCATTCGATCACGCATAACAGTGGAGATGGTGAACCGCCGTTTTGACACTGTGTCGTTCACAGTATAGACAACGTGGGTCTGCGAGATTTGATTAACCGCATCAAACGTATCTTCCTCAGTCGCCCACTGCGTTGACACGGTAACACCATCGCGAACGCTCTTCCACGGGATTCCAGAGGCATCAATTTCCAAAATATCATGGGGGTGGATCAATTCAACTATATAGAGTCCTCCCCGGCGCAGATTGAAAGCCATTGCAGAAAGGTGTTCCTTCACCTCTGCAACCGTCAGCAGGTAATTCATGCTCAGAAGCGGGCAATACGCAAAATCGACCTTCGAACGCATCATAAACGTCCTCATGTCACCTCTTCGAATGTCAAAAACACCGTCAAACCTGCGAGCTTTGGCCTTCGCATAGTCAACCATATTCTGGGAATAATCAATACCGATCATTCTGGCTTCACAATGGCGCGCAAATTCGAACAAGTGGTTCGCGGGGCCACACGCAGCCTCTAAGATACGTTTAGGGTTCTTTATCCCAAACCGCCGATTCCATTTCAGCATCTGCAAAACGTCACTGCGGTAATCGCGATAACTCAAAGCGATGTCATAATACAGGGGATAATCCCAAATTGAACCAGGCTTTTGTTTTCGACGAGTCATAGAATAACTTCACAGCTAGCTTTTCAAAGTTCATTACAAATGGCAAATAAGTTTGTCACTTGCTCTCCATCGCCTCCACGCCCTCCCAATCTTCGGGCACGCCCCGCACCATGAATTGCGCCGAGCGCTCGAGATAAAGCCGCGCGGTTTTATCCTCGGCATTGGCCTTGAGCACATTCTTGAAGCACACCGAAGCCTCAGCAAAGTCTTTCGCAAAGTAATGCCGCAAGCCCTGCTCAAAATCCCTTTTCGTTTTCAGCTTCAAATCAATAATCGCCTCTGCCTCGCCGTCACATACTTCATAAAGAGAAATGGGCACATCTTTGCCCTTCACCTGCACTTTGCCGAGAAAGCGCGTGTGGTACTGGCCGCGATTTGTGAGCTTGCTCAGCGTGGTTTCACTCACCACGATGGACGCGCCGTAAAACTTGCACAATCCTTCGATGCGGTTCGTCAGATTCACAGCATCGGAAAAAATGTCGCCCTGCATGCGCTCTTTCTCGCCCACGATACCCAGCATGAGATTTCCGGTGTGCAACCCGACCCCGATCTGAATAGCCGGCTCGTTACGTTTTCCGCGTTCCGCATTAAACTCCTGCAACTGCTTTAGCGTCGCAATCGCATTGTTCACCGCATCTTCGGCGCGGCGCGGGAACAGCGCCATGATGGCATCGCCGGTGTAGCGGTCGACGAAACCGTGATGCTCCCGCACCGTTGGACTGGCGATGCTGAAGTATTCGTTGATAAAGGCAAAATTCTCCGCCGGCGTCATCTTTTCGGAAATGGTGGTGAAGCCGCGAATATCCGAAACGAAAATGGTGACTTCCAATTGGGTGTGATCACCGAGCTTCACCTCCACCGCGCTTTCCTTTTCGAGATAGCGCAAAAACTCGCGTGGCACAAAGCGGCCAAAGGCGGTGTTGATTTTGAGCAGATTCAAGTGCGTCTTGATGCGGGCGAGCAGCTCGTCCTTGGAAAACGGCTTGGCAAGATAGTCGTTCGCACCGGAGGAGAGGCCTTCGATCAAATCACTCACTTGATCCTTCGCCGTGACCATGATCACCGGCAATTCCGCGGGCAGATGTTTTTGGCGCAGGCGTTGGCAGACTTCGTAGCCCGACATGCGCGGCATCATCACATCCAGCAAGACCAGATCGAATTTCGTTTTATCCATCGCCCGCAGCGCTTCCTCGCCATTGTAGGCTTGACTGAAGCGATATTTGCCGAGCGTGAGATGATTTGCCAGCACTTGCTGGTTCACCGGTTCGTCGTCGACGATGAGAATATGAAACGCGCCATCTGGGCTGCTCTGCTCCAACACCTGCATTTCCGCCGCAATGCCTTCCACTTGCCGGACGCGCGCCAAGTCGATGGTCTGGCCGGTGATGGGAATATAGGCCTGTTCCGTTCTCTCGGGTTTTCCCTTTGCAACCGGCAGGCTAAAGGTGAAAACCGCCCCTTTTCCGACTTCGGAGTCCACGCGGATCGCGCCGCCGTGCAATTCCACTAGGCTTTTGGTGATCGCCAGGCCCAAGCCGGTGCCGCCATATTCGCGGGCAATCGAGGCGTCTACCTGCTCGAACGATTTGAAGATGTCTTTCTGCTTGTCTTTGGAAATGCCAATGCCAGTATCGGCCACTGTGATTTCGATGAAATCCCGGGATTCTGCCGTAGGGGCGACCCG
>JBIOXB010000105.1:0-2329 GCA_044869275.1 bacterium
GGAGAGCCCTTCCATCAAATCAATTTCGTTCTTGGCGCCGGTGGCTTCGAGCAATACTTTTGTGAGTTTGGTCGGCGGTATGCGTTTGATCCATGCATAATTCACGATTTGAAGCGCTCGGGCGGTGATCTCGATCGCGCCGCCAAATTCACCAAATTCGATGCCGTTGCCAACGATGCGGCCCTCGCGCTTATCATGTCCGCGGCCCCGGCAATTCGTCCCTGAACCGGCTGTGACATTGACTCCGATCCCGCGCGTGGCACCCGCCAGCAAGCCGTTCATGCCATCGTTGACGACTTCCACAGGGCACACCAGGCCCAACGCGGCGATGGCTTTCAAATGTCCCTCCCGGTCTGATGGAAAATCGCAGCCAGCCACGCCGAAGCCTGCCGCCGCGAGCTGACTTTTCTCTACGCCGGACATTTGCCGCGCCGCCTCGAATGACTCCTTTAGCACAACCTCAAGCCTGGCATAGCCAACGCCCTGATGGTTGCCTCCGCCCGATTTTCCAAACCCCACACACTGACCGGTTTCATCAACGATCAACGCGTGCGTTTTGGATGAACCAACATCGATACCCAGGAAATACCTCATACATTCTCCGTCTTTTCAATAAATTCGCCCGTCCATTCGCGCGGAGCGGATTGCAGCAAGCCAAACGTCCTAAATCCAGCCTCGATCATCAGCTGCACCGCGGATTGCATTTCGATCTCGCCGCGTGCTGATGGGTTTAGCTTTGGCAAATATTCCCAGAACTCATAGGGCAAAATAAATAATACCGAAGCCGCATACGGACTCATGATCTCCGCGCGGGTCGGTTTTTCGATGATGCGCCTCACGCGCCACTTTGCATCCACATCCACGCACGAGCGGGAGGTCAATTCTTCAACGGGGCATTGCTTTATGCTGAGCGTAATATCGGCTTGATAGTTCTCATGTGCCTCAACCAAATCAATCAAATAATGTTCTTCCAAAATATAATCTGTTGCGACGACCATCACGGGTTCAGCGCGTATCCATTCATGTGACACGGACATCAATGCGCCGCCATTGCCATTCAATTCATTTTGATGAGCGAATGTAATATCCAAATTCCACTTTGAGCCGTTGCCAACGTACGCAAATATTTTTTGTTCGAGATAATGAGTCACGATGCACGCCCGCTCGATACCTGCCTTGGCAACTGCTGTAAGAACATAGTCCAACGTGGCGCGCCCGTTGACCTCCAACAGCGGCTTGGGTGTTTCATCTGTGAATGGGCGTTGACGTTTACCGCGTCCTGCCGCGAGTAAGACTGCGGACTTGATCATCGTAAACCATCTCCCATTTCAGCCACGAAAATACGGGAAGGTAGTTCAGGATGAAGCGCAGAAAATTTCTCGGCAACTTCCAGACACACATTTTCCGCCAAATCCTTTTTCGCCAGCCCGACAACACAGCCGCCATATCCGCCGCCGCTGAAACGACTTCCATAAACACTATCCGCGTTGCTGACGAGTTCATGCAGCTCGATCAGAATATCGCTGCCAACTTGATAATTCTCAATTGATGATGCGCAGGATCGATTCATCAACTGTCCGAACAGTTCCATATTCAACTCTGCCCAAGCCTGTGCGCCCTGCTGAACGCGCTCGGCTTCGCTGAAGAAGTGTTCCGCGCGGCGGCGCAGATTTTCGGGCAGAGTCATTTTCGTTTCTTCAAATATTTCGCGCGGCACATCCGACAGGATTTTTGCGTCCTCTTTCAATAATGCGGCGGCTTCGTAACATTCGGTGACTCGCTGGTTAAATCCGCTTTTGGTGAGTTCCCGTGAGACGCCTGAATATGCCACGATCCACGCGCAGCAGCTGGAGGGGGAGTCAGAGATCGGAGTGACAGTGGCAGTTATTGTATCCATGAAAAGAAGCGAGTTCTTTTGTCCGTGGACAATGGTCAACGGATCGAGTAATCCGATTTGCAAACCGAGCTGCCCATGTTCCAGTTCATAATCCAAATCAACCAATTCCTTATTTGACAATTCAATGTCATTCACATCGGCGAGCGCGTTGAGATAAGCCAGTCCCACCGAAGCGGACGAACTCAACCCCGCGCCAATGAGCGATCCACTGACATGCGCGCGCATGCCGCGCTTGAGATTGAGAACACGTGCCGCAGCTTCGGCATAACGTGCCCAATGCATTTGATCGATCTCGGTACCAATACAAAATTTTGTTTCACCAAACTGGTCACTTATGATGTGAATCTCTTTTGTATCAAGCGGTTCATACTCAAGGGTTGTGCCGATGTTGAGCGTGCGGCCCAACACCGCACCGCCTTGATGGTCAATGTG
>JBIOXB010000106.1:0-16668 GCA_044869275.1 bacterium
CGTGCCATTTTCGCCCCCGCAACCCAAACTTGATTTTACATCCCCAAATCCACCACCTTCGGCTTCTCCCCGGCATAATCATAAAAACCTTTGCCGCTTTTCTTGCCGTGGTAGCCCGCCAGCACCATCTTGCGCAACAACGGCGGCGGAGCATACTTGGCGTCGCGATATTCTTCGAACATAATGTTGGCGATGTACAGCGTCGTGTCCAAGCCGACAAAATCCAGCAGCGTGAGCGGTCCCATGGGATAGCCGCAGCCCAGCACCATGCCCTTGTCGATATCTTCCACCGAGGCCACGCCGTTTTCCACGGCGCGAATGGCGTCGAGCAAATACGGCACAAGCAGGAGATTCACCACGAAGCCGGAATTGTCTTTGCAGGCGATCGGCTCTTTGCCCAATGATTTCGCGAATGCGAACGCGGCTTCAAAAGTTCCCGCGCTGGTTTGAATCGTGCGCACGACTTCCACCAGCTTCATGAGCGGCACGGGATTGAAAAAGTGCAAACCGACAAAACGATCCCCGCGCTTGGTGGCGGCGGCCATTTCCGTGATGGTGAGTGAAGAAGTATTGCTGGCAAAAATCGTGTGCGCGGCGCAGAGCTTGTCGAGCTCGCCAAAAACTTCTTTTTTGAGATTGATGTTCTCGATCGCGGCTTCGATGATAATGTCCGCGCCTTTCAAATCCGCCAGCGCCGTCGTGCCGGTCAGATTTGACATGATGGCTGTTTTCTGCTCCGCGGTAAGCTTGCCTTTTTCCACACTTTTGCCCAGGAAGCCCTCGATCTTGCCCAGGCCTTTTTTGAGCAAATCATCGTTCACTTCACGCACGATGGTCTTATAACCGGCTTGCGCGCAAACTTGTGCAATGCCCGAACCCATCAAGCCGCAGCCGATGACGCCGGCGGTTTTAATTGCCATTGCTCCTCCTGAAATATGATTTGTCATTCCCGTCGCGCCGCTGCGGGAGGAATCCATGATTTTGTTGGACTTTCTGGATACCCGCTTTCAAAAAACAACTGTCTTAAAGCGCCTCGACAATCACCGCTGCGCCTTGTCCGCCGCCGATGCAGGCAGTGGCCAAACCGTACTTTTGTTTGCGCCGCCGCAGTTCGTGCAAAAGTGTCAGCGTCAAGCGCGTGCCGCTGGCTGCGAGCGGGTGGCCGATGGCGATCGCGCCGCCGTTGACATTGGTGATATCGCGCTTCAATCCCAATTCCTTTTCCACGGCGAGATATTGTGGCGCGAAGGCTTCGTTCACTTCGACCAGATTCATTTGCTCCAGTTTCATACCAGCGCGCTGCAAGGCGTTGCGGCTCGCCGGAACCGGCCCAATGCCCATGAGGCTCGGCTCCACGCCGGCAAAGCCCCAGTTTACCAACCGTCCCATCGCCTTCAAGCCGCGCTTCTCTGCGGCCGCCGCCGTCATCATCACCATCGCCGCGGCGCCATCCACCATGCCGCTGGCGTTGCCGGCCGTAATCGTGCCATCTTTTTTGAAATAAGGTGAGAGCCTGGCCAGGCCTTCCAAAGTCGTATCCGGACGCGGATGCTCGTCGCGCGTGAATGGCGTCGAGCCTTTTTTGCCGGGGACTGCCACGGGCACGGCTTCGTCATTGAATTTGCCGCTTTCCCAGGCCGCGGCCGTGCGCTTCTGGCTGAGCAAGGCGTATTCGTCGCAAGCCGTGCGGCTGATGCCGAGCTTGTCCGCGAGATTTTCCGCGGTCTGTGCCATGGTCAGGCCGCAATTTGCATCAAGCAGAGATTCCCACAAATAATCTTCAAGCTTGCCGCTGTTCAGTCGCAAACCCCAACGCGCGCCGCGAATGATGTGCGGCGCCTGGCTCATGCTTTCCGTGCCGCCCGCGAGCACCACCTCGGCCTCGCCCAGCAGCAGCAAACGCGCGCCTTGTACCAGCGCCTCGAAGCCCGAGCCGCACAAGCGATTAACCGTGAGCGCCGGAGTTTCGATGCGGCAGCCCGCCTTGAGTGCGACGTACCGCGCGAGATAAATCGCATCCTGCGAGGTTTGCATGACGTTGCCGAAGATCACGTGTTCCACCTCTTTGGCCTCAATCCCGGCTTTTTCCAGGGCCGCCTGCGCCGCGACCACGCCAAGCTGCGTCGCCGTAAAGTCTTTCAGCGCGCCGCCAAACGCCCCGAAGGCTGTGCGCGCGCCGCTGAGAAAAACAACGTCTTTGCTCATGATTCAAATTTCTCTTTATGAGGTTCGAATTTGCCGTTGATCGTTTTTCGCATGAACACCTTCTCAAAATAACAAAAATGCACCTGGATGTAAAGCAAAAGATTGCAGCGGCAAAGGTGAATATGATGGCACCTCGGCGTTTTGGCATCGTAACTTTTTCTTTGACATTCGTCCTCGTTCTCGCTATCTTCATCGTCGATTTAAAAGAATATCGGAGCTTGAGCGCATGCTTGGAAAGCCGTCGGCCGTCGCGCCGCAGGATTTGGTGCTGGTGCATATCGACCACAAGCCGTCATTCTTTGCGCGCGTGGAAGATATCAACCCAGATTACAAGCGCGGCTGGTGGCACGTCAAGCTGTTTGTGTTGGCGTTACCCATGAAGACCGTGACGTGGATCATCGACGACGATCAAATTCGCGGCGCGGATTTTACCATGGGTGGCACGCCGGTGCGCCTGGAAAAAATCTCGGCGCCGCGCGAAGAGACCGTCGAAGAGACGCCGGACGCCAATGCGGAAACCGGCACAGCGCCGGCACGCAAGCAAGCTCGCATTCTATCTTTCAACAAAAAAACAGCGGAGTGATTTTCCGCTCGCCTGTTGGCTTGGCAGAAGTATCGCGCGTTTTTTGAAAACCTAGACAACATCGTCAAGTAACCTGGCGCAGGCCAGTTAGGATGAAGGCGACAAAGCGGTTGCCGGACAAACTCTGAATCCCACTCCAAATCGACCATGAAGTCACGCGACATTTCTTGGCTACAGAGGGAAACATGAGAGGTTCGGGAGTTGTTTTGGCGACACTCATCACGCTATCGTCGGCGGCGCTGATTTATCACCGCGCCCATCCGGCGATTGAAACGCAATGGGTGACGTACCAAAGCGGCGATGAAACCGTGCGCGCTTTTGTGTCCATGCCGTTGAGCGGTGGCACCGCGCCCGCCCTGATCATCATTCATGAATGGTGGGGTTTGAATGATTGGGTGCAGCAAAACGCTAAAAAACTGGCGAAGGAAGGCTATGTCGTGCTCGCCATTGACCTGTATCGTGGCGAAGTGACGGCGGAGCAGGAAACCGCCCATCAATTGATGCGCGGCTTGCCGGAAGATCGCGCGCTGCGTGATTTGCAGGCGGCATTTGCCTATCTACAAACGCGCGAGGACGTTGACAAGAATCGCATTGGCAGCATCGGCTGGTGCATGGGCGGCGGTTATTCATTGCAAGCCGCGGTCCATCTACCCGAGCTTGCGGCGTGCGTGGTCAACTATGGCCGCCTGGTTACGGATGCAAATTTGATCAAGCAAATCAACGCCCCGATTCTCGGCATCTTTGGCGGCCTGGACCGCGGCATTCCCGTCAAGGACGTGCGCGCCTTCGAAAAACAGGCCACAGATTCCGGCAAAAGCGTGACCATCACCATCTACCCGAAATCCGGACACGGGTTCATCAACGAGAACAATGCCAAAGCCCACAACGCCAATGACGCCGACGAGGCGTGGGAAAAAACCATTGAGTTCTTGGCCGAGAATCTAAAATAACGGGCAACCCAACAGAGTATCCTTTACCCTAATTGAAGAAAGAATCCCGCCCTGTGCGCTCTCCCCAGCAGTCATCCTTCATTTAAAATCTATTGCTCCAAATAATTTCGCTTGTGCTGGATCGAGGAGGGAAGGTGTGTTGCCGTGGCATTGCTGTTACAAAAAGCTGAAATCGTGCTGCGGCATGGCAGGCGCGCCGTAACCACAAAAAAGCCGTCGCCCCTCCCGGGCTGGCGGCGGCCCGGAGGCTCTGCACTTGAGGGGACGAGGGGCGATAACGAAGTCAGGACAAGGAGACGGCAAGTGAATCTCGGAATTCCCAAAGAAATTTCCCCCGATGAAACACGCGTCGCGCTGGTGCCCAGCGCCATAAGCGTGTTGAGAAAAAATGGGCACACGGTTTTCGTCGAAGCAGGCGCGGGTGCCGGTGCAAGCTTTTCCGATGCGGAATTTGCAGCGGCAGGCGCGGTGATCGCCCAAGATACAAGAGAATTGTATCGCCAGGGCGAAGTGATCATGAAACTAAATCCGCCCCGCGAGCATCCCACCGCGGGCGCACACGAAACCGAGCTCATGCGCGAAGGCGCCGTTTTGTTCGCCTTTTTGTCTCCTCATTCAGAAGCGGCAGCGCTGCGGAAACTGGTTGCACGCAAGATCACTGCGTTTGCCATGGAATATATCCCGCGCATTACGCGCGCACAGAGCATGGACGCATTGAGCTCGATGGCGACCGTGGCCGGCTATAAGGCGGTTTTGCTGGCTGCAGCCCGGCTCAATAAAATGTTTCCTCTTTTGATGACCGCCGCTGGCACAATTCCACCGGCCAATGTGTTGGTATTGGGCGCGGGTGTCGCCGGTTTGCAAGCCATCGCCACCGCCAAACGACTGGGCGCGAAAGTCGAAGCCTTTGATCCGCGCCCGGCAGTGAAGGAGCAGGTCAAAAGCCTGGGGGCGTCTTTCATCGAAATGGAAATCACGGAGAATTTGGAAACCAGCGGGGGGTATGCCAAAGAACAATCTGAAGCGTTTCTCTTGAAAGAACGCGAAGTGATCGGTGCGAGATTGCCGAAAACCGACGTGGTGATTTGCACCGCGCAAATTTTCGGCAAGCGCGCACCGGTGCTGATCACGGCGGAGATGGTGGCAAAATTGCACCGCGGCGCAGTAATTGTGGATCTCGCCGCGGAGCAAGGTGGCAACTGCGAGCTCACCGCGCCCGGCAAGGAAATCGTGCACGCAGAGGTCACGATTATCGGCGCCGTGCAGCTGGCGGCTGCAGTGCCGGTGGACGCCAGCCACATGTATGCGAAAAACCTTACCAGTCTTTTTTTGCACGTTTATCCCAAAGGCACCGAACTGCCGAATCTCCAAGACGAGATTGTCCGCGGCTGCTGCCTCATGCACCGCGGCGAAATCCTGAATGAGACCTTGAAAAGCCATTTGGGATGAGGCAGACTGTGTGAAAACATGGGAATGCCGCACCCTGAGCTTGTCGAAGGGTGCTAAGCTCAAAAGATCCGGCTTCGACAAGCTCAGCCGGCGTTGAAACCAAGCGTTTTCACACAGTCTGAGGCACCCGCGGCGGTATGCACTTCCATTTTCGTGCGTGCCGCTTCATGATCTAACCAGAATAGCGACGGAGGAGGACACCACATGCCGGGCGAAATTAGCCAATCAGATATTGCCATCAATCTCTTGATCTTTCTGCTCTCCACCTTTCTGGGTCTGGAGCTCATTCGCCATGTTTCCAAATTGCTGCACACCCCGCTGATGTCATTGACCAATGCCATTTCTTCGGTCTCAGTGGTGGCGGCCCTTCTGGTCATCGCTCATGCCAAGGACGATTTCATCTTGTCTTTGGCAATGGTCGGCGTCGCACTGGCCGTGATCAACGTGGTCAGCGGATTCATGATCACCGAGCGCATACTGAAAATGTTCAAGAAGGGCAACGGAGGAGAGAAGAAGTAATGGATGCAATGGCGGCATATTTGTACGTGCTTTCAGCGGTCTTGTTCGTATTTTCACTCAAATGGATGAGTGGCATTAAAACCTCGCGCTGGGGAAACTGGGCCGGCGCGGTGGGGATGTTCCTGGCCGTGGTGGCGACGCTGCTTGCCGTTGGCATGCACCACTACCAACTCTTGCTGCTCGCGGTGGTGATGGGCACGATTATCGGCGCCCCCATTGCCTTGAAGCTGCCCATGACCGCCGTGCCGCAACGCACCGCCATGTCGCATGCGTTTGGTTCGCTGGCGGTGGCGCTGGTGGGGACCGCGGAGTATTATCAGCGCGCACCCCATCTCGACACCTTCACCACCGCCGTGCTGGCTTCCGAAATGATTTTGGGATACCTCACCTTCACGGGCTCCGTCATTGCATTTGCCAAGCTGCAGGAAATGATTTCGGGCAAACCCCTCATCTACCCGGCCAGGAACGTCGTCAGCATGGTGGTCCTGGCGGTTGCCGCCCTCCTGGGATTTGCCCTGGTGCTCAATCCCGCCCAGAGTCTTCTGGTGCCGGTCATGGCTTTCTTTGCGCTGGTGTTTGGTTTTCTGTTGGTGATGGGAATCGGTGGCGCCGATATGCCCACCGTCATTGCCATCTTAAATTCCTATGCCGGGCTTTCCGCCGCGGCGCTGGGATTCGTGCTCAACAACAAGCTGCTCATTGTGGCCGGCACGCTCGACGGCTCCTCCGGTTTCATCCTGGCCATCCTGATGTGCAAGGCAATGAACCGCTCTTTTACCAACGTGCTTTTCGGCGGCGTGGGCGCGGTCGTCAGCAAATCCGGCCCGGGCGCGCCAGCCGTTCGCACGGTGCCCTCCTACACGCCGGAAGACGCCGCCTTCATTCTCGAGAGCGCGCAATCCGTTATCATCGTCCCGGGTTATGGCCTGGCGGTGGCGCAAGCCCAGCACGTGTTGCAGGACCTGGCCAGGATGCTGATGGAGCGGGGCACCACCGTGCGCTATGCCATTCATCCGGTGGCCGGCCGCATGCCCGGGCACATGAACGTTTTGCTCGCGGAAGCCAATGTGTCTTATGACCTGTTGTTGGAGATGGACGATATCAACGAAGATTTTCAAAACACCGACGTCGCACTGGTGATCGGCGCGAACGACGTCGTCAATCCCGGGGCGCGCTACAAGCAGGAAAGTCCGCTGTATGGCATGCCGATTCTGAACGTCGATCACGCGCGCACGGTGATGGTGGTCAAGCGCAGTCTCGGCGCCGGCTTCGCCGGGGAAGACAATGAGTTATTCTACGATAAGAAGACGATGATGCTGTTTGGGGATGCGAAAAAGGTGGTGACGGAATTGGTGAAGACGTTGAAGGCGTGAATTGGGAAGCTGGCCGTGCTTCCTTATTTTGCATCGATAAACAATCAAAAAAACTCAAGAAGCTTTTGAACACGGATGACACAGATGCCGCGGATTCAGGCGGATTTTTCGTTTTTGCTTTATCCGTGTTTGTCCGCCCAATCCGCGTCATCCGTGTTCAAAAAAATAAAGGCTCGCATCGCGAGCCTTTTCCATACCTCCCTCTTGGGGCCTTACCTATGAGGAAGCAAATCGAATGAGTGCGCCCACTAGGAATCGAACCTAGAACCTCCGGATTAAGAGTCCGCTGCTCTGCCAGTTGAGCTATGGGCGCAATATCTTAGTATCACGCATTACGCTTTATGTTTCAGTCAATCCGCAATGCGTAATCCGCAATTCTACGTGAGGGTGGAGAGAATCGAACTCTCGGCCAACGGCTTAAAAGGCCGCTGCTCTACCAGCTGAGCTACACCCTCTCACCTTTGACAAAAGTCGTCAAATATAATATATCGAAGGGGTAACAGTCAATCAAATTTTCCTGTTGTATGAAATAATTTGATTGCATGCACTGGTGCTTTGTCACTTAAATCGCTATATCCTCAGCCATGTCATCCCGCCGTTGCAGAGGTTTTTCAAAGGCATCTTTTTATACTCTTTTGACCACGGATGACGCGGATTAGGCTGATTTTCGCGGATTTTGTACATTCTAATCGCCGTGAAATCGCTAATATGAATAATTCATAACCGCAGAGTCGCCGAGCACGCAGAGGTTGATAAAAATTAGATTATGCTCACCTGCTTAAGGACCACAAAAAGTGCCACTTCCTACCAAAGCCATTGGATAGCTTGATGTTCTCTGCGAACTCCGCGTCTCGGCGGTTTGATTTTATGAATTAGTCAGGCTAACAGCTCATGCACCCGAATAGGGTCAAAATTTCCATCATGATTGGGTGCCCATCTGGACATGGCAATTCCTGTGTTCGTAGCAATGCCACGCCTGAACAGTTACCGGTCAAATAAGCTTAATGCCCAATTCCTTGAGTTGACGCTCGTCCACCCGGGAGGGCGCGCCATCCATCAACGACACCGCCGTGTTGGTTTTGGGAAAAGCAATCACATCGCGAATGGATTTGCGGCCGGCCAGCAACATGGCCAAACGGTCGAAGCCGAAGGCGATGCCGCCGTGGGGCGGCGCGCCGTATTCGAACGCTTCCATCAAAAAGCCGAATTTTCTCTCCGCTTCTTCTTTGTCGATATTCAATAAATCGAACATTTGGCTTTGAATGTCACGGCGATGGATGCGAATGCTGCCGCCGGCGATTTCGGTGCCGTTGAGAATCAAATCATAGGCCTTGGCCCGCACTTTTCCGGGCGCGGTCGACATCAAATGCAAATCTTCTTCCATGGGCGAAGTGAAAGGATGATGCCGCGCGGCCCAGCGTTTTTCTTCCTTGTCGAATTCCAGCAGCGGAAAATCCACCACCCAATGCAGATGATGCACGTTTGCCGGAATCAAATTCTCCTGTTGCGCCAGCTTGAGCCGCAGCGCACCGAGAATTTCCTGGGCTTTTTCCTCTTCATCCGCAACGAACATCAACAAATCATCGCCCTGCGCTTGCATGCGCTCGTTCACGCGCCGCGCCATTTCTTCCGGGAAGAATTTGGCAATGCTGCCCTGCCAGCCTTTGGCGGTATTCTTCACCGTGGCCAAGCCGCTCGCGCCAAGCTGCGAGGCAAATTGCGCCAGCTCGTCGAGCTGCTTGCGGGAATAATTCGCGCCGCCGGGCAAGCATAGGCCCTGCACGGATTTCCCACCCTTCGTGGCCTCGACGAACACGCGAAATTCGCTGGCGCCGGCGAGAGCGGTGATATCGCGAATCTCCAGGCCGAAGCGCAAATCCGGTTTGTCGCTGCCGAAGCGCGCCATGGCCTCTTGAAACGTCATGCGCGGCAAAGGCAGGGTGAGCTCCTTGCCCAAGATCTCCTTGAATATTGCAGCGACCAAACCTTCCATCATGCTGAGCACGTCTTCACGATCGACGAACGACATCTCCACGTCGATTTGCGTGAACTCCGGCTGGCGGTCGGCGCGCAAATCCTCGTCACGGAAACAGCGCACGATTTGAAAATAGCGGTCCATGCCCGCGACCATGAGCAACTGCTTGTAGGTCTGCGGGCTTTGCGGCAGTGCATAAAAATGGCCGTGATGCACGCGGCTGGGCACGAGATAATCGCGCGCGCCTTCAGGCGTGCTCTTCATCAAGATCGGCGTTTCGATCTCGACAAAATCATTGCGCTCGAAATAGCGGCGCGTCACTTGCGCGAGCCGGTGGCGAATGATCAAATTGCGTTGCATGTCGCTGCGGCGCAAATCGAGATAGCGATATTTCAAGCGCAAATCTTCCGAGGCGGATTCGGCGCGGTCGGTAATTTCGAACGGCGGCGTCTTCGCGGGATTGAGCACGCGCAACTCCTGTGCTTCCACCTCGATCTCGCCCGTGGCCAGATTCGGATTGATCATGCCCTCGGGCCGGGCCAACACTTTACCGCGCACCGCGATCACAAATTCGCTGCGCAAGCTCTGGGCGGTCGCCTGCATGTCCGCATATTCCGGACGGAAGACAATCTGGGTCTTGCCATAACGATCGCGCAAATCGACGAACAAAATACCGCCATGATCGCGCCAGGTATCAACCCAGCCCATGAGCATAATCTCTTTGCCCACCTCCGCCCGGCTCAAAGCCCCGCAGGTATGGGTTCTTTTCCAAGTTTTCGCTTCTGATTCACGAGAAAGCATTGCGTGTACAGTCCTCCTTGACTCAAAAATATTATGTTCACCTAAGATTCAACGAAAGAAAGATCGCCATTTTGAAGCCCAACCACTCATTGAAAGCAAGTCTAAATATACAAATTTTTATCCTAAAAGAAAATGCGGTGATTTTCTTTTTCCAATTTTGGCAATCACTCTCCCCCTGTCTCTCTAAATAATGAAGCTGGTAGCAATCGCTGTGCCCCTTAGACGCCACGTTTGTATCAAGCCTTCAAAGTTGTGATGCAAAAACTTTGAACAATTGTGGCAGTCGGTGCTGGAACAATCGCACAGTGGATCGTGTAGTCGCACATCTGGAAATATTTGTTAACTGGGTGCCCAAAAATCAGTCATATCCACTCGGGAATCGCATGGCCAAGGTAAAAGCGATTCCGACAGCAGGCCAGCTCGAGATCAAGCGCGCGCTCACTCCCACAGAACGCAGTCAGCTGCTTGATGCTGCTGACTTGTTGCTTAAGACCAGGCGGCCGCTCGAGTAATCGCCGGCATTTCGGGTCAACAGAAAAGCGGCCGGTGCGAAAAAGGTATCGCGCGTATGGCAACCGCACGATCGTGTACACGGTCATTGAGACCGGCAAGCGTCGTTGTGGGTGTTCAAGTTTGATCATTTCGCTGACATCCATCATTGCTGCGATTCACGCATCTGCAGCGGTTCATCCGGGTTGGTTGGAATCGATTTAGTGTACTGGTACGTTAGGCGGCTTGCAACCTATAGAATTGTGAGTGCCCTGCCCGAGTGTGATCGCCCAACAGCCAAAACGAGCCGGTAACAGAATTGTTTTGCATGATTGATTCTACAAAAAATATTATTTGCGAACCCGGCGTTCATGTGCAATCTTCGAAGTTTCATGAAGAGAGTGAGGAAACAGCAATAGTTCACAGTCGAAAAGCCAGGCTGTGCGTCCAGAACTGAAGGTCAATGCCTTCCGGTGTTGCTATTGAGTTCTTGGAGGAAGGGGTGCTGATCCCACTAGCAAGCGGCGACGGGATTACAAGTGAAAGAAGGAAATATTGCTCTTGAGAAACAAGCGGGAAATCTGTAAGCGGAGAACGCACTTCTGAAAGTCTCTTCGCCAACCGATTGAAAAGCAACCAACGGATTCATAGTCAAAACCGTTGTTCCTATCAAATCTGCTTGAACTGACAATCAACGTATGTCCCCAGTTCCCGATGTATCATAAACACCTCACCTCTCATTCTAATTAATTCTCTAACCTGCTCATCGACCGTTCCTCCAAACGAAAAGGAGCTTACGGTGCGCACTCCCCAGCAGCCCATGCCCTCATCCGGTCGAATGATGCAGGCGCTCCCGTTTCGCCACTCGATTCGCAGCTCGCGACTATGTTGAATTTGATCTTTGTTTCGGTATTCGAATTTGGCATCTGCTCGAGAGGTCTTTTTCAAAATTTGTTTGACGACGTCCTGGCGGGTTGTATCGTGAACCCAATCATGCCAGGGAGCAACAGGCCGGCGCTGATTTTCTATGTTTGATTTTGGCATCGAGATGACACGGATCGCCGTTTCCTCTTCAATACTGTCTTCGAGCGCCGCAAGGATCAATTGGAGTAACTTGGCGTGCAAGGGGGTGCGGAGATACCTATCAGAATACGTGATTGAACGAATGCGTGCACCTGACTCCATGCACGCCTTGAATTGTATGAGTCGTTCACTGATAATAGACCAAAATCGTGAGCCGAAAGCCACAAGATCTCCATCGAGCTCCGAAGTGAGCTGCAATTGAAGAACATTCGGTGTAACGTAGTGCAGGGTTGTAGCATCCAATGCTTGCCCTTCCAATTGAAAAGGCGTTTGAGCGTCGCTTCGGATGATCGGCTGTTCGCCACAAAATGCCCATTCCAGGCCAGGTTCCCGTCGGGCATTGGCCGCAGCCCAATACCGCATCTTCTCCTGATTGCCGATACCAGCGAGAAGCATACCGTCATGCTCAAGTTGCACCTGCCGGGTAATCGCTTGAACCGTTAGCTTTCCATTTCCCAGATTAATCAGGCCGGCCAGGAGATTGCCGCAAGTCTTTGAAATTTCGTCGATTTTCTCTTGCGGCAAATAGAGCTCAAGATGTTTTCCTTCACGTGCCCAACCTAACAAATCGTCCAGTAGAGGCCACTCTGAGAAATGCCATTCCTCGACCTCCCCGCCGAGAAATATCTGTACAATATCGTTCTCCGGCCGATATCCTGCTCTCAAAATTGCCTGACGTATTTCGATGGTCTCTGCCCTGCTGGCTTCTCCAAACAGTTTTAGCGGTTCAGGCAGCTCATAGTGTTTCAGCCAGGATTCGAGAAACTCCATGGCATAGCGCCTGTCCAAATGATCTGCATAGTGCTGGCTGTCGATAGTGAGCAGACATTGGTGGCAAGCCGCGTCGCAAGCGTCGCAGTCCAGCGCCCTGAGTGTGTCTTTCAGAAGATCATTGAGATGCTCTCGCAGCTCGTCGACATAGCCTGCACCCTGGCTTACGTTGTCGTACAAAAAAATCGATCGCACCTCCTGTCCCGCCCCGGTGGTGGAGGGTTGCACGCTGACACCAACTTCGGTTTCGCGGATACCCAGAAACCGCGCGAGCGAGCGGCGCAGACCGAATCCGATCGTATAGGCAAGTTTATCTTCTTTGACTGCTCGTCCGGTAACGGGGTGCATGAGCTGCAATTCGAATACGTCCGAATGAATTTCCGAGGCCAGCCACAGATCGCGTTTAATGGCATATTCTTGCGTGCTGCCTTCACAAATACGTCCGCCAGCTTCCTTGCCACCACGCAGGCGGTAATGCTCTTCCTGAAAGACGGGGGGAAGCTCGCGAGGCTCTGCCTGTTCCGCTGCTCTGCCGCATCGCAGACATACCGCGTAGCCGGCGCCGTGTGCACCCGGATTCCAGTACAAAATCGAGCCGTTGTCACTATAACGATAGCGGCCGAGCATGGGATTGGGCAAACTAGTCCAATCGGCCGTGTTGACCGTGATGCGCGGTGGTTTTGCAGGCAAATATTTCGGCGCACTCACATCGTTGTGAGGTTGATAGCAGATATCAACGGCAAAGCCACCTGGTTCTAGATACTGAAACACTCTGATTTCGTGGGCTGCACATACCGCGCAGCTTTGTGGCCTACTCTGGCCGGTGGCGCCAGCCCCACATTTGTTGCAGAACCAGGCAAAACGCAGGGCCTGTATTTCCGATACATTATCGATTCCCGGCGGCATGTGCCAGTTCAGTGTGACGCCGGCGGATTCATAGACTCTGCCATCCAACACAATCTCTGCGCCGGGTGCAAACTCACGAATTGCCGTACCCAATTCCCGGGAAGGAAAGCCCTGCTTGAAGGCAAAGAGCTCCTCTCGATGCTTTTCTTCCTTGTCTTGCTGCTTCGCGCGTTTGAGCATGTCAATGGTCAAATTCACAAAACTCACGACGTCGGTTGGGAAACCATATCCAGGCAAGAAGCCACGCCCAGCCAACTCCGTCAAGAGATACTCTTCACGAAGACGGCGCAATTGCCTCTGGTTACCTATACCGGCAGGTGTCTCTTCCCAATTGGGGTTCTGCTGTTTGATCAAATCCTGCTCGGCTAACAAAGCTTTCAGCTCATCGCGCCATCTGTCCGCAATAAGTCGTATGTGGCTTGCCGTTTCACGCGCCAGGGTATTAAAGGATTGACTCGCAAGGATCGAGCCACGCACGAGTTTATTGACTCCGCTCAGGGCGTTGTTATGCAGGTGCGAATCACTTGATTCGCACCAGGCGCTAAAACTATAAGCAGGATCATCTCCATCATTTAACCTTTCAAAAAACCATTCACAGGTAAGATGAGCTATGTCGTCTACCTGAGTGTGCAAGTATTCAGCGAGCAGCAGGGCATTAACGTGCCTTTGCACCAGCTTCTTGCTGTCGAGGCGCGCACGTGGCACCGGAATCGGCGTTTCAAACGGCCACGTCGGATCTTTGAAAATAGACGATCCGCGCTCGTTTTGCTGGCATAAGGTCACGCTCACGGAAGTCGACTCATCACGGCGGCCGGCGCGGCCGGCACGCTGCAGATAATTGGCGGGACTTGGCGGCACGTTGTTCATGGCGATGGCCGAGAGGCCACCTATGTCGATGCCCATTTCCATCGTCGTTGAAGAACTCAGGATGTTCACACGCGCTTCACGAAAGTCATCTTCAAGTGTTTTCAACCGAGGCGTCGACTGCTGTGCGGAATGTTCGGCAATGGCAAACCAGTTCTCTTTCGCGGCGACACGGTCGCTGCGGTTTGGCCAAACATTTGCACGTCGGACTTTTGTGACCGAAGGATCCATGTCCAACCATGCTTGAATATCTGCTTTCGATTTGTTTGCCCCCATTGTGTCGCGCCAAAATGGTAAAGGCAGCCTGGGCATTGCGATTTCAGCGCAACGTTCCGCGTTGTGAGTAGAAATAGTCAAATAGGGAGATAGTCCCCTAAAAGTCGTATCCAACAGCCTTCTGGTGTACGGGCAAATCCATGCCTTTTCTGGTGAGATCAGCTCAGCCTCTTGTGGCAAAGGTAACTGATAACCAGCGTCAAAGCTCTCAAACAAGTCGCGCAAAGCACTCCACGCTTCGCGCAAGATCATATTCATAACATCTCGATCGTGACGAATGAAGGCATTCAAGTTCAGCCCCAAAGCCAGCAGTCTCACAAAACGGCTTTGCAGTCCTTCGGCTTTGCAGTAAGGCCAAAGCACGGTTTTCTTGGTTGGGGTGCCAGAATAGTCAGGGCCTTGAATGTACTTTGGATAGACTTTTGCCCCCATCCAGCGGACAAACTCATCTCGGATCGTTACAATAGTATTTCCGCGAATGTGATAATCTAGGATAAGCTTGAGCAAATCTTTCCAATCATCAAGGTTGGCACCGTTTTGCTTCCAGATTTCGGGGCAATTGTTCAATCTCTCTACCTTCGGATAGCGAAGCGCAATCAAGCCGAGGGTTTCAGACGAATTGGCGCGCTTGGGTCTGTACCTAAATTCGCGGTACAGACAAAAATCGGCGAAGCTCTCGAGACTCAGTGTCTTGCCGATCAAACGACCCCATTCGGCTGCCATCCATTCGTGCACTTCTGTGCTTCTGAGCAGTTTGTCTCGTGCCTCCGCCCAAGTTAGCCGCTTGAGTTTCGGTTGGCGCAATGCTGCTGCTTGATCCCGAAGGCTACGCAAAGTGCCCATGAGATTCGGGCGTTGTTGCACCACTTCTTCAAGTGTCGCAATCTGCTCTTGAATCTCGCAAACTGTTGCTGATTGATTCTCGCCGTTGGTGGCCGCCGCAAGATGGTGGTACAACAGACTACGAACGTAATTGCGATCAGCGTCCTGCTGCAATCGTGCTGCAATACGAGCGCTTCCTTGGCGAGAGTCAGTAAAGCTCAATAATCGCCGGCCATCAAATGGGCCCTTGCGCTTTTCATCTTCCGGTGGCGGCGTGAATTCCAGCAAGGTTGGCAGAATGTCGCCGAGAAAGAATGGTGTGCCTAAACGCGCGAAACGAAATATTTTTCCTTGCTTATGCTCGACAGTATCACATTTGTGGCAGCGAAGCTTGTGAGAATCTGGCTCAGGTGGAATCAAATTGACCCGGATGCCAGCCCCTCCTGCGAGAATTTCCCGTGTTTTTGGATCGAGCATGTCGATTCGATCGGTTGGCATCGACGCGATCAAACGCGGCTGCCTTGCGGAATGAGAGAGGGTTTCTTCTTCGAGTGCTTCATCCTCTTCCTGGTCGTCGAGATCCAATTGGAACTCGTCGATGTCAAAATCGAGTTTGCGGGGCAGGAGATAATAGCGACCATCTTCGGCAAGAGCTTCTTCCGCGGCAAGATATTCTGTGCCACATTGTGTGCAGTTGGTCAACTCGTAAACCGGCGCCTGACAACTATCGCAGTACTCGCGGCGATTGGTGAAGACCTTTCCAAATTTCCAATCTGCTTTATCAAGTGCGTTTCCTACCCTGCCGGCACACATTGGGTTACAGCACGCCCAAATGCCGGATAGCGTTTTCTCAAACAAGTGAAGACGTAAAGGCAAAAGGGCCTCAGCGTTATTGTTTTGAGCGCGAGTGCAATGCTCGAGTATGGTAAGAGTCTGCTCATTCGTCACGCCGCCCCAATCCTGCTGCAACATCGCCGTCAAATCGCTTAGTTTTCGTGGTTTCGATGCCAAGCTTGCTCGCAAACGGCGAGTTGCGGCATTACTAGCGAGCTTCGCAAGCAGAATGGCCTCGTCCATTTGCGCTAATTGCGGCAGCTCATTGAGCAGGTTTTGGCTTACCAGTGGCTCTTCGCTCAGTTTGGGAATCTCCCGATCGCCATGGAAGACAGCAATGCGGCTCTCGCTGACACCGGCGACTCCTGACAGAAATCTCTGCAATCTCGCGCTGCTTTCTTGCGAAGCGTCGCCAAACGTGGCAGAAGTTGCAACGAAGCGCACTTCGTTCGGATCAACGTTGAAGGCGTGCATCACACGTCGTAATAACAGCGTCAATTCCGCCGCTTGGGAACCGATATACGTGTGCGCCTCATCCAAGACAATCCAACGTAATTTTTCTCGAGATTTCTGAATGATTTTTTCATCTTTTTTTCGCACCAGCATGTATTCGAGCATCGTAGCATTGGTCACCAAGAGTGGCGGCGGCTCCTCTCGCAGCAACGTGCGTGAAAGAATTTGCTCTGGCGATTCTTCCTGCTTTGCTTTCTGTATGTAGTCCGGAGTCTCTCCGTTATAGAGGCAGAAGCGAATGTTGCCCTTGAATCC
>JBIOXB010000107.1:0-3057 GCA_044869275.1 bacterium
AAAATTTCTCCCCGCCAACGCGTAGGGAAAACTTTGTATTTGTCCTCTTCCCGACAGGCCCCACTACGTCCCGCCATATCTGCCTGGGGAATTTCAGACCGGCGGAATTGGGGAGGTTTGAGGCGGCAATAACAACTAGCAAACCTTCAAATTTATGCCACAGCCCTTCAAGTCCGCTCTACGCCCGGGTTGAACTAAGGCGCTAGCGCGCCAGGTTACTGTCCGGTTTTAAGATATTGCCTCCTTTGGGCAACGTTGGTTTATTGTACATAAACAACGCTGTATTTCACCAACCACTTTCTCCCAAAGGAGGCGTACCATGTCTCACCAGAACGAACTCCGTCCCAAAACCGCAATTGCCCGCCGATTTCTCGAAGATTTACAATTGCACGGTTTTGCCGTGCGCACGCAAGAATGCTATATGCGCACCGTCCGCCAACTCGCCTATCATTATCACAAATCGCCGGATAAGATCACCGAAGAAGAATTGCGCCAATACTTTCTCTACCTTATGAACGTCAAAAAGTGGGCGCGCGCCGGCATGACCATCGCCATCTGTGGCATCAAGTTCTTCTTCGAGCACACGCTCAAGCAACACTGGCCAACCTTCAACATCCTACGCCCCGCCCCGGACAAACGCTTGCCTTCCGTCTTGAGCCGCGAAGAAGTCCGCCTGATCCTGAGTAAGGTGCGCTTCCTACGTTACCGCACCTGCTTGCAAACTATCTACACTTGCGGTCTGCGCTTGCAAGAAGGCACACACTTGCAAATCCGCGATATTGACAGCGCCGGCATGCGCATTCACATTCGTCATGGCAAAGGCGGCAAGGATCGCTATGTGCCTTTAGTGCAATCGACTCTCGCCTCCTTGCGCGAATTCTGGAAAACTCACCGCAATCCCGTCTGGATTTTTCCTGCCTGTGGCCGTGGTGGCATTCATCGCAGTACTGCCAAGGAACCCATGCCTTATTGCAATGTCCAAGATGCTTTTCGAGCAGCCTTGAGAGCCAGTGGCATTCACAAACCCGCCACCGTGCACACGCTCAGACATTCTTATGCCACTCATCTTTTAGAAGCGGGTGCTAACCTGCGTCACATTCAGGAGTGTCTCGGCCATGAATCACCCGAGACCACCGCCATTTACACCCAGATTACCCCGCAAGCACAACAACAGGCTCGAAACATTCTCAACCAACTCATGGAGGGCCTGTAAGCGTTTCAAATTTCAAAAAAGACAGGATCGCCAAGAGCATCAAGCAGATTCTGCTCACACTCACAAACTCGAATTGGCCGATATCTTCCGCATTCATGGCCCGGCTTATCTTGAAAAATTTGGCGAGCACATGTTGCCCAGCCACAAAAAGGCCATGGAAGCGATCGTCAATTGCCGCACCGAGTACTATGGTGGCGAGGTTTATCTCTGTGAGCCTTGCAACGCGTTTCACCACAGTTATCATTCCTGCAAGAACCGCAGCTGTCCAAAGTGTGGCCATGAGAAAGCGCAAGCATGGTTAACCCAACAGCAGGCGCGACTCTTGCCCGTCACCTATTTCATGGCCACCTTCACCTTGCACGACCAACTCCGCAAACTCGCGCGCAGCCACCAAAGGCTCATCTACAATCTGCTCTTTCGCGCCTCGGCCGCAGCTTTACAAAAGCTCGCACGCGATCCGGAATTTATTGGCGGCCAGATCGGCATGGTGGGGATGCTGCAAACCTGGCAGCGCAATCTCAGGTTCTTGCATCCGCACATTCATTTCATTGTACCCGGTGGTGGGCTGTCGAAGGACGGCAGCCAATGGCTACCAGCGCGACATAACTATCTCATGCCCCACAAGGCGCTCGCCGATATCTTCCGTGCCAAATTTCGCCAGCTCTTGAAAAAGGCGGACCGCCAGCTCCACGACGCGATTCCACGCGAAGTCTGGAGAAAAAGATGGGTGGTTGGCATCAAAGCCGTAGGCTCGGGTGAGCATGCGCTCAAATATCTCGCTCCTTATATCTTTCAAGTGGCCATCAGCAACAAGCGTCTCAAAAAACTCCAAGACGGGAAAGTCACTTTCACCTACACCGACTCCAATACCAAAGAACAAAAAAACGAGACTATTCCCGCCGAAGAGTTTATTGCCAAATTCCTGGAGCACGTGTTGCCACGCCGATTTGTCAAGGTGCGAGCCTATGGGCTCTTGCATTCCCACAACCGCGCTTTATTCGAGCGCGCACGTGAATTGCTCGCAGTTGAAAACAGCATAACTGAAACGCAAAGCTCGGGCGAACAACAAGCACAAGCACCAGAGGAGCCCATGGAAAAAAAGCCCAAGACTTTACCCTGCCCCAAGTGTGGCAAAGACATGCGCTGGATTAAAGAACTGCCGCCCAAAAAAACGAACACCATGCTGAAAGCCAGAGCACCGTGAACAAAAAATGCCCAGCCGCCGTAATCTCGACACCGAACAAATTCGCGCAAAAAAATAATTTAGGCGATAGGGGAGAAGTACGCCCGCCACGCAAAATTCAGAGTGATGAAAGGCCTTGAAACAGCAAACAACACCCTTACCATATGAGAATTTTCATAGAGCAGCCCGCTTTTCTACCTTGTATCCTTCCGTACGGCAATCCCACCTGCTTGCAGCTTCATGGAAAGTCCAATAGTACCCACGCTTAGTTCAACCCGGAATTGTGTGGCGGCTTACGCTGTGCTGGTTTCAACGGCCCGAATGGTAGCCGCCTGCACACTGGTCTCGACGTGTCTGCTTGTTGTTCGCCCCACACGAATTCTTATTTCGTTAGCAAGCCGGCTCTTATCTGAAGATGTTTTCTCTTGGCGGAAAGATAGGTCAGAGCTCGGTTGGCAACATCGGATTTAGTTTTGCCAACTCATCTTTTCGTGATTCGTTTTCCTATGGTTTTGCTTTTGATCAGCATTCTGAAGAACCACAAGCTATCTGAACTTGGCACTTTTCCTCGCCGATGGGCTAGTGTTGAGCAGATAGCAATGTCGACGCTCGTTGCCTCTGCCTCGCGACATTAAAGATCTTTATCCTCGGGCATGATCAT
>JBIOXB010000108.1:0-18324 GCA_044869275.1 bacterium
ACCAGCTTGAACTCCAGGCGCGCGGTCTTGCCGATGATATTTTTGGCGCGGCTCACGTCAGTGATACCCGCCAGCTCGATCACCACGCGCAAATCGCCTTGTTTCGTAATGGAAGGCTCGGACACTCCGAATTGGTCGATGCGGTTGCGCAGAATCTCCAGGTTGCGGTCCACCGCATCTTTGGCGTTTTTCCGGATCTCCTCGACAATCTGGGCGTCCGTCTGGCTGCGATTGCCCCAATAGCGGCTCAGGCGCACTTGATTGGCCGCGAAATGCTGGCGCACGACTTCGAGAAAATCGACATTGGGCTGGGCGCCTTTCGCTTCGACCGGGCGCAGCAATTCTTCGAAGCGCGCGTCCTTGTTTTTCGCCGATTCACGCACCAGCTTGAGCAGATCGACCTCATAGACCAGATACGAGCCGCCTTGCAAATCCAGGCCGCGTTTAATCGCGCGATTATCGTGCCTGGCGATTTGGTCGTCGAGCTCGGTCAGTATTTTGGTTTCGGCGAGGGCGCTGGTCAACGCTTCGGGCTGGTCTTGCAGTTTCTGCCGGATTCTTTGTTCCAGCACACCTTGCACCAGCGCGTGATTGATCTCATCCGTCTGCAAGCTGGCGAGTTGCGCGATTTTACTCTCGTGCACACTGGCCTGACCCTTTAGGCGGGTGGCCATAAACGTGGGATAAAGCTGGTAGAGCGACCACACAATGGCCGCGACTATGATGATGATTCGAAATGTATTATTGCGCCGCATATTCGGCAATGCCTCCAAGAAACAACGATGAATTTTTCACAAAACGAGCAAAAATATAGCTGTTTCGCTCATGAAAGTCAAGGCGATGTTTGCCAAAAATGGCAGAATAGCACGCCCTGGCCAAACAAAATTTTTGTTCACTCGATTCTCGCAAAACTTTGTTACCTTCCCGGCAGTCTAATCACACGGACTGTTAAAAAGGCAGCATGCAGGCGGTGTTTATGTCCGATCGCGATTTGATCGAGAAATTTCTGAGCGGAAACGCCGAGGCGTTCAATACTTTGGTTTGGCGCTGGCAGAAGATCATTTTCAATTTTGTCTGGCGCGACTTGGGCAATCGCGATGAAGCCCATGACGTGACGCAACAGGTGTTCATTCGCGTCTTTCGCAGTCTGCACAAGCTCAAGGACCGCGAGCGCTTCTCCACCTGGATTTATCAAATTGCCGCCAATTTGTGCCGCGATGTGATCAAACAGCGCCGCCGGCGAAAGGTGTTGTCTTTGGAAAACATGCAAGAAGCGGGCAGTGCCGAGCTGGCGACCAATGATGCGTTCACGCTGATGCCGGAAAGCGATCAGCATCCCGATCGCGTCGTCAGCCGCAACCAATTGCGGGAGCTGCTGGAAAAAGCGCTGCAGGAAATTCCCGCAGAACAGCGCGTCGTGGTGATCATGAAAGAATATCAAAATTTGAAATTCACTGAGATTGCAGAAATATTGGATGCGCCGGTGAACACCGTCAAATCGCGCCTGTATTATGGTTTGAATGCCTTGAAAAAAGTGCTGGCGCGCTGGGATATCGATCGCGAGGTATTGTCCTATGAAATGTGAAGATACCAAATTGCTGTTGATGGATTTTCTGTACGATGAAATCAACGCCGATGCTGAAAAGCGGTTGCGCCTGCATTTGGAATCCTGCCCCGCTTGCCGCATCGAGTATGAAGGTTTGCAGCGCACGAGCCTGGTGCTGCGCGCCTGGCCGGAAGCCGAGCCGCCGCACGCGCTTGTTTTCGTCGAACAACGCGCGAGTTGGTGGGATTCATTCAAGCAAGTTCTGTTTCCGGAGCAGGCTTCGCTCTGGGTGCGGCTG
Source organism: bacterium (assembly GCA_044869275.1). Classification (GTDB taxonomy): domain Bacteria; phylum Zhuqueibacterota; class Zhuqueibacteria; order Zhuqueibacterales; family Zhuqueibacteraceae; genus JBIOXB01. The sequence goes on from JBIOXB010000108.1 coordinate 1,845, forward strand.
GGTTTCGGGCTGGGGACGGCCGCAATTACCGCCCTGATCCTGAGTGCCGCACTCAATCTCGAAGTCAAGTACGACGCCGGTCGCTTCACCTATCATACCAGTCTGGCGCCGCGCGCACAAGTCGAATTGACTGAAGAGGCCAAACGGCAAGTGCTCGCCGAGTTGCAGCAGCAAAACCGCGAGTTGGTGGCGCAAATGGTGCAGGCGGGTTATGAAAAACAGCGTGGTGATCTGGACCGTGCGTTGTTCAATATCACCGATGAGTGGCAGCGCCAACGCCAACACGATTTGCGCTTCGTCGGCCGCGGCTTGGAAGAAGTGCAGCAAAACACCGATACCCGCCTGCGGCAAACCGAGAAAATCATGATGGATCAGTTCATGCGCGTTTCCAACCCGGCGCAGAAGTAAATGAATTTCTTGTCCGAGGAATATGAATTCACTTCTGATCACAACCATTGCCTGCACAAATTTGTTTTTGGCTGGTGGCTTGCTCGCGCAACCCGCGATGGATTGGGCGCGCATGCAGCGCGATTTGGACATCATGGAAATGGTGCTCGAGCGCTTGCTAAATGATCATTCCGCCTCCATGCTGCGCCTGGGGGGCACTGTCGCACGCGGGGTTTATTTACCCGAGTTCGGCGTGCTTTTTCAAGTGCCCCAAGTTTCCTCCAGCTTCAGCTATTTTGAGTTCCACACCGAAGACCATGACGCCGGCGCGGCCGAACGCGGCGCCAAGGCTTTCGCAGGCGCCCCGCCTTCCGCCAGCCATATGGAAGATTCTAACGCCGCCTTCGAGGCCGAGCTCCTGGAATTTTTCGGCCGCTATGCCGACGCCATCGGGCAATTGCGTCCCGAAGATCGCATTGCCGTGTATCGCAGTGCCGGCCCGGAGGTTTCAATCTTTTTCAATTTCCCCGGCGTGGAAAGCAAGAGCATCAGCTCTTCAAACCGTGAGGTGCTGGCGTGGGTGCGCAAATCCGATTTGGATGCTGCGCAATCCGGCAAGCTGAGTCCAGAGGAGCTGAAGAATCGGGTGAATTTTAGAGGCGAGCAGCACGGTCCTGCCGCCACTCGCATCGATCAAAAGGAAATCGACATCCTGGCCGGCATTATCGAGGTCGCCTTGGGCCTGCCGCGAGGCACGGCGGAGGGCCTTTCTATCGACAATTATGGCGCAGTGCTGTTTACGCGCGCGGATTTCGAGGCTTCTTTCCCGCGCCGCATCTGGAGTTGGAGCGCAGAATCCCCGACGGAATCGCAAAATGCCTCGTCAGGCGAAGGCTCGGATTTGCCCATGCCGAAAACCATTGAAGGCTATTTGCGCGCGAGCGAGCGCGCCAGCCGCGAACGCGCTCAAAACTGGCAAGGCGAATATCAGAAGTTCAAGGAGAGATTGATGAGCGCCGTCGCGGATTACGGTCACAGCTTGCGCTATTTGCGCTCCGAGGATAGACTGGTGGTGGTCGCCGATTTGTCGAACGCACCGGAGAAGCAGCCGCGCCAGCTCGTGTGCGCCGTCAAAAAACAGCAAGTGGAGCAGTATCATTTCCACAGAATTTCGCAAGAACAGTTGCGCAAAGCCATGGTGCTCTATGAAAATTGACTTATCCGCGCGGCCGCTGCGTGACCAGGAGGAGTCAAGTACTAAGCTTCAGTAAGAGGCCATCACCCACCGCAACCGCGTGGCGCGCGTGACTACGATCTCCGCAACACCCACTTGCGAAGCCACGCCCTCGACTTCCAGCTTCCAAAACTTTTTTTCGTGCGGCAGCACCTTGAAGCCGGCGATACCGACCACGAACTTTCGGTCCGCATCAAGATAATCCATCGTGAATAGTTTTTCCATCAAGTCACGCGCATTGGTTCCTTCCGGCGCGCGCACCTGCGCGCGCAAAAAATTGCTGGAATCCGCCACCACCTCGATTTCAACCGCAAGTCCCTGGGACACGTTCGCAAGCTTTGCTTCTTCGCGGCAAGAACAAAGCAACAACCATGCGGCGAAAGCGAAAATACTACGCTTCATCCTCTTGCTCCTTGTTGCGATGAAACAAAAAAGGGCTGCAGCTTACTTGCTTGCAACCCTTTTGGGCGGGGCCGACGGGACTTGAACCCGCGGTCTCCGGCTTGACAGGCCAGCGTGTTAACCAACTACACCACGGCCCCGTTTGAACCACAAACAGCAAAAAGAAAACAGAAAAAAGCAAATGTACATTACCATCTTTCTGTTTGCTTTTTGCTCTTTTCTTTTTGCGTTTTTGCCCGGTGGGCGATAGTGGGCTCGAACCACCGACCTCCTGCTTGTAAGGCAGGCGCTCTGACCAACTGAGCTAATCGCCCGTATCATGGGCGGGAGGATCTTCAATCGACAGCAGCACTACCGGCCATTCTTGGCGATCTCGCCCACCGTCTCACCCTTTTTTCCCTGATACAAGATCGCGATCGGAATTATGATGCAGTATCCGACCACCAGCAAAATCGGCGCGACCGTCAACGACACGAAACTTTCTGCCGGCGGCTGAGCCAGCGCCACATACCCCAAAATGATGAGGGCAATTCCCAGGGCGAAAATTCGATAATTCAAGCTCGTGAACGGCAAGCCTTCGACCCGCAGGGCGGCCTTGCGCACGCGCTTTTGCACATCTTTCGTTTTGACTTCTTTCATAGGCTTGATAGGCTCGTATTGAACGACACTAAATATATGAAAACACCGCTTCTTTGTCAATCAAAATGTCGGCGACTTTGGGCTTGCTTCTTTGCGCATTTTCGTATAGTTTTTTCACATGGCTTTCACGGCCCCTCAAACTTTTAATGCCCGCTTCCGGCGCATCGTTTCTGAGCGGCGTTCGCGCTTGTGCGTTGGGCTCGACCCGGAGCTGGATAAGCTGCCCACTTGCGTGCCGCGCGATGCCGAGGGTCTGGTGCGATTTTGCCAAGAAATCGTCTCCGCCACCGCACCCTTTGCCGCCGCATTCAAGATTAATTTTGCCTTTTTCGAAGCTTTGGGAAAAAACGGCTGGGCCGCGCTCGAGCGCGTGGCCGCCGCTTTGCCGCCGGATACTATTCGCCTTGCCGATGCCAAGCGCGGCGACATCGGCAACACCGCACGCCTTTATGCGCATGCCATTTTTCGCGAGCTGCCTTTTGATGCGCTCACTGCGAATCCCTATCTCGGTGAAGATGCGGCGTTGCCCTTCCTCGAAGACCCGGTGAAAGGCGTTTTTTTTCTCTGCCGTACTTCCAACCCCGGCAGCGCGGGCATTCAGCTTTTTCCCCAAACACTCGAAGCAGCCGCGGACGATGGTCTCTATCTACATGTCGCGCAGCAAGTCGCCGGCTGGAACAAAAATGACAATGCCGGCTTGGTCGTAGGCGCAACGCATCCGCGCGAGCTCGAGCGTGTGCGGCAATTATGCCCAGCTTTGCCGTTTTTAATTCCCGGTGTGGGCGCGCAAGGCGGCGATCTGGAAGCCGCCGTGAAGTTCGGCGCGGGCGCGGAGGGCGATCTTGCCATCATCAACGCGAGCCGGGCGATCCTTTATGCCGGGAGTGGAAAGGAATTTGCTCAAGCTGCCGCCGCGCAAGCGGAAGTCTTGTGCCGGCAAATGCGCTTTTGAAAAATCTCTGACGCTTCGGAACTAATGACATGGGCAAGTTTCATGCGCGACTCTCGCAGAATCACGCCACAAAAAATCAAACTCCGCGTTCCGGGCTCGACCTCCAACCTCGGCGCTGGTTTCGATACGCTCGGTCTGGCGATGGACATCTGGCTGGAGGTGGTTTTCATTTTTGAGACCGGTGGCTCATACCTGGTTTCGGCGCAGGGCGAGGGCGCTCCGGAAATTGCGAAAGTGGAAGATCACTTGGTTCTGCACGCGTTTGCTCGCGCTTGCCAGGAATTGCGGCGGCCGGCGCCGCGTTTCGCGTTGGAAATCGACAATAAAATTCCACTCAAGCGCGGGCTGGGCAGCAGCGGCGCCGCCATTGTTGCGGGCTTGTTGGCGGCACAGATTTTTTTCGACAACGCTTTCTCGCAACAGGATCTGCTGAATCTCGCCTGCGAGCTGGAGGGCCATCCGGAAAACGCCTCGGCGTCTTTGTATGGAGGGTTTACCGTGAATGGTGTCGACCACGGCCGCGTGATTTGCGCACGCCTGGTTCCGCCAAAAGACTGGAGCGCCGCTTGTTTCGTCCCAGATTTGGAAATCGGAACCGAAGACGCTCGGCGCGTTTTACCGCCGTCCTTGTCGCGCCAGGAGGCCATCGGCAACATGCAAAGCGCCGCCATGATGGCCGCCGCTTTCGCGCAGGCCGATTCCGCCCTGCTCGCATTTGCGGCAAGAGATTTTTTGCATCAACCCTATCGCAAAGCGCTGATTCCCGGTTTTGACGCCATTCTGTCCGCTGCCATGAAATGTGGTTCGCACTGCGCTTTCTTGAGCGGCTCGGGCTCGACGCTGCTGGCGATTTGCGAGAAAGATCGCACGCGCGAAGTTTCGCATGCCATGGCGCTAGCGGCGCAGGCACATGGCCTGGCGGGAAGGCCGATGATGCTCAATTTTGCAGAGCATGGCGCGAGGTGGGAAGTCAGTAACCAGTGATCAGTAAGCAGTGATCAGACACTGGAAACTGGATACTTGCATCATACCTTCATCTTGTCAAAAACTAAAATCTGTATACTCAACCAAGCCACGGAGGCCATCATGATTCCCGCTTTCAAAAACACCGCCTATCTCGATTATTCCCTCGAAGCCAATCGCCAATCGATGGAAAACGCGCTGAAGCTGGTCGAATCACAAGCCACGCGTGAATATCCGCTGTTCATCGACGGCAAGGACGTGCGCACGGGCGAGCTGCTCAAATCGTACAATCCTTGCGAAAAAACCCAGATGCTCGGCTCATTTCACATGGCCGGCAAGAAGGAAGTGGATTTGGCCATGCAGGCTGCGCTGCGCGCCTTTGCTTCATGGAAACACGCTGATCCCAAAGAACGCGCGATCATGATTTTCAAAGCCGCGGAAATCATGCGCCGCCGCCGCCACGAGCTTTCCGCGTTGATGGTGCTGGAAGCGGGCAAAAATTGGAATGAAGCCGACGCTGATACCGCCGAAGCCATCGACTTTCTCGAATTTTACGGCCACGAAATGCTGCGCTACTCCGAGCGCCAGCCTATGGTGCCCGTGGCCGGTGAATTTGTCGAGCAGATTTATATTCCGCTCGGCGTGGGCGTGGTGATTCCGCCGTGGAATTTTCCGCTCGCCATACTCACCGGCATGGCCAGCGCCGCGATCGTGGCCGGCAACACGGTGTTGCTCAAGCCGGCGAGCGATACGCCGGCCATCGGTTATCGCCTGGTGGAGATATTTCAAGAAGCGGGCCTGCCGCCGGGCGTGTTGAATTACATTCCGGGCAGCGGCAGCAAGATTGGCGATTATCTCGTCACGCATCCGCAAACGCGGTTCATTTCCTTCACCGGTTCGAAAGAAGTGGGCTTGCGCATCAATCAGCTCGCCGCCACGCCCTCTCCCGGGCAAATCTGGGTCAAGCGCGTGGTGGCGGAAATGGGCGGGAAGGATGCCATCGTGGTCGATGAAGATTCCGATCTCGCCGCGGCAGTGGAAGGCGTGGCGGTGAGCGCTTTTGGTTTTCAAGGCCAGAAATGCAGCGCCTGCTCGCGCGCGATTATTCACGAAAAGATTTACGATCACTTCGTCGAGCGTCTCGTCGAGCGTGTGCGCAAAATCACGGTCGGTCCGGTGCGCGAGCGCGGCAATTGGATGGGCGCGGTGATCAATGCTGCGGCGCAGCAAAAGATGCTCGAATACATCGAGATTGGCAAGCGTGAAGGGAAGCTGGTGTCCGGCGGCGAAAAAGGCCCGGATTCCGGTTATTTTGTCATGCCGACCATCTTCAAAGACGTTGCGCCCGAGGCCCGGCTTTCCTGCGAAGAGATTTTTGGCCCTGTTCTCGCGGTGACGAAAGCCAAGGATTTCGAGCAAGCGATCGCGTTTGCCAATGCCACGGAATATGGCCTCACCGGCGCGGCCTACACGCGCGACCGCGACAAAATCGCCAAAGCCAAGCGCGATTTTCATGTGGGCAATCTCTACATCAACCGCAAATGCACGGGCGCGCTCGTGGGGGCCAATCCCTTCGGCGGCTTCAATATGAGCGGCACGGACTCCAAAGCGGGCGGGCGCGATTATTTGCTGTTGTTCTTGCAGTCCAAGGCGATTGCGGAGAGATTGTGACTGGCATATTTGTTGAATTGTGAACGGTAAATTGTCAATTGTCAATTGACAGTTCACAATTCACCGTTATCAATTATTCCGTTTGGCATCATCCCAGGAATTATGGATTCGTTCGACTGATGAGCATGGAAGAACTTTGGCACGCTTTACGACGAGAAGTCAAAGGTATTACACTCGATTTGTGGGGCACGATTTTAGATGACGCGCATCCACCCACCGATACGATCCTTTACAGCGAACAAAGACAGTGGTTTCTCTTGGAGGAGTTGCAGCACAGCGGTTATGACGTCACCTCGAAACAAGTGGAAGCGGCCTACCAACAGGCCTGGCGTTATTTTGACGAGCTCTGGGAAAAACAAATCGGCTTCAACGCCGTCGATGGCTTGCGCGAAATGTTGAAATACCTGTGCGCGGAGCTGCCGCGGGAAAACTATCAGCGGGTTTTGGATTTTTTTGAAAGCTACAAAGTTCCGCCCTTGCCTTTGCACGGCGCCGTGCCCGCGATTCAAGAGCTGGCGCAACAATATCCCCTGGCTTTGATCTCGGACACGGCCTGGACACCCGGCTGGCGCTTGCGCGAAATTTTGGAGGAGTACGAAATTCTAAAATGCTTTCGTGTGCTGATATTCTCCGGCGAAGTGGGCCGCACCAAGCCCCATCCCGAAATGTTCCAGCGCGCGCTGGCGGGCTTGCGGCTGCCCCCGCCGTCATGCCTGCACGTCGGTGATTTGCAGCGCACGGACGTAGCCGGCGCCAAAGCCATTGGGATGCGCGCGGCGTGGATTTACCGGCCGCAATATGCGGGCAAAGTGCAGGAAGACTATAGGCCGGATGTAATTGTCAAAAGTGTGGCGGAAGTTGCAAGAGAGGTATTGATTCAAGTATAAAATTCGGATAAGCGTTTTGAGGAGGACTGGCAGAAGGAGGCGCAACGCACGTTAAGAAAGCTGTTTGGATAATCTTTGTCGTGCCGTGCGTGGGCATCAGATTTTTTTGAAGGAGGTAAGACACAATCGTTGGAATTTTGGAATTATCCCATCTCCTGTTCTTAGTGAAGTCCTATTCTAGCCATAACTAGCATAAGAGCTTGATAGCGTATTTAGAAAAAAACGGTGAGGGAACCACAAATGCGAACCCTGCAAAGAATTTGGGATGACATTCGCCGTGGTGAGAATATTGACCTGTATGCTACAGTTTGTGCGGCGATCGGTTTAGTGATTTTGAATCTTATTGGAATCGCCTCTACCACCTGGATTGCGCAAATCACTCTCGCTGTACTCGGCCTGATTGCGATTTCTACGATCGGGAATAGATACCGTATCGAGGAAGTACTGAAGCATCTTACTTCTTCAGCATTCGGTGCTCCAAAGGTGTACTTAACTCCGGGCGAAATGGGAGACGACGGTAAGTTTATTGACGACATCAACAAGGCAAAGCACAGGATAGATCTGCAGGGATTAAGCCTATCATATTTGGCCACGAATCACAAAGTTTTGGCGGCACTACAGAAAAGAATATCGGCAGGAGTCAGGGTAAGAATTGCGATAATGTCGCCCGACAATCCTCTCATTGACGGCTGGCTTGGTTTCAGACAATTTAAGCACCCGGAGGTTTTAAGAACTCAATGTCGGGCTTGTGCAGACATTTTTGGTGAGTTTCAAAAAAGGTTAGGAAAAATTACCGGAAAACGCGGCCACTTCGATTTCGTTCTTTGTAAAACGAGTCCAATCTCAGTATCACTTAGAAGGTTCGACGACAAAATGCATGTCATTCATTTCATACCAAATCTGAATACCAGCGAAACGCCAGTGTACTTGATCAGGGAAACAGAAAATCGCGAGCTTTTTCAAACCTATGTCAGTGCATTCGAAGAACAATTCGACACACTCAAGAAGCAAATCATATCTCAATAGGCATCCCTCATATCCGGAAAGCATGATTTTGTGGGGAAATAAAGTGCAGCAGAGTTCGAAGGAATCTAGCCCAAATTGAAGGAAGCCAAACTCAAAGAATGAGTCAAGTAACGATTCATTGTTGATATGTGCCTGAACTCTATCGCTCGGTGAATACAAACTGGCAGCAAATGTTTTTGACAAAGTTCTGAACTAAAATCAAACTGAGATAGAATGGAAACCCTAGAGCGCCAACGGCGCAACGTAGGACATGACGTGATGGCCTTTCTGCGTGAGACGATAACGTCGTGTGCTCGGGATCTTTCTTATGAGCCCATTTGCCAGCAATATGCCGAGCAGTCGTGACGTTCGTGTTATAAGCCGCCGCTTTTCTTCTGCAGTACTGCGTGGATCAAGATGAAATCTTCTCAGGTCTGCGCTTTGAAAGCCATGCGATCGACATTTGCTGCTTAGCATGAATTGGAAAAGTGAGCCCGCCTCAGGTGGCACTGTGCTTAGTTGACTATCGTGGTTAATTTTATGGCGAATCGGTCGTCCCACGTCATCCATCATCTGATACGATGCTCGGTGATCACCAATGGCAGGCAGCGATTGCAGGGATGTCGTCTTGGCTTGGCGCCTGACTTTAGCAGGTCCAGCGGTATTCATTGCGTCTTGAAGTCCACGCAATTGAGAGCTGTGAATCCCTCTTCCATTCTTATTCAGAATTTGTATGAATGTGGTTTTTAAGTTATGTTTCAAAACGAAATTTACTAATCTCTTGTCCCAAATCTTGTTTTGATCGTAACCAAAACAGAATATGTCTGGCCGATGAGTTAAGAGCGATTTCAAACCATCTGAATACGAATCCACAAAAACATCTGCGATCAGATTTGTATTAATGACTTGGCCAAAATGCAGCAACTTTTTTTTTCGTTCTTCGGCATCTTTAAGCGGGTAATAACCGCTGTTTTCAAATTTCTTGCTCGAAGGAACCACAATAACGTAAACTGTGCCTAGCAAATTTAATCGTTTGAGCAGCTCTTTGTGACCCTCATGCAGGTGATCGAAAGTGCCCCAGGTAAATACTTTAGGGCGATGTTGCTTCGTGGACATAACTTGCCCCTGGTGTTCAATAAAGATTGTAATTGCTGGTCAGCACAAGTACATTCGTTTTTCAAGGGACTTAGCTTGGATTATTCACAAAACCAAACCTTTGTGCCTTGGTGTCTTTGCGGTTTATGAATTATTCAGGCTAAATGTCATAAGTGTACCGGCCTTGAATCAAACGGGAAGAAATCAATTTTCATGCCGAAGGGAGGAGGAATGCGCAGTCTATTAGCCAAATCGTTTTTGACTATTTGGGCATACAGTTGTGCTACGCAGCACGCGCCTTTTCCACCTGGCCGTCTGGTTGATCTGACTTACACCTTTTCCGAAGAAACCATCTATTGGCCCACTGCTAACACTTTCACCCTCGAAAAAGTCGCCGAAGGCGTAACCCCCGCCGGCTTCTTTTATGCCGCAAATAATTTTTCCGCCGCCGAACACGGCGGCACTCACCTCGATGCGCCGATTCATTTCGCGGCGGGCAAGAGCACGGCCGACGAAATTCCACTCGAACGTTTGATCGGCGCGGCCATTGTGGTTGATGTTTCTTCTGCCGCGGCGGAAAATCGCGATTATCAAGTACAAGTTGCAGATTTTGAAAATTGGGAAAAAGGGAATGGCAGGATCCCCGATCAAGCCATGGTGCTGTTGCGCACGGGGTTTGGAAAATTCTGGCCGGACCGTGAAAAGTATATGGGCACGGCGGAACGCGGGCCGGAGGCGGTGGCCAAGCTGCATTTCCCGGGCTTGCACCCCGAAGCCGCGCGCTGGCTGGTGAATAATCGCAAGATCAACGCCCTCGGCATCGACACGCCCAGCATCGATTACGGCCAGTCCACGCTTTTTGAAAGCCACGTGACGCTGTTTTCAGCAAACATTCCGGCGTTCGAGAACGTGGCCAATGTCGAGCAATTGCCGGCAAAAGGTGCAACATTGATCGCGTTGCCGATGAAAATCAAAGGCGGCAGCGGCGGGCCGCTGCGGATGGTGGCGATCGTCGCGGATGAATCTCCCTGATCTTTCAACGCTCCACTCTCACCCATGCCGGCCGCTGTGATTTTGTGAGAAACTTGAAAAAGCCCAGCAACAGTGCGGAATTCACCACCACGAAATAATAGGGATAAATGAGCAGCGGCAAATGAATGCGAAATTTCTCTAGCAGGTAGGCGAGGAGAGCAGTCAAATAAAAAAGAATCTGGCCCGCAAAGAGTATTTGGTATAAAGGTTTGTGGAGTAACATCACATTCGCGATGAACAGAATAATGAGGAGAAAAGGCACGAGCCAGCGGATGATTTTGTGCGACCACAGTGCGAAGGCGATGAACCCCTTCGCGGGATGCAGTAACGGAAAGATCTCACGCAGGCCGTGAAAGTTCGCGGCACCGATGCGCACCTTCCGTTTGAATTCGGATTTCAAATCGGGTGCGGTGAACTCAAAGCTCACCGCCTCCTTGTCGTACACCATGTCGTAACCGCGCTCCACCACACCCAATGGAATCAGGAAATCATCCATCACGACGGTGTCGTTCGGCAAAGCTCTGAAGAGTTCCTTGCGAATGGCATAAATGGCGCCGTTGGCGCCGATGACCGTCCTGATTTTGCCTTCGAGATTCTTCAGAAAATTTTCATAGCTCCAATAAAATCGCTCGCCTTCTGCTTGGAGCTTGCCGTTGGGATTGAGCAGAACCAATCGCCCGCATACGCCGCCGACGCGCGCCTCGGAAAAATGTGAAACCAGCCGCCGCAGAGCGTCTTCGCGATACATGGTATTGGCATCGGAAAAAATGAGAACTTCGCCTCGGGCCCTGGGCGCGATGCGATTGAGCACGGAAGCCTTGCCACGCCGTTCGGTGAAATCCATCAGTTGAATGCGCGGGCTGGCTTGCTCCGCGATAATGGCGTTGGTGCGATCGGTTGAACCGTCGGAACCGATGATAATCTCGAGCTTGTCCTCGGGATATTCGAGTGCACCACAGTTTTTGATTTTTGCCGCGATAACCTCTTCTTCGTTATGCGCTGCGATCAACATGGAAACAAAAGGCAAGCGCCCGTTGTTTGCTTTCTGGCCTTGGGATTTGAAGAAAGCAAGCACGAGCAAGACGGCGGGATATCCCAGGTAGGTATGAAAAATCAAAATAAAGCTTACCCAAAAGAATGACTCGACCGAGATCATCTTTAGCCTGTGTTATGTTGATCTTTTGATTTCAACCGCCTTGCGATAGGCTTCCAAATGCTGCCGCGCGACGTTATTGAAATGGTACATCGACAAATCGCCATAGTGGAGTTGTGCGCGAACCGACCCGGACGCCCGGTCGAGCCATGCCAATCTTTCCATCAACGCGGCGCCGGAAGCGAGAGGGAAAGTGACCATTTGCGCGTGGTGGCGTTGATCGATTTCACGGCTGGCGGCGATTTCCGAGCGCAGGATCGGAGTGTTACAGCTCATGGCTTCGAGCAACGGAATGCCGAAGCCTTCATAGAGTGAAGGAAAAACCAGGGCCTTGGAATGGCGGTATAATACCGCCACTTCTTCGTCAGGTAGGCGGCCGAGAATCTTGACGCGCACATCTCCAGCGATGGCGCTTTCGATCTCTTCATAGCCATACCCTTTTTTCCCCACCAACGCCAGGAACGTCTCGTGCGCAATGGCTCCGCGCCGGTGCGCCGTGAGAAAGGTCTTTATCAAAAAAGGCAGATTCTTGCGTTTCTCCAGAGTGCCGACAAAGAGAAAAAAAGACTTGTCACACCAGACTTCATCCAAATGGCGGTTCACCTCCGGTTGATGGACAAACACCTCCCTCAGGCCGTTGAAGCATACGACAACTTTTTCCCGCGGGGTTTGCGGAGAAAACTCCAGAATTTCGTTTTGAACGGCATGAGAAGGTACGATGACGGAATCGGCCCTTTGCAGTGAATGGACCATGGCTTTGCGAATGTACGGCAGATACTGCGGCTCCATCGCCTCCGGGCAGAGAAACATGGAAAGATCGTGAATCGTCGTCGCTTTCGCCGCGCGCGAGGGAGTTGAAGGCGTATAAAAATTGATGTAATGAATCACGTCACACGCCGGCAACGCGTGTGTGGCGTTCACTTGCAAGAGATAAGCGGCACGCCTTGCACGACGCGGGAAACGGCGCAAGTGGCGATAATCGGCCAGGGTGACGTCAGCCAAAGCCTGCAAACTTTGAAAAAGCCCTAAGCATTGATGGCCAATGCCCGTCAATGCGATGGTCGTCGATAGCCCGTCGTCAAGGAGTATTTTCATGCTTCCGGGCAATATACTGAGAAAAAATTTCCGGGTAAAGCAGTTCGAGCTTTTGCTGGGGCAGGAGGAAAATGACCCCTTCGACGATCGGAAAATACTGGCGGCAACGCGGGCACGCGAAACCTTCTGACGCACGCGCCAGCTTGATTTCAGCCTGGTGGAGGAGACAGGACGGGCAAATAAAAGCCTCAACTGGAGCTGCGAGTTTTTGCGGCGGTGCGCCGGCTTTGCGGCAAACGCCCTTGATTCTTCCGCCGAACAAATAAGCGATCGGAAACTTAAAATAATCTTTAGAAGGAAACCACCGGGCATTCACGCTTTCCTTCAACGTTGACAGCTCTACGTCTTTCTGACCAAACGGACTTAGGGCCGCTTCCCACGTTGCCAAAGAAATTTCATCATTCTCGATGATGCCGTGCTCGGTCTCATTGCAGTTTTTCTGGGCGAAAAAGAAATCCAGCGCCTTTTTCAGCTTGCCGGCCTGCCGCGCTTCCTGGGAATAGATTTTTTCGCTTTTGTACAAATTGAGATGCAGCGCCCTTTTGAACGGCTCTTCGTCGAAAAAGAAAAACCCGCCGGGCGTCATCACGCGATGAATCTCTCGCAGGATCGGCGCAGGGTCGGGGAAATGGTGGAGAGTTTCATAACAAAAAATGAAAGGCGTCGAGCCGCGGGCGAAGGGCATGAAATTGATGTCGCAACAAACGCGCAGTGGCATTTCGCTTTTCTGGAAAACGCGGCGATAATAATCGCCGCTTTTGAGCATGTCAAAGGAAAGATCGGCGGCGATGCCGTCGGCTTGCAAATCATTCTTCATGGCCAGCGCTCTTTGCCCCCGCTCCGCGCCGATTTCGAGATAGGGCGAGATACGAACACCGGCTTTTTGCAGCGCGGACATGTCAGAAACGGTTTTCGCCATTCTTTGCCGCATGATGTTTTCAATGACGCTGCCGTCGAATTCATCGCGAAAAACGCTTTTGCCTTCCACTTGCTGCTGGACGAGCTTGCGTCGAAATTCGATTTCGCCGCGCTGGGAGGCGAGTTCTTGCATTTGCATGCGCAAAATCCCTTTGCCAAATACTGCGAAGCTGGGGCGAAAAAAGATGCGTATGATCGCAAAATTGAAAAGTTCAGTGTGAAAGATAGGAAACAATTGGGGAGGAGGCAAGAGGGTATTTTGAACAGTTAAGGTCTCTTGTTATTAGCGCAACCGCAGCATTTTTGGGGTGGCAATAAAATTTTCCGCCTGTCGTCGGTAGAAATAGACGCCACTGGCCATGTGTTCGGCGTGCCATGCGGCTTGATGATTGCCGGGCAGATATTCTCCTGCTGCCAATATCGCTACTTCCTCCCCATGCAAGTTGTAGACCTTCAGAGTCAGAGAACTCTTGCGGCGCAGCGAAAATGAAATGGTCGTTGCAGCGTTAAAAGGATTGGGATGGTTTTGGTGCAATGAATATGCCTGCGAAAGCCTGCTCGTCGAGGTATCCGTTGCAATGGCAGCAACGCTGTCGGTATGGAGGATGACACCGTTTTCACCCACAGCCCACCCGTTTTCCTCGTCGAAAAAACAAACAGCGAGAAGATTTTGTGAGGTCGACTTGATTCTTTCGATCCAACTGGCACCGCCGTTATTGGTTTGCAGAATCAAGCCGTCATCACCGACGACCGCTCCATAATTTGAATCGACAAAATGGACAGCTCGAAAGGTAGAATTCAGATCAGCATTATTGTACCCAAATTGAAAACTCCATGAGCTGCCTCCGTTTTGGGTATGGAGAATGACCTCGGTGAATCTTGCAAAGGCAGGGTAAGAATCGCTTCCTGTTGCCCAGCCCTTTTGAGCATTGGAGAAAAACATTGCTGATACAATTGGTTCGCCTCCCGTCCTCTGTAAAATCCATTGGTTACCCCCATCTTTCGTGTGTACTATGCTTGAGAAGGTGTATTTGAAAGCGAACCCGCCTCCAAGCCAGCCGATTTGGCCATCCACGCAATAAGCAGTGACAAAGCCAACTGAACTTCCAGCTAAATTATCGGGTAGGGTTTGAGGCTGCCAAGTCAACCCCCCCATCGGTTGTGCGCCAAACTGATCTTCCTGCCACAACTGTGCCCGTGTCTATGCTGGCAAAGCTAATGGTATGGCGAGTAATGAAACCAGGTACCGCAGCATGAACCCTCCAAGGATTGCCGCCATTCGTTTGCGGCAGCCATTTCAACGGAAAGAACCCTGTTGCAAAATGCCAAGCTTCCGACCAGTCACTGTTACCCGCGGAGTTCGTGGCTTGCACGCGCCAATAGTAAGTCGTTGCTTCTACAAGTTTCAATGAAGTGCCGACGGTTCCACTGCCGATTTCATCCTTGATTTCAACTTCTTTAACCAGCATGGAAAAGAGAGCATCTATCGCGACCTGCAGCCGATAGGTCGTTATTCCTGGCGAGGTATTCCAAGTCAAAGTCAATGTGGTAGATAAATTCGTTTGATCATTTTCCGGCGATCGCAACGCGGGCACCAATAACGAGGTGGAAAAAACCGATTGTTGTGACCAAGGTCCTGTCCCCTCCACCTTCAAAGAATTCCCAAATGCCACCGAACATGTGCGTGTTGGGATAACCCTGTTTTTTCCCATTTGTTCGACTGTCCTACGGCTTGTTGCCTCGGAACGCACAGGAAAAATCCCAGCGCCGCCGCTGCTGCTCCAGTTGCTTTGTTCTCACGCTTATCGAAGCATCTTATGAACAAAGTGTGCTCTTGCAGGCTACGAATTTCTTGCCGCGAGCGGCTGAAAAAGCGCGGCAAGAGATTTGGCGTAGGCTGTGAACATTTGCCCACGCATGGGCGAGGGCAACGCCAAGACAGAAGGCATGCGCAAAATCACCGCGAAAAACCAAATCACACGGAAAAACAATTGTGCCGGCCTGCCGAAATGCTTGCGAAAGAATTGCACTTTGCTGGCGTTGGCAAAGAGAGTAGCGGCAGGACTGTTTTGCGCGGTGCTTTGACCACCCCAATGAATCATACGCACGCCAGGAACGTAGTAAAGCTCCCAGCCATGCTGCGCGACACGATAACAAAAATCTTCTTCTTCGCAAAATAAAAAAAAGCTCTCGTCCATCGGGCCTACTTCTTCAATGACTCGCCGCCGCACGAAAAGATAAGCGCCCAGCAGTCTTTGCACGCGCACGGGCGAGGACACCTCCCTTCGCCCCAACCTCCATCGACCGTCGA
The DNA here is from genome assembly GCA_044869275.1 of bacterium. Lineage (GTDB taxonomy): Bacteria > Zhuqueibacterota > Zhuqueibacteria > Zhuqueibacterales > Zhuqueibacteraceae > JBIOXB01. Next base: position 17,589 of record JBIOXB010000108.1, read on the forward strand.
TATGATTCAAAGGAAGCAAGCGATCCAGAAACAAAGCAATCCAGCTCATCGTCGCTAAATTGGGAAAGGGAAAATAAGACGGCTGCAAGGAGTGATCCGCATTCAGAATCTTGCAGCCGGCAATGCCCGCGCGCGGGGTCGATTCCATGAATTCAAGAATCGGCGTGAGCGCATCCTCGATGAAGAGGGTATCGGGATTTAACAACAGCAAATACTTGCCGCGAGCGACTTTGATGCCCTGATTGTTTGCCCCGGCAAAGCCCAGATTGCGGTCATGGCGCAACACTGACACCTGGGGGAAATGCTGGGCAACGGCCTCGGCGCTGCCATCGTGGGAGGCATTATCGACCACGATGATCTCGGCAAGCCGGGAGGACTCCCAGCGGGACAGCGATCGCAGGCATTCCAGCAGCACTTCTCTGGTGTTATAGCTGACGATGATAATCGAGACGTCAACGGGCATTGGCGCTGCCATCCTTCTTCGCCCTGCATATCATGACCATATAAGTCAAGCCCAAGCGGAACCCTTTATAGTGAGGCGGTTGCGCCAGCACCGGATATTTGTCGAAGGCAGTGAAGTTTTCGGGAAAGAGAATTCTAAGGGCAAAGCGTTGCAGGGTTCGACTGTACGGGAACCATCTTTCAAAACCATACTGTCCAAAAGCATTCTCGAGATCGAAATAACGCGCCAACAGCTCTTCAAATTCAGTTTGCGTCCATTCTCTGACGTGAAACT
>JBIOXB010000109.1:0-22146 GCA_044869275.1 bacterium
ATGAACAAATTTACGCAAACCACAAGGGCCTTTTCAATTACTATCAGCAAAAACCGCAAGAAAGTTCAATAAAATCGCGGTTAAAACGCCAAGTCAGAAAGTTGAGTCAATAGTCTGCAAACATGGAAGAACTACAGGCTATACTGAAGGTATTGTTTCAGATGTATCTCTGGATGTGGAGATTCAAATGGATCACCACAACTCAACTAAAGTGTTATTTGAGGACCAGATACGAATCGACAGAATCGATCCGTTCAACTCATTTGCTGAGCCAGGTGACAGTGGCTCATTAGTCGTCAGCAAATCCGACCACCAAGCAGTAGGGCTATATTTCGCCGGTCCGCAAGATGGGAAATTTGAATATGGTATTGCCAATCATATCGGCGATGTACTGAAAGAATTGGAAATTGAAATCTTATTGTGAGTATGACGATATGACTGAATCATTGAACGAGGTCAAAAAACGCTTGCGATGTCAATATTTAAGCAGCAGATCAGGCATCCATGGGTTGGGGATCAGCTCCACTGAAAACGCGATCAAGGTTTACATGCATTCGGATACAAGCATTGACCAACAAGCTCTTTTGCGCCAAATTAAGAAAGATGCCGTCCCATACAAGGTAATTGCTATTATTGAAGAGCCGCCCTCGATTGCTTAACAATTATCTTTGAAGTCCTTGGCAAGCCGGCAACTATTATTGGCACTGCAAAAATCAAGTGATGCCTCATGAGTTCGCTGTCTCGATCCAATTACTCAAAACGTAACCTTGCTCTAGGTCTTGTTGCAGTTTTTTTCATCACCACTTCCATTTTGTAAAGTGATTTATGTTGACTAATTTATAAGCGCTGAGTATATTTATATTTGACACATAGCAGAATTGCTCATGGTTATGAGAGACCTCTGAACTGCAAAAGAGTTCCTAAGCAATTTCGTTTGCTTCTTAAAGTGAGCGACGACATGGTTGACTCATTAGATGACGTCAAAAAGCGCCTAAGGAGGCGATACCTAAATGGTAAACTAGGTATCCATGGGCTGGGGATTAGCCCATCCGAGAACTCGATCAAAATCTACCTGCATCGAGACAAAAATGTGAACCAAAAAGAGCTTTTGGCCAAAATTGAGGAAGAGGCCGCTCCTTATAATGTAATTGCCATTTTTGAGGAGCCGCCACTTCTTGCGTAATTGAAAGCCTCCTTGGGTTAAGCAGGCACGTAATTGCGATCTTCGAACCACTGCAAAAGGTGGAGAGTTAGGGTATTATTTTTTTGTGTGGAACTGCTTAACTATAGCACGCATATTCACTCACTCTCAATGAAATTCTCACAACCGCAAGCGCAGCGTTTTGAATTTGCCAGTTCTATCAGTCTACTTCGTGAACCCCACAATAATTGCTCGCGCCTCCCCAGATCCTTCCGTTTTTCTAAGAAGAATAGATCGCTGCAACTGGGATAGCATCCTTTTTTGCTGTGCTCCGGCTTGAATTCCATTTTTTCTGTCAGCAGATAAAGCGCGCGACGCCTGTAAAACGAGTTAGACCATCATCCCTCTTGGCTGTCCCTGCCCGTTATCGAACATTCGTGGCGGTCTGCCGAACAAATAAATTTACTTGAGAAATCCCCAACATTCTCATATCTTCTCCATAAACCCAAGCTCAACCAATCGCGATTCAAAATTCTGACCAGGGGAAATGCAGACTTTAACCGAAGAAACATCGACCGAGATGGAGGCGATGCTCATCTGAACGGGTTGAAAATTTTACACCATGGGAAAAGGTCAATTTAACCGTCAAGGAACAGGATCACCGCATGTTGCATTTGAGGTATAAAGTTACTTCCGCCAGCTTGTTTCTGCTTCTGTTCAACGAAATGGCGCAGCCGCAAAACGCGACGCCGCCCATGCTGCCGCGCAAGGCGTTCAATAAAATCGGCAATTTCCAGGCAACGTATTACAGTATGGTAGACGAAAGCCAGCAGATTTTTGCCAGCGCGCGCAAAGACGCCACCTTACGGGATGAGAGCGGCATGCCGATCACGGCGGTTTCATCTGCCTATAAAGCCAAGCTGGAGATCGAAGGAGTAGGCAAGCTCGCAGATGGTCGCGTGGTCAGCTTTGCGGGTTTTAGGAAGACCACGGGCAATGGCACAGCCGGTAATGGCAGAGAGGCTTACTATCAAGTCGTCCAAAATGCGCCGTTCGGTTTCGGTGTCGAGAATTACAGACTGATGCCGTACCGCACGATGGCGGTGAATCCCAGGCAAATATTGATCGGCAGTGTTTTGTTCGTTCCGCAAGCATACGGCGTGATGTTGCCGGCGGGTGAGATTCATGATGGCTTCTTTTTTGCGCATGATGCCGGCCGCGCAATTCAACAGGGCCGAATCGACTTGTTCGTGGGCGATGAAGACGATCAGGACAACAGTTTCTCGCGGTCGCCGCGTCTGCGCCACCCGAAGGAAATCGACGTCTATCTGGTGCAAGAGCCGCTGGCAGGTGCTTTGCGCCGGCGCTATAGGGAGGATTTTGAGTATGCGCCGCGGCCCGGGTTGCATGAAATGCTCGCCAAATCCCTCGACCAGTTCTTGCGCGAAGTGAGCGGCCGCGAAAAGGATTTGAATCGCCGCCTCGCCATCTACTCTGAGCGCGCGAAAGGCACGCCCTATGCGCTGTTCTGTTTGGGCGAGGGTCCGGCGGGGAAATATGACCGCGACCCTTTGCTGGATTTTTCCCGTGTGGATTGCATGACGTTTTGCGAGCAGATTTTGGCCATGACGGTCTCCGCTAATTACGAAGAAATGTTTGCAAATCTACTGCGCCTCCGTTACCGCGGCGGCGAAGTCGGCTTCACCACGCGCAATCACTATACGCACGCGGACTGGGTGCCCAACAATGGCTGGCTGCTCGCCGACGCGACGGGTGAAATCGGTGGCAACTACTGCGCCCAGATGAGCAAAGTGATCGATCGCCCTGCCTTTTTTCGCAAACTCGGCCTGCCGGACAGCGAGCTGGCCGGCGTGCAGGCCGCACAGAACATGGAGATCAAATACATCCCCACGGAACATTTGCCGGCCATCAAAGACAATCTGCGCGGCGGCGAGATTGCGAGTATCATTCAAAAAACACCGGGCATTTTTTCAGCGCACATGGGCTTCATTATTCGCGATCGCTATGACAACGTTCTATTCCGCCACGCTTCTTCCCGGCCGGAAGCGAATCAAGTCACGGACGAGTATTTTGACGATGCGATTGCGCAAATTAAACAGAGCGGTAATCGCGTGGGCATGGCGTTCTTTCGCTTGCGGCAAGATTGGGTCGCACTGGAACGTGCCCATGAGCCATGAGGTTCTGCCGAACCGCCTTCACGGGCCATGGCGTGACCATCGTGAAAATGGCAACTCCCCGTAGATGAAGAGCTTTTACCTTCGACTCTTTGCCCTGCTCTTGATTTTTTGCACGGCGGCGCGCACGCAAGACGGCTATGTGCGCCAGCCCGGTTACGATGTTTGGCATTATGATCTTGCTCTCGACATTTCCGAGCACGGCAATGACGTTCGCGGCGAGGCCACGATCAGAATTGTTGTGCGCGAAAGCAACTCTTCCGAACTGCGCCTTGATTTGAAAAAGATGAGCGTCGCGGCGGTCAGAATCGCGCAGCAAGCGCTGCCTTTTAAATATGACGGTTACACTCTTGCGGTTGTGTTGCCGGCGGGATACAAATCGGGCGATACCCTGCAACTCGCGATTTCCTATTCCGGTACGCCTCAAGATGGGCTGATCATACGCAACAACAAGTTCGGCCGGCGCGTGATGTTTGCCGACAACTGGCCGGATCGCGCGAGCTTTTGGTTTCCGGCAATCGACCATCCTTCCGACAAGGCCACGGTCGATTTTCGCCTCACCGTTCCCGCGCATTTGACCGTGGTGGCAAACGGTTTGTTGCAGGAGGTGCGAGCCTCCCGCCCCGAACACAAAACCTGGCACTGGCGGGAGCGCACGCCGATTCCGACTTATTGCATGGTCTTCGGCGCAGCGGAATTTGCCGTCGGCTCCCTTGCCCCCGGCACATCGTTCCCGGTCAGCTATTATGTCTTTCCGGAAGAAGCGGCACACGCGCAACAGAATTTCGGACGTGTGCCGGAAATGATTGACTTCTTTACCAAGAGGATCGGCGAGTTTCCCTATGAAAAATTGGCGCTGGTGCAGTCCGTCACACGCTTCGGCGGCATGGAAAATGCCAGTGTGGTTTTCTTCGCGGAGAACAGCTTCGGCAAAGATCTCAATTTCGAGGGTACCACGGCGCACGAGATTGCGCATCAGTGGTTTGGCGATGCGGTCACGCCCGCGGGCTGGCAGCACCTCTGGTTGAGTGAAGGCTTCGCCACTTATGGCGAGGCTTTGTTTTACGAGTACACCGACGGGCCGGAAAAATTTCGCGAAAAGATGGCGGCGCGCCGAGAAACTTATCTACAATTTGCCCAACAGCATCCGCACGGCCGGGTGCTCGAGGCGGGGATCACCGATTATATGCAGTTGCTCAACGCCAGCAACTATTCCAAAGGCGCGTGGGTTCTGCACATGCTGCGGGAATTCGTGGGTGAGGAAAATTTCTGGCTAGGCTTGCGCACGTATTATGCGCGTTTTCGCAACGATAATGCGACCACCGATGATCTGCTTGTGGTCATGGAAGAGGTGAGCGGCGATTCACTGAAATGGTTTTTCAAACAATGGCTCGAACAACCCGGCCATCCGCAGGTGCAAATTTCGTGGCAATGGCATCCCCTCGCTTCGAGCCTCGAAGTCACGCTGCGGCAAACGCAGGAGGAGCATTATGATCGCTTGCCCATCGAAATCGGCTGGCAGGCTGGCAGCGAAAATGGGCTTGAGCATATGGAGATGGTTCAAAGCGAGCAAAAAATGCGCATCAAGGCACCGCGCATGCCGGATCGGATTGTGGTTGACCCTCAGGTGAAAACGTTGATGGCTTTTAAATTGATGGATGCAGGTGCGAATTAGGTACCCGGCTTCATTCAGTTTTTTTGTTTTCTAAGCACACCACGCGCACAACGTGAAGGACCAATCCCGCATGGACGAGCAAGTTCGAATTCTCGCTCCCGGAGGAACAATGCAGCTCACCGGTCACATCAACGAAGATCAGGTGATGGCGTTGTATCTCGGCAACTTGTCGTCGGAGGAAGAGCAGCGCCTGAACCGTCACGTTTCGGACTGTTCCACGTGCCGCCGCGAATTCTCCCTGTATCGTGAAATGTTGACAGGTGTGGAAACACTGGCGAAAGAAATGGGCGGGCCCAAACACGCACCGCTCCTGCGCACGGCGATCCGGCAGCAAATGCGGGGGCGGCAGATTTTCTATGACTTGCTCTTTCATCCGCTGGTTGGGCCGTTGTGGGTGGCGTCGAGCATAAAGGGCGTGTGCCTCGTGAACTTCTCCGATCACACGCCTTTCGAGATCGAAGAAAACTTGCGGCAGTTGCAGCCCGAAGCCTGGCTTGTGCGCGACCGCCAGGCCACAGCAACACTGGTTGAAGAATTGCGGGAATATTTGCAGCGCCGGCGGAATCATTTTTCCGTGCCCATCGATTGGCGCTTCGCCCCTGCTGGGTTCCAGCGACAAGTCTTGGAATTCGTCAGTAGAATTCCGTATGGGCAAGTCTACACCTACGGCGAAGTCGCCGAGATTCTGCAGCAACCCAAAGCCGCGCGTGCCGTAGGGCAAGCGCTGGGCAGCAATCCGATTCCCCTCGTCATTCCTTGCCATCGCGTCGTAGCTGCCGGCGGAAAGCTTGGCGGTTTTTCTGCGGGCACGAATATCAAGCGCCGCCTGCTGGAATTGGAAGGCGTACGCTGGCCGAACTTTTCACGCCAGGTTGATTTGTTTGCACGATTACCATGATAGCCGGCCATGCCGTATGCATGGATAAAAGCATCTGCTTAACGGGCTTCGCGCTCCTGGGTCCATTCGCTTTGGCACTGTGTAATTTTTTGCTACAACGTTGGGGCCAGCCAAAATCGTAAAGCTTACCGCAGTCAAAAACAGCTTGCAAGTACAACATTTTCTGTGACCACATGGTCGCGTTTAGTCATTTACTTTGGCAGGCACTTTGCAAATAAGAAGTTGAGTTTGTGATGGCTAAAATGGTGATCATAGGTTACCTCAGTTATTTGTTACCGCTACAATGCACCAAGGTTTCGCAGTAACAGGATGAGCCCAAGATACTCCGGTCAAACACAATCATGGAGAAAATTATGCGAAAACAACTTGGATGGGTGTTTCTCGCTTTTCTGTTCGCGAGCTTCATCTTATCCACTCCTCTGCGCGCGCAATCCAATTATTCCTCATATGGCAGCTGGTTGAACAATCAAGGGATGGTTACGGGCGGCATCGGCCTCTCGACGATCAATGGCAACTCTTATTTCACCATGAATTTTCGCCCCGAGCTCGCCTTCGGCAAATTCGGCATGGGTTTGGACATCATGCTACGCTTCGATTCCGAAACCGGGGATTTGCGCGCAGGAGATTGGGACGACAGCTATGATTGGTTCCGGGTATTGCGTTACGTGCGTTACGGCTTCAAGCAGAATCCCGATCCAGTTTATACGCGGCTGGGCGCGTTGGACAATGCGCGACTCGGTCACGGCTTCATCATGAATTACTACAATAACCAAATAATTTACGACGAGCGCAAGCTCGGCATCGAATTCGATTATGATTTCGGCATCGGCGGCTTCGAGTTGATGACCAGCAATCTAGGCCGGGCGGAAATCTTCGGCGGGCGGCTTTACTACCGGCCCTTGCAACTCGTCACGAATGCCGCCATTTTGAAAAACTTTGCCATCGGCGCCACCTATGCGACCGACATCGATCCTGATGTCAATCGCAAAACTGAAGATCGCGTATCGGTTTTCGGTTTCGACGCCGAGCTGCCCATCATCAAAACGAAGGTTTCAAAACTGGCGATTTACGGTGACGCCGCCAAGATTGTGGATTTCGGCTCCGGCCAGGCTGTGGGCGCGGAGTTTCAAGTCTTCAATCTGAGCGGGTTGGTCAACTTCGGTGCACAGTTGGAAAGGCGTTTTATCGGAAAGGGCTTCCTGCCTTCCTATTTCGGTCCCTTTTATGAGCTTGATCGCTCCGATCCCGACAGCAGCCGGCAAAACCAACTGACGCTGCAAACGTCTTCCACACGTGGCACCTATGGCAGATTGTATGGCAGTATTCTCAATCTCGTCAATCTCCTGGGAAGCTACGAGCGCACCGACGGTGCGCCACAAAGCGGACTGCTGCATGTCGAGGCTTCCATACCCAATACCCTTCCCAGCTTCGCAGCACGCGCCAGTTATGACGATAAGGGGGTCGACAAATTCTCGGATTTGTTTAACATGGACGAGAACTCGGCCGCACGCGTGGGACTGGGCTACAAAATGACGCCATACTTGATTTTGTATCTCGACTACATTTGGACTTTCCAACCTGATCCTGCCCGCCCGGGCGAGTACAAAGTGCAAAAACGCTTTGAACCGCAATTGGCGCTGTCGTATACGTTTCCTGTGGGCGGCAGATAGTGCCGGATGGAGAACGGGGGATTGAGGATAGAGGATCGAAAATCGAGAATTGCATTCAGGATGCTTTTGTCAACACGATCTTCTATCCTCGATTCTCAATCTTCAAGACAAAAATATGGTGCTCTCGTGCGTGTTCATTTCCCCTCGCGGGACAAAATCCGCAGCAGCTTGGCCCAACTTGCGGAGGGCGTGCTGTCATTGGTCTATCCCCCGCAGTGTGCCGCTTGTCTGAAGTGTGAACAAGCTCCTTCCTGCCGTTTTCTTTGTGAAGATTGCTTGGCCCGCGTGATCCGAGCTGAAATTCCCGCAGTACGCTTGTGGCAAAATGTGGAGGAAATCGCTCCGGGAAGGCGCGCTTGTGCATGCGATCTTGCGGCATGGTTTTATGAGGACAGCATGATGGCACTCATTCCGCGTATGAAATATCAGAACCGCCCAGCCATTGCAAGAGTTTTTGCCGAAATTGCCGCCGCGCGTCTAGGAGAACTGGTAAATACGGTTTTATCTTCTGCTGCAAAAGCGGCACCGGTCTTGGTGCCTGTGCCCCTGCATTCCCGCCGCCAAAGAGAACGCGGCTACAATCAAAGCTGGTTGATCGCTCGTACCTTCAGCAGGGAATGGAAGTTTGAAATGCAGACTTGGGCGTTGCGGCGGACGCGCTTCACGCGGTCGCAGGCTAAACTCAACGCCGCCGAGCGCGTGAAAAATGTGCGCGATGTCTTTGCAGCAGCCCGTGTCGAAAAACTTTCCGGAAGAACGGTGCTTCTGGTCGATGATGTGATCACCACCGGCGCGACGGTTGCATCGTGTGCGGGGACTCTACTGCAAGCCGGCGTTTCACAAGTGATCGCCGTGGCGCTGGCGCGCGCAGGGCGGGATTTGATGTTGATGTGAAAATATAATCGTTACGCCGGATCATGCGAGCCGCCGATACAATATCGATCCAAACCCGGCGAATAAAGAATGTAGATATAATAGCCCACCCTGCCCTCCAAAACAAAGAAACCCAGATTCATCCTGGGTTTCACCTTGGCTCCCGAGGCAGGACTTGAACCTGCATCCCGAAGCTTCGGGATAACAGCCGCCCGCTCTGCTCAAATCTGCCCTTCCAACTCTCCCCGAATTACCTTACCTATCAATTCTCTACTTTTTTGCCGCTTCAACCAGCGCTCCAGTCTTTGTGCTTCAGCTTTCGTGGCCAGTGCTTTCGAAAAAACCATTTGCCACGGGCGACCGCGCTGCGTCCAACCTTTACGCGAAGTATTGTGAAAATGCAATCGTTGTGCCGGATCATGCGAGCTGCCGATATAATATCGATCCAAACTCGGCGAATACAGAATGTAGATATAATAGCCCACCCTGCCCTCCAAAACAAAGAAACCCAGATTCATCCTGAGTTTTTCACCTTGGCTCCCGAGGCAGGACTTAAACCTGCATCCCGAAGCTTCGGGATAACAGCCGCCGGCTCTGCTCAAATCTGCCCCACCCAGCGAATATACAATGCAGATAGAATAGCCAGTCCACCCTGACCTCCAAAACAAAGAAACCCAGATTCATCCTGGGTTTCACCTTGGCTCCCGAGGCAGGACTTGAACCTGCAACCTAGTGGTTAACAGCCACCCGCTCTGCCGGTTGAGCTACTCGGGAGTAGCTATCTCTCTTGAAATCTTCTTAGCGTCATTCTTACTGCGTTCTTTGAACCTGCATCCCGAAGCTTCGGGATAACAGCCACCCGCTCTGCCGGTTGAGCTACTCCGGAATATACAAATCTAATAATACGACAACTTACCACAAAAAGTCAATACTTAAAATTCGCCGTCATATTCTTTAAGAATCAGCACGATGGGCTGCGTAATGCTTGTTCGCATGTGACGGCATGAAAACGCGGGTTATGGAAAATTGCGCAGCAAAGTTTTCACCAACACGACGCAGGTCGAATCCGTGCACGAAGTGTTTACCACTTCATTCCCAGGCACCTTGGCTTGGATGGAACCGAAGTTCGTAGCGTAATCATTTTGGCGCCATTCCAGGAGATAGGCGGCCCAACGTCCGGCATCAATGCGTGCCGCCACTTCGGCCTGACTTTTGGCCACTGCCCCGGCGGATGCGCCACCGGGAAGTCTTGCACGACCCACCGTCCACACGACCCCGGCCTGCGCATGGATGGCCTTCTCACCCAGCTCTCGGCGGAATGCGATTTCGTCCGGCTGTTGCACGATGCGATCCTGTAGAGCGATCAAATTCTGAACTTCAGTCGCGGTGAGAGACGCAATATTCGCTTGCGGCGGATTTTGTTCGACACCATAATTGACCTGGCTCGTTTCTGTCTGATGAGACTGGCTTTGATCACCTTGCCGTTGACAGGCACTCAGAATCACCAAACAAACAAAACAAAACGAATAGCGCATAGCAAGATTCTTTCCCAGCTTGGAATTCAGCCCTTCATTACTTAGATTCGAACGCACGCACATTGCCTCACGGGAATGGATGGGAGCCTGGTGGCCTCCGCGGTCTTCAAAACCGTTGCTCCGCCATACACATGGCGGAGGGTGAGTTCGATTCTCACACGTTCCCGCTCATTTTCCTTCATGCACAATTCCGTAATTTGCCGCGCCCAGCCGTACAAGCTTGTGATTGCCGGCCTCCATTCACCCCTGACCCTACGGTAAATAATTGTTAGTACCACATAGCAAATCACTTGCACCAGATTCATCGGACCATACTAAGTGCGGTCAAAACAGTATTGAATAAGATCGCTTGACCGTAAAAGCTAATGATCGCCAGGTCCAAAAAGTTGGCTTTGAGTTTTTGGCCGCCTTTTTGCAAGGTAATGGAACAGCATGTCAAGCCAGGATAATGCTTGCAGAGCTCATCAGCGCACCGCCAAGGTTTTCAGGACAAAAATCAACGAGAAAAGGACGTTCTTATGAAACCGCAAACCGCTTCCACGAATGGAAATGCGCATGTTGCGCCGGCCTGTGTGATCGTCATTCTCTTCCTGTCGTCCGTTTCCCCAAGTCTGGCACAGAACTATGCAATTGTTCAGCACCATCGTTACTTTGCCCTCGCTGGCGAAGGCTTGACTGCCGATATGCCGGCAAGCTCTGTTGAAGCAGATGAAGACGAGTTCCAGGCCGAGCTAGCTCCCACAGAAGAGATTTCTTCGAACAAGATGGCGGGCAAGCCAGCCGGCACGCTTCCATGCGAGGCACTCGGCGGCTTCCAGGAAAGCGACACCATCCTTTCTGCTCCCCGGGCCACGCCTGCTCCCTCAGAGGTGGAAGCCACCAGCGCAGAAACCGATCCTTTCTTGGTGGGTGAAATCCAAACTGTACAGCGCATGATTCGATTGATGAAGCTGAAAGAAGAAATCATGCTGCATAAAGCGCGCTTCGCGCAAGAGTTGGCGGATTTGCAGCAGAAGATTGCAAACCAATGAGCGGCAACGGAAAAGTTTGCCTGCTGCTGTCATGCGTTTTCTGAGCGGGCCTCGAGTCAAAACCAGGCATCACCGTTTGACATGCCGGCCATCGCGCCGGGATGACTTTTTATTCGCGAGCGGGCTACTGCGTGCGCAGCTTCTGTGCCTGCCTTTGCGCTTCTGCTTTCAGCGGCGTATCCACCTTCGCTCCGATAACCGCATCCAAATGCGAAGCCGCGCGCTCCACCTGCCCCAGGCGTGCTAACGCGAGCGCGAGATAGTAATGCGCGATCAAGTTCGAGCGATTCTGCTTCACGGCGCGCTCCAGATGCTCGAGGGCGTCGGTGAATTGGTTCAGCTTGATCAGATTCTTAGCCCAAAGCGACAAGAGCACGGAATCGGACTTGCCCTGTTCATGCGCTTTCGCCAGGGCCTGCACCGCCTCTACCGATCGATCTAAAACGTCGTACGCCGTGCCCAGTTGTTTCAGATATAGCGCTTTGCCAGGATTGAGCTTGCTGGCCTGGGTGAAAGCCTTTGCGGCTTGATCCGGAGCGCCCGCCCGCAGCGAGGCCACCCCCAATGCCGCCCACACCTGATCGTCTTCCGGTTTTCTCTGGAGGTACTTTTGGTACATGCGCGCCGCGGTCTTGTAGTCGGAATAGAGAAAAGCCTTGTAGCCCTCGGCGTACAAGCTTTCAAGATTGGCGGTCGGCATTTTGCCGGTATCCACGCTGGTGGCGACAATACCGCGCTTGGCGTGATTGGCCAGTGCGCCGTGTTGATCGAGGTCGATGACTTTGCGATAATTGGCATTCGCGTTTTCGGTGTCGCCCAGCAGTGAATAAATCTTCGCCACGCCGAAATAGGCGCGCACCTCCTGGGGCGACAACTCAATGGCGCGCTGAAAGCTGGCAATGCCTTGCTGATACTTTTTCAAAATGCTGTAAACCGCGCCAATATTCAAATGCGCCAGCGCGTTGCGCGGATTGAAAAAAGTGCTTTCCTTGAGATGGACTTCCGCTTCTACAAATTTGCGCAGCTTGAGCAATATCGTGCCGAGAATTAGATGCGCGCGATGGTAAATCGGGCACACGGCGAGACAATGCCGCAGATTTTCAACCGCTTCCGTGTAGTTCTTGTTCTCGAACGAAGCGATGCCAAGATTGAAATAATACTCCGGATCGTTCGGATTCAACGCGACCGCCTGCACCCACTTGGTAATGGCTTTGGCAAATTCCTTTTGCCGCGCTTGCGCCAGCGCCTCCTGATGCAATTTCTCGGCATCGACATTCGCAGACGGAGACTGCCACCGTAATTCCGCTTTGTTGTCGAAAATGTTGACTTCCAGCTTTCCTTTGTTGCTGTAGCGCCGCTTCAGAAACTCCTCGATCACCGCCGGATCGGATTTGGCGGAAAGCAAATCTTGGATTTCGGGGTCGAGGTGGCGCAAATCGGAAAGTGAGATCGTCGCTGTAATCGATTTGGGGGAAGATTGAGGATTCATTCAAACAAAAGGGAAAGCTTCCCGTCAATAGTTTTCTGGGTGACAGTTACATTCATAAATAACGAAACCGGCGTTAGCCGATTCGGCATGTTCGCCTGAGAGTTTTTCTCGGGCTTGGTGCGCCAGGGGGGACTTGAACCCTCAGCCTTTGGCTCCGGAGGCCAACGCTCTGTCCAGTTGAGCTACTGGCGCGAGTCTCTGCGCAGAGAGCACGGTGCGGAGGGCATAGCATGTAGTGTGAAAACGCTATGCGCTCTGCGCCTGGCGCTCTGCAGCGATTACTGTGTTTTGCATCAGCATGATGATCGTCATCGGGCCGACGCCGCCGGGGACCGGCGTGACGGCTGCAGCACGAGTTTGCGCCGCATCGAAATCAACATCTCCCACCAATCTAAAGCCTTTATTCGACGAGGCATCTGGTATCCGATTGACGCCGACGTCGATCACGACCGCGCCCTCGCGGATCATCTCAGCCTTCACGAACCTTGGCCGGCCAATCGCCGCGACCAGCACTTCGGCAGAAACAGTGATTTGGGCAAGGTTTTTTGTCGCGGAGTGGCAAACCGTGACCGTCGCATTTGCACGCGGCTGTTTTTGCATCAGCCATATGGCGAGCGGCATGCCGACAATAGCGCTACGGCCGATAATCACAACATGCGTGCCGGTGAGTGAAAATCCGCTGCGCACGATCAATTCCCGCACACCCGCCGGTGTACACGGTACGAACGTTTCTTCTCCCAGTTGTAGCCGCCCGCGGCTAACGGGGTGAAAGCCGTCAACGTCCTTTTCCGGAAGAACGGCGGCGTAGACACGAGACGCATCTACATGTTCCGGCAGCGGTGATTGCACCAATATGCCGTGAACCTTATCCTCAACGTTTAGCTGCGCGATCGCTGCCAGTAATTCGGTTGTAGCGATCCTTTTATCGAGGCGCACCACGCGCGAATACATGCCGAGGCTGTCGCACATTTTGGCTTTAGCAGCAACATAGACTTGCGAGGCTGGATCATCTCCCACCAGTACTGCGGCCAGTCCCGGAACGACGCCCTTTTGTTTCAAAAACTCAATACGCTGGATGAGCTCGGACTTTATTTGCTCGGCAATTCTCTTGCCGTCAATGATTGTTGCAGCCATGAAAAATTTTGATTCGCAAAGATGGAGAGATATCAAGCTTACGCCAAGCACAAACGTTCAACGCCCACCGCCTGGGCGGTCGCCTTGTCTATTCTAACCACCAACGCACACAAACGCGGATTTTCCGTTGCCGGCTCGAAGCGCATTGGGATTTGGCGCATGAACCGTTTGATCGCAATTTCCGTACGCATGCCGATCACCGAATCGAATGGTCCGGTCATGCCGGCATCCGTTATATAGGCCGTCCCCTTGGGCAGGATGCGTTCATCCGCGGTTTGCACGTGCGTATGGGTGCCGATCACGGCGCTGACGCGGCCATCGAGATGCCAGGCGAGCGCCATTTTTTCCGCGGAGGCTTCCGCGTGCATATCGACGATGATGAATTTCGTGGTTTCGTGCACATGCCGGAGAATCGCATCGGCCACGCGGAACGGGCATTCGATCGAATACAAATACGTGCGGCCTTGTAAATTGAGCACTGCTGCTTTGGCGTCACCAGGCAGATCGATGATCACATAACCCCGGCCCGGATTTCCGGCAGGATAATTCGCGGGCCGCAAGACGCGCAAATCTTTCTGCCAGATTTTGAAAATCTCAGGATTGTCCCAAATATGATTGCCACCGGTGATGACGTCGACACCGAGGCCGAAATACTCCTTGGCAATCGCTTCAGTTAAACCCTTGCCATTGGCGCCGTTCTCGCCGTTCGCAATAATCAAATCTGGGAGATATTTTTCCCGCAACGAAGGCAACAGGCGCGCGGTAATATCGAGTCCTGGCTTGCCGACGATATCGGCGATGAACAGCACGGTCCAAGTTTCCGAGTCCCTTAACATGCGATTCCACGCGCTTCATTCAAACCAAAGGAATATAGGCCAAAATTGCAAATATTCAAGGGAAAAATCACTTCGCAAAATCCACCGCGCGATACTGCCGCACGATCGTGACGCGAATTTGGCCAGGATAATGCACGCTGTCTTGAATCTTGCGCGCAATATCAACCGCCATCTGTTCGGCGCGCGCATCGTCAACCTTGGCGTGCTCGACGATAATGCGCATCTCCCGGCCGGCCTGCAAGGCGTAAGTATTCAATACCCCGGGGAAGGAATTGGCAATGCCTTCCAACTGTGACATGCGCTGGAAGTAGCTTGCCAGCGCATCCTTTTGTGCGCCGGGGCGGCTGATGGAAATCTCGTTGGCTACGCCGACGATAATCGTCGCGGCGGTGAGCGCTTGCCCCTCGTGGGGCAGCTTGTTGGCGAACAGGATCGCGTTCTCTACCGTCTCGTTTTCGCCGTAACGCCGCGCCAATTCCGCGCCCAATTCTGCCGCGCTCGATTCGCTTTCTTTTTCCACGGCGTTGCCGATTTCATGCAACAGGGCCGCGCGCTTGACGAGGTGCGTTTCCAGACCCAATTCTGCGGCAATGATGCCCGCCAATATCGCGGTTTCGGTGCTGTGCTGCAGCAGGTTCTGTCCCATGCGGGTGTGATATTTCAACTTTCCCAGCAGCCGCACCAATTCCAGATGCAAGCCGTGCAGTCCGGTTTCGAGCAAAGCCTGTTCGCCCGCTTCGCGCATCCATTCTTCCACTTCGCCGCGCGTTTTTTGAATCACTTCCTCAATGCGGCCGGGGTGAATCCGGCCATCGGTGATCAGCCTTTCCAGTGACAATTTCGCGACTTCCCGGCGAATCGGATCGAAGCCCGAAATCATGACCACGTCGGGTGTGTCATCGATGAGCACTTCGATGCCGGTTGCACCTTCGAACGCGCGAATGTTGCGGCCTTCGCGGCCGATGATGCGGCCCTTCATGTCGTCATTCGGCAGCCGCACCAGAGACACCGTGGATTCCACGATATGCCCGATGGCCGTGCGCTGAATCGCCTGCACGATGATCTCTTTGGCTTCGCGATTGGCGACCATGCGCGCTTGATCTTTGATCTCTTTGACGGTCTGTGCCGCCTCTTGTTTTGCGATCTCCAGAAAATTGTTGAACTGCAGGCGCCTGGCCTCTTCATTGGTCAGGCCGGAAATCTGTTCCAGGCGCGCGTTCTGCTCGCGCATCAAGCGTTCCAACTCCTGATGTTGGAGCTGCAAGTTTTTGTCACGCACGCGCAGGCTTTCCTCGAGCTGCGTCAGTTCCTGCTTCTTCTTGTTGAGCAAATCGACCTTGCGGTCGAGATTCATTTCCCGATTCGCGAGCTGGCTCTCATTCTTTTGCAATTGCTGCAAGCGATTCTTGCTCTCCTGCTCGAATTCCTGGCGCTTCTGAAAAAGTTCCTCGCGCGCTTCCAGCAGTTTTTCCTGTTTGAGATTTTCAGATTCTTGCTGCGCTTCGGCGGAAATTTGCTTGATGTATTGTTCGGCGCGGGCGATTTTGTCGCGCGCCAGCTTCTGTCGCAACAGCCATCCGAGCAGAAAACCGGCGCCGGCACATACCGCACCGGCCACGATCGTTACGATCGTCATTACTCCTCCACTATAAAAGCAAAAACCCCGATTCCAAGACCGGCACGAACACGAGGCCATTACGTGCGCGAAATCGCGCACGGCGTCACGTTGCGTGCAGACCTTGCAACCGGGGTCAGGCGGCTATCCCGCCCAAGCGGGATTACACGAGAGGTCTATTCTTTCAAATTCTCATTCAACACAGTGGACAAACGATCGGCCTCGGACTCCATACGGCGCACGAGGGCGGCTTTTTCATCACGCTCCCGAAAAAGTTCGTCAGCGATGTTCAACGCGGCCAGTATCGCGACCTTCAGTGAAGACTTCGCGGTGGTGTTCTGATCCACTTCTCGCATCTTGCGATCCACGTACTCCGCTATGCGTCGAATATATTCAACGTCAACATCGCCGCGAATGGGATACTCCGTCCCATAGATATTCACTTTCAAAACCGTGCCTTCAGGACACATGATGGGATAGACGAAAAATCTTCAAATGAGAATGTGCAACGCGACCTTAAATTGAATAACAGCTACAACTGCAACTGCAATTCTTCCAGCTTCGCCAGCATGTCTTCAACTTTGTTGCGAATTTTTTCCTCCCGCTCGCGGAGCTGCCGGGTTTCTTCAGAACGCTCATTGACATTGCTCATCTCGGCTTGCAGACGGGCGAACTGTTCATCTCTTTCCTGGTGTTGCTGCTCCAAAGCGCTGAGGCGCTGGCGCAAATCTCTGTTCTCGGCTTTGAGTGTTTGAATGACCTTGACCGCTTGTGCGATTCTATGTTCAAGCGCATCGAACTGCTGCAGATCCATGACTGGGCTCCTGGTCAATGCGTGGCGTCACGCAATCTGAATCGGAATGTATGCTGCAATATAAAGAATTGCGAGCAAATTCAAACAAGTTTTTTTTAGGTCCGCAATATCGCGCCGCATTTTTCCGCCAGCGCTGCCAGGATTTGACTCAGCCATCCTTCCGCTTCCTCATCGCGCAGCGTGCAATCGGGAGCACGGAAGATCAATGAATACGCCAGACTCTTCTTGCCCGCCGGCACTTGATTGCCGGTGTAGAGATCGAACAATTCGACTTTTTCCAAAAGCGGCCCGCCAGCGGATTGAATGATAGAGGTCACCGTCCCGGCCGGAGTGGCAGCGTCGAGCACAATCGCAAGATCGCGTTCCACAGCCGGAAATTTGGGAATAGGTTGTAAGGTCTTGTTCCGGTCGCGCAACGCCGCAAAATCGGCGAGGTTCAGCTCAAAGGCCATTACCGGCTCTTCAACTTCCAGCGCACGCGCAAGCTGGGGTTTGAGGTGTCCGGCCCAACCTAGTGTTTTCTCTCCGGCCGTGATTTTCCAGCCGGTGTCGACGATATGATGCGCAGACAAAGGTTCGAATTGCGGCGCCGGCAAGGACGTTTTTTGCAACAAGCTTTCCACCGCGCCCCGAATGTCATGCACCGCCAACTTCGGTGCTGCGCCGCGCCAACTGCGCCACTCCACCGCGCCCACGGCCACGGCGCCGAGATGCGGTTCTTCTCTGATTTGCAGGTCGGCGGTTTTCCAAAAAACCGAACCGATCTCATACAACCAAACGTCCTTGTTTTTGCGATTCAGATTGTAGGCCAGCGCCTGCAGAAGGCTCACCGCCAGCACCGGCCGCAACATCGACAACTCTTCATTCAAAGCATTGAGCAAAGGCAGGGCTTGCATCCCGGGCGCGAGAAACATTTGTGCCTGTTTGGCGGAAATCAAATCGAAAGTACTGGCTTCGTCATAACCCAAGCCCGTCATGGCCTGGCGCATGGCTTCCAGAATCTCCTCTTCGCGATCTTCCGGGCTGTCGATATTCACGCGTGAGTACAGCTGCTCGGGAATATGATCGTAGCCATGAACCCGCCCGATCTCTTCGATCACATCAATTTCGCGCACCAAATCCGGGCGAAAAGTCGGGGCGGTAACCTGCCAGACCGCCTTCTGCTTCGCAACTTTGCATTCCAGACCCGTCAAAATTTTCTGCATGCGCGCCGTGGGAATCCTGGTGCCCAGGATGCGCTCGGCACGCTTGGGACGCAGGGAGATCTTCAGCGGTTTGAGGGGGTGAGGATAAACGTCGATTGCCCCGCGTGTGATTTCACCGCCGGCAGTCTCCTGCATCAATTGCGCGGCGCGATTCAATGCGAAGGGAATGCCATTCGGATCGGTGCCACGCTCGAAACGCCGCGCGGCTTCAGAGGCCAAGCCACAATGCTTCGCGGTGCGGCGCACGCCACGCGGCGTGAAATATGCGGCTTCGATCGCCACATGCCGCGTCCCTTCGCTCACTTCCGAATTCAAGCCGCCCATCACGCCGGCCAGGGCGACTGGCTTGGCGCCGTCGCAAATCAGCAAATCATTTTCACGCAATTCATGCTCGCGGCCATCGAGCGTTTGAAATTTCTCCCCCTTACTCGCCGGGCGCACAATGATCTTGTGCTTTTCCAGCCGGTCATAATCGAAGGCATGCAAAGGCTGCCCAGTTTCCATCATCACGTAATTGCTGACATCAACCAGATTGGAAAGCGCACGAATGCCCACGGCATGCAAGCGTTTTTGCATCCAGGACGGCGAGGGCTTGACTTCAAGATTGCGCAAAACACGCACGGCATAACGCGGACAAGCATCAACTGCTTTGAAGCTAACGCTCAGAAATTTTTCGGCTTTTTCCTGGCTCTCCCGTAAACGGATTCGGGGCAGCCGCAAACGTGAATGGGTGAGCAGAGCCACTTCACGCGCAATGCCGATGAGGCCGAGCGCATCCGGGCGATTGGGGGTGACCGCGATATCAAACACCCAATCCTGTTCGAGAACGTCGCGCAAGGGCTGGCCCGGCCTACTCTCATGATTGAGCACGAGAATTTTGTCCGCCTCCTGCGAAAGATCGAGCTCTTTTTCGCTGCAAATCATTCCAAAAGACGTGACGCCGAGAATGGGCTTGGGTTCGAGGCGCAAACCATTCGGCAGCACGCTTCCTGGTGGTGCCACGGCGACGAGCTGGCCAGCAGCCACATTCGGCGCACCGCAAATCACCTCCAGGCTTGCAGCGCCCACATCGACGCGGCACAACTTGAGATGATCGGACTGAGGATGAGGCTGGCAGGCGAGAACCTTGCCAACCACAATCCCCGGCAACGGTGGCACGGTGGCGGCAAAATCTTCGACCTCAAAACCCAGCATCGGAAGCTGATCAGCGATTTCTTCCGGCGCGAGCGGGGTCTCGACAAATTCGCGCAGCCAGTTATAGGTGAATTTCATGCAAACTGCCGTAAAAAACGAAGATCATTGTCATAAAACAGGCGAATGTCATCGATGCCGAACCTGCGCATCGCCAGGCGCTCGATGCCCATGCCCCAGGCAAAGCCGGTGTACTTTTCGGAATCGATGCCCAAACGTTCGAGCACCGCCGGGTTGACCATACCGCAGCCCAGTAATTCCACCCAGCGCTGCTTGGAGGGGAACCACACATCCAGCTCAGCACTGGGCTCGGTAAATGGAAAATAACTCGGGCGGAAACGGAGTTTCAAATCACGGCCGAGCAGCTTGTGCGCAAACGCAAACAGCACGCCTTTCAAATCGGCCATGCTCACGCCCTCATCCACCCACAAGCCTTCGACTTGATGAAAAACCGGCGAATGCGTGGCATCGGGCGCGTCTTTGCGAAACACGCGGCCAGGGGCAATAATACGAATCGGCAGCGCTTGTGCCTCCAAGGTGTGCACCTGCACCGGCGAAGTATGCGTGCGCAGCAGGTAAGTTTCGCCCTTTGGGCCCGCAGGATGGGAAATATAAAGGGTGTCTTGCAGATCGCGGCTGGGGTGATCGGCAGGAATGTTCAGCGCTTCAAAGTTGTAGAAATCGGTTTCGATGAGCGGACCGCGAGCGACGCAAAATCCCATGCCGACAAAAATCCTTTTGATCTCATCCAAAACCTGGAGCATGGGATGTCGTACGCCGAGGCGGCGGCGAATGCCCGGGAGCGTCAAATCGACTTTGGGCGCGAGCACCGTAGCTCCGCCGATGTTTTCGGATTTGGCGGCAAGCGCCGCTTCCATCGCGTTGCGCAACTCATTCAAGCGCTGGCCCAGGCGTGGGCGTTCAGAGCCGTCGAGCTCACCCAGCTTCTTGAAGAAATGCTGAATCTCCCCCTTGCGCGCGAGGAATTGGATGCGTGCGGCTTCCAGATCCTGCGCGGTTTTGAGGGTTTGCATGTGCGCTTCGAAACGGTGTTGCAGGCCATCCAGCTCTTGCAAGAGGGACTCCAGCACTGCGCTCATCTGGCCTGCGCGAGCTGAACGAGATCGTTGAAAGCCCGGGGGTCGCGCACGGCAAGATCCGCCAGAACTTTGCGGTCGAGATCGACGTTCTTTTTCTTAAGACCGAACATAAAGGAGGAATATGTCATGCCCGCGGCGCGCACGGCGGCGTTGATGCGTACAATCCATAATCGGCGAATGCTGCGGCGGCGGTTGCGGCGGTCACGATACGCATAGGTCAAACCCTTTTCATACGTTTCGCGCGCGCTGCGCAACAAACGGCTTTTGCCGCCCCAACTGCCCTTGGTTTTTTTGATCAACTTTCTCCGCCGGCGATGCGAGGCTACGGAGTATTTTGAACGAGGCATATGATCACAACCTTTCTTTGGCTTAAAAAATCCCCTTGCCATCCCGAACAAATCTTGTACGCTGAGGGCCAAATGCCCAGGCCGGCCAAAATTCTTTCAGAATGACGGGGAGAGTTGTTTGATGTTGCACTTGAAGATCACTTCAATCCCAGCATGCGCTTCACGGCCGGTTCATCCGCCGGATGGACGAGTGTGGCGCCGCGCAAGTGGCGCTTTCGCTTTTGATCCTTGCTGGTGAGGATATGGCGATGCCCGCTGCGGCGGCGCTTGACTTTGCCCGTAGCCGTAAGCTTAAAGCGCTTTTTCGCGCCCCGATTGGATTTCAACTTTGGCATAAACACCTTTCTATTTCTTGACGAAGTAAATGACCAAATTTCTGCCCTCCATGATGGGCTCACGCTCCGGCTTGGCAACATCCGACAGCAATTCGATGAGCCTCTCCACTATCGCTCTGCCAAACTCCTGGTGCACCATTTCGCGCCCGCGGAACGTGACCGTCGCCTTCACTTTGTCGCCCTCTTGCAGAAACGTGCGCATATGCTTGGCTTTAAACTCGAAATCGTGCTCCTCGATTTTGGGCCGAAAACGGACTTCTTTGACTTGGATGGTAGCCGACTTTTTTTTGCTGGTCTTTTCCTTTTTGCTGAGCTCATACTTGTATTTGCCGAAGTCCATAATCCGGCACACAGGCGGCTCAGCAGTCGGCGCCACTTCGACCAAGTCGAGCCCGGACGCTTCTGCTTTGGCGAGGGCTTCGGAAACTGATACGATTCCCACCTGCTCGCCATCAGCTCCCACCAATCGCACTTTCGGAACGCGAATTTGCGTGTTAACGCGAATGAATTTCTTCGGAGACGTGACTGCGTTTCTCCTTGACGAACTGGGTTTTTGCAGGAAAAATCCTTTCTACGTCAGTTCCTGCCCGCAGCAACGGGAGGAACTCATGAGTTACTGTCTTGAGTTTGCTTGTTGGCAATTTCTGCGCGCAATTTCTCCGTCAATGCTGCGAGCGGCATGGTGCCCAAATCTCCGGTCTTGCGCTTGCGCACGGCCACGAGCTGTTGCTCGGCTTCCTTCGCTCCGACGATAACCATATAGGGAGCCTTGTGCATTTCCGCGTCGCGAATTTTGTAGTTGATTTTCTCCTGGCGATCGTCGAGATGGCTGCGTATCCCCGCCTCCTGCAGTTCGCGCACGACCGTCCGCGCATACTCCAACTGCGCATCCGTGATCGACATGACGACCGCCTGCACCGGCGCCAGCCAGAGTGGAAATGCGCCGGCGTAATGCTCGATCAGAATACCGATGAATCTTTCCAACGAGCCGAAAGGCGCGCGGTGAATCACGACCGGACGATGTTTCTTGTTGTCACTGCCCACGTATTCGAGGTTGAAACG
>JBIOXB010000110.1:0-7571 GCA_044869275.1 bacterium
AATTCAACCTGGGTGAAATTCTTTTGTTGGCGACGCTTCTTGAGGTTTGCACCAAAGGTGAGTTTCAGATCAACATAAGTGGCCTCCTCTTCGCTCACATCGAGGTACTTTTGGGCAGAACCCACACACCAGCCTCCAGCTTCAAGGCGATTTCTTTTTTGGCGTTCATTACTGGAGCATTCGTAATAAAAAGCCAGCTTCAATGCAAGCAGTTTGGGAGTTATGGAGGCGTTCTGGTTTCGCCATGAAGCCAAACAACAAGATGCTTGTCATCCGGGTGCATGACATAGTATATGTCAAATTTGGCATAGAGCCAGCTTGGATTCTGGAGTTTCTCCGAAACGAGAGAAGCCCTACAGTGTAATGTGACAAAAGCAGGTTTGATGGCTCCTTATTGAGTTGGTTATCGACCCATCGCGCCCAAGTCTGACTTCACTTTAGGGCTTTTTTCCCTACGATATCAGAAAGGTTTTGATTTTGAAAATTGCAAGCGCTATTTTTGACTTGCAAACAGTTTTCCGGCTGTGTAGCGCGACATTGGCAGTAACGCAGACGGCCGGTCTTTCCTGGCAAAATACTATTCATATGGACCCTACCCTTGAACCTGCTGTCCATGGTCTGGATGAAGACGCCGCCCTGCGCGCGATTCTTGCGGGCACGGCCGCCGCAACCGGTGAGCAATTTTTTGAAGCACTGGTGAAAAATCTCGCGCAAGCGCTCGGCACGCACGCGGCTGTCCTCCAGGAGTATTTTGAAGAATCGCAGCGGCTGCGGTTTCTCGCCTTTTGGGCGGAAGAAATAGTAATGTGGCAAGGCCTCGAATCCGAGGTCCAAGGCACACCGTGCGAGGCCGTTATTAAAGAACGGACTATTTTTCATTTTCCGGAAAACGTGCAAGCGCTCTTTCCAAAGGACGAGGCGTTGAAGCGAATCAACGCGGCCGGCTACATGGGCGCGCCGCTGCTGGGCGTGGGCGGTAAAGTGCTCGGTACGCTGGCAGTCGTCGACAGGCGCCCGCTGCCCAAAGAACCGCGCGGTATGGCACTGCTGCGAATTTTTGCCGATCGCGCCACGGCGGAGCCTGCAACGTCTGCGCGCCGAAGCCGCGCTGCGGGAGCGGGAAGAGCGCTTGCGCGCCATCGGTAATGCCTTGCCCGATATTGTGTTCGTCATCGACGCTGAGGGTTATTATTTGGAAATTCTCAGTTCCCAAGAAAACCTACTTTACCTTGCCGCCGACAAGCTCAAGGGCCGCCGTTTTCATGACGTGCTTCCACAACCCCTCGCCGATCGCTTTTTAAAATTGGTTGAAAATACCCTGGCGACAGGCCAATCGCAGATGCTCGAATACGAGCTGAACGTCCCGGCGGGGCCGCGCTGGTTTGAGGGGCGCACCGCGCTTTTCCACCTGAAAAACAACGGCAAAAGCTGCATCATTCTCGCCGCCCGTGACATTACCGATCGCAAGCGCGCGGAAGAGCTGCAGCATCAAAATATCTATTTGCAAGAGGAGCTGTGGACACGGCTCAATTTTGGCGAGATCATCGGCGCTTCCGAAGCCATGCAGGCCGTGTTCAAAAGCATAGCCATGGTCGCGAGTACCGACGCCTCGGTGCTGTTGCTCGGCGAAACCGGCACCGGCAAGGAACTGATTGCCCGCGCCATTCATCAGGCGAGCCAGAGAAAAGACCTCGTCATGATCAAAGTCAATTGCGGGGCGCTGCCTTCGGCGCTGGTGGAGAGTGAGCTTTTTGGCCACGAGAAGGGCGCCTTCACCGGTGCGGTGGTGCAAAAAAAAGGCCGGTTTGAGCTGGCGCATCGCGGCACGATTTTTCTCGATGAGGTGGGCGAGCTTCCTGCAGACGCGCAAGTCAAGCTGCTGCGCGTTCTGCAGGAGCAGGAGCTCGAACGCGTCGGCGGCACGGAAACCATAAAGGTGAACGTCAGAGTGATCGCCGCGACCAATCGTGATTTGCAATTGGAGGTGCGGCGCAACGCCTTTCGCGCGGACTTATTCTACCGGCTCAATATTTTTCCGATCGTGATTCCGCCGCTGCGCGATCGCAAGGAAGACATTCCCTCCATGGCGAATTATTTCATCGCGGAATTTTCGCGGCGCATGGGCAAAGGCATCACCGGCATCAATCAAAAAGCTTTGGAGAAATTGCAGCGCTATGACTGGCCCGGCAACGTGCGCGAATTGGCAAACATTCTCGAGCGCGCCGTCATTCTTTGTCAAGGGCGGGTCATGCAAGAAGAGCACCTCCGCGGGTTTGGCGGGCGCAGGCCTGCCATCATTGAAATAGTCACGTTAAAAGATGTGGAACGCCGCCACATCGTGCAAACGCTCGAAAAAACCGGCGGCGTTTTGGCGGGACCAAGAGGCGCGGCGCATTTGCTCGGCGTCCCGCGCACGACGCTGTGGTCGCGCATGAAAAAATTGGGCATTGCTGTTCCGAAACCAAAAGGGTGAAGAATGCCGTTCTTTCGACACCATGCCGAAATTTCGGCATCCGGCTGACGGAATACAGGTATGGCCAGCAGCGCGTTATGCGGCGCTAACTATAGATTTTAGAAGCCACTTGAGATGAAGCTCAAGTGGCTTTTTGTTTTTGGCACGTCATTAGCATTGGGAAGGTAATTGTGTCGCAAGCGAAGCCTGGCTTGGATTAAACGAATCACAATCATGAAGGAGAAACACCATGTCCCGTAAGGTCGCTTTTGCTATTTCATTCCTCACACTACTCGCATGGGCGGGTGCCATGTTGGCGCAGTCAAATGCGTCTCCCGATGCAGTCGTGCGCTGGAATCGTATTGCCACGGAGGCGGCAGCGGCGGCGCAAACCGATCCGCTCACGGAGTCACGCCTCTTCTCGATTCTTCATATTGCAATTCACGATGCGGTCAACGCCATCGATCGACGCTACGAATCCTATCGTTTCAAAGCCTCAACTGCACCAGGCGCTTCCCTCGATGCCGCCATCGCAGCGGCAGCACATGCAGTGCTCATCGAGCTGTTGCCGGCAGCGAAGTCCACGTTCGATGCAGCGCACGAGGAGGCCTTGCGCTCCATTCCCAATGAAGCGGCGAAGAAGGCTGGAATCGAAATTGGTCAGGACGCGGCCGAAGTAATTCTTTCCGCTCGGAAGATTGATGGCTCGAGCAAAACTGCCGTGCGCGAGGCCGGCAAGAAACCTGGCGAATACCGGCCTACGCCGCCTGATTTCACCCCGGCGTGGTCCGTGCATTGGGCCAGCGTGACGCCGTTTGTCATGAAATCGCCCGCGCAGTTCCGGCCGCAGGCCCCGCCCAAGGTCAATAGCGCGCAAGCTCTGGCCGATATAGAAGAAGTCAAAGCCCTCGGCGCTGAAAAAAGCACCGTGCGCACGAATGAGCAGAGTGAGATTGCACGTTTCTGGTATGAGAACTCGCCACGGGGTTGGAATCGCATCGCGCGTGAAGTTTCGGCTGCGCGCCAGCTCAATGTTCATGACAATGCGCGTTTATTCGCGCTCGTGAACATGGCGATGGCTGACGGCTACATCGGCGTCTTCGAGGCGAAGTATTATTATAACTACTGGCGCCCCGCCACCGCGATTCGCGCCGCCGGCGACCCTGAATGGCTCAACTATCTTCCCACGCCGCCCATACCGGATTATCCCTCGGGACACACCGTGCTCGGCGCTGGGGTTGCGGCAGTGTTGGAAAAATTCTGTGGAACGGACTTCGTGAGCTTTTCCATCACCAGCGGCGCTCCATATCCCGGCATCACGCGCAAGTTTTGGAGTTTTTCCGAGGCCGCTCGCGAGAACGGCGCTTCGCGCGTGTTCGCAGGGATTCATTTTACGACGGCAGTGAATACCGGCTATCTGCAGGGGACACAAATCGGCACATGGACCTTTGAGAATGCTTTGCGGCCGTTGAAAGCTCAGCCCACCACGCCGGTTTCGATTGGATCCATCGAGCCGTCTCGCTGAATTTTTGTGCCATAGTAACATTTAATCATGTAGATTAGGGCCAATGATAATAGTTTCTAATATTATCATTGGCTTTTCGTGACTATTCCGCTCATAAAAGTCACGTAAACGGATTAAGCGGATTGAACGGATAATAATACTGAAAAACAGGTTTTTGAAATCCGCCTTATCCGTTCAATCCGCTTACAAGAAATGGGAGCTGAATAGTTGCGGCTTTTCTATCAATGCAAAATTGTTGAAGTCAAGGAAGGTGTGTAGTGAGCTTTCGACCCCTGTTGGCGCCGGATAACAGGGGTTGAAGTGAGCAGATGGATAGATCATTGTGTTCGGTGAGCGACCGGATGAAGCGGTTTTATCCGGGGCGATCTGTGTCTTGCTGAGTTGTGCGGGTAATTGGAATGGTGAATAAATCAACTCTGCTTCGACTTACTTCTCACAGTTTTTCCCATTCACTCTTGTCAATACCCGCCTGTCTCAAAATCCTAGCCAGAAGGTCGCGGCCAATGTCACCGATATGAGGATTGGGAACTGCAAGCTTGATCTCGCCTTTAACCATGTATTGATGTTTTCCACCCGCATAAGGACCTTCAAATCCTGCTTCCTCGAGAAAATGGATCAGGTCTCGTCTCTTAATGGGACCAAAGGGTGGCATTAGGCCGCCGCCTTTTCAACGATAAGATCAATGCCGTCGATAACTGGCAATGAATGCCCTAAGCGCAAACCCAACACGATCCACCCTTCCAGGACCTCTTGTAATTGCTCGCGACACGCTTCAAGCGTTCCAGCATTGGCATATACGCCTTGAAAGCCGGGAATTTCTCCATAGAACGTGCCTTCGGATAGAATCTCGTATGTGGCGCGGCGCATCGCAGAACGAATGTATTCCGATAACATAGCCCTGGCTCCATTTTAGGTTGCGCAAAAGTACGAATATTGTCGTGAGAAATCAAGAGGCGCAGGGAGCAAGTAGGTGAGGGATTGAAACTCAACCGAGGGCGGCGTATCGCTGTGCTAGCGTGATACGCTAATGGTCAGGCTGGCTGTGCTGGAGCCTTCCACTCGTTTCCTCAAAGAGGGCATGAAGAAACTGAAGATTATTTCTTGCAACTGGTTGCCAACGGCTAATTCAACCAAGCAATTGGCCGCAAACTTTTTTGCAATAAGGACGGTGAAGCGGTATTTCAACAACATCTACGCCCAATTGGATGTGCACAGCCGCATGCAGGCCGTGGCGAAGGGGAGGAGCTGAAGGCCCTCGGCGGGCCGCCGCGCGAAGTCAGACTTGGGCTTAACTGTCTCGGGTGGACTGTCGACCCTTCAAGCCCAAGTCTGACTTCACGTTATAATTTCCCCTGCGAGAACAGAAAAGTTTTGATTTTAAAAATTGCATGCGCTATTTTGAGAAAATTCAGATTGAGTGTGATTATGAGAATACCCATTCATTACGATAAAGTAGCGGATTTCTGTCGCCAGCATAAGATAACTGAGTTGGCGCTGTTCGGCTCGGTTCTGGGCGAAGATTTTGGGCCAGAAAGTGATATTGATGTTCTTGTGACTTTTGCGCCAGATACGCATTATAGCTTGTTTGATCTAGTTCAATTGCAGGAAAAATTGCAGCAGATTTTGGGTCGTGAAGTTGAGCTCGTTGAAAAAGCCGGCCTGCACAATCCGTTCCGGCGCCACCATATTCTCAACTATATGAGAATTGTTTATGCCTCCTAAAGATCGTGATGTGGCGCTGCTGTTTATTGTCTTTTTGCTCAAACTTCGTATATTCATCAGCCGGCGTGCTCTATATTAGCTTCCAACACCCCGCAAAAAGCGGCGGATTCAAACATGACCGATGAAGGCATTTTGCTTCGCTATCGGGACAAGCAGCTAGTAGGGACTACAGTACTCGAGGCCTCCACGCGTTCATTCAACAAACATATGAAAGAGCTTAAATGATGCTATCACCCAAAACCTTTCCTGTGGCGAGCACGACGAAGCGGCAAATCAACAACATCTAGGCCAAGCTGAATGTCCACAACCGCACACAGTCCATGCCGAAGGCGATGGGACTAAAGGTATTGGTGGAAGTAAAAAACTATTCATTTGACAAATAAATCATCTATCGTGTTCAAGAAAGGTTTCGAGTTGACATCATCTGCACGCAGGCGATTGGGAAGAATAGTGATGATAAATTCTACACGATCTCCTCGTCTAAGATCTCCGCGAGAAAAATAGCGAGGAGTGAAATCTAAATTGAAAGTTTCTCCCGCTATGTTTGTTAAAGCAATCTGGCCGTAGCTATCTCCTGCGCGAATTCTTTCGATTCGCCCGGCCCAAATCTTGGCGTGCTCTTTGAAGGAACGTTTCTCGGGCTTGATTTCTCTAGCAGCTTCTTTCCAGATGTATCCTCTTGGAAAAAACTGCCTAGAAAAAAGTCTTGAGAAAAAGCCGCTGTTCGTCAGTCGTAGACTGGCTTCTCTCGCCTCTTGGAAATCTTCACGTGCTGTTGCAACGAGCACATTCCAATACATCAGGCTCCAAAGGGCTTCCGAGTTTTCTGCGACATTTTCACGCCTTCTTGCTGAATCAATACATTGCGCTGCTTGCTGATACTGTCCTATACGCGCATTGAGTTCCGCTTCTTTAACCCACGTCAGAATTCCTTTCTCATTCACTTTTCTCTGTTTATGCAGCGCTTCGATAGCGCTTTCATACTTTCCCTTTAGGTAAAGTTGAGAAGCGAGAAAAACGGCGGCATAAACCGATGCATTCCCATCGGCAAGCGCTTTTTCAATTTTGGCGCACAAATCAACTGTTTGCATTTCATTTAAAACAAAATTTCGCTGGAACCGTTCTTCTAACAAAAATCTAAATTGATCTTTGGGAACGGAGCGTAATCCTTCGTTGTACAACTGTACGCCTTCAGCAAGTAAGTTCGCCCTGTGAAATTTGTTTTGTTCTTTTTCTAATAAATAACGGATCATATCTAAATGGGTCACATATCCATATTCGTCCGCTTCGCGTTTAACACGGCTTACTGCAAAACATTGGCGTGCCTCCTCGAATTTCTCGTGTGCATGCTCTACCTTGCCATCCGTCAAGGACTGCATACCCCAACGCCTTAAGACGTTGCCTTTCGTATGATGTAGAGGGGCGCTATCTGGATTAGTTTCCAAGGCGCGTTCTACCCATGCAAGAGCGAGCTCGTACACGCCACGTTGTACTAAATATTTTGCGATTTGTTGACAAATAACCCAATCCGCATTCGTTGCAACCGCCGCGACTTCTAAAAATTTCAACGTTTTTTCTTCTGAAGCAAGATTGATTTGATAGTCTGTAATGAGTTTTAGCATACGCCTAATTATTTCCAGATCCCGAGTATTACTTGTCATACACTCAAGAACACGGATTAATTCATCATCTATCTCAGCGGCACTTCTGCCAGAGACTCTTATAATATGCTCGGCCACTAGCGAATGTAATGTATAAACACACGGCTCTTCTTCATCTATTCGTTCGAATAAAACACCTTGCGCTAGACATTCACGATAGATTGTTAAAAGCTGCCCTTGAGTGTGAGAGGAAAATGTTTTTAAAAGCGAA
>JBIOXB010000111.1:0-12563 GCA_044869275.1 bacterium
GCTATCTTAAAAGGGTCGCGCTGGGAAGCGAAAACTTATTGGAGAGTGCCGTCCAGCTTACCGTGATACAAGGCGGCAGCAACAGCTTCGTCAACCTCTCAGTGGCGCAAAACAACCACACCGCCGCCAGCGGGATGATGGTGACGGTTGAAGACGACGTTGCTGGGCAAGTCTGGTACAATCTTTTAGACCTCGGCGGCGGCGGAGCCCCGTCGTCGACACCGCTGGTGGTGAATAGCGTGGTGGTCAATCCCAACACCGCGACCATCAATGCCGGCTATACGATCGCATTGACATTGGGATCGCAGGGCAGCCTCGCGGGCAGTAGCGGAACGATCACGGTGACGTGGCCGAGCGGGACGATCATTCCTCCCTCCATGTCTGCAGCCGCAGTAACCGTGAATGGCAGCAATGCCGCGGGCGTCATCACCAATCCGGCCAATCGGCGCGCGATCGTCACCGTGCCAAGCAATTTGGCGAACAGCAGCAGCGTGACGCTGGCATTCAGCACAAGCGCCAGCATCATCAATCCCAGCGCCGGCAATTATTCCTTGCAGGTGCAGACCAGCGCACAGCTCACGGACGTGAATTCGCCGAATTATGCCATTCAAGCCATTACACCCGTAACCGTAAGCAACATCACCGTCACTCCGAACGGTACGGCGCAAAACGCAGCCTATACGATTCCCATCACTTTAGGCAGCGGCGGCGCACTGACAGGCGGCAGCAGCACGATTACGGTGACATGGCCGAGTAACACCTATGTTCCTGCAAGTATCGCGAATGCAAATGTTACGGTCAATGGAAGCAACGCAGCAGCGGTAACGAGCAATTCGGTATTGCGGCAAGCGGTTGTCACTGTGCCTGCCAATCTCATCAATAGCGCGAGCGCCACGCTGGCGTTCACGGTGAGCGCCGGCCTCACGAATCCCACAGTGGCGGGCAATTATGTCTTGCAAGTGCAGACCAGTGCACAGCCGTTGAATGGCAATTCGCCGAATTATGCGATCAATACGCCCGGCGGTTCGCTCTTGACCGTCGGCAACATCGCGGCGACGCCGGACACGGTCACTCGGCACGCGAGCTACAGCATTCCGATTGTTTTGGGCAGCAGCGGCGCTCTCGCCGGTGGCAGCGGCGCGATCACCGTGACCTGGCCATTCAACACTCAAGTGCCGGCGAGTATCAACAGTGCTCACGTCACGATCAATGGCAGTGCCGCGGCCAATGTCACTACCACACCAGCGGCGCGGCAGGCCGTTGTGACCGTGCCCAATAATCTCGCGAATAGTACGAATGTGATGTTGCTTTTCAGCAGCAGCGCTGGCCTCGCTAATCCGTCCACGGCTGGGGATTATGCTTTGCAAGTATACACCAATGCCGAACCGGCAGGCGCAAATTCGCCGAATTACAATATCAAAGCTGCTGCTCCGCCTTCCAACCCCTATGGCACGAGCGTGGCCGCCAGCACCGACGCCAATGTGGAAAAATCCAATCAAAGCAAGTTGTTTTATTTTCAGAACAAATGGTGGTTGATTGCGTTCGACTCCGTGAAAACAGACTGGCATTTGTGGAGATTTTCGAGTGGCGCATGGACGCGCGGCCTGCTCGTGGAGAGCCGGCCTGCGGTGCGCATTGATGCCGTGCTCGACTCGGCCAACAGCCGTTTATACTACGTCAGCTCGCATCAGACCGCGACCCAGGTCGGGCGATTGCTTTACAACGGCACCGGCTGGATCCAAGAGTTGGCATTGGTGAATGTTGCCGGATTCGGCCATGGAAGCACGGCCAACGCCGTCAGTATCGCGCGCGCCCAGAACGGGCAATTATGGCTGTTCCGCATCAACGGCACAGCCCTGGAAGCCAAGGTCTCCGCTGACAACGGGCAGACCTGGTCGGCAACCATGGTCCTGAAATCTGGCATCACCGGCAATGGCGGCAACACGGACGGTTTGACTTTCACCGCCAGCGGCAATCGTGTCGGCGTATTTTACGGCATGACCTCCGGGAATGGCGGCTTGGCATACGGCTTTTTGCACCATCTGGATGGAGCGGCGAATACCTCGTGGACGGATGAAAGCGCAAGCCTGACGTTCTTTGGCAATGAAAGAGGCAACAACCTCCTGCACGCGCAAGCGGCAAAGGACGGCCGCCTGTTCTTGGTCACGCGCAACGGCAAAACCGGCGCCGTTAACGCCGTGCAAAACACGCTTTACCGCCGTTCCACTGGCGGCGTTTGGAGCAAATTCAAACTTAATGTCGGCGCCACCAGTCTCTGGAAAAGTCCGATCGTGGCCATTGATGAAACCAACAATCGCCTCTACCTCGCTGGAATTCGCAACAATACCTCAGATTTTGGCGAATATAAATCGTGCGGCTTCGGCAGTGAATCAACCTTGGAAACGCAAACCCCCACGCTGCTGCTGCAACACAACAACGACAATTTTACCGAGCTCACCGCACCGAGCCACGTGGTTTATGAGGCGTATGGGCTGATGTTCTGCGGCACCAACACCACCGCCAATGACGTCTGGTACAAACAGCTCGATCTCGGGCTGGCAAAGAAAGCGGAAAGAACAGAGCCGGAGCAAAAAATTGCCGTGCACGATGGGCCCGAAGTTTCAGCCTTTCCCAATCCCTTCAACCCGGCCACCACCATCCGTTTCCGCGTGCCGGAAGCGAACAACGTGCGCTTGCGCATCTTCAATCTTCGCGGCGAATTGGTGCGCATGCTATTGGATGAAGAAATGAGCGCGGGCGTGCATGAGCGGCGCTGGAACGGCAGGGATCGGAACGGCCATCTTGTGGCGAGCGGAGTGTATTTTTATCGCATCGAAATTGGCGCGAGGATTCTACAAGGCCGGCTGCAGATGATTAAATAGCGGATGAAGGCAGGTCGCAACTGGTCGTGGCCAAAACACCAGAAGCCGGCACGACACGAGAGCCGCACCGAAACGGAATCATTCTTCCGGTGTGGCTCTGTGTTGATTACGGCATTGGCGCCGAAGCGGCCTGCCAAATCTTAAATGGACGAAAAACTCGCCCGCATATACTCCCGATTCATTTGCGCGATGAAATTCACGCTGATCTCTTTGGGGCACACCGCCTCGCATTCGTATTGATTGGTGCAATTGCCGAAGCCTTCCTCATCCATTTTCAAGACCATGCTGCGCACGCGGCGCTGGCGCTCGGACTGGCCCTGCGGCAAATGCGCGAGATGCGAAACTTTCGCCGCAACGAACAGCATGGCGGAGGCATTTTTGCACGCGGCCACGCACGCGCCGCAGCCAATGCACGCGGCCGCGTCCATGGCGATTTCCGCCTCGTCTTTGGGAATCGGAATGGCATTGGCATCCGGCGCGCCGCCGGTGTTGACCGAAATAAATCCACCCGCGGTCATGATGCGATCAAATGCACCGCGGTCCACCACCAGATCTTTGATCACGGGAAAAGGCTTGGCGCGCCAGGGCTCCACATAAATGTGGTCGCCGTCTTTGAAATGGCGCATATAAAGCTGGCACGTGGTTTTGCCGCCGCCGGGCCCGTGCGCGATCCCGTTAATCATCAGCGAGCACGTGCCGCAAATGCCCTCGCGGCAATCGTGATCGAAGGCAATCGGATCCACGCCCTGCGCCGTCAGCTCCTCATTCATCACGTCCAGCATTTCCAAAAACGACATATCCGGTTTGATTTCCGGCGTTTCATAAACCACGATCCTTCCCGGTGCTTGCGCATGGGGCTGGCGCCAGACATGCAAATGCACTTTCATTATTTGTAGCTCCTCTCTGCCAGATGGACGAATTCGAAATGCAGCGGTTCTTTGTGCATGACGGGCCTTTTGCCGTTGCCTTGGTATTCCCATGCCGCGACGTGGCAATAATTGGCGTCGTCGCGTTTGGCCTCGCCTTCCGCGGTTTGATGCTCTTCGCGAAAATGTCCGCCACAGGACTCTTCGCGTTCGAGTGCATCGTGGCACATCAGCTCGGCAAGCTCGAAGAAATCGGCCACGCGCAAGGCTTTCTCCAATGAAATGTTGAATTCCTCATTCTTGCCAAGAATCGAGACGTTCCTCCAGTACTCCTCGCGCAGCGCTGGAATCTCTTGCAGGTTTTTTTTCAAGCCGGCCGCGTTGCGCGCCATGCCGCAACGTTCCCACATGAGAGTGCCCAGCTCGCGATGAAATGAATCCACCGTGCGCTTGCCCGCGATCTCCAGCAGCCGTTTGACCCGCGCGCGCACCTCCGCTTCGGCTTGTTTAAATTCCGCGCGGTCGGTGGAAGTTTTTTGCGGTTTGTACGTCGCAAAGTAATGGCCAATCGTATACGGCAGAATGAAATAGCCGTCGGCCAGCCCCTGCATGAGGGCGCTCGCGCCCAGGCGGTTCGCACCGTGGTCGGAAAAGTTCGCTTCGCCGATCACGAACAAGCCGGGAAGATTGCTCATCAAATTATAATCCACCCACAAGCCGCCCATGGTGTAATGCGGCGCAGGATAAATGCGCATGGGCAGGTGATAAGGATCTTCCGCGGTGATCTCTTCATACATGTCGAACAAATTGCTGTAGCGCTCCCGCACCACGTTCTCGCCCAGCCGCCTGATCGCGTCGGAAAAATCGAGATACACACCGCGCTTGCTCTCGCCCACGCCGCGGCCCTCGTCACACACCTCCTTGGACGCACGCGAGGCAATATCACGCGGGGCGAGGTTGCCGAAGCTCGGATACTTGCGTTCGAGAAAATAATCGCGCTCGTCCTCGGGAATGTCCCGCGGCGCCCGCGTGTCGCCCTTTTTCTTGGGCACCCAGATGCGGCCGTCATTGCGCAGGGATTCCGACATTAGCGTGAGCTTGGATTGGTAATCGCCGCTCACCGGAATGCAGGTGGGGTGAATTTGCGTGTAGCACGGATTGGCAAAGGCCGCACCGCGCTTGTGCGCGCGCCAGATGGCGCTGGTGTTGCAGCCCTTGGCATTGGTCGAAAGAAAAAACACCGGGCTATAGCCGCCGGTCGCCAGCACCACCGCATCTGCAACATGCGCTTCGATCTTTCCCGTCTCCAGACTGCGCGTGATGATGCCGCGCGCGACGCCCTCGATGACGACCAGATCGACCATTTCCGTGCGCGTGAACATCTTCACGTTGCCCAAGCCGATTTGCCGGCTGAGGCCGGCATAGCATCCCAACAGCAACTGCTGCCCGGTTTGCCCGCGTGCATAAAACGTTCTGGAAACTTGCGCGCCGCCAAAGGAACGATTCGCGAGCTGGCCGCCGTATTCGCGGGCAAACGGCACGCCTTGCGCGACGCATTGGTCGATGATATTCGCGCTCACTTGCGCGAGGCGATACACGTTCGCTTCGCGCGCGCGGAAATCGCCGCCTTTGATGGTGTCGTAAAACAAGCGATAAACGCTGTCGCCGTCGTTTTGATAATTCTTGGCAGCGTTGATGCCGCCTTGCGCCGCGATGCTGTGCGCGCGCCGCGGGCTGTCTTGAAAACAAAAGCAGCGCACCCGGTAACCCAGTTCCGCCAGCGTTGCCGCGGCCGAGCCGCCCGCCAGTCCCGTGCCCACAATGAGCACTTCGAATTTTCTTTTGTTCGCGGGATTGATCAGCTTCATTTCAAAGCGATGATTATCCCACTTCTTCTCCAGTGGTCCGGAGGGAATCTTGGCATCGAGTATCATATCAATTTCCTCCCACCGGTTTGATGAAGCCCAACAGCACGGCAATGGGCACGGATACAAATCCCAGACACACCAGCCAGGCGACTGCCGGGCCAAACCTCTTGAGCCAGGCCTGGAAGCGCGGTTGATTCCATCCCAATGATTGAAAAAAACTGGCGGCGCCGTGGCTCAAATGCGAGAACAGCAACACCATGGCGAGGATGTAAAAGCCGGAGACCAGAACGTTTTGAAAACCATGCACCACCATATTGTAAATGTCGTGCCGGCCCTGGGCATCGCTCATGTTGAAATTGCGGGGATCGGTCACCCCAAACGTGAAATGCAAAAGATGATAAATGGCAAAGGCAAGAATAATCAAACCGCTGACCACCATGGTGCGCGAAGCGAGCGTGGCTTGCACCGTTTTTTTTGAAGCATACGCAACCGGCCGTGCGGCGCGGTTTTGCAGCTTGAGGCGCAGGGCGTAAGCCACGTGTGCGGCGAAGATGCCGAGCAAGCCCAGGCGCACCACCCACAGCAGCGGGCCCAACTTGCGCAGCGTGACGCCATAGTTATTCATGGCGTCTTGACCGATGAACATTTGCAAATTACCCGCCATGTGCACCAGGACAAACAACACCAGGCCCGCGCCGGATAGCGCCATGATCACCTTGCCGCCGATCGAAGAGTTGAACACGGCCGAGCGCTCACTCATCCATTCCTCCTTATCTTGCTGGGCTGCAGAAATCCGACTTCGCAAAACATTATGTTCAACTTAGAATTCTCGGCGAGACTTGCAAGAGGTTTTTGAGCGAGAGGCCGCGCATTTCTTCACACCATGCCAGCTTGACCAGAAACCTCGTAATGCTGAACCGTCGGCTCAAATTCGAGCAGATACTTTTCGTCTTCCGGATAGTAGCGCGCGCGTTCGTAGTTTTCGCCGGCAAACTGTTTGATGGAGGCAATCGCATCCCAAAACGACAGCGTCAGAAAGTGCGATTCTTCTCCAGTGATGAGACGCAAGACAAATGCGCCCTGATTGCCTTTGGTCTGACGATAGCCAGGAATGCCAGTTTTGTTTATGTAATCGAGATATACTTCGCTTTTGTCTGCCGGTGTGATCCCATGCCAGATTCTGGCGATCATCGCTTTCCCCGTGGTCGAACCAAATGCCTGATAGTGGCTCGCACGCTGGTCATAGCGGGAAAGCAGCGCGCGTGCTTTAGGTGGAATGACGGCTAACTCATGCTCCTGGCCGGCAAATGCTCGCACGGCGTCCATCGCTGCAAACCAAAGCAGGGTCACGAATTCGGCTTCGTTTTCCAGATCGCGCTGCAATAAGTGATGGCCTTGGTACCCCTTGATCTGCCGGTTGGCAATGCCGGGCAGAATTTCATTTTTCAGAAGCGCGAGATACGCCGCGGCGTTCTCGGGCGTCGTGCATCCGTGCCAAATTCTGCAAATCATGATTGCAAACCTCCTCGTTTTTTGGATCATAGCAACATCGCCCGGTCCATGTGTTATATACCGTGGCGGACCAGATAAGATAGCTTGAAGAAGATCACCCGCCGGTTGCGCTGCCACCCCGGTTCCAAGTGGTTGGTAAATGGGTTGAAGCCGTCATAATTCAAATCATCGTTGTATCCCAGGTAAAACGCCGTTCCCGGATTCGGAGTCCAGCCGAACATAAATTGTCCGCGCACATTTTCGATCATGGTATCGTAATCCAAGCGCGCCCGCACAAACGTGAAGCGTGTGAAATGGTAGTTCATGCGCAACGAATAGAGGTTTTGATCAAAAACGACGCCTTTCGAGTCGTTGCGAACCAAACGGCTTTTGGTGTAATCGAGCGAAAGCCGCAGCACGTCGGTTGGCTGATGTGCCCCCGAGGCCGTCACGAAAAGCGATCTGGCAGGACCGGGGTCGAGTGGCGCATGGGGATTCGCCAGCGCCGCCGGACTGACCCGCGGAAATTTGGGGCCTGCGCCAAAATCGTAGTCCAACAAGTCCCAGGCGTTGTCAATTGTGACTTTCAACGAATACCTTTTGCTCGGCGCCGTCCCGGCTTCAATCACGAAGCCTTTATAGATGGTGCTTCGTTCAGCAGCTCCCACAAATGCCCCAGGTCGCGTTGCTGTCCTTTGGGGGCCGAACTCTTCTTCAAACAGCCGCAAAAAATCGCGATACAAATAAAAATTGAAGAACGTTTGTCGTTTGAAGTTCAGCAAGAGGCGTGGATAGTGATACCAGTACTGCACTCGCCTCTGCCAGTCGAACTGCGCGAGAAAAGTGTACAGCACGCTCCATGAGATGAGGTTAGAGTTTGGTTTTGGTTTTGAATTGTACCGCCCAAACAGCGACCACCGGTTCATATCGACACGCTGCGTGAAACCAACGTCGGCGCGGTAGTCCGGCGTGTATCCTTCACCTGCAAATTGCACGCTGAGGCGCCGTCCGGTCTTGCTGAGTTCCGAGAAATAACCGAAGCCGTTTCCGGTGCGATAGAAGTTTTGGTTCGCCTCTGGATCATAGAAGAATCGTCGCGAAGTCGTGCCGAGCAGTTGAAAGTTGAAAAAAGTGGTTGGGCTGACGCTGAGACGCCCGTCAATCCCAACCAGGTGATTGTATTTTTCGATGAAATTATAGCTGGTGGCAATCATCCCCATGCTGGATTGGTGGCCGATATTGCGCCTGGCCCGCAACACTCCGATATGCGCATTCTTGCCAAGGAATTTTTCAATGCTGGGCCGCAAGGCGGCATCGGATCGTTCCTCTTCGCTAAAACTACCCGGCGCGTCGTCGCTCGCCAGCATCAGCCCGAAGCTTGTGCGCCCGCGCTTGCCCGACAATTTCATCGCCGCATTCGGATCAATAATCGTGCGCGTGTGTACGGCTTGAACGGGCATGCGAAAGAGATCGATGCCTTCGAGAAAAAACGGCCGCTTCTCCTCGAAAAAAAGTGGAAACCGCTGATTGGCGGTAATCTGAGGCTGATCGGCCTCGACTTCTCCAAAATCAGGATTCACGGCTGCGTCGAGGCTGATGCCCGAAGTTAACCTGATTTTTACGGTCAATCCTGAAGTGGGTTGCAACGGTTGCTCAAGCCATCGTCCGGCGTCAATCAGGCTGGGATTGGCTGCTTTTGCAGAAGCTGGCCAGGCGCGCACACGTTTGCCCGTCTCGGCAACGGCGAAGGTGGGAATGAGTTCCAGCGTACGCTCGGCGGAAAGGTTTGCGAGGCCGGTAAGATATCCGGCTTGCGCGAGGAATCGCGCTCTTGTTTCTTTGCTGCCGACCTGGTCACGGCGCAATGGCATCCAGGAATTCTCCTCATCGAGGGACTTGATCTGGCGCAGGAGATGAATGCCCCACAATTTTTCCTTTCCGGCTTCAAATTTGATGGAGCTGAAAGGCACCGCGATTTCAAGGGTGTAGCCTTCGCCGGTCAGCATTCCCTTTGACTGCATCACCACGTCAACGCTGTAATCGGGTCCGCTGCCTTCGGTGAAGACCCCGTCCTGCTGGATGCCGAGTGGATTGAGCATCAACACATAAGCCGTGCGCCGATCATTAAAAGTGTCCAGATAAATGGTGACGTAATCGTCATTCATCACCTCATCGCGCTTGGCTACGGTCGCGCGAATCTTCCGCGGATCGTTGAACGCGCGAATGCCGAGGTAAAGACACTTATGGTCGTAGCCCAACATCGCCACCGTCTGATATGAGGGCGCGGTGTTGTCGCCCGG
Organism: bacterium; assembly: GCA_044869275.1. Taxonomy (GTDB): domain Bacteria; phylum Zhuqueibacterota; class Zhuqueibacteria; order Zhuqueibacterales; family Zhuqueibacteraceae; genus JBIOXB01. The sequence continues at coordinate 9,408 of JBIOXB010000111.1, forward strand.
CTGTGTTTGATAGAAATTTTTCAAAACGGCCGCCTGTCGCCATACCTCTTCATCAAGCTTTCCGTCAATCGCCGGTGGTAATCCAAAGCGCACCAGGCGCACGGCCTGTGCCCTATCTGGCGGCAACACTTCGCGCGAATTGGCGGGTGCCAGGTTCGCCGCTTCGGGCGACGATTGTGTCTGTGCCGCAAGCTCGCTCCTCGAAATTCTGCTGAAAACGCCCGCCAACAGAAGTGTGGAGATGAGAATAGTTCTTAACCGTGCCTGCATCTCTCCTCCTTGTCACGTTTTGAGGCCGGAATTGAACCGACCACCCGCACCCGCTCTCGGGAAGGCACCAGGAGAATCCGGGTTAAGCGACATTTGCAGTTTCTCCTCAGCTCATCAAAGTTGGAATAAATCTGAAAGTTTTTCTGATCAACTGATTGAGAGCAACAGGTAATTTGGCTATGCTGCGTGGGTCCTATGCTTCATTGAAGGATATTTGTGCCATTGCTGCTGCCCTCTTGCTTCGGCCCTCAGCTCGTCCAAAAATCCAAGCTCGTCAGCTGCAAGTGCACTCTGCGCAAATAGCAAAAGCTTTCTCCCACGGAAATGGAACTGCCACGAAAAAAGCTTTTCATTTCCGTGGGAGTTCTGCTTTTGTGGGAGACCAATTCTTTGGTTCCGGCTAGTCCTGGTTATGAAGATGCGTATTCAAGTTGTCCTGCTCTTGACAAATTTCCAGTAACTAGCTATATTCCTATTGTCGGTTACAAACATAGGAAATTTTTTGTAACCTGTCAAGTTGATTTTATAGGTTACCAATCTGGAGCGATGATGCAGCTAAATGAAAGGCCAGCCGCAACGGTGAAGCTGGTGGGCGGGCGGCTCTGTCTGGATTTTGTCAACTCGGTTGGCGGCCGCCGCCCGGCTTTGCCGTCTAAAAAAGGCGGTGATGAAGCTGGGGTGGTAAGGGAGGACAAGCTCAACGACTATTGCGATCTGCTGGCGTGGAGTCAGCACACGGACCTGCTGACGGAAACGGAAGCTCAGAAACTGCTGCGCGCGAGCCAGCGGCACCAGGAGGAAGCGATATTGGTGTTCGCCCGAGCCATGGCGTTGCGCGAGGCAATCTATCGCATTTGCAGGGCAGTATTGAACAGAACGCAGCCGCACCAGTCTGATCTCGAGGTGTTGAATCAAGAGCTAACCATTGCACACAGTCGTGTCAGATTGGCCGCGGCAGCGGAAAATTTTGTCTGGCAGTGGTCAAACACCAGGAACGCGCTGGATCGCATGCTCTGGCAAATAGCAGACTCCGCCGCAGAGTGGCTCACCACCGGCGATCGGACGCGCCTGCGCGAATGCGGCGGCGAGGACTGCGGCTGGCTGTTTGAAGACACCAGCAAAAACCGCAGCCGCCAGTGGTGTGACATGCGGGATTGCGGCAATTTGGCCAAGGTGCGCCGCTTCCGTACGCGTTTGAATGCGACTGCCAGGTAAGGCGTGGAAATGAATTTCATTTCAGCTGACCCTGCAATGGTGAAACCTCGGATGCGTTAATCCGGTATAAGAGTATCTACAATGGCGTTCGTTCCGGTGATGGTTGACACCTGTCTGGACCGGCCGCTCATTGCCAAAATCAGGAAAGCAGGTAAAACCCTTGCAGGTGTAAATGTCGTGCCCCACTGAAAACCCGCTCACATTTCGCGTGCTTTACGACAGTCCCATCCTCAGCGTGCGCGACTACTGTTGCCGCACCGGTCGCGGCGGACCCGCGGCCGAGGAGCATTCCGGCCGCAACAACATCGTGCTCATGCGCCATGGCGCCTTCTGCAAACACTTCGGCCGGCGGCATGTGGCCGCCGACGTCAATCAAGCGGTGTTTTTCTCCAAGGGATCGACCTATCGCGTCAGTCATCCGGCCGACTGCGGTGACCGCGGCACCGTTTTCGCTTCCTCGCCGGACGTGCTCAACGACATCGTCCGCGGGCTCGATACCTCCATTGATGATCATCCCGAACGGCCGTTTCCCTTCGTCACCGGTCCCTGTGATTCAAACTTATTCTGGCGGCACCATGCATTCGTGCGGCGGCTGGAGGCCGGCAAATGCGAACCGCTGTGGGTCGAGGCGACGGCGCTGCAACTCATGGCCAGCGTGCTGGAAGCCGCGTTCCTGCGACACGGCCTGCCGCGCCAGCGCCGCCGAAACGGCACGGATGCTGATCACGCCGAGCGCGCCGAAACGGCCAAAATCTACCTCGCGAGCCGGCTGGGTGAACGCCTCACGCTCCATGACGTTGCCCGCGCAGTGTACGCCTCGCCCTTTCATCTCGCCCGCGTTTTTCAGCAGCGCACCGGCGTGTCGCTTCACCGCTATCTGACGCGCCTGCGCCTCCGCGCTTCGCTCGAAAGGCTGGCGGGCGGCGCGAACAATCTCACCGCGCTCGCCCTCGAACTCGGGTTCTCCAGCCACAGCCACTTCGCCGACGCCTTCCACCGCGAGTTCGGCCGCACGCCCTCCGACGTGCGCCGCGGCGCCGGCCGGCGAACGCTTCGCGAAATGAGCAAGAATTTGACAGTCTGATTTTTTCCGCCTGGCTATATTGTCTTCATGAAAATCGGCCGCGAAGGTCGCGGGCGACTGTTGTAGTGGCTGCAATTTCAAAGCAAGGAGTAACCTCTCATGGAGACGAAAAAATGCCCGGTGTGCGACTGGGAAATCAAGGATGAGGGCGTCAAGGTGCAGGCCGGCGGCAAGGAGATGACCGTCTGCTGCGACGACTGCGCGAACAAGGTGAAAGAAAGCCCGGCGAAATACACCCGCGCCACCAAGTAGCTCTCGATCCCCCGAGCCGCGTCCGCCGGCAACACCGTCGCCGGACGCGGTCCTCGAGCCAGTATTGGCACGAGAAACGAGCAGGAGAATATCATTGCTGAATTTCGACGCTTTTGAAGTTCTGACCTTTGATTGCTATGGCACTTTGATTGATTGGGAAACCGGTATCCGTGAGGCCTTGCGTCCGGTCTTTGCCAATCATCACATTGACATTGCAGATGAGAGGATGCTCGAGTTGTACGGCGAGCTGGAGTCCGAGGCCGAACGTGGAGAGTATCGTGAATACAAGACGGTGTTGAGAATGGTGCTGGAGAGGTTAGGCGCGAGATTGGGAT
>JBIOXB010000112.1:0-22368 GCA_044869275.1 bacterium
TCACCACGATCTTGATCATATTGCGCCTTATTTTTCATTTCTTTACTCTTGCACACACATGCCCGAACTTACCAACTCCGAAATTGATCTCCTGGTTTTTGATTTGGACGGCACTTTGATTGATACCCGCCTGGATCTCACCAATGCCGTGAATTACGCCCTGCAGCAATCCGGAAAAGCTCCGCTCTCAGTGGCAAAAGCGACCACCTTGGTGGGCGATGGCGTGCGCGTCTTTCTCGAACGCGCGCTGGCAGGGGAGTCCGAAGAGGTGCTGGCAAAAGCGCTCGCCTGGTTCCGCCAATTTTATGCCGGGCATCTTGCCGAATATTCCCGGCTTTATCCCCACATGGATGAAGTGCTTGCCCATTTTCACAAAAAAAAGCAAGCCGTGCTTTCCAACAAGCCGCAGGAATTCACCGTGGCACTGCTGCGGCACCTTGGACTTCAGGCTTCTTTTGAAATGGTTATCGGCGGCAGCCCCGATTTTCCGCTCAAGCCGCAGCCGGAAGCGTTACTAGCCATGCTCACCGAGCTGCAGACCCCGGCTTCGCGCGCTTTGATGATCGGCGACGGCGAAAACGATATTCTGGCTGGCAAAGCCGCCGGCGTGAGAACCTGCGCCGTGACGTATGGCTTTCGCCCGGTGGAGAAACTGCTGGCGTTAAAACCCGATTTTGTGGCGCATGAGCCGCGAGAATTGATGAATTTGTTCATCTGATATTGGTCCGCCGCGATCAATGTTTTTTCGTATCATGTATTACGAATGAGGCTTTACGTAAATCCTAATGCGTGAAGTGTAATGCACAATACTTAAGAATCTCTCGGCCCGATCCAGACTGAACACGAGCGCCATATGCCTTGCAGCCCCGCTAATGCTACACCACGAAGTCAAGCCGGCGCCATTACTCTACCTCTTCCCATTATTGGTTCGCCTCCACTGCGCAAACGCTCGCTGGGGTGGTCCAGCCTGCTGTGCATGGTCTATGTCACGGTGTGCGCCGGGCCTTTTGGTTTGGAGGAATTGGTGCCGGCAGTGGGCCCGGGGATGACCTTCTTCTTCTTGATTTTTACACCGATCTTTTGGGGTCTGCCGCTGTTGTTCATGTCGGCCGAGCTTGCCAGTGCGCTGCCGCTGCAGGGCGGCATGTATCAATGGGTCAAAGCCGCCTTTGGCGATTTTTGGGGATTCCAAGCCGGCTGGTGGTGGTGGCTCAGCTCGTTTTTGGATTGCGCCATCTATGCCGTCCTGGTGGCGGATTATTTTCAATTTTATTTTCCGCGCCTGGGCGAAACGGCGCATTGGGGTATCGCGTTGAGTGTGATCTGGTTTTTTACCTACCTAAACGTGCGCGGCATTCAAGTGATCGGAACAAGCTCGATTTTTTTTGTTCTGTTCATGACCACACCATTCGTTCTAATGATCATACTGGGCGCGCCGCAATTCGGGCACAATCCTCTGATGCCGCTTTTGCCGGAGGGAAAAAGCGTGGTGGAAGTCCTGAGCACGGGCATGCTGATGAGCATCTGGTTCATCAGCGGCTTTGAAGGCATGTCCACCGCCGCAGGAGAAATTCAAGACTCCGAGCATGCGCTGAGCCGCGCCTTGCTCGTCGTTTTTCCCATGATTCTCGCCAGCTACGGCTTGCCGCTTCTCGTGAGCCTTGCGGTCGATCCGCATTGGGCCAGCTGGCAGGCCGGGCATTTCACGCACATTGCGGAAAAAGTGGGGGGCCGCTTTCTGGGCGGCTGGGTATCCCTGGCCGGTGTGGTCGCCAACATGGCCCTGTTCGGTACGTGGCTGCTGTCGTATTCGCGCATTCCGTTTGCCATGGCCAGCGACGGCTATTTGCCCAAAGCCATCACGCGTATTTCACCGAAATACGGCACGCCGGTAACGGCGATCGTTTTGAGTGGCGCGATTTACAGTATTTTCTCCTTCGGGGATTTCAAAAGCCTGGTGCTGATCGACATTTGGGTGATTTTAGGAGGAATGGTGCTGGAATTTCTCGCACTGCTGCAATTACGTTACAGCCGCCCGGATTTGCCGCGCCATTTTCGCGTGCCCGGCGGCAAAGCCGGCCTTTACTTCACGGTCATTAGCCCCATCGCCATCGGCCTGTTCGCCATGTTCGGCAGCGGAAGGGAGTATATTTTGCCCGGCCTGGCTGCCGTTTCCACCGGGCCGCTGGCGTTTTGGCTGTGTAAAAACCTCTTGAAAGAACGGAACTGCTGACGTTTTTTGTTCCCCGCCTTCCGCAAAGTTTCACGATTGCCTTTAGAATGATAATAGAGAAACCCATCCATTGGCGAACGAGAGCAGGAGCTCGACCGAAGGCTCGACGATGTCCCGCGACTGAGCGCTGAACATTTTTTTCTGAAGGTTGGTATGCAGCCGTCACCTCACAAGGCCGTTTCTTCGGGTGAAAGATATGCCGTCGTCATTGGCATTAACACCTACCGTGATTCCACTATCCCGTCCCTGAGTTTTGCCGCCAACGACGCCGTCGCCATGCGCGATTTTCTCGTGCACCCCGAACTCGGAAGATTCAAAAAAGAAAACGTCCACCTTTTGCTGGATCACGAAGCCACGCTAGGTGATATTCGCTCGCAATTTGTGTATTGGCTGGGCGCGTGTGTGCAAAACCAGGACGAAGTGTGGGTATATTTCTCCGGGCGCGGAACAACGGACCGCACCTTCAGCACTGCTACCGGCCAGCCGTTCACCAACTATTTGATCGCGCACGACACTTTACGCGAAGATTTGCCTGGCTCCGCAATTTCCATCAAACAGCTGGACGAATGGCTGGATCTATTGGGAGACCCCCGCGTCGTATTGCTGTTCGATTGCGGATTTAGCGCCATTGATCGTGGCCGGGCACTTGCCTCCAGCAAAGCGCCAGCGCTGGACGATTTTGCCTTCATGCCCGCGCTGGCGCAGGGCAAAAAAAGGTTCATCTTTGCCGGCACCGGGCCTACGGAAATTTCGGTGGAGGATACGGAGATTGAGCTGGGGCTGTTTTCGCGCGTGTTGCTCCAGCACTTGCGCACCGCCGCTTTGGCGCAAGGCACCTCGCGGATGACCTGGAATGATTTCTATCAAACCGTCGCGGCCGAGGTGGCATGGCAGGCAGAGGCGCACGGCGCCATGCAGAAGCCGGTCAAGTTCGGGGTTTTAGCTGCCGAGCCGGTATTGGCTTATCGCTATGCTCTGGCGGCTCCGGTGATCATTCCCACGCCAGAATCCAAGCCGGCGCCCGAGCCCTGGCCGGCACCAGAGCCTGCCGTCATTTCCGTGCCGGAGATTCCGGTCGCTGCCGATTTCGCAAAGAAACCAACCGACCTGTACCAGACCAGTCTTCATAACGCCACGGCGGAACAGGAGGCTGAAGCTTTCGCGCCTGCAGAAGGCGTGGGGCCGGATGTGGTGACACGCGAGCATGTCGAAGAGTTGTTGCATCAGGCGAAGGAAGCAGTGCGCGGCGGCAACCTTATACGCGCGCAGGAGGCTTTGGAAAAAGCGATCGCGCTCGACCCGAATGAGCGCCGCGCCGCAACGGGTTTGCACAAGATCGAAGAAGCGATCCGCCAAGCCGACCCCACGGATTTGATCAAAATGGCGTTGCGTTACACCGACGAAAAAAAATATTCGGAAGCGATGCGCTATTATGCCAAGGTTTTGGAACTGGATCCCAGGAGTGAATCCGCGCGCTTAGGCATCGAATCGTGCCGCGAGCTGCTGGAAAAACAGACTTTGAGCAGGAACCCGAACGGCCGGCCGGGGCCGCCGCGGCCGGCGCTTGAGAAGCCGGCGCATCTGCATCACACCACTTATAATGAAACCATTTGGCCCTATGTTGGCTGGGTGGCATTGCTGGGCTGCATTTGGCGGCTATTCAGCACGCCGGCGGAGGGCGACAGCACCGCGTGGATATTCTGGAAGACCGTGTACTCGGGGTTGGCTGGTGGGGTGATCGGCTTGATGATCGGCAGCGCGGTTTATCTCGTCAAACAGCTCATCGCACATTTTGAAGATCGGCGTCTGAAGAGTATGGCTGACAATTCCCAAGTCCAGTGATTTGATTAATTATGGATACCAAGACATTCCTTGAAGATTTTTCCGAAGAGAATATTCTAAGATTATTTGGAAACGAAGCGGCAGAAAACGAGCCTATAGAGCGGCTTCGAGAATATTTATATTGATGATCTTGATCGGGGATGGAGATGAAGCCCTATAAAAAAGAGAGAACAACTAAAGAAAGTTATTTCTTTACAACAGACGAACTTTTTAAGAAGCTCAATAAAATAATTGAAAAAGGTAGATTCGTATTTGCCAACAAACGCGAAGCTACTCACAAGGATTTGGCACAGTTCCTTTACAAGATCAATTTTCTTACCGCGAGAAAGGAACTATCCAACGGCTTAATTCAAAGAAAATATTTCGAAGAAAATAGATACTTGAGCACATGGCTCACAGATTTTGGCTATGCTTGGGAAATACATCCAGCCTATCGATGGGCTTTGCAGCCAGACTCAATTGATGATCTTTTCAAATCCATTAAGCTCTCATCCGACGATTAGTAGCCGCTCTTTTGTTGCCCTATCTGTGTACCACACTTTCCAAACCGCCATCAGAAAATAGATATTGCATGCTTGCAAGTTTGTGCTATCTTTATGCTGTGGCGCATGCTCAAGTTGTAGGGGTATAAGAGTTTGACGGTTAGGCCTAGTCTGGGGAGAACTGAATGGGCTTGCTCTTTGAATGGGATCCGCAAAAGGCAGAAGCGAACTTCAAAAAGCACGGCGTGACTTTCGCTGAAGCTTCCACTGTTTTTTTCGATGTTTTCGCCGGCATCAGAGATGATCCAGATCATTCCGAAAGCGAAGAGCGAGATATTATCATAGGAATGTCGAAAAAGCTTCGAATAGTGATAGTTGTTTTCACAGAAAGAAATGACGTTATTCGTATTATTAGCGCCCGTTTGGCAGTAAAAAATGAGAGGAAAAATTATGAAGAAAAACGGCATGGCTAAAGCTGAAAAATGGGAAATGCGCAAAGAATACGATTTTTCCGCGACGCGCCCGAACAAATACGCCAAGAAATATGCGGAAGGCACTAATATCGTGGTTATTGACCCCGATTTGGTCAAATTTTTCCCTGACTCGGAAAGCGTCAACGCTACCCTTCGCGCTGTCGTAGCTATTCTACCAGAATCCAAACCTAAAAAGAAGTCCAAGAAAAGATCAGCAGCGGCGCCGCAAAAATCCCCCACTTGAAAGAGCAAAAGCTTTTGACCTCGCAGATACCGAAAAAGTTCATCATCCTCCCGGCTTGTGCCAATCCCTTTTCGGCTGATACGTGGTGCTGATTTTGTTGCGGCGCTGGTGCCGTTCCAGCGCGAGCTTGATCAATTCATCCAATAAATCCGGATAGTTCAATCCCGTGGCTTCCCACAATTTCGGATACATGCTGATCTGGGTGAAGCCTGGAATGGTATTGATCTCGTTGAGATAAAACTGGTCGGACTCGCGCTCCAGCAGAAAATCCACGCGCGCCATGCCTTCGCATTCGCACGCGATGTAGCCCTGGATCGCCGTTTCTCGAATCTTGTCTCCGAGCAGGGCCGGCAGCTTTGCCGGGATGTGAAACTCGGAGGCGCCATCGATGTATTTGGCGTCATAATCGTAAAACTCGTTCGAGGGTACGATCTCCCCGCACACCGAAGCGCGCGGCTGGAAATTGCCCAACACGCTCACCTCGATTTCGCGCGGCGACGACACCGCCTCTTCGATCAGAATTCTGTGATCATAACGTGCGGCTTCCTCGATGCCTGCCCCCAATTCTTCACGCGAGTGCGCTTTGGTAATGCCGACGCTCGAACCCATATTGGCCGGCTTCACGAACGCCGGCAAACCCAGCGTGTCACAAATGATTTCGATCATCTGCTCTCGCGTCATGCCCCACAATTGCTGCGGCTGCACCGGCGCATTGTAAGGCTTTTCAATGGGATGCTGCCAATCGATGTACCGCAGCCACAGATAATCGACCACGGGAATGGCCGCTTGACGGCACAGCACCTTCTGCACGATCTTGTCCATGCACACCGCCGAGCCCAACACGCCCGCGCCCACATAGGGCAGATTCGCCAATTCCAGCAATCCTTGGATGGTTCCGTCTTCGCCAAAGGGACCGTGCAAAATGGGTATCACCACGTCGATTCTTTCCGACAGCGTTTCGAGCGCGGCAGACGGCTCCTGCATGCGCGCTGATGCCACCAGTTTTTGCTCGGTCGGATCGGGTGAAACAATGGCCATCGAACGCCCGGGCTCCTTGCCGCTTTGCAGTCCTGCCATGGACTGGGCGCCCACGAGCCAGCGCCCGGCTTTGGTAATGCCGATGGGAACAACTTCATACTTCGATCGGTCGAGTGCATTCATCACGGAACTGGCCGACACCAGTGAGACTTCATGCTCCCCCGAACGCCCGCCGAAAATCACGCAGACCCTGATTTTTTTCATAGGAGTGTGGTTCCTTCTCCGGCGACTCTCTGACAAAAAGATTCAAGCTTGCTCAGATTCATTCAAGATCTCACAAACCGCAGCAATATAACAAATCATGATTGAATAGCAACGATGAAAATCTTGTGCCATTTTTCCGCTTGAAATTCACGATTAATTTCTTAGTTTGCACTCATTCAACGCGCGTACACAGAAACAGTATGCAGGCTCCATTTTCCGGGAGCAGCAATGCACCCGCAGAAAATGAATTCCTGAATACTGCAATCGCTTGGCAAACAAAAAATCATTCATCCTAACCTCTGGGCGGGTCTATGAATCTTTCTTGGCAGATACTCACCACCGCGCCGCAGGAGACCGTGCAGCAGCTGGCGCGGGAGTTGAACGTGCCGCCGATCATCGCGCGCGTCATGCTCAATCGCGGTCTCGATTCGCATGCGGCCGCGCTGGCTTTCTTTCGCACCAATCTCGAGCACATGCATGATCCCTTTTTGATGGCGGATATGAGAGCCGCAGTGCTGCGGCTGGCGCAAGCGCTGGAGCTGGGCGAAAAAATCCTAGTGTATGGTGATTACGACGTCGATGGCACCACGGCCACGGCATTGATGCGGCTGGCGCTGCGTGAGCTGGGTTTTGAAATTTCTTATTACATTCCCGACCGATTGAAGGAAGGCTACGGCATTTCCAAGGCGGGTATCGATTTCGCCAGGGCTCAAGGCGTGCGGTTGATCGTGTCGGTGGATTGCGGCGTGACCGCGAAGCAAGAGATCGCCTATGCGCGCGCGCAGGGCATCGACTTCATTGTCTGTGATCACCATCAGCCCGGCCACGAATTACCGCCCGCCAGCGCGCTGCTCGATCCCAAGCGCAGCGACTGCCCGTACCCCTTCAAAGAATTGGCAGGCGTCGGCGTCACGTTCAAACTGCTGCAAGGGTTATTCATGCATTTGCAGCGGGACACGCAGGCGCTGTTTCGCCATCTCGATCTCGTGGCCATCGGCAGCGCGGCGGATATTGTGCCGCTGGTGGATGAGAATCGCATTTTCGTCAAAGCCGGACTGGTAAAACTCAATCAAACGGAAAACGTGGGTTTGCGCGCGCTACTGCAAGTCTGCGGCCTGCAAAACAGCCCGATCACGACCAGCAACATCGTTTTCATCCTGGGGCCGCGCATCAACGCCGTAGGCAGGATGGGCGATGCCGGGCGCGCGGTCACGTTGCTCACCTCGCAGGATTTGGGGCAGGCGATGGAAATCGCACGCGTACTCGAAGTGGAAAATCGCGAGCGCCGCACCGTCGATGAAGAAACTTATCGTGAAGCGCTGGCCATGATCGAAGCGCAAGGGGAGGCCGAAAAACGGCCGGCATTCGTGTTGTATAAGGAAGATTGGCACACGGGAGTGATCGGTATTGTCGCCTCGCGCATCGTGGAAAAATATTATCGCCCGGCGGTTCTGATTTCCCTGCACAACGGCATGGGGAAAGGCTCGGCGCGCAGCATCGCCGGGTTCGACTTGTACAGTGCGCTGCAGGCCTGCGAATCCTCATTAGCGGCCTTCGGCGGCCACAAATACGCCGCCGGCTTGAGTATTACCAGCGACAAAATCGACGCTTTCCGCATGCACTTCGAACAAGTCGCCGTGCAGAAACTCACGCCGGAAATGCTGGTGCCGCGCCTGTTGATCGACGGCGAAATTCGTTTGCCGGAAATCGACAGCCGCTTCATGAAGTTTCTGGACGCGCTTGCGCCGTACGGGCCGCAGAACATGCGCCCGATCTTTGTCGCGCGAGGTTTGCGTGTGGTGGGCACGCCGCAAATCGTGGGCAACAATCACTTGCGCTTTTTTGTCATGCAAAACGACAAAAAACTGGACTGCATCGGCTTTAATCTCGGCGAGCAACTGCCGCGCCTGCAGAACGGCCGCGGTGAAATCGACATGGCGTTTTTGGTGGAGGAAAACACCTGGCAGGGCCGCACCACGATTCAATTGCGCGTGAAGGATATTCGATGAAAGTTTTCGCTTCGCAACTGAACACCAAAACCGAAGAATACAAAAAACGCCGCAATCATTGTCTGCAATTGTTGACCGAGCTGAATCTGCGTGCGAAAACCGTACGCGAGTCCTCGCCCGAGGCCGTGGCCAGGCTGCAAAAACGCGGCAAATATCCAGCGCGCGAAAAGATCAGGAGAATTTCGGATCCCGATTCCGAGCCGCTGGAAATCGGCCTGTTCGCCGCCTGGGACATGTACCGGGACATCCCTGGCGGCTATCCTGCCGCAGGTACGATCGTGCAAATCGGCAAAGTTGCGGGCAAGCTCGCGGTGATCGTGGCCAATGATCCTTTGGTGAAAAGCGGCGCATGGGTGGAAATCACCTGCAAAAAGAATCTGCGCGCACAGGAAATCGCCATGGAAAACCGCCTGCCCATCATTTACCTGGTCGATTCCGCCGGCGTGAATCTCGAACGCCAGGCAGAGATCTTTCCCGATCGCGAGCACTTCGGCAGGATTTTCCGTAACAACGCGAAGATGGCGGCCATGGGCATTCCACAAATCTCCGTGGTGTTCGGATTTTGCGTCGCCGGCGGCGCGTATTTGCCCGGCATGTCCAGCGAGCTCGCCATGATCACGGCACATTCCAGCATGTACCTGGCCGGCCCGTTTTTGGTCAAAGCAGCGGTCGGGCAGGAGGTCGTTTCGGAGACACTCGGCGGCGCGACCATGCACAACGCCATCTCCGGCGTGGCGGATTATCGCTTTGACACCGAAGACGAGGCCTTTCAGTTCATCCGCGATCAAATGGCATTGTTGAATCTGCCGCCCGCGCGACTTTATCAGCCCACGACCAATGAAGAGCCGCAATACGACCCCGACGAGCTGCTGGGCATTCTGCCGAACAATGCCGCCGGCACCTATGACGCGCGCGAGATTCTCTGCCGTTTGGTTGACGGCAGCCGCCTGGAGGAATACAAGCCGGAATTCGGCAAAACACTGGTCACCGCGTTTGCGCGCATCGGCGGTTGCGCCGCCGGCCTGGTGGCCAACGCCGGCATGCCCGTGAAAGCCGAGATGCCGCCGGATCATTTGGGCCGGCCGCAGCCACCGCAGGTGCAAATGGGCACGGTGATCTATTCCGATTCCGCCAACAAAGCCTCGCATTTCATCATGCTGTGCAACGAACGCCGCCTCCCATTGATCTTTTTACACGACGTCACCGGCTTCATGGTGGGCAAGCAGGCAGAGCAGGGTGGCATCATTCAAGACGGCGCGCAATTCGTGAACGTCCAGGCCAACTCGATCGTGCCGAAATTCTCCTTGATTATTCGCAACAGCTTCGGCGCGGGCAATTATGCCATGTGCGGCAAGGCTTACGACCCGCGCTTGATTTTCGCCTGGCCTTCGGCTAAATTAGCGGTGATGGACGGCGGCATTGCCGCCGATACGGTATTGTTGACCAAGAAAGAACTTTCCGAAAAAGAGCGCGTGGAATTCCGCCAAAAGCTGGTGGACAAATATAATGAAGAAGCTTCACCCTATTTCACTTCCGCGCGCATGATGGTTGACGGTATTCTCGATCCCAGGGAAACGCGGCGCATGCTCATGACCGGATTGGAAATGGCGGCGCACCATGTGGAAATTGGCGAGTTCAAGACTGGGGTGATGAGGATGTAGGTAAGGCTAAAGGATTTAAAGATATCGAGACCCAAATGGCTAAGGTGTCTGAAAAAAGACCAAAAACCTTTTCCGATTTTGTCAGTTTGGTTGAAAAATTGCGTTTGCAAAAGGATAGTCCTTTGTGGTTTCGCGGTTGCGGACGCGCTGACTACAAACTACTTCCAACGCTTTATAGGCATAACACTCCAAAGAACTTAAACGTCCTTGCACGACTTGAGAGTCAGCTAATAGTCCGCTTCCGTCAAAGAAGTATTCCCTTTCATAATCGATCTTTAGATGATGATTGGGACACTCTTTTCTTTATGCAGCATTACGGTGTTCCAACTCGTTTGCTTGATTGGACTGAGAATCCATTTATTGGATTGTATTTTGCAATTATGTCGTGTCCGTTCAAAGTCACCCTTCATAACCAAATCAAGTTTAACAGCAATTCGGTAGTGTGGATATTGGATTCAGTCTCTTGGAATCGTTATTCATTAAGCCATCAAAGTTATGATAGTGGAATCCTCACTCCTGGAGATGATGCTTTAAAGGGTTATAAACCCACGCCATCATTTTCAGGAATGTATAACCATCCTGTAGCACTCTATGGAGCGCACAATAGTTCTCGTATCGTTGCGCAGCGAGGAGTATTTACAATATTTGGACAAAACACAAGGCCGATGGAAGATATATACGAGAAGGAGGGTTTTCCAGATAATTGTTTGATCAAAGTAATATTGGACAAAATCAATCTTTCCAAGATAAGAAAATCTATACTAAGTCACGGTATCACCGAGTCTGTCGTTTTTCCTGATTTGGAAGGTTTGGCAAGGGAGATAAGGAGATCGTTTGGTTTCGAGTTTTGACCATGAGTGAAATTATTAGCAAAGACTTTCGCATCACTCAGCTTGAAGCAAAAACTTTGAGCTGGTGGCGAACAAGACGTTCCAAAATTGATATGAATCCAAGCTATCAACGCCGTGGACGACTTTGGTCTGAAACAGATAAAGCATATCTTATCGATTCTATTCTTAATGGGTATGATATTCCAAAACTTTATATGGCGGACTTCACATGGGGAGATTCGAAATTGAATGTGCAAAAAACTACCATATGCAATAATAGACGGCAAGCAGAGGTTTGAAGCAATCTTCGATTTCTTCGATGGTATGGTTGTGTTAAATGAAGACTTTGTCTATTTGGAAAAGCCGAGATTGCAACTTGGAGGGCTGAGTTATCAAGATCTTCAAAAAAATTATCCTGAAATTGCAGAAGAATTTGATAATCATAATCTTCTTGTCATGAGTGTTTATGCGCACGACGAAACACCCATTAATGAACTTTTTGTTCGACTGAATCGTAGTAAATCTTTGACCGGTGCAGAAATTAGGAACGCAATGGCCGGTCCTGCACCTGAATTAATCAGACAAATTGCGCAGCATGAATTTTTCACCACCAATGTGAACTTTAATGTAAAACGAGGGCAAGATTTGAATGCAGCTGCCAAAATTTTGCTATTTGAATTTAACAAGAAGTTACATGAAACCAAAAAAAGAAATTTGGATAATTTTGTTAAGGAAATGGAGAAAAAGAAACCAGACGCCTTGGAGTTAGCTGGTAGACATGCTGTGGATGTACTTAACTATATGTCAGAGATCTTTTTACCGAAAGATAGGTTGCTTTCTTCCGCGGGCATATTGCCAGTTTATTACTGGTTTGCCCGGAATGAAGGTGTGGATAAATATCATCGAGTTAGAGAATTTTTTGTTCGATTCGAACAAAACCGACGTGAAAACAGGCGATTATTCACCGATGATCCCAAAAGCAAAAAAATTGACCAAGAGCTGCTCAGCTACGACAAATACAATCGAAGCACGGATGATTTGCAAAGCCATGAACAACGTTACTTGATACTCAAGAAACGTTTTGCCAAGAGCTGATTGCGTGAAATTGTAAAGATTTAAAAAGCAAAAATAGAAAAGTATACATTCCGTAACGTATGCGCAGTTGCTGAGCAAAAGAGTTTTCGTTGAGATCGTTTGAACTCCACTCAAACAAGTCAAACAAGTATTTTGAGTGAAATGTCAATTGCTAAAAAGACAATCTTCGGTATATCCGAAGCAATAGTACAACAACTGGTGGATCGCATTGTAGCAGAATGCAACCCGCACAAAATCATTTTGTTTGGATCCTATGCTTGGGGACAACCTGATGCCGGTAGCGACTTTGATCTCTTTGTGATTATGGATTCGCACTTGCGTCGTGATCGGCGTGCCATGATGATCTCTGAGCTTTTCCCGCATCGCCGCTTCGCAATAGATGTAATCGTCTACACGCCGGCTGAAATCGAAAGAAGTTTGGCGCGAGGCAATCCATTTATTCGAGAAATTTTGGAAAGGGGGAATGTGCTTTATGATCGACAGCATGAGTTTTCAGGATTGGCTCGACAAAGCCAAGAATGATTTGCTTGCAGCTGAAGCGATTCTGGGTTATTACGAGCAACCGCCAATAGAAATTGCCGTCTATCATTGCCAACAAGCCGCTGAAAAGAGCTTGAAGGCTTTTACAGTCGCAAGAATTCAACAACGGCAGCGCATACATGACTTAATTGCTTTGCTAGAAGAATGCCTCGCTCTGGACAGCTCTTTTGACAGCTTGCGTAATCACACAATAAATCTTGATCGATTCTACATTGAATCTCGTTATCCGGTTGATGAACCGATTATATTTTCTCTCGATGAAGCGCGGGAAGCGCTCACACAAGCGCAAGAAATTTACGACTTTGTCAGCAATAAACTGCTGAACGCTTCAGAATAGGCATACGTGTGAATAACAAAAAATCACCCGTTCTCATCGCCAACGGCCAGGGCTTCTGGGGCGATTCGATTCTCGGGCCGGTGCGCTTAGTGCGCGAAGGGCCGCTGCATTATCTCACGCTCGACTATCTCGCCGAAGTCACGATGAGCATTATGCAAAAGCTCTATCAGCGCAATCCGGAAGCGGGCTATGCGACGGACTTCGTTCAAATGCTCGAGCGCATTCTGCCGGAATGCCATGAGAAGAGCATCAAAATTATCGCCAGTGCGGGCGGCGTGAATAGTGCCGCTTGCATGCGCGCCACCGGCGAGGTGATCAAAAAGTTGGGGCTGAGAAATATCACCGTAGCCACGGTTACGGGCGACAATATTCTGCCGCGCCTCGGGGAATTGCAGGCGCAAGGCGAGCTCTTCAAGAACCTCGATGACGGCCGGCCGCTTGCTGAGATCGCTGGAAAAATAGCTGCGGCAAATGCCTACTTGGGCGCCTTCCCCGTGGCCGAGGCATTGCATCGCGGCGCGAGCATTGTCATTTGCGGCCGCGTCACCGATCCCTCGCTCGTGCTCGGCCCGATGATTCATGAATTCGGCTGGCAGCCGGAAGATTTCGATCAACTCGCGGCCGGCACGGTAGCGGGACACATCGTCGAATGCGGCGCGCAATGCACCGGCGCGAATTATAGCAACTGGCACGAGATCGAAGATTTTGCACGCCTCGGCTATCCCGTAATCGAAGCGTATGAAAGTGGCGAGTTTTTTATCACCAAACATGAAAACACCGGGGGCAAGGTTTCGATTGAAACCGTGGCTTCGCAATTGGTTTATGAAATGGGCGATCCGCGCAACTACCTCACGCCCGACGTGATCGCCGATTTTACCACCATCCAGCTCGAACCCGCAGGCCAAGATCGCGTGCGCGTGCATGGCGTCAAAGGCCGGCCAGCCACGAAGTTCTTGAAAGTGAGCTTCAGTTATGAAAACGGCTACAAGGCGAGCGGGCAATTGGTGATTTCCGGTCCCGAGGCCTTTGCGAAAGCGCAATTATGCGCGGACATCATTTGGCGGCGGTTGGAAAGCGATGGCGTGATTTTTTCGGAAGACGAAAAACTGGTTGAGTTTCTGGGCAGCGGCGTGTGCCATGCCGGCATCGTTCGGGAAAGCGATCCGCCAGAAGTTGTGTTGCGTGTCGGGGTCAGAAACTCTGACCGAAAAAAAGTCGATCGCTTTGGCATGGAAATCGTGCCGCTCGTCACCAGCGGGCCGCCGGGCGTGACCGGCTTTGCCGGCGGCCGGCCGAAGGCGGCGGAGATTATCAGCTACTGGCCGGCATTGGTGAGCAAAAGCCGCATTCAGCCGCAAGTGGAACTGATGAAGTTTTGAGGCAGCGCTTTTGCGCCTCCTGCATGACGTGACAAAAATGCGCACAAATCAAATTGACAAGGAATTGCATCTTTTGAATCCGCAACCTGAGGATGAGGCAATCATCATGAAGGAACAAGCCTGGGAAATTTCAGCAAAACTGCAGGAGCTTTCCGATGCGCTCGATTTTGAGAGTCCAAATCTCGCCATGATCCTGGCCGCCGGACACGGCAAACGCATCAAATCGGAAAAGTCCAAAATGCTGCACATGATTTGGGGGGTGCCCACGGTGACGCGCGTCGCCAATGCCGCACGCGAGGGCTTGGAAACGGCAAATCAGATTTTGGTCATCGGCATCAAAGCACTGGACGTGGCCAATGCGTTGAGCAAAGCCGCGCATCGCGCTTTTGTCTTTCAAGAAAATCAAAAGGGCACGGGTGACGCCGTGCGCGTGGGCTTGCAGCCGCTCTTGAAGGACAATTACGCCGGCGCCGTCTATGTTTTTCCCGGCGACATGGGCCTGCTCGACAGCCGCGCCATTCGCGATTTCCGCCGTGACTTCGAAACCAATGCCTGTGACATGATGGTGCTCACCGCGGATTATCAAGGCAGGCCGGAAGACAATTATTACGGCCGCATCATTCGCGTCCCGGCCAAAGATGTCGAGGGCAAGTCCTCGGGCGGCGATTCCGGCAAAGTGATCGAAATCCTCGAGCATCGCGACATCCTCGCGCTCGAGCCCGGCAAATCGCGCCGCATGCGGTTCAACCGCCGTGAATATGAATTTGCGCGCGAGGAATTACTCGCCATTCCGGAATTCAATACCGGCGTGTATGCGTTCAAATGCAGCCCGCTGGTGAAATACATCGATACC
Source organism: bacterium (assembly GCA_044869275.1). GTDB lineage: Bacteria > Zhuqueibacterota > Zhuqueibacteria > Zhuqueibacterales > Zhuqueibacteraceae > JBIOXB01. The sequence continues at coordinate 15,221 of JBIOXB010000112.1, forward strand.
CTGCAAACCAACAACGCCCAGGGCGAATTGTATGTTACCGATTTGATCGCGATCTTCAATCAAAACGCCCTGGCGGTACGGGCCTCGCGCGCGAAGGATTACAACACCGTGCTCGGCTTCAACAACAAAAGCGTGTTGAAGGAGATGGAGAAAATCGCGCGCGAGAAGGCCTATGACCGCCTCAAAGACATCGTCATGATCGATGACAAGGACGATTTCTTCTTGGCCGATGAAGTCATCGAGCAAATCATCGGATTGGATATTGCGCACGCGCCGCTCGATATCGTGATTGGTAAGGGCGTGCATCTCGGGTCCAACGTGCGCCTTAACAAGGGGGTCGTCATCAAGAGCCGCGCGGTGTTGGACGGCAACATTCACCTCGGTGAGAACGTGATGATTCACGAGAACGTGCATCTCAGCACATATCCGCATCAGACCTTGACCATCGGCAAAAACTCGCGCATTTTTCAAGGCGACATCATCAAGGGCAATTTGACCATCGGCGAAAACTGCCAGATCGAATCCGGCGTCAACATGACCGGCGGGGATGATTATCCCACGCGCCTCGGCGACAACGTGCTCATCAAAGGCACGAGTTACATTTTCGGTTGCATCATCGAAGACGACATGTGGGTCGAGCATTCGGTATTAAAATGCAAACACGTCGAGCGCATCGTGCGCCGTGACGGCAGCGTGCAGCCCGTGCGCTGGGTGCTGCCGTTGCCGGAAGGGCTGGATTCGATTCATGCACTCGACAAGCGCAAGTCGTGATTCTTCGCGGCGAACTCCTACGTCCTTTTGCAGTTGAAACCAAATATGCGCACCCTCAAGCTTTCCCAAATCGCCTATGCGCGCAGCGGTGACAAAGGCGACGCCAGCAACGTCGGCATTGTCGCCTACAACCGCGCGGGCTACGAAGTGCTCAAAAGGGCACTCACGCCGGAAAAGGTCAAACAACATTTTCGTGAGATTTGTCGCGGCCCGGTGGAGCGTTTCGAAGTCGAAAATATACTCGCGCTGAATTTCATTCTACACGACTCCCTCGGCGGCGGCGGCTCTGAGAGCTTGAAATCAGACGCCCAGGGCAAGGCCCATGGGCTGGGATTGTTGCAGCTGGAGATCGAGGTACCGGAGAAGTTCGTAGCTCGTGAATAGTGGATCGTTGAACGCAAGACTGGGTATAAGCACGGAGCGCTGAAGATTGAAGATAGAAGCTCGAGGATAGACGAAGTTGATGGAGGGATTTGGCGCGAGCCACGGTATTCGATCCACTACCCTCGATCCTCAATCCTCGATTCTCAATCTTCGACTATCGCGTCTCACCGTGTTGAAGGAAAAGACATGGCCGATTTTCAATTCGTCAAATACACGATTCAGGACGACATCGCCTCCCTGACGCTCAACCGTCCGCCGGTCAATGCGCTCAATCGCCAGCTCGTCAGCGAGATTCTTGCCGCGGCGAATCTGATCAATCGCGATGTCCGCCGCAAGGAAGTGCGTGTGGTGATGATCTCCTCTGCCGGCCAGCATTTTTCCGCCGGTGCCGATTTGAAGGAGAGAAAAGAGGTTCCGGAGAATGAGGTCGAGCACCTCGTGCAAGGCATTCGTGACGCGATTCAGGCAGTGGCTGATATTAAAGCGCCGACCATTGCGGCCATTCGCGGCTCGGCCCTGGGCGGCGGCATGGAACTGGCGCTGGCGGCAGATCTTCGCATTTTAAGTGACAATGCGAAAATGGGCCTGCGCGAAACCGCGCTGGCGATTCTGCCCGGAGCAGGCGGCACGCAAAGATTGCCGCGCTTGATCGGTTACGCGCGCGCGCTGGAATGGATTGCCACCGCCAAAGTTTTCGAAGCGCAGGAATGCTGGCAGCACGGTGTAGCCAATCGCATCGTGCCGGAGGCAGAATTGCACGATGCCGCTTGGAATTGCGCCAAGCTCATCGCCGCCAATGGGCCGCTGGCGGTGCAATACGCGAAAGAAGCGGTGCAACGGGGATTGGAGCAATCGCTCGAGGCCGGCTTGAACATCGAGTTCGAATGTTATCGCCGCATCATCCCCACGGCCGATCGGCGCGAAGCACTGCAGGCGTTTGGTGAAAAGCGCGCTCCGGTTTTTCGGGGTGAATAGCACGCGATTTTCTGCGTGGCTGGTCCGGGGCCTGAAGCTTGAAAGCCATGGCCCTAGTGGAAAGCCCCTGGCCGATTCGCGGGCCCAAGATTTTCGTGCGGGAGATTTTTTTGCATACGTTTGAATGCTGAAAACTAACTTGGAAGATACGGCATGCTGAATCTATCCGACGAACAAATCATGCTGCGCGACACCGTGCGCGAATTTGCGCAAAAGGAACTCGAACCCGTCGCCGCAGAGATCGACGTCACCATGGAATTCCCGGCGGATAAGCTGCGCACCATGGGCGAGCTCGGTTTTCTCGGCATTCCGTTCCCGGCGCGCTATGGCGGCGGCGATCTCGACACGGTTTCGTTCGTGTTGATGATGGAAGAGATCGCGAAAGCCTGCGGCTCGACCACGCTGTCCGTGGCGGCGCATTGTTCCCTATGCAGCGCTCCGATTTTCATGCTTGGTAGTGAGAAACAAAAGCAAAAATACTTGCCGGATTTGTTGAGCGGCAAAAAACTCGGCTCGTTCTGCTTGACCGAACCGCACAGCGGCTCCGACGCCGGCGCGCTCTCGACGACGGCAATTAAAAAAGGAAGTGAATATATTCTGAACGGCAGCAAGATGTACGTCACCAACGGCGGCTACGCCGGCACGTACGTCGTCTTCGCCAAAACCGACGCCGAAGCCAAATCGCGCGGGATCAGCGCGTTCATCGTCGAGCGCGAGTTCGCGGGCGTGGTCATCGGCAAAAAGGAAAACAAGCTGGGGCTGCGCGCCAGCGACACCCGCCAGGTTTCGTTCGAAGATTGCCGCGTGCCCGCGGAGAATTTGCTGGGGGAAGAGAACGAGGGCTTCAAATACGCCATGCAAATTCTCGACGGCGGACGCATCGGCATCGGCGCCATGGCCACGGGCTTGGCGCAGGCAGCTTTTGAGAAGTCGGCGGCTTATGCGAAAGAACGCAAAGCGTTCGGCCAGGCCATTGGCGAGTTTCAAGCGATCAAATGGTATATCGCCGACATGGCGACAGAGATCCATGCGGCACGTTTGATGGTGCACCATGCAGCGCAATTGAAAGATGCCGGACAGCCCTTCGTCAAAGCCGCGGCCATGGCGAAACTCTTCGCCAGCGAAATGGCCATGCGCGCCTGCAACAAGGCGATCCAGATCTTCGGCGGTTACGGCTATATCATGGACTATCCCGTGGAGCGTTATTGGCGCGATGCCAAACTGACCGAGATCGGCGAGGGCACGAGCGAGGTGCAGCGGCTGGTGATTTCGAGGGAAGTGTTGAAGGAGATTTGATCGCTGCATGCTGGTTGCTTGATGCTGGTTGTTGGCTCAACAAGATTGATGCTTTGCTTGCGCGAGGCTTGATCGCGGCGTGGCTCAAAGCCGCGCACTTGTCGGCTGGCAGCCGAAAGACAAATGGGCTTGTGGAGGATATGGACTTCTTAGCCTGGTTAATTCATAGAATTGAACCGCCGAGACGCCGAGTTCGCAGAGCACGTCAAGTTGTCGAATAGCTTCGATTAGAAGCAGCCTTTTCCATGCTTCTCAACGAGATTCGCGCAATCTGAACTTTTTCAACCTCTGCGTGCTCCGCGGCTCGGCGGCTGTGAATTATTCAGGTCAGTTACACCCCAAAAATGGAAAGGGATATCAGGAAACCTGTCAGGGGATTTTATGAAATGTTACGAGATGAGCTTTTCAAAGTTAGAATAACATCTGCAAGTTCCTTGCCCACTGAAATGAAATCCCACTGAAAAGGCTTCTATCCTTCTGTGGGCGAGGCTTTTAAAGAAGACAACCCATGCGATTCGGCGATATCGAGATTTTCGTTCTCTCCGACGGCCTCTTCCGCCTCGACGGCGGCGCCATGTTCGGCGTGGTGCCGCGCGCGCTGTGGGAGCGCAACGATCCGCCGGATGAAAAAAACCGCATCCTGATGGGATTGAATTGCCTGCTCGTGGTGCGGGGGCGCGAAAAGGTCCTGATCGATAACGGTATCGGCGACAAGTTTGATGAGAAGTTCGCCAGCATTTACAGTGTGCAGCGCGACAAGACTTTGCTCGACGAGCTCGCGGCTTTGCAGATAGGCGCCGAAGACATTACGCATGTGATCATGTCGCATATGCATTTCGATCACATCGGCTGGAACACGCGCCGCAACGCCTCCGGCGAGATCATCCCGACGTTTCCCAACGCGCTGTATTATGCGCAGCGCGGCGAATTTGAAGTCGCCAACCATCCGGATGAGCGCAGCCGCGCGAGTTACATCAAGTGGAACTGGGAGCCGCTGGAAAAAAGCGGCCAGCTTCGACTGCTCGGCGGCACCAGCGAAGTTTTGCCGGGCATTGAAAGTGTGATCGCGCCGGGCCACACGCTCAACCATACCATCGTCAAAGTCAAAAGCGCCGGCAAAATTGCCGCCTTCCTGGCTGATCTCGTGCCGACCACTTCACACTTGAAAACGCCGTATGTCATGGGCTACGATTTGTATCCCAAGCTTTCCATGGAAACCAAGCCCAAAATTTTGCAGCAATCTTTTGCCGAGCAATGGTTGCTGATCTTCGAGCACGCACCGCGCGTCAAAGCGGGCTACCTGCAGCAGGTCGAAGGGAATTGGAAAGTAGCAGCCGTCGAGACGGGCGCATAGCATCAACATCACCTCTCATTCCGCAGGTGCTTTTTTGAATCGCTGGCACAAAATCCCAAAGCGCCGCCGCTACCGTGCTGAGGAGGATTCTGAGGGTATGAGCGTGGATGGCCGAAGAGCCAAAAATTCGAACCTAACTTTGTAGCACTTTTCACAAATTGCTGGGAAGGAGTTTGATCATATGCCAAGCTCTGCTCGCGAAGTTGTCATCGCCGGCGCCTGCCGCACGCCGATTGGCGCGTTTCAAGGCGTGCTCGCTTCCCTATCCGCTCCCGAATTGGGCGCGCTGGTGGTCAGGGAAGCGGTGCAGCGTGCGGGTATTGATCCGAAAAAAATCGATGAAGTGATCATGGGCTGTGTGTTGCCGGCGGGAGTGGGGCAAGCGCCCGCGCGCCAGGCAGCGATTAAAGCGGGCCTGCCGGTCGAGGTGACCTGTATGACGATCAATAAAGTCTGCGGCTCGGGCTTGAAAGCCGTGATGCTGGCGGCGCAGGCGATCATGCTCGGCGACGCCGACATCATCGTCGCCGGCGGGATGGAAAGCATGAGCAATTCCCCCTATCTGCTCAACAAAGCGCGCGACGGTTATCGCCTGGGCCACGGCGAATTGATCGACAGCATGATCAAAGACGGCTTGTGGGATGTTTATAATAATTTTCACATGGGCAATGCCGCGGAATTATGTGCGCGCGAATGTAATATTCCGCGCAGCGTGCAAGATGAGTTCGCCGTGATGAGTTACAAGCGCGCGCAAGCGGCGCAGGGAAAAGGCTGGTTCGCCCAAGAAATCGTGCCGGTGCCGCTGGCACAAAAAAAAGGCGATCCCACTTTCATCAAAGAGGATGAAGAGCCTAAAAAGGCGAATTTTGACAAGATGATGGCGCTGCGGCCCGCGTTTGACAAAGAGGGAACGATCACGGCGGCGAATGCTTCCAAAATCAATGACGGCGCGGCGGCGGTAGTGGTGGTGGCGAAAGAGGTGGCGGACAAGCTCGGCCTCAAGCCGACGGCAAAGATTGTGGCACAAGCTTCGGCGGCGAAAAAGCCGGAATGGTTCACGACGGCGCCGATCGATGCCATCGAAAAGATTGTGAAAAAATCCGGTTTCACGCTCGATCAAATCGACTTATTTGAAATCAACGAAGCTTTTGCCGTGGTTGCGTTGGCGGCGCAACAACAATTGAAAATTCCCCTGGAAAAATTGAACGTGCACGGCGGCGCGGTCGCGCTCGGCCATCCCATCGGCGCCAGCGGCTGCCGCATTCTGGTGACGCTGTTGCATGCGTTGCAGCACTATCAAAAAAAATACGGCATGGCCGCGATCTGCATCGGCGGCGGCGAAGCTTCGGCGGTGATTGTGGAAAATTTGGCCTGATTAATGACAATCCTGACCGTCGTTCTGCGTGCGGAGAGGCAGCGCCGGTATCGTCCTGATCAGAAAGAATAAGCACGAGGCAAAATAGAAATGGAACGCATTGGCGTGATTGGCGGCGGCACCATGGGCAATGGCATTGCGCACGTGTTTGCACTGCATGGCTATCCCGTCATCCTGGTGGAAGTGAAGGAAGAATTTCTCGCGCGAGCCTCGGCCACCATCAAAGCCAATCTCGAGCGCCAGGCCCGGAAAGGCCGGCTCACACCGGAAGAAGCGGCCAAGATTTTGGGCCGCATTGCCCTGGCGACTTCGTTGCCGGCCCTGAAGGATTCGACTTTCGTCATCGAAGCCGTCAATGAAGATGAAAACCTCAAGAAGAAAATTTTCGGGGAATTGGATAGCCTTTGCCCGCCGGCGACCATCTTCGCCAGCAATACTTCTTCCATTTCAATAACCGCCATTGCCGCGGCCACGCGGCGTCCGGAAAAATTCATCGGCATGCACTTTTTCAATCCCGTGCCGGTGATGAAGCTGGTGGAAGTGATCCGCGGGCTGGCGACGAATGACGAAACTTATCATACCGTGATGGCGTTGAGCGAGCAGCTCGGCAAAACACCGGTGGCGGTGAACGATTTCCCCGGATTCGTTTCCAACCGCGTGCTCATGCCCATGATTAATGAGGCCATTTTTTGTGTGCTGGAAGGCGTGGCAACGCCGGAAGCCATCGACGAAGTGATGAAGCTCGGCATGAATCACCCCATGGGCCCGCTGGCGCTCGCGGATTTTATCGGTCTGGACGTGTGCTTGCACATCATGGAAGTATTGCATCAGCAGCTCGGGGACGACAAGTACCGGCCCTGCCCTTTGCTGCGCAAGATGGTGGCAGCCGGGCATTACGGTCGGAAAAGCGGAAAAGGGTTCTATTCATATGCTTAGGGCGTGCGCATGCGAAAAAAACTTGGATTATTGGATTGCTGGATTGTTGGATCACTG
>JBIOXB010000113.1:0-19195 GCA_044869275.1 bacterium
CTGAGTCGCCAAAGCTGAACTTTCACCCTAATGATTGAGGCAACATATCGCAGCAAATCATAAGGAGATCAACATGTCTATTCGACCAATCAAACGACTCATCAAGGCCAAGCCGACGCTCGAAGGTGCGGGCGTGCATCTGCGCCGTGCGTTCGGTTTCGGCAACACCTCTGACTTCGACCCCTTCCTCCTGCTCGACGATTTTCGTAACGAGCGGCCGGAGGATTATATGGCCGGCTTTCCGTGGCACCCCCACCGTGGGATCGAGACGATTACGTACGTTCTTGCCGGAACCGTTGAACATGCCGACAGTATCGGCAATCGTGGCGCTATAGCCTCCGGCGACATTCAGTGGATGACGGCGGGGAGAGGGATCATTCATCAGGAGATGCCAAAAGGTGACCACAAGGGCCGAATGCACGGGTTCCAGTTGTGGGCAAATCTCCCCTCGGCGCTCAAGATGACGGCGCCCCGCTATCAAGAGGTGAAGTCCGCAGACATTTCGGAAGTCACTGACGACGACGGAACGAAAGCCCGCATCATCTGCGGAAGCTTCTGGGGCGCCAAGGGTCCGGTCGAGGGGATTGCCGCTGATCCTGTATATATCGATGTGTCGGTGCCGCCAGGCAAGAGGAAGACTCTGCCGGTTGAGACGAAGAGCCATGCATTTGCATACGTCTTTGCCGGCTCAGGAAAGTTCTGCAATGCCTCAATCCCCCTTGCCGTGCCCACCGAAAGTGTTGGGTGGTTGGATACCTCGCCCCCTGTGGAGGCGGACAATCGTTCGCTCGTGCTTTTCGATCGTGGTGACGAGGTCACAGTGCAAGCCGGGGAGGAGGGCATCCGTTTTCTCCTCATTTCGGGAAAACCGCTGGAGGAGCCCGTGGCATGGTACGGCCCGATCGTAATGAACACCCAAGAACAACTCCAACAGGCGTTCGAGGAACTCCAGCGCGGAACATTTTTGAAATCGTAAGCGATGGATTGCGAGAGAAGGGGTCAAAACGTAAAAAGAAAAGTTATGAAGATGAAACCAACGCTCGGCGGCATCCATCACATCACGGCGCTGGCCAGCGACCCACAAAGGAACATCGACTTCTACGTTGGCTTTCTGGGTTTGCGCCTCGTCAAGAAGACGGTGAATTTCGACGCGCCGGACGTGTATCATTTCTATTACGGAGATGAGACGGGCCGGCCCGGCACCCTGCTTACATTCTTTCCGTTTCCGAATGCGGTGAAGGGTAAACGTGGCGTTGGAGAGACCACCGCGGTGGCATTCTCAATTCCTCCTGAATCGCTGGACTACTGGATTAGCAGGCTTGCATCCAATGCGATTGACTTCGAGGGCCCGGTGCAACGCTTTGGTGCGCAGGTGATCGGTTTCGAAGATCCGGACGGAATGAAGATCGAGCTGCTCGCCGATGCTGAGGTGCGGGCAATTCCTGCATGGAGCGGAACGGAGGTGGAGCCTGCGCATGCCCTGCGAAGATTGCACGGTGCAACGTTCGCGGAATTGAATCATGAAATCACTGCAAAGTTTCTCATCGACACCCTTGGCTTCAAAGCTATGGCACAGGAGGGAGAGCGCTATCGCTATCGCATCGGTGAGGGAGAAGCCGAGGCGAAGATCGATATTCTCCTCCAGCCTCAAGCAAATCCCGGACGGCAATCGGCGGGCTCGGTTCATCACGTTGCATGGCGCGTTGCCACCGACGATGGGCAACGAGAGTGGCAGGAGACTCTTGGGAAAGCGGGAGTATCCGTTACGCCCGTGCAGGATCGACAGTACTTCCGGTCGATTTATTTTCACGAGCCGGGAGGTGTGTTGTTCGAGATCGCCACCGACGGGCCCGGCATGCTGATTGATGAGCCGGCCGCTGAGCTTGGCTCACATCTCAAACTTCCGCCCTGGTTCGAGCCGAAACGCGAGCGGCTCGAGCGGAGGTTGATCCCGGTTGCACTACCAGAACGTCTCAGCAGGTGAAAGACAAGAAACCTGCGGATGTGGTGATACTCTTGCTCGAGCATCAGAACGGCTAAATCCTACCCGAAACCCTACAATGCCATCCCGCAGGGATCTTGGTTGAATTGAATTTCCCTTGCAATCTCGTGATTTCTAAAGTATATTCTTGTGTTAAATTTTGTATTCTTGATAAAAAACTATACTGCTTATTTGTCCTATCGTTCAATAATCTGTCGAAGGAAGAATGGACGTACTTTCCGATGTTCTCAACACCGTTCGCCTGCGTAGCGCGGTGCAATTCTGTACGGAGTTGACGGCGCCGTGGGGCCTCCGGGTGCCGGCGCAGAATGATCAAGCTGTATTTTATGTTGTGGCGCGCGGGAGTTGTTATCTTGAAGTGGAGGGTCATAAAGCGCTGGTCTCGCTGGTGGGCGGCGATCTTGTGATGTTGCTGCACGGCAATGCCCATGTCTTGCGCGATCATCCTGATAGTTCAGCGGTGCCGCTCGCACGCCTTGCCAAAAAATGCGATCGGCACGATGCCTGCCGCTCTTTTCAGCACGGCGGCGGCGGCTCACTGACGGCGCTGGTGGCAGGATCATTCCTATTCGCGAATCCTGCCTCGAAATCATTCCTTACAACTTTGCCACCGCTCATTCATATTCACGGCGATCGTGGCCAGCTCGTGCCCTGGCTGGAGACCACGCTCAAGTGGATGGCCGCTGAGACGACTTCAAATAGTCCCGGCGCGCAGATCATGGCCTCGCGCCTGACCGACATGTTGTTCATTCAAATCCTGCGCGCGCACATTGCCGAGCACGCCGGAAAAGAAAACGCCGGCGAGGAGAAGGCCGGCTGGCTGCGCGCGCTTGCAGATGCACATATCGGCAAGGCTTTTGAATTGATTCACGAACAGCCTGACCACCCATGGACTGTGGCCGAGCTCGCGGCACGGGTAAATATGTCGCGCACCGCATTTTCATTGCGCTTCGCGCATTTGGCCGGCCTGCCGCCGCTAGCCTATGTCACCAAGTGGCGCATGCTCAGGGCCGGCGATTTGTTGCATCAGGGCGCGGCAACCATTTCCGAAATCGCGGCGGCCGTGGGTTATGAATCAGAAGCTTCATTCAGCAAAGCATTCAAGCGGGAGATGGGAGTAGCGCCGGGCGCGTATCGCCGGGAGGGGCAGAATGGCACGGTTGATGTTCATAATTGAATGAATGAATTTACCCACGGCACGTTGGAAGAAACCTCTTTAGGCTGTGCTTTTTTAGCAAAGAAATTCAAAATCCAAAGCACAAAGCACAAAACTACTCTTGGATTTTGTGCTTTGACATTTGGGTTTCCGACTCGTTCGGGTTAGGTTTTATGAATAGACCACATATTGACGCTGCGCTGCCGGATTCATTTCATCCCTTCACGGTACGCTGGTTTCAATCTCGCTTTCGTGAGCCTACCGAACCGCAAAGGTTGGGCTGGCCCGAGATTCTGGCCGGGCGCAATACGCTCATTGCCGCGCCGACCGGATCGGGCAAAACCTTGAGCGCATTTCTCGCTTGTATCGATCGTTTATTGCGCGCCGGGCTGGAGGGCAGCCTGGGCGCTGCCATTGAGGTGATTTATATTTCTCCGCTCAAAGCGCTGAGCAACGATATCCGGCGCAATCTCGAAGTGCCGTTGGAAGAAATTCGCGCATGCGCTCGGGAAGCCGGCCACGAGGCGCCGCAGATTCGTGTGCAAGTGCGCACCGGCGATACCACACCTTCGCAACGCCAAACCATGCTCCGGCAGCCGCCTCACATTCTGGTTACGACACCGGAATCTCTATACCTCTTGCTCACCTCGGCCAAGAGCCGTGACCTGCTGCGCACGGTGCGCACCGTTATCGTCGATGAGATTCATGCGCTGGCGCGCGACAAACGCGGCTCGCATCTAGCGCTTTCCCTGGAGCGTCTCGAAGCGTTGTGCCAGGTCCCGCCCGTGCGCATCGGCCTTTCGGCAACGCAACGACCGGTGGTAGATATCGCGCGTTTTCTTGTAGGCAGCAAGCATGTCGATTCTTCCGGAAATCCCGACTGCCGCATCATCGACGTCGGCCATCTGCGCGACATGGACTTGGCAATCGAAGTTCCGCCGGCCGAGCTTTCCGCCGTTTGTTCGCATGAGACGTGGGGAGAGGTCTATCAACGCTTGGCGGAATTGGTGCAATCTCACCGCAGCACGCTGGTTTTCGTGAACACGCGGCGCATGGCGGAGCGTGTATGCCACCATCTCACCGAACGGCTCGGCCCGGGCAAAGTGGCAAGCCATCACGGCAGCCTCTCGCGCCAAATCCGCCTCGCTGCGGAGGAACGCTTGAAGGCGGGTGAATTGAAAGCACTCGTTGCCACGGCTTCGCTGGAGCTGGGTATCGATATTGGTTACATCGATCTGGTTTGCCAAATCGGTTCGCCACGGGCGATTGCGACTTTCCTGCAACGCGCCGGCCGCGCCGGTCATTCACTTGGCGTGGTGCCCAAGGCTCGGCTGCTGGCGCTGACGCGGGACGAGCTGCTCGAAGCCATGGCCCTCATCCGTGCGGTGCGCCAGGGCCGACTGGATCAGGTGGAAATACCGATTGCGCCTTTGGATATTCTCGCGCAACAAATCGTTGCCGCGGTGAGCTGTGAGGAATGGAAGGAGGACGCGCTTTTTGAGTTATGCCGCGGCGCCTGGCCATATCGCGATTTGCCGCGAAAAGATTTTGAGGCCCTGCTCGTCATGCTCAGCGAAGGCATTGGCCGCGCACATCGCCGCGGAGCATATCTGCATCGCGACGTGATCAATCACCGGCTTCGGCCCCGCCGCGGCGCGCGCCTCGCCGCGCTCACTTCCGGCGGCGCCATACCGGAAAATGCGGACTATCGCGTGGTGACGGAAAATGATCGCACCTTCGTCGGCACAGTCAATGAGGACTTTGCCATCGAGAGTCTGGCCGGTGATGTTTTCATTTTGGGCAACACTTCCTGGCGCATTCGCCACGTGCGCGGTGGCGAAGTGGTGGTCAACGATGCCAAGGGTGCGCCGGCAACCATTCCCTTCTGGCTCGGTGAAGCGCCGGGCCGCACGATCGAGCTTTCCGCCGAGGTTTCGAGCTTGCGCGAAGAATTGGCGCGCCGCGCCAGTGGCTTGGTTTCAGAAGGCGGCGCCATTCCGGCGGACGACACGGCCTGGCTGGAAAAAGAATGCGGGGCCCATGAATGGGCGGCGCGGCAAGCCCTGCTCTACGTTGGCGCACAAAAAGCCGCCATGGGTTTGGTGCCGACGCAAAAGCAAATCGTTTTCGAGCGCTTCTTCGACGAGATGGGCGGCATGCAACTCGTGATTCATTCGCCTTATGGCAGCCGCATCAATCGCGCTTGGGGATTAGCGCTGCGCAAGCGCTTCTGCCGCCAATTCGATTTCGAACTGCAAGCAAGTGCCGATGACAACGGCATCGTGCTTTCATTGGGGCCGCAACACAGTTTTCCCCTCGAGCAATTGTTCAAATTTCTTCGCCGCGACAACGCCGAGCACATGCTCACGCAAGCTTTGCTCGCCGTGCCCATGTTCCAGATTCGCTGGCGCTGGAACCTCACACGCAGCCTGGCGGTGCTGCGCCAAAATGGCGGCAAAAAAGTTCCACCTCCGCTGCAACGCTTCCGCGCCGACGATTTGCTTACTGCCGTTTTCCCGGCGCAGACCGCGTGCTTGGAAAACCGGCCCGAGGAGATTGAAATCCCGGATCACCCGCTGGTGAAACAAACGGTTTATGATTGCCTGCACGAGGCCATGGATTTGCCTCGTTGGCTGCAGCTGGTTGGCGAGATTGAAGACGGCCAAATCGAGCTCATTGCCCGGGACACGCGCGAGCCGTCGCCTTTCAGTTACGAGCGGCTCAACGCCTACCCTTATTCGTTTCTCGACGACGCCCCATTGGAAGAGAGACGAACGCGCGCGGTGGCGACACGCCGAACATTGAATGTGCAGGAGATGCGCGATCTGGGCCGTCTCGATTCCGCCGCGATTGCGCAAGTACGCGCCGAGGCTTGGCCGTTGGTGCGCGATGCGGATGAACTGCACGATACGCTGCTCATGGTCAGGGCCTTGCCGGAAAATGAGGGCAAAGATTGGATCAACTGGTTTCAGGAATTGGTGCACGCCGGCCGCGCCACGGTGTTGGTGCGAGATCAAAAACCGGCTCTCTGGATCGCGGCGGAATGCTGGCCGCTCGTGCAAGCGGCGTTTCCTCACAGTGTCGCCGTTCCACCGGTTTCGCTTCCCGATGAAATCGCCACGGAAGCAACGGCTGCAACGGCCTGGGTGGAGTTGATCCGCGGCCGGCTTTCCTGCACCGGCCCTGCAACCGCCGGCCAAATCGCTGCCGATCTCGGCATGGAACAATCCGAAGTGTGGCTGGCGTTGGAGGCGCTCGAAGGTGAAGGCTTTGCGCTGCGCGGGCGCTTTGTCGAAAACGATGGTGAAATCGAGTGGTGCGAACGCCGCCTGCTGGCCCGGATTCATCGCTTGACGCTCGATAATTTGCGCCGGCAAATCCAACCGGTCGCGCCGCATGAATTCATACAGTTTTTACTCGAGCACCAGCACTTGACTCCGTCTACGCGCTTGCACGGTGAAAACGGATTGGCGGAAATTATTGCGCAACTGCAAGGTTGCGAAATTCCTGCCGCGGTTTGGGAAGGAGAGATTCTGAGTCGCCGCATGGAAAAATTTGAATCGAGCTGGCTCGATCATCTTTCGCTTTCCGGCGAAGTAGGCTGGGGCCGGTTGCAGATGCCGCGCCGGGCGGAGGTGGATTCGTACTATACCGGCACATGGACGCGCGTGGTGCCAATTTCACTGGTATTGCGCCGGGAGTTAGCCTGGCTCTTGTCAACGGCCAGGAAACAAAATGAGCCCCATATGGGAAGCAATGCCCGCCTGGTTTTGGAAACGCTCACCAATCACGGCGCGCTTTTTTTTGATGATCTCCTGCTGCTCACACGGCTGCTGCCCAAACAGTTGGAAAAGGCGATCAGCGAGTTGGTGACGTTAGGCTTGCTCACTGCCGATGGGTTCGCCGCCCTGCGCGCCCTGCTCGTGCGGCGCCGGCCCGGCTACGTCTCCACCGGGCGCCGGTGGGCCCTGCAAAGCAGCGTTCCCATTCGCGCTCATGCCCGTGGCGGCCGCTGGACCTTGTTTCCCGGGAAAATGGCAGAGGCGGTGCAAGATTCCAGTCTGGCGAACCATGAGTCAAACGACCGCGTGGAAAGCTGGGCTTTGCAATTGCTGCGTCGGTATGGTGTCATGTTTCGCGATCTGCTCGCGCATGAGGCTCTCGCACCGAAGTGGCAATTTCTGCTGCCGGTCTACCGCCGCTTGGAAGCACGCGGAGAAATTCGTGGCGGCCGGTTTGTTGCAGGCGTCGCGGGCGAACAGTTTGCCGCACCCGAGGCGGTCGAGCATCTCCGGCGCGTGCGCGACCGGAAGGCGAACGGCGAATGGTTGGTGCTCTCCGCTTGCGATCCGGCAAATTTGTTTGGCATCGTGACGAGAGAAACCAGAGTTGCGGCTCTGCGCACGAATTTGCTCATCGTGCGGGAGGGTCGTTTGATCGCATCCAGGCAGAAGGCTGAGGTGCAACTTCATGAGGAAGTCGAGCCGGGATTGGCTGAAGAGATGACGAAGGCACTGCAGCACGCGGCAAGGTCGAGGATTCATCACCTGGTCTCGCAAAAGCTAATTGATTGAAGGAGGCGAGCAATATGCCGCAGTCTTATAATATTGAAGAGACGTCGCCACTGGCACATCTTATTGCGGAAATTGACGCCTTATAGGCTAAAATTAATGCATTAAGACCACTTCAAGATGCGATATGGGCGACCATTCAAGAAAAATTGCGCATTGAGTGTACGTATGATTCCAACGCCTTGGAGGGAAGCACGCTAACCAAAGGAGAAACTTATTTTTTTCTTCGGGAGGGCCTGACCGTTGAAGGCAAACCATTCAAGGATTTTATGGATGCGCGCAATCATGCCGAGGCGATTGATTATTGGAAGCTTTAGAATTGGCGGATGGGGGCAATTTAGGTCCATGCACAGAGCTTGTGGCGCGCAGTCTGCTAAACACGCAACAGATCATCTGGCAAGATCTCAATGCGAATTGAAACGTTGGTCGTTACAGAGTTCAAACGTCGAATAAAACCCCCAAATTTGCAGACAACTACCTATCAGCCGGATCAAAGATTCTATTTTGCCAAATAACAAGGAAAGGATGAACCCAGCATGAAGTACGATTTAAGAGGTCTCCGAAAAAGTGCTGCACTTTTTCCAATCATACCGGCCCTTTTGGCTTTGATGATCTCCGCCTGCACGCAGCAGCAAGCACAAGGTGGATTTCAAATGCCGCCCATGCCGGTTGAAACGGCACTGGTGGCGCAGACCACGGTCATCGATCCGTTTGAGGCCGTGGGCACGATCGAAGCGGAAGACGCGATTACGGTCGTCTCCGAAATGGATGCGCTGGTGATTAGCCTGCCGTTTCGCGAGGGCGAGGCGATTGCCAAGGGCGGATTGATCGCGCAATTGGATGATACGCAATTGCGCGCGGAGGAACTTCGGGCGCTGGCGCTTCTCGAACAAAGCAAAGTGACTTTCGATCGCATTAAGACCATCTCCGACGAGGGCCTGGGCACGGCGCAAAGCCTCGACGATGCAGCCGCGGCGCGAAAAGTGGCGGAAGCCGACGTTGCGGTGATTCGCGCGCGCTTGAAAAAGACGCGTATCGTGGCGCCGTTTGCCGGCATTGCCGGGGCGCGGCGTGTGAGCCCGGGAGCGTTCGTGCGCGCGGGTTCGCCGATCACCGACTTGGCGCAGATTCAGCAACTGCGCGTGACTTTTTCCGCGCCCGAACGATTCTATGGGCAATTGCAGCGCGGCGCGGAGGTGAAAGTTTCCACCACGGCTTACCCGGACGAAGAGTTGATCGGCAAGGTACAAGTCATCGATCCGATCGTGGATCTCGGCACGCGGCGCGTGAAAGTGATCGCGCGCCTCGACAATCAGGGCGGCAAATTTAGGCCGGGGATGTCCGCAAATGTCACCGTGGTTTTGGGCGAACGCCCAAATGCTTTGACCATCCCCAGCGAAGCGGTTTTCGTCGAGGGCAGCCAAGCGCTGGTCTTCATCATTCAAGCCGACAGTACGGTAGCCAGAACCCCGGTGGAGCTGGGGACGCGCTTGCGCGAGAAAGTGGAAGTGCTCAACGGGCTTGCGGCCGGCACGATGGTGGTGCGCGCCGGCCATCAAAAACTTTTTCCCGGCGCGAAGGTGATGCCGATTTCGACCATGCCGCAACAAAATTAGCAATTTTTTGGGGAACCGCGAATGATCGCTAATCAGCGCGAATGCAGAATTCACGAGTATTCGCGTTCATTCGCGGTTAAAGGGGGCAAAAATGGCAGAACTATTAGAAAAAGAGTTGGTCTTCCGTATCATCGGATGCGCCATGGCCGTTCACACTACCCTCAAGCACGGCCTACGTGAAAAGACATACGAAAACGCGCTTGCTATTGAATTGCAGCATCACAAAATTGAGTACAGCAAGCAAACAAGCTTTCCGGTTTATTATCGCAACGAGCTTGTGGATCAATTTATACCCGACCTGGTGGTAGAAAGACGTGTAATCGTCGATACCAAAACAGTTGAAACGATCATCGATGACCATCGTGGCACGATGCTCAATTACCTCAAGATTACCGGATTGAAGGTCGGCGTTATCATCAATTACAAACACCGCAAGCTGGAATGGGAACGATTGGTTTTAGATGAAGCGCGATAAACCCGCTGTTCGAGTCGTTCAAGGGCTGCAAAGCACACGCCGTTATCGCAATTGAAGCGAATGGTCTTTATTCGCGTAGATTAGCGATCATTCGCGGTTCAAAATGGAGACGAATAATGAAACTGAGCGAAATCTCGATCCAACGCCCGGTGCTCGCCACGGTGATGAGTCTGGTGATCATCATCTTCGGGGTAGTGGCATTCACGCAGCTGCCGGTGCGCGAATATCCCGATATTGATCCCCCCATCGTTTCCGTCACCACGTTTTATCGCGGCGCCAGCCCGAACGTGATCGAGACGGAGATCACCGATATTTTGGAGGAACAGCTTTCGACGATCGAGGGCGTGAAGACCATCACTTCCTCCAGCCAGGAACAAGGCTCGGTGATCACCATCACGTTCGAGCTGGATCGCGACGTGGATCAAGCCGCCAATGACGTGCGCGACCGCGTGGCGAGTGTGCGCGGTGTGTTGCCGCGCGAAGCGGATGACTCCATCATCCAAAAAATTGACGTGAATGCCCAGCCGATCATGTGGCTGGCGGTGATCAGCGACCGTCACAACAATCTCGAGTTGACGGATGCTGCCGAACGCCTGCTCAAAGAGCGCCTGCTGCGCCTGCCCGGCGTAGGTTCGATTTTCATGGGCGGCGAGCGCCGCTACGCCATGCGGGTGTGGCTGGATTCGCAGCGCATGGCCGCGCGCGGCCTTACGCCGCAAGACGTGGAAAACGCCATTCGCTCTGAAAACGCGGAAATACCGGCAGGCCGGGTTGAAGGCGAAAGCCGCGAGTTTACCGTGCGCACGCGCGGCGATTTGTCCACCCCGGAGGAATTTGCCGCGATCATCGTCAAACAAGACGGCGATGAGGTGGTGCGCTTGGGCGACGTGGCCGACGTCGCTCTCGGCGCGCAAGATGAACGCACCGCGGTGCGGTGGAACGCCAAGCCCACGACCGGCCTCGGTGTTGTCAAGCAAACCCGCGCCAGCACGCTACAAGTGGCGGAAACCGTGATTGCGGCCCTGCCCGAGCTGGAAAAAATCCTGCCCGAAGGCATGCAAATCGACGTGGCCTACAACTCGGCGACCTTCATTCAGAACTCCATTAATGAAGTTGCAGAGACGCTGCTCATTGCGTTCGGCTTGGTGGTGTTGGTGATCATCGCATTTCTCAAAAGCTTCCGCGCCACGCTCATCCCCACCTTTGCGATTCCGATTTCCATCGTCGGCACCTTCGCGGTGTCGTACTTTCTTGGCTATACCATCAACATTCTCTCGCTGCTGGCGTTGGTGCTGGCCATCGGTTTGGTGGTGGATGACGCCATCGTCATGCTGGAAAATATTTATCGCCACATGGAGATGGGCAAAGCGCGCTGGCAGGCTGCGATCGACGGCGCGAAAGAGATCGGCTTCGCGGTGCTGGCAACCACGATCGCGCTGGTGGCGGTGTTCGTGCCGCTGGCTTTTCTCACCGGCAACATCGGCCGGCTCTTCAATGAATTCGGCGTCTCCGTGGCGGTGGCGGTGCTCATCTCCGGTTTTGTCGCCCTGACGTTGACGCCGATGCTGTGCTCGCGCATGTTGAAACCACTGCATCACACCGGCACGAGCTGGGCTTCGCGCTCGTTCGATGCCTTCTTCGATTGGATGGAGCGCACCTACAACAAGATTGTGCGCGGCGCGCTGCGGCGCCGTGGTCTGGTTTTGGGCATCGCCGGTTTATTGATCGTGCTCAGCGTGGTGTTGTTCAATTTTCTTCCCAGCGAGCTGGTGCCAACCGAAGATCGCGGCGTGGGCTTTGGCATTGTCATCGCGCCCGAAGGCGCCACGCTCGAATACACCGATCGCTACATGCGCCAGGTCGAGCAAATCATGCTCAGCCGTCCCGAGACCGACGGTGTTTTCACCGCCACCGGCGTGGGCTTCGGCGGTCCGGGCCGCGTGACCAATGGCTTTATCTTTATGGGACTGAAGCCGGAGAGCGAGCGGAAAAAATCGCAGCAGGAAATCGTGCAGGAGCTTTTTCCGCAGCTTTTTTCGATTCCCGGCGTGCTCGCGTTTGTATTGAATCCGCCCAGTCTGGGCGCGGATTTCAATTTCACCCCGGTGGCTTACGTGTTGCAAGCGGATACCTATGAAGAATTGCAAAGCGCCGTCGGCACCATGATGGCGCAGGCCTCGCAGCTGGGTTATCTCATCAATTTGGATAGCGATCTGCGCTTGAACAAACCTCAGCTCGAGATTACCATCGATCGCGAGCGCGCCTCCGGACTCGGCGTTTCGGTGACCGACATCGGCAGCACCCTCGAAACATTTCTCGGCGGCCGCGTGGTCACCGACTTCAAGCGCGGCGCTAAACAATACGACGTCATCGTGCAGCTCAAGCCTGCGGATCGTGCCACGCCCAACACGATTGACGGCATTTATTTGCGCGGCACGAATGGGTTGGTGCAGCTCGCGAATGTTGTGAACGTAAAAGAAACCGTGTCGCCCAAGGAGCTGAATCACTTCAATCGTGTGCGCTCGGCCACGATCACTGCCAGCATGGTGCCCGGCGTGAGTCTCGGCCAAGCGCTGAATGATCTCGATCGCGTCGCGGACACCAGTTTGCCCGCAACCATCAAACGCGACTTGACCGGGCAATCGCGCGAGTTTCGCGAATCCAGCGGCGCATTGTATTTTCTCTTCGCGTTTGCAGTGGTGTTCATTTATTTGGTGCTGGCGGCGCAGTTCGAGAGCTTCATTCACCCGCTGACGATATTGCTGTCCGTGCCGCTGGCGGTTGCAGGCGCATTGGCCTCGCTTTTTGCTTTCGGACAAACCATGAACATCTACTCGCAAATCGGTTTGATCCTGTTGATCGGCCTGGTGACGAAGAACGCCATTCTGATCGTGGAATACGCCAACCAATTGCGCGCGCGTGGCCGGCAATTGTTTGACGCGGTTGCTGAAGCTTCGACCATCCGCTTGCGGCCGATTCTCATGACCTCATTTTCCACGGTCTTTGGCATATTGCCGATTGCCATCGGCCTGGGCGCGGGAGCAGAGGCCCGCCGGCCGCTGGGCATCGCGGTCGTGGGCGGCGTGCTGTTCTCGACGTTTTTGACGCTGGTGCTCGTGCCCGTCGTTTACACGCTGCTGGCGCGGTTTACCAAAGTGGAGGCGCATGTCGAAAGCGAATCTTCCAACGGCAATGAGCCAGTGGCAGTGCATGCCAGAGAAGAGGGCGTGCGGGAAGCGGTGGCGTGAAATGGGAGTGACATTTTCATCGTCGGTATGACGCTCGGAGTTCATCTTTACAGAGTGACGAGATGCACTGCCCCAACTGCCGCCACGAAAATCGCGCCAACGCCAAATTCTGCGAAGGATGTGGGATGGAGCAGGCTCCCGTCTGTCCGAGCTGTGGTCATGAGCTAAGACTGCAAGCCAGGTTCTGCGACGCGTGCGGCTCTCAGCTTGCACCAACGATGGCCTCTCCAACCCCGGCAGATCTATCCTCGAAGTCGCCGCCTCCCAAGCGTGAAGCGCCGGAAGCTGAACGCCGCCACCTGACCGTGATGTTCTGTGATCTGGCCGGTTCAACCGCGCTGTCCACGCAACTCGATCCGGAGGATCTGCGCGAGGTGGTGCGCCAATACCAAGCCGCTTGCGCCAAAGTCATCGCGCGCTATGACGGCCACATCGCCCAATATCTTGGCGACGGGATTTTGGTCTATTTCGGTTACCCCGTAGCCCACGAGAACGACGCGCAACTCGCCGTGCGCGCCGGGCTGGGAATTGTGGAAGCAATGGAGGGGCTCAATCTTGGCCTGCAGCAGAAAATGGGTGTCAAGTTGGAAGTGCGTCTGGGCATTCACACGGGCCTCGTCGTTGTTGGAGAAATGGGCGGGGGCAATCGGCATGAACAACTGGCTTTAGGAAAAACTCCGAATATCGCTGCGCGACTGGAAGGCCTCGCTCAATCCAACACCATCCTCATCAGCGCCGCAACTCATCGCCTCGTTGCCGGTTTTTTTGGCTGCGAGGATTTGGGTACCCATTCCTTGAAGGGCGTCGCCGAGCCCATGCAGATTTATCGGGTGCTCCATGAAAGCACCGCTAAAAGCCGGCTCGAGGTTGCTGCGCTTAAAGGCCTCACGCCTTTGGTGGGCCGCGAGCAGGAAGCCAATCTGCTGCTGCAGCAATGGCAACAAACGAAAGCGGGCGCTGGCAATGTGGTTCTACTCAGCGGTGAAGCGGGTATTGGCAAATCGCGGCTGGTGCAGGTCTTGAAAGAGCGCGTGGCCGAAGACCCGCAAGCGTGGTTGACGGAGTTTCGCTGCTCAGCTTATCATCAAAACAGCGCTTTTTATCCCGTCATTGACTTGCTGGAGAGAGTGGTTCTGGCCTTCGAGCCGCATGATTCCCCGCACGAGCGGCTGAGAAAGATCGAGGGCTTTTTGGTGCAGTATATGGCTTGCCGCTGCAGGAAAATACGCCGCTGTTCGCAGCCCTGCTCTCGGTTCCGCTGGGCGAAGGCTATGTGGCTTCGAATCTCTCCGCGGAGCGACAAAAGCACCAGATCATCTCGGCTTTAGTCCACGTGTTGGAAGTACGCGCCTCGCGTCAGCCGGTCTTGTTGGTGATCGAAGATCTGCACTGGGCCGATCCCTCGACCATAGAGTTTATCAGACGTACCATCAACAAAGTGCCCGGCGCCCGCGTTTTGGCCGTGCTCACCTTCCGCCTGGAGTTTTCCCTGCCGTGGCAAAACCCGCCACACGTGATCTCGATCTCACTCGAGCATTTACCCCAGTCGCAAACGCGGGCAGTCGTGCATAAACTGGCGCAGGGCAAGAGTCTGCCCAATGAAGTGCTTGAGCAAATCGTCGCCAAGACCGATGGCGTTCCACTATTTGTCGAGGAGCTGACCAAAATGGTGCTGGAATCCGGTCTGTTGATCGAGCATCAGCATCATTTCGAGCTGGCAGGTGCGCTGCCGCCGCTCGCCATTCCAACCACCTTGCACGATTCTCTCATGGCCAGGCTCGATCGCATGGCAACGGTCAAAGACGTGGTCCAGCTTGGCGCCACGATCGGGCGAGAGTTCACCTACGAGCTTCTGCACCTGGTGGCGCAGCTCGATCATGCCAAGCTGCAAAATGAGCTGGCGCGGTTGGTTGTTGCCGGGTTGTTGTTTGAAGAAGGCACACCCCCCAAATCGAAATACACATTCAAACACGCCCTCATTCGTGAGACCGCATACGAAGCTCTGCTCAAGAGCACACGGCAGATTTATCATCTGCGGATCGCGCAGGTATTGGCGGAGCGCTTTCCGCAGCTGGCCGAATCCAAGCCTGAGCTCATCGCCTACCATTATACTGAGGCCAGGGTCTCCGAGTCAGCCGTGCACTTCTGGTATCGTGCCGCTCAAAATGCCGGCCGGCGTTCACTCCCGGAGGACGCCATCCTCTATCTCAACCAGGGCCTCGCCTTGATTCGCGCGATGCCGGAAAGTCCGGATAAAACGCGCCAGGAGCTTGAGTTTCTGATCCCACTTGGGTCCGCGCTGGTGGTCACCAAGGGCTATGCTGCGTCTGAAGTCGAACAGACTTATGCTTGCGCTCGGGAGCGTGCCATACATTCGGGCGAACGTTCTCATTTGTACTCGGCCGTGCTGGGGCTCTCTGCTTATTATCTCATTAGAGGAGAGTTTCAGTCGGCGCAAGAGCTCGCCATGCAGGGACTGAGGCTGGCAACCGATATGCAGGATCCGGCTCTGCTCGTGGAATCGCACTACGTGCTCGGCACAGCTCTTTTTCATTTGGGTCATCTCAAGGCGGCGAGATCGAACTTGGAACAAGGTATCGCCCTTTATGAAAGTTCTCAGCACGCCGCCATGGTTTCGCGCTTCGGGCACGATGCCGGCATCCTATGTCTGTGCTATTTGGCGCGCATTCTTTGGTTTCAAGGTTATCCCGATCAAGCGTGGAGGAGAAGCGCGGAAGCAGTGGCTTTGGCGAGAGCGCTGGGGCACCCCTTCAGCCTGGCGCACGCGCTTACCTTTGCCGCCTTGGTCGGGCAGTTGCGGCTGGAAATACAATCGACGCGAGAGCTCGCGGAAGAAGCGATCGCGCTCTGCACGGCGCATGGTTTTGCGTTCTGCCTGGCGATGGCTACCGTGCTGCGGGGTTGGGCGCTGACCGAATTGGATCAAAAACAGGCCGGGATCGCGCAAATCGAGGAAGGAATAAAAGCCTGGCAGGCGACGGGAGCAGAGTTGTTCCGCCCGCATCTGCTGGCGCTGCTGGCGGAATCGTATGGCAAGGCCGGCCGCACAGCAGAAGGGCTGCAGGCCTTGGCAGAGGCCACGACGGCTGCGCAAAAAAGCGGCAAGCGATTTTACGCCGCGGAGTTGAATCGCCTCAAAGGAATGTTGTTGATGAGAATAGGCAAGCCCGCCGAAGAAGTGGAGCAATGTTTTTATCAAGCGGTCGAGATTGCACAAAATCAGCAGGCTAAATCTTTGGAGCTACGGGCGGCCGTAGGTCTATTTTCGTATCAAGAGCATAGTCAGCATGCGAAGCAGATTCTGCATGACGCGTACCATTGGTTCGAGGAAGGGTTCGATACGCTGGATTTACAGCTGGCCCGGACGTTGCTCGCAAGACAGGAGAATGAAGTGTGAATCACACGAGACACGCTGCGCAGCCGCCCTCGCTGAATCGCACGGCATTCAGCGCTACCGTTCATTGTCTGACCGGATGTGCTATCGGCGAAATTCTGGGGATGGTAATCGGTACGGCTTTGGGATGGAGCAATTGGCCTATGGTGGCGCTTTCGGTTGCGCTGGCTTTTGTATTCGGCTACTCCCTCACCCTGCTGCCACTGCTGCGCGCGAAAATAGCTTTGGGGGCTGCGCTCGGGCTGGCCTTCGCCTCGGACACGCTTTCGATCACCGTGATGGAGATCATCGACAATGCCCTCATGCTCATTATTCCCGGCGCGATGGAAGCCGGGCTTGCGTCAATGCTCTTTTGGGGCAGCATGATGTTGTCGCTTCTGCTCGCAGGCCTGGCCGTGTTTCCCCTCAATCGTTGGTTGATTGGCCGCGGTCGAGGGCATGCAGTGGTGCACGAGTATCATGGCCGTCACGCGTCGCCGGCAAAATCTGAAAGCGAAAAAGCATCACCCGCCGGCACTCACGCTTCTCATCATGCGCATCACTTTTCTGCTGGGGCAGGCGTTGAAGACCATTCCCGTGGGCACCGGCTATGCGGTGTGGACCGGCATCGGCGCGGCGGGCACGGCGATTTTGGGCATGTTTTTGCTCCATGAATCACGCGAGGTATTGCGTTTGCTTTGCCTCGCGTTAATCGTGGCGGGCATCGTAGGGTTGAAGATCGTTTCGCGCGAATAAAGAGTTTAAGGAGAAACAAAATGGCTCTTTCTGTTCATGGCCTGCATCACGTCACCGTGATCGCCGGTGCGGCACAGGAAAATTTTGATTTTTACACCGGTGTCTTGGGTATGCGCCTGGTCAAAAGGAGCGTGAACCAAGATGCGCCCGAGACGTATCACCTCTTTTACGCCGACGCCGTGGGAAATCCCGGAACCGATCTCACTTTTTTTCCCTGGCCCGAGATGGGGCCGGGACGTTTGGGAACCGGTTTGACGGTTGAAGTGCCATTCGCCGTGCCTCAGGGCAGTTTGGCATACTGGCGGAAGAGATTCGAAAAGCATGGCGTGAAGCATAGCGAGGCCGAGATCCGTTTTGGCGAAACCGCTTTGCCTTTTCAAGACCCGCACGGTTTGCAGCTCGCGTTGGTGGAAACCAATGATCAGCGGCCATTCGAGGCTTGGGCAAAAAGCCCGGTACCGGTGGAGCACCAGTTGCGCGGCATGCACGCCGTGAGGCTATGGGAGGGCTCCCTCGCGCACACTGAAACTCTGCTTACCCAGCTCATGGGATTCAAAGCAATCGGAGAAGAAAACGGCTGGAACCGCTACGGCGTGGAGGGCGGCGGCTCCGGCAAGATTATCGAAATGAAAGAACTGCCGCAGGAGCGCCGCGGCATGTGGGGGACAGGCCGAGTGCATCATGTGGCTTGGCGGGTGAGTGATACCACCGAAGAAATGGCATTGCGCGACCACCTGGCCGCGGCGGGCTTGCAGCCCACGCCGCAGATTGACCGTTTCTGGTTCAAATCAGTCTACTTCAGAGAACCCGGTGGCGTGCTCTTTGAACTGGCGACCGACGGCCCCGGCTTTGATCGGGACGAGAACATGGAACGCCTGGGTGAAAAACTGATTTTGCCGCCCTGGCTGGAAGCGCAGCGCGAGAAGATCGAAGCAGCGCTGCCCAAGCTGCATACCACCATGGGAGAGAGCAAATGAGCGACCAACGAAGGACCAGCAAGGGCCCGCATCAGGGAGAGCCGGTTCTCGCTGCGGGTGCCCCGCTCGATCAAGCGCGCGCCGCGATGGTGTTGATACACGGCCGCGGAGCGACCGCCGAAAGCATTTTGACCTTGGCGGATGAATTGCGTCAGCCCGGTTTTGCATATCTCGCCCCGCAAGCCGCAGAGGGGACATGGTATCCCAATCGTTTTCTCGCGCCGACGGCAAGCAACGAGCCCTGGTTGTCCTCCGCGCTCGACGCCGTTGGCGAGGTCATCTCTCACCTGACCTCAGCGGGCCTTCCACACGAACGCCTCATGATTTTGGGCTTTTCACAAGGGGGATGTCTGGCGCTGGAATATGCCGCGCGCAACGCGCGCCGCTATGGCGGAATCGTGGGATTGAGCGGAGGGTTGATCGGCGCCGAAGATGAGGCGCGCCACCACCAGGGTACATTGGCGGGCACTCCGGTTTTTCTGGGCTGCAGCGACGTCGATTTTCACATTCCCCAAGCACGAGTGCAGCATGCGGCAGACACGCTTCGTGCTCTGGGCGGCGACGTGACCATGCGCTTGTATCCCAACATGGAGCACACGGTCAATCAAAACGAAATAGATTTCGTGCGCGGTATGATGGCCGCCTTGGTGTGAATAGCACTACAACGTTAAACTGGCCGGACCGTTTATCATTGTCATTCAGAAGGGATCACACTGTGTGAAAACTTGGGAATGCAGCACCCTGAGCTTGTCGAAGGAAGCTTGTCGAAGGGAGCTTGTCGAAGGGAGCTTGTCGAAGGGAGCTTGTCGAAGGGTGCTAAGTTCAAGAATCCGGCTTCGACAAGCTCAGCCGGCGTTGAAAGCAAGGGTTTTCACACAGTCTGAATCCTGTGCAGTAACAAGCACACTCGTCTATGGCCCAACGGTGTGACAAGAATCAACCAATCCCGAAGCTTCGGGACTCCTGAATGACATCTCTGGATGGAAAGGCTGGCTTAGGG
>JBIOXB010000114.1:0-4678 GCA_044869275.1 bacterium
CCTCTTCGGTTTCTTTCAAAATGTGATCGGCGTATTCATGTGTATAGACCCTCAGGCTCTGTTGCAAGTCCTCGGGGTAACGTGTCGGAATGCTGGATTGATTGAGCTCTAAAACCACTCGATGCAAATGATCTGGGATTCTCAAATCCGCCCGGCTTGCCAAAGCCACCAAATCATGAATCTTGGGCGGAAATTTGTCTTCGTGAAACTCCACATGCGCTTTAAACACCTTTTCGAGCGCGAGATGACACATGAAGACGACATATAAATAGCGCCCGGTATTCAGCATGTGCCTGGCAGTTTCCAGATCATAGTCGGCGCCGGCGATCCAATTTCGCACCGACCTAAGACGCTTTTCTCGGTCCATTTGACCTATGATGAAATAATCGAATGCCCATAGCCCGTTCCTTTGTGCCGCCAAAATAACTGTAATTTCCGCAAGAGTCAAGCAGCATATAGCCACAACCTGACCTCTTTCACAACATATGATTTGCCGTGCGTCACGACAAACTGTAAATCGGAACGACGTCAAAACTATTTGAAATTGGATATGAAAACTCAACAAACTTCTTCCTCAGAAATTCTCGCGCTCGCCAACTCCCTGCGCTGGGAGGTGGGCGAGAATTTGCACGACGATTTGATCGAAGCGATCTATGAGGACGCCGCCAAAATTTCAGACCGAGTGGTCACGAAATCCGGCGAGAAGCCGCGTTTCGATTGGGATCGCGCACTGGACAAGATTCTCACCAGCCGTGTCACCGGCTTGCCGATGATGCTGCTTTTGCTGACATTGGTGTTCTGGCTCACCATTGCCGGGGCAAATGTTCCCTCCGGAATGCTGGCCGCATTGTTGATCGACACGCTCCATCCCCTGCTCAAGAATTTTGCCACTGGCCTTGGCGCGCCGTGGTGGCTGAGCGGCTTCTTGTTCGACGGCGTTTATCTCGCCGCGGCCTGGGTGATCGCCGTGATGTTGCCACCCATGGCGATTTTCTTTCCGCTGTTTACCTTGCTGGAAGATTTCGGCTATTTACCACGCATCGCATTCAACATGGACAATCTTTTCCGCAAAGCAGGGGCGCACGGCAAGCAAGCGCTGACCATGAGCATGGGCTACGGCTGCAACGCCGCGGGCATTATCGCCACGCGCATCATCGACAGTCCGCGCGAAAGATTGATCGCGATCATCACCAATAATTTTGCGCTGTGCAATGGCCGCTGGCCCACGCAAATTTTGATCGCTTCACTGTTCATCGGCGCCGCGGCGCCGGCAGCGCTGGCAGGATTGGTTTCCGCAGGCGCAGTCGTTGCAGTGGCCTTGTTGGGAATATCTTTTACGTTCGCTATTTCGTGGCTATTGTCGCGCACGGTATTAAAAGGCGAGGCCTCGACGTTCAGCTTGGAATTGCCACCCTATCGCCCGCCGCGCATTTTGCGAACCCTGTACACCTCACTGATTGACCGCACCATATTCGTGTTGTGGCGCGCCGTGGTTTTTGCCGTGCCCGCAGGCGCGGCGATCTGGCTCTTGTCCAATATCAAAATCAACGATTTGAGCCTTGCCGAGCACATCATCAATTCCCTGCAGCCCTTCGGCTGGCTCATCGGGCTGAATGGGGTGATATTGCTGGCGTACATCATTGCCATACCTGCGAATGAAATCGTCATTCCCACCGTGCTCATGCTCACGGTATTGAGCGCGAAAGTTGCCGGCCTCGGCGCGGGCGCGGGTGTGATGTTCGAATTGGAAGACGCCAATTCATACATGCAAGTATTCCAGGCCGGCGGCTGGACGTTATTGACGGCGGTCAATCTCATGCTGTTCAGCCTGGTGCACAATCCCTGCTCCACGACGATTTACACCATCTACAAAGAAACCGGCAGCGCCAAATGGACCGCAGTTTCCGCGCTGCTGCCGGTGGTGATGGGGTTGGCCCTGTGCTTTTTTGTGGCGCAGGTCTGGCGCTTGGCGGCGGGAATGTGAGCGTCCACAGGCGGTTTTTCTTTTTGATTCTTGTCAATATCATGTATTTTGACGGTGCGCATCGCGACCAACGACACTTACCACCAATCTAACGGCTTAGTATTTGAATATGTCCAATCTTCATCTTCGCATTAGCGGCATGGACTGTGCCGATTGCGCCGCCTCCCTGGAAAAGGGCGTCGGCAGCCTGCCCGGGGTGCAAAACTGTTCGGTTAATTTTTCCACCGCGCGACTGAATGTCGATTTCAATCCGGAACAGGTGCGCGACACGGAAATCGCGCAGCGCATTCGGGCGTTGGGATATGCGGTGCAGTTCGAAAATGCCGAACAAAAAAACATTCTCCCCTCGCGGCGCGGCGGAATTTTGGGATTCGTGCCTTATTTGTTCGCGCGTTTGTCCACCACCCTGGCAGCGATAGGTGGCATGCTGGTGGGCCTCGGCATGCTGGCGGAGTTTTTTCAGGCGCCGGTATCGATCAGCAAAGCTATTTACTGGCTCGCGCTCGCCGTTGCCGGTTACCCGATTTTCAATTCCGGCCTGCGGCGCCTGTGGCTGAATCGCGAAGTCGGCATCAATTTATTGATGTCGCTCGCCGCGATCGGCGCGCTGATCATCGGCGAGGAAGCGGAAGCCGCGGCCGTGATTTTCCTCTTCGCCATTGGGGAAGCGCTCGAAGGTTACACCATGGATCGCGCCCGCCATGCGATTCACAAACTCGTGGCCCTGGTGCCGGCGCAGGCCACGGCGTTGCGGCCGTGCCTCGATTGCCGCGAGCATTTTGGGCGTGAAGGTTATGCCGGCGGCCCTTGTCCGTTTTGCGGCGCACACGAAGCGCGCGTTGCGGTGGAGGCGCTGGACATCGGAGAAACCGTTTTGATCCGGCCCGGCGAGCGCGTTCCGGTGGATGGCGTCATCCTCAAAGGCCAATCGGCGGTGAATCAAGCGCCCATTACCGGCGAGAGCATTCCCGTTCCCAAAATGCAGCGCGATGAGATCTTCGCGGGCACGGTCAACGGCGAGGGCACACTCGAAGTGCGCGTCACGCGCCTGGCCGGCGACTCCACCATCAGCAATATCATTCACATGGTGGAAGAAGCCCAGGGCCGGCGCGCGGCCTCGCAGCGCTTTGTCGATCGGTTTGCGAAAATCTACACGCCTGCGATCGTGCTCACGGCATTGCTGATTGCCATCGCACCGCCGCTGCTTCTGCATGCGCCTTTCTGGAATCTGGCGGACGGCACGCATGGCTGGCTATACCGCGCCCTGACCTTGCTGGTGATTTCCTGCCCGTGCGCATTGGTGATTTCCACACCGGTGACGATTGTCAGCGCCATCAGCGCAGCGGCGAAAAACGGCGTGCTCATCAAGGGCGGGGCGTATCTTGAAGCGCTTGCCAAAGTGCAGGCTTTTGCCTTCGACAAAACCGGCACGCTGACCCATGGCCAGCCCGCGCTCGTCGAAATCCGGGATTTCTCGTGTGCCGACCACAGCGAGCATTGTACCTCATGCGAAGACATGCTGCAGCTCGCTGCGGCGGTCGAACGTCGCAGCACGCACCCGCTGGCGCAAGCCGTGGTGCAGGCCGCCGACGGGCGCGCCAAACATTCTCACTATGTTGCCGAGGAGGTCGAGATGTTGACCGGCCGCGGCGTGCGTGGCAAGGTCAATGGCAAGACCATCACGGTCGGCAGTCACGCCTATTTTGATGCCGAGCATCCGCATGATGCGAGTATTTGCCGTGCGGTCGATGCGCTGGAAGCCAATGGCCACACCACGATGATGATCAGTGCGGATCAACGGGTTGCGGGTTACATCGCCGTCGCTGATCTCGCTCGCGACGATAGCCGCGCGGCCCTGGCCAAGCTCAAGGCGTTGGGCATTCAGAAAAGCGTCATGCTCACCGGCGACAATGCCGTGACCGCGCACAACATGGCGGCTACGCTCGGCGTCGATGAAGTGCGGGCGCAATTGCTGCCCGAACAAAAACTCGAAGCCGTGCAGGCATTGCGTCGCGAATATGAAAACGTCGCGATGGTGGGCGATGGCATCAATGATGCGCCGGCTTTGGCGAGCGCCAGCGTGGGCATTGCCATGGGTGCTACCGGCACCGCGCAAGCGCTGGAAACAGCCGACGTCGCGCTCATGTCTGACAACTTGAGCAAGCTGCCGTTTGCCATCAAGCTCAGCCGCCATGCGATGCGCGTGATCAAGCAGAATATCGCCATTAGTCTGGTTTTGAAAGGTATCTTTCTTGCACTGGCGTTGCCCGGACTCGCCACACTGTGGATGGCGGTCATTGCCGATATGGGAGCTTCCCTTCTGGTCACGGCCAACGGCATGCGCTTGCTGCGTTTCAGCGATCCGACGGCTGAGGCAGTACCCGAAACCTCACGCCCAGTTCAAGCTGCAACGCGATCACGATGAGCCATCATCTCGGTCGCAGAAAATCTCCGCAAGAGTGATCGTTTTCGGTAATAATACTCAGAGTCAAATCACGAGTACGCTGGCAAGCTTTCTGATGGTGCCATTCTCCAAGCTCCCGTACCGGACTTTCCCCACATTAAAACCAATACCGTTCACTTAAGAATCTGAACAGCATCGCGAAAGCTGGTCGCAGGCTGTGGGCACTGGCGATGATGCTCTCGCTTCAACAAGAAACTAGACATTTTGCGTTTGACGACGCGCGGGTTACT
>JBIOXB010000115.1:0-4967 GCA_044869275.1 bacterium
TCATCATAATCCGGCTCGGTCAGCGATTCGCGATAGTATTTGTTCGTCCAAATATCGTAGCCCGTGGCGGTGATCAAATCCGCGTGCGCCGCGGTTTGCCATTCGGCTTCGGTCATTTGTCCGTCGATCGTGATCGCCGCCGGATCGACTTTGGGAACATCCACGATCTTGCGGGTATCTTGAGCAAGAACCATCGAAGCCCAACCCAAAAGGGAAAGCCCGCACAACAACCGCGTAGCCAGTTTTTTCATCTTTGACTCCTTGCGTTTGGGGTTCGTAAATTTTTATAACAACTTTCGCAATAGACGATTCGTACACTGTCACCTTAATTTTTGAAGGTCACCCTGAGCGAAGTCGAAGGGTGGCATGGTTCGACTCCGCTCACCGTGACTAAAAACTAAAGTTACAATGCATTAGCTCATCCAACCCAGAATACAATCCTGAAAGTTTTGTACTATTCAGCTACGAGCAAGACTCACCAGGTATGAAACGTGACGAACGCATAAAAATTCGTCGAGCGCAGACGGCCTTGACGGTCCCAGTCTCTATTGGCAATCCAAAAATAGTAATCGGTATCGCGCTTCAAGGCTTCTGCCGGAAACTCGACAAAAACCCGCGTGTCCGGGAATTCCTGCCCCAAGGCGAGGGGAGAGCCCATCACGTTCTTGCCGCCATAAACGGTCTGCCCGCTGGTCGAATCGACCGACCAGACTTCCCAAAGTTTGCCGGTCTCCTGATATTGCTGCGCATTGATCAAACCGAGAACCGCGATCAAAGAATCCATTACGCCGCTTTGCGTGATGCGCCACGAGATCACAACCTCGAGACTGAGAGTGGGCTGTTGTACGCTGATCAGGCCCAACCTGCCCAGCGGCCTCACGTCTCTAATATTCACGAAGACGTCGAGGGGCTGATTTTCCTGCGTGTGCACCATGGGGCCGAGAAACACGGTATCATTGCGCGCGATTACATTGGCGTTGGTCAAGCTGGGCTCTAAAATCAAAGTTTGATTCTGCATGCCGGCGATTTGGCGCCACGCCTCGGCCTTAAGAATCCAGTAGGTATAAGCATTGTCTTCTGCCAGGCGGTCGAGCTTTTGACCGCCGTATTGCGCGGTCAGATCTTGCGCGCCGGGCAGGGCTTGGCCGAAGGTCGTGGGGAAATGAATATTATCGCCCTCGGTGCTGGTCAACCAAACCAGCGTGGAATCCAATGCCGCGCGCTCGCCGCGATTGACGCCCAAAACTGAAACATAACCGCCCAGCCAAGTCATTTTGGGAACATGCGAAGTGGAATCCACGACGAGATTCGACATGGCCCGCTCTCCTTGATACGGCGCCAGGGGACTCTCCTCTTCTCCGCAAGCAACTAACCATACCGCAACGAGCAGCAACACTGAAGCTATCCGGCGGAATCGAGAAAATGTGCTTTTGCTATACATGGCTGAAGCCTTTGGATATGTACTGATGCGCGAAGGCACAACCCGGAGCGCTGGCGGGCCAGCGGTCGGCGTTACTCTTTGAGTCCACTGAGGGTGATGCCCTGGATAAAATATTTTTGCGCGAAGAAGAAAATCAGAAGTATGGGAATGGTCGCGGTGACGGAAGCGGCCATGAGTTTGTCCCATTCCGTGGTATAGCGATCGCGGAAAACCGCCAAGCCCAATTGCACCGTGCGCATTTCTTCGGAATTGGTCACGATCAAGGCCCAGAGAAAATCGTTGAACACGCCCATGAAGGTGAAAACCGCCAAAGTTGCCAATGCCGGCTTGGACAGCGGCAGCACGATGCGCCAGAGCACGCCGGCGCGGCTGCAGCCGTCGATATAAGCGGCGTCTTCCAGCTCGCGCGGGATGGTGAGAAAGAATTGCCGCAGCAAAAACGTTCCAAACGCCGAAGCCAGGCCGGGAACGATGAGTGCGTAATAGCTGTCGATCCAGCCCAGCCAGTAAAGCATCATGAAGCTGGGAATCATGGTGACTTGTCCCGGAATCATCATGGTGCCGAGGAACAGCAGAAAGAGCACTTCGCGTCCGCGGAAGCTGAGGCGCGCAAAAGCGAAGGCCGCCAGCGAGCAGGTAATCAATTGGCCGAGCGTTACGGCCGTTGCCACAAATAAGCTGTTCAAATAAAATCTTCCAAACGGCGCTGCGGCGAAGGCATTCACGTAATTGTCCCATGCCAGCTTGGCGGGCAGCCACTTCGGCGGATAAAGGAGAATCTCGCCGAGGTCCTTAAAAGAAGTCAAGACCATCCAAATGAACGGCGCCAGTGTGGCAAGCGCGGCCGCGTAGATCGCGAGGTGGAAGAGAATTGACTTCGTAATTTTCCAGAAGGCGTTCATGGCGTTGCTACGCGACGAGATAACATGACCGGACAAGTCGCAAGCCCATCCCGACTTATTCGGGACCAAGCACAAAATTCAAAAGTTGTTTGGATTTTGAGTTTTGGATTTTGGATTTCATGCTTTATTGTGTTACGCATAATGCACGCGACGCTGGAGAAATCTGATTTGCAACAGCGTGAGAACGAAAATCAGCGCAAAGAGCAAATACGCCACGGCGGAGGCGAAGCCCATTTCAAAAAACTTGAACGCCTGTTCGTAAAGATAGAATACCAAAACCTTGGTGGTGCCCAGCGGGCCGCCGGAGGTCAAAACGTAAACGATGTCGAACACTTGAAAGGAGCCGATGATGGACATTACCAGAATGAAAAAAGTCGTGGGGCTGAGCAGAGGCAAAGTGATGTTCCAAAATTTCGACCATTTGCCGGCGCCATCGATTTCCGCTGCTTCATAGTAATGCTCGGGAATGCCTTCGAGTCCCGCGGCAAAAAGCACCATATTCACGCCGAAAGTTTTCCAAACGCCCATGATGATAAGTGCAAACATTGCGGCAGTGGGGTCGTTCACCCAATTGACCGAAGGCAGGCCGAACCAACTCAGAAAATAATTCAACAATCCGAAATTCGGCTCATACATCCAGCGCCAGATCACCGCGGCGGCCACAGCCGAGATGATGACCGGAGTGAAAAAAGCCGTGCGCAGAAACTTTCTCCCAACGACTTTTTTGTGCAGGAAATAGGCGACGAGCAACGCGAACGCCATGTTGAGCGGCACGGTGCCCAGCGTGTAAACGGCAGTGTTCTTGAGAACCTCCCAGAATTCTGCGCTCTTGAGCACGCGCGTATAATTATCCAGCCCGACATAGGCGCGGTCCTGGCTGAACATGTTCCATTGGTGGAAGCTCAAGTAAAAGGAAAAGACCACGGGAAAGAGAATAAAGGCGGAAAAGATCAACAAAGTGGGAGAGAGAAACATCAAGGCGCTCAGGCCCTGGGTATGAAGCAAGGACCGGCCTTTTTTGTTGCTTGACAATCGCACTGCGCGCTCCGCCTTTTAACCTTACCACTGCGTCATTACTTCGCGGG
The DNA here is from genome assembly GCA_044869275.1 of bacterium. Taxonomy (GTDB): domain Bacteria; phylum Zhuqueibacterota; class Zhuqueibacteria; order Zhuqueibacterales; family Zhuqueibacteraceae; genus JBIOXB01. The sequence continues at coordinate 3,429 of JBIOXB010000115.1, forward strand.
AATGACTCAGAAGAGCAGAATTCTGAACCTCAACGAGAACAGAACAAAAAGATACTACTACTCATTGGACCGCGTCGCTTGTTGCAGCAGCTGATTCGATTTCGCCGCGGCTTCGTCCAGCGCCGTTTTCGCATCGATCTTGCCCTTCGTTGCTTTCTCGATGGCTTCAGCCATGTAGCGCGTAATTTCCAAACCGTGATAATCCACCGGGCGCGGGCTCTGGGCATAGTCCAACTGTTCCACGTAAACCCTCAATCCGGGATGAGCTTGCAGAAAATCCTGATACGCTTTGATCTTCGTGACCGCGTGCCGCACCGGGAGATAACCTGATCTCATCGACCACAAGGCTTGTGTCTCCGGCTTGAGAATCCACTTCACAAATGTCCACGCCTCCTGCGGATGCTCGCTTTGTTTGAAAATGGCCAAATATTCGCCGCCGACAATGGTTGCACGTTTTGCCGGCCCGGCCGGCAATGGCGCAATCGCCCAATCGAGCTGCTGGAATTGCTGATAACGCGGTAGATTCCACGGCCCGTCCAGCATCATCGCGAGTTGTTGCGAGGGAAACGCAGCGTCGAAATCTGGCGTAAAGCTGATCAAGTTCAATTCCTGATAAATGTCCTTCCATAACGTTAGCGCCTGCACACCGGCTTCACTGTTGAAAATCATTTCGGTTTGTTCATGATTGATGTTGTATCCTCCGGCCTGCCACAGGAACGGCAGCCACTGCCAAACCATCCAATTTCCCAATGGGCCGGAGGCCGGAAAGACGGGAATGCCTAAACCGACTTGATCGAGCTTGCCGTCGCCGTTTTTATCGAAAGTCAACTTTCTGGCGTACTCACGCAGCTCGTCCCAGTTTTGCGGCGGGCGATCCGGGTCAAGCCCGGCGTTGCGAAATAGCGCGCGATTATAAAGCAATCCCAGATTGGTCGCTTCCATCGGAATGCTGTAAAGCGTATCGCGCCACGAGGCCGCTTGCAGCAGCGCCGGGAAGAAGTCACGGAGGTCTTCCTCGGATAATCCATTGGGACCCCGGATGAAATCCTCCATGCGATAAATGGCATGAGCTTGGACGAGATGCTGCAAATAGTCGGCGTGAATCCACGAAACATCCGGCGCGGTTTGGCTCTGGATGGAGGTGATAAGTTTTTGGATGAGGGCGTCGCCGGTGGGCACGTATTGGGCTTTGATCGTGATCGTGGGATGTTCCTGCTCGAATTTCTTCAACAGCTCATTGAGCGCGGGAACAGTGGAAGAGACGAAGCTGTGCCAGAAGGTGATGGTGGTTTTTCCTTCCACCTGTTCTTTCTTCTGTCCACAGTCGAGAAACAGGCAGTTGATGAGAATGACGCCAACGAGAGGAGTGATTTTCAGTTTCACAAAGCCTCCGTGGAGTTTCCGGCGTATGCCTGGAGATGATGGGATCATTCCAGTTGAGTGACTGGATTACTTTTGGTGGCCTAAAATACTTAGCATTTGTCCAACGGATTGAAAAACGACCAACGGAGGTTGAAATCCGTTGGTCGTTTTTCAATC
>JBIOXB010000116.1:0-3711 GCA_044869275.1 bacterium
CCATCACTCCATCACTCCATCACTCCATCACTCCATCACTCCATCACTCCATCACTCCATCACTCCATCACTCCATCACTCCAACACTCCATCACTCCATCACTCCATCACTCCAACAATCCATCCATCCATTTCTAAAATGCAAACGACGCGGTCAGCCGGTGCGGCGCGCCCAGAAACTCGTAACTCACATAGGCGTAGTCGAGGCGCATGTTGATATTGGAAACGCGCGGCTGCAAACCTAGGCCGAAGGACCAGTTTCCTTCTTCGTAGTTCATGCGATAACCGCCCCGGAGAGCGAGGAAATCGCCGAAGGTGTATTCGCCGCCGAGGTGAATGCGCTCGTCGTAATCATTCGAGTTGATCGCTTCGCAGCTCAGGAGAATTTGATGGCGCTCACCCAGGTGCAAAAAAGAATCGGTCTCGCCATTGCCGGCGAGCACCAGAGAAGCGCCCAGCTTGAACAATAAGGGAATATCGTAGCCTTCGGTGCGATCGCTCACCTCGAGCCACTGCGCCGAGCCAATGGAGAAGTTCTGCAGGCTCATGGCCAGGCGTATGCTTTTGTAGCCCACGTCGTAGCTCGTGCCGGCGTCGAAAGCAAAAAGGTTTTCCGAATAGTTGAAGAGCTTTTCCTGCAAGAATTTCGCGCTGAGGCCAATCGCCAGCTTGTCGGTGAATTCACGCGCGTAGGAAAGGCCGAGGAGCAAATCGCTGCCGGAGAAAGTACTGCCGGTGCGGGTGTCGCTGGAACCGTTGCTCCCGGTGACCAACGCTTCACGCATGTCGCCGTAATCCAAAGTAGCATAACTCAGGGCGAAGACGCCAACTTTCTGCCAGCGCCAGCCCACGGCGCCGGCGAGCAGGTTCATGTCGGCAAGCCAGCGCGCGTAGGAAAAAGAAGCCTCGGTCGATTGGATGCCGGTAAGATTGGCGGGATTCCAAAACACCGCGTTCACGTCGCGCACGTGCGCAATGCAAGCTTCGCCGATCGCCGCCTGCCGCGCACCGATGCCGATTTTGATGAATTGAAAAGCGGTGCGGCCGCCTTTGTTGAAGTCTTGCGCCAGGACCAAGCCCGGCATCGCCGCAGCCAGCGCCACGAGAAGGAAGATGATTTTTTTCATGTCACACCCAAGCCGGACAAGCCGGAAACACAAAATTCAAGGCACAAAACCCAAAAGTACTTTTGAATTTCGAACTTTGGGTTTTGAGTTTTTAGGGTTACCTCACGATCATCAGTTTGCTCACGAGCGCATTCTGCAAACCTGAAGTTTTGGATTCCACATGATAGACGTAGAGTCCGGGCGCAACCAGCAAGCCGGAATCGCTTTTTTGGTCCCAGGCCTCGCTGCCGGACAGATTGCCGCGCGCGTCGGGTTGATGCTCGAGCGTTCGGATCAAATCACCACTGACGGTGTAAATCCGTATGGTACAGCGCTCGGGCAGATTGCGAAACTCGATGCGATAGGGATCGTTGATGCCAAAGCTGCGCATCGCGTCGCTGAACACGTACGGGTTGGGTGCGGCGTAAATGTCGAATGACGAAACCGGACCGGGCGCGGCCGCGGCAGGCGGCGTGCGGTTGTAATCCCCGCCGGCCAGTTCGGGCAAATTGTTGACGACGGAGCCATTTGCCGAGGTCCACGGCCTGGGGCTCTTGCGATAAGCAGAAACGTAATAACCATAACGGAACCCGAAGGAAACCGTTTTGTCTTCAAATTTGTATTTGCCCAGGCTTTGGTCGAAGTACTGCGCAAAATCGGCCTTCGGCACCTCGAGTAACAACTGCCAGGCCGCGCCCCGGAACACCGGCTGCTCGGTATCACTCACGTATTGAAAATCCGTGGAGCGATAGACACGGTATCCATCCAGATCATTGCGGCCGTCGTAAAAGACCACCCCGGCACCATCCGTAATCGTGCGTGTCTCGGCGGTTTGATCCCAGGTAATGGCAATCGCCGCTGCTTCCGTGCCCATGGAGGCATTGACCGCGTCCGTGACCGGACCGGGCGGTGGCTCGGGAGCATCTGCGGCCAGCGGCAATCCGCCCACGGTTGCTCCCATGCCCCACTTCACGGCATTGCGCGCGTGCTCGGCATTTTGCCTGATCGCCGCAACCGTGCTGTCGGGAAAATGGCCGTTCGGATCGCCCGCGATCAATTCATTATAATCAACCACTCCGGCAATCTCGGCAATAATAATGCGCACGGAATCGCCCGGCGCCAAAGTATATGGTCCATAGGAGAAAGTATAAAAGTTCATGCGGTTGCCGTTGTTGCCCAGCGCATTCTGAAAATCCGTGGTGGTGGCAAAATCATAAAAGAGCTTTTTGGGTTTGCTGCTGGAAAGCCGGAAAAATTCCAGATCATTGCCCTGTCCATTCAAAGTTCCGCCTTTGTGTGAATCGATCCTCACAAAATCGGGCTTGGGGGAAGTGCGCGGCGTGGCGCCGGTCGGGCTGGCATAGAGCGCGAGCCACCCGAACGCGGCCGGGCTTTGCAGCTCCTCGCCGAATTTTTGTTTCCACGCCTGGCCTGCCTTCAAGGGAAAGGGATCGAACGGCGTGGGCTCTTTGCCGCCATTGAAATTGGTCGAGAAGAGCAGCGCATCGTCATCGAAACGATGATAGAAATCGTGATAGGCGCCGGGCTGCCAGCCGAAGGCGCCGGCTTGCACCGCGGTCAATTCGGAATGAAAATTGAGCTGGCTCTTGGTGGATACGGAGACGCCGGAGTGGAATACGAAATAGACTTCATTGAGAGTCTGCTGCGGGAAGCCCGGCATCACGGCGCCGGTCAAGGTTGAGACGAGTGCGCCGGTGTTTTTGAAAATGTAATCGTAAATGACAAAATCGCGATACGCGGGATAGCTCCACACATAACTGCGGCGATATACCGTGACGCCGGTATTGGTATGCCACCAGCCCTTGGTCATCTCCTCGGGCAGCAGCGGGTTGAAGCCGGCAGCCTCGATAAAATTCTGCTGCAACTGCAACGGCTCTCTTTGCGCCGCCTCGCCGTAAGTATCTTCCTGCAATCCGGAAAGAAATATTTCGTAGTCAATCGGCGTAGGCAGAAAATCGGGCGGAGTTCCAGGCACCAGCATGCCTTTCACAACAATCCAGCAGCCGCTTCTGAAGTTGTGCATGTTGGCATTGGCGTAAGTGTCGATGGCATTCTCCTCGCCGCCGACGGGATGAAGATAGCCTGCGAACCCGGGAAAAAGCCCCAACGGCGCAGAGACCAAATAATCCCAGGCACCGAGGCTGCCGATCCAGCCGTCGTTGCGCACGTTTTCCCACAAGCGGCCGCGCTTGTGTTGTTGCTCTTCGAGACCTTGAGCGTAAGCTTCGAAGCTCAATATCAAGGCGAGGAACAGCGAACACTTCCGGCTTGTTCTTCGTATTCGAGGGAAATTGAGGAGGTTCATCTGAGCAACTCCAAATTGGAGCTCCGCAAATAAAAAAAGTGACTACTGCGGATTTTCAGGCAAGCTGAAAACCGCAGCTCTTCAGGCGGCACAGAAGCTTTTGGGCAGAATGATTTAATGGCAAAATCACTTAAGCGCTTAGTCACTCAAACGCATAATTAGGGGCTGCTGAAAAACCCATTTGATGACATCTAAAACTGGTCTGGCCCGACGAGGGCTATCGTTCTTTGACAAACTTGGATCAGATTCTGGCGGCCGCGAGCATGATGTTGCGGCTGA
>JBIOXB010000117.1:0-35617 GCA_044869275.1 bacterium
CCCTTGAGTGCAATGCTCGAACGCGGCGAAATCATCGACCGCGTTTTTTGTATCGGCCCGGTGCCGATGATGCGTGCCGTCGCCGATTTGACGCGGCCGTTCAAAGTCCCGACCATGGTGAGCTTGAACCCGATCATGGTCGATGGCACCGGCATGTGCGGCGGCTGCCGCGTCACCATCGGCGACCAGATCAAATTCGCCTGCGTGGACGGCCCGGATTTCGACGCGCATCAAGTCGACTTTGAGGAGCTGGTGCGAAGACAGCAGATGTATCGCAGCGACGAAAAAGAGGCTTTGCAGCAGGTGGTTCAAAGGCAATGCCATGGTGAGGGAGTTTTGCTGTGAGGGATCGGTGGATGGTGTATAGTAGATTGTGGATGGTAGAGTGGCGGATTGTTGGATTACTGGATTACTGGATTGCTGGATTGAGTTTCAACAGTGACCTTCAGATCAATCCATCGATCCATTAATCCAACAATCCCATAATCCAATAATCCAAAACTTGGAGCGAGAGACGAGCGAGGCTTATGGCGAAAAAAGTCATTCCAGAAAAAACTCCCATGCCGGAGCAGGCGCCGCAGCGGCGCATTACGAATTTCGACGAGGTCGCGCTCGGATATGGCGACGATCAAGCCGTGATCGAGGCCAGCCGCTGCCTGCAATGCAAAAAGCCGGTGTGCATCGCGGGTTGTCCGGTGGGCATCGATATTCCGCGTTTCGTTGATATGGTGGCACACGGCGATTTCAGACGTGCGGCCGAGATCATTCGCGAGAAAAATGCGTTGCCGGCCGTTTGCGGCCGTGTCTGCCCGCAAGAGAGCCAGTGTGAGCTGGTGTGCGTCATGGGCAAAAAATACCAGCCGCTCGCGATTGGCCGCCTCGAACGTTTCGTGGCGGATTATGCCTCGCAGCAAAATCATGGCGTCGCGCATTTTGAACGCGCGCCCTCGAGCGGAAAATCCGTGGCCGTGGTAGGTGCAGGGCCGGCGGGATTGACGGTTGCCGGTGAATTGATTCGTCTCGGCCATCGCGTCACCGTGTTCGAAGCGTTGCACAAGCTCGGCGGCGTATTGGTCTATGGCATTCCGGAGTTTCGTTTGCCTAAAGCCATTCTGCAAGCCGAAGTCGATCGCCTCGCGGAGTTGGGTGTCGAGTTCCGCACGAACCACGTCATTGGGCGCACGGAAATGGTGGAGGAGTTGTTGAGCCGTTATCAGGCGGTCTTCATCGGCACAGGCGCGGGCTTGCCGTATTTCATGGAGGTGCCGGGTGAGAACCTGAACGGCGTCTATTCCGCCAATGAATTTCTCACGCGCATCAATCTCATGCGCGCGTATCGTTTTCCGCAATGGGACACGCCGGTAAGGGTCGGCAAACGCGTGGCCGTGATCGGTGGCGGCAACACGGCGATAGATGCCGTGCGCACCGCCAAGCGCTTGGGCGCAGAGCATGCGTATTTGATTTATCGCCGCTCGCGCCTCGAGCTGCCGGCGCGTCTCGAGGAAGTGCATCATGCCGAGGAGGAAGGCGTCGAGTTCCGTTTTCTCGAAGCGCCGGTCGCCGTGAAAGGAGCGGCGAATGGCTGGGTCACGGGCATCGAGTTGGTCAAAATGCAGCTCGGCGAGCCGGATGAATCTGGACGCCGGCGGCCGATCCCAATCGAAAATTCCAGCTATGTGCTTGACCTCAATACTGTCGTCGTGGCCATTGGACAAGGCCCCAATCCCCTCATTCCGCGAACGACTTCGGGATTGCACACCAGCAAGCGCGGGGTGATTGTGGTCGACCCGGAAAACGGAGCCACGAGCAAGCCAGGTGTTTTCGCCGGCGGCGATGTCGCGACCGGCGGCGCAACCGTGATTCTGGCGATGGGGGCGGGTAAGAAGGCGGCGCAGGCCATCCACTCGTATCTGGGCTAAGGCACAGGGCGTACGAATTATGGGTTGATGGTCATCTTGCATTTGGTTATCATATTTCAACCGCGAAGGCGCGAAGAACGCAAAGAAAGCGCCAAGAAAAGCTTCGCGCTCTTTGCGTCTTCGCGGTGAACAAATCGGTTGTGGCTGCGAGCCGCAAAATTACTTTCTCAATGCAACTTAACATGGTCAAGGTCATCATGAGTTACTATTTTGCTAAACTGACGTCATACACCTTTGATGAGTCCCTCCTCCGCGTCACCGAGGAGCTTAAGAAGGAAGGGTTCGGCGTTCTCACTGAAATTGACGTGAAAGCTACGCTGAAGCAAAAACTGAACGTCGACTTCCGCCGCTACAAAATTTTAGGCGCGTGTAATCCGTCTTTTGCCTATCAGGCGCTGCAGGCGGAAGAACATATCGGCGCGATGTTGCCGTGCAACGTCATCGTCCAGGATAAGGGCAAGGGGGTTGAGGTTGCTGCCGTCGATCCCCTGGCCTCGATGGCAGGGATTAAGAACGACATGCTGGCCGGCATTGCCGGGCAGGTGCGTGAAAAACTTGCGAAGGTCATTAAAAACGTTTGAGGAAATCAAATGATAAACAAGCAAACTTTGATTGACCATTTGAATGACGATTTCGCCGGTGAGCTGGGCGCGATCATTCAATATTTGACTTACGCTGCCAAGGCCAGCGGGCCTTTCCGTCCTCAACTCGCGCAATTTTTTTTGCAGGAGGTTGCGGATGAGCAACTGCATGCGCAATTTCTCGCCAACAAGATCGTAGCATTAGGCGGCGAGCCCATCACCAAGCCGCGCGCCGTTCCGGCAGCGCGCACCAATCGCGAAATGTTGGAGGCCGTGCTGGCGGCCGAACGCCAGGCGACGAAAGACTACACGCAACGCGCGAAGGAAGCTGAAGAATTCGGCGACAAAGGTCTCGTCGTGCAATTGGAAGACATGGTACGCGATGAAAGCGGCCATTCCGAAGAGACCGAAAGGATTCTGCGCGACTGGCCCGTGTAAAGGAGGGAATGAATGGAAGATGCACTTCTGCTCGGTCGTTTCCAGTTTGCTTTCACCGTGATGTTCCACTATCTATTCCCGCAACTCACCATGGGGCTGGCCTTACTGATCGTCATCCTCAAAGGATTAGCACTCCGGAAGAAAGATGAGCACTACAACCATGGCGCCAGGTTTTGGGCAAAAATCTTTGCCGTTAATTTCGCTATTGGCGTGGTCACCGGCATTCCCATGGAATTTCAATTCGGCACCAATTGGGCGAAATTCTCCGCCTTTGCCGGCGGCGTAATCGGACAAACTCTGGCGATGGAAGGAGTGTTCGCTTTTTTCCTGGAATCGAGCTTCCTCGGCTTGTTTCTGTTCGGCGAAAAGAAGCTGGGCCCAACCTGGCATTTCTTCTCGGCCCTGATGGTTTTCCTCGGCTCATGGCTTTCCGGCTATTTTATCATTGCCACCAACGCCTGGATGCAGCATCCAGTGGGGCACGAGATGGCCGCCAACGGCGCGGTGGCACTAAATAGCTTTTGGAAGCTGTTGTTGAACCCATGGATCGGCTGGCAATACACGCACAACATGCTGGGCGCAGTCGTCACCTCCGCGTTCGTCATGGCTGCCGTGGGCGCTTATTATCTCTTGGCGAATCGCGATCTTGACTACGGCAAGATATTTCTCCGCGTTGGCGTGACCACAGGCTTGCTCGCGGCGATCTTGGTCGCATTCCCGACCGGCGATGGACAGGGCAAGAATGTCGCCAAGTATCAGCCGGTCACGCTCGCCGCCATGGAAGGCTTGTTCGAATCCAAAGCAGGTGCCGAGCTGATTCTCGTCGGCCAGCCCGACATGGAAAAGCTGAAAATGGACAATCCCATTCACATTCCGCGCCTGCTCAGCTTTTTGACGTACAATCGCTGGCGAGCCGAGGTGAAAGGTTTGGACGCCTTTCCGCGGTCGGATTGGCCCACGAACATTCCGCTGTTGTATTACGGCTACCACATCATGGTCGGACTGGGAACCATTTTTATTGCGATTTTGATACTTTCGGCTTTGATGCTTTGGAAGGGCAAGCTCGCCTCCGCCCGCTGGCTGCTTTGGATTCTGATGCTGAGTTTTCCCTTTCCTTATATAGCCAACACCGCCGGCTGGATGACGGCCGAGCTGGGACGCCAACCCTGGTTGGTTTATGGATTGATGCGCACGAGCGCGGGGCTTTCTCCCACGGTTTCAGCAGGAAACAGCCTGTTCACGTTGCTCGGCTTCATGGGCATGTATATGCTGCTGGGTTTGCTGTTTCTCTTCCTGGTGATGCGGGAAGTGCAGCATGGGCCGGGCTATTTGGCGGATGGTGTGGATGGTGGGTTGTTGATAGTGGATCGTAGATCGTAGATAGTGGATAGTAGATCGTAGATAGTGTCCACATCCACGATCTACCATCTACGATCTACGATTTTCATAACGGAGTAGGAAAATGGAAACCTTCTGGTTCATCGCCGTCGGCTTCATGCTTACGATGTACGTCATCCTGGACGGCTTCGATCTGGGCGCGGGTATTATTCATTTGTTTGCCGCGAAAACGGAGGACGAGCGGCGCGTGGTTTTGAATGCGATTGGTCCGGTGTGGGACGGCAATGAGGTCTGGTTGCTGGCCGCGGGTGGGACGCTTTACTTCGCTTTTCCAAAACTCTATGCCTCCAGCTTCAGCGGATTTTATTTGCCGCTGATGATCGTGCTCTGGCTGCTCATGTTGCGCGCCATCGGCATTGAATTTCGCCATCATATTCATCATCCCATGTGGAAATCTTTTTGGGACGGCACCTTTGCCGTGGCCAGCATCTTGCTGACGATTTTTTTCGGCGCCGCGTTGGGCAACGTCGTGCGCGGCGTGCCGCTCAATGCCGAAGGTTACTTCTTCTCGCCGCTCTGGACGACCTTCACCATTGTCCCCGAGGCCGGTATTCTCGATTGGTTCACCGTGCTCATGGGACTCGTCGCGTTTTTCACTTTGACGGCGCACGGGGCAAATTTTATCGCTATGAAAAGCGACAACGACTTGCAACAGCGTGCCCGTGCGCTTGCCAAGCCGGCATGGTGGGGCGCGGTCATGACCTCGATTCTGGCATTGTTTGCAGCCTCTTACGTGCGCCCAACGATTTGGAATAATTACGGTGAACATGTCTGGGGCTGGATTTTCCCGCTGACTGGGCTGGCGGGCGCTCTCGGGGTTTTCTATTTTCACGCGCGGCGGCAGGAGACACGTGCGTTTCTGGCCTCCACCGTTTTTATTGGCGGCATGGCCGCCAGCACCGCTTTCGGCTTGTTCCCGAATGTTCTGCCCGCTTCCACCGCTCCGGAATTCAGCCTGACGATTTACAATGTGGCCGGGCCGGCTTATGGTCTGCGGGTGGGATTGGTATGGTGGGTGATCGGCATCACCATCGCCTTGGCGTACTTCGGGTATCTGTTTTATTCATTTCGCGGCAAAGTCAAACTGCGCGCAGAGGGGTACTAAGCGGATTGACAAACAAATTCAAAATCCAAAGCTCAAAATCCAAGACCACTTTGGATTTTGTGTTTTGAATTTTGAGCTTCCAGATGAATCCATGCTGTAACCGAAGCGAGGCAGAATTCATCTAATCATGAAGAAGGACGAGAAGCAATGGCTGGCGTCCATGCGCCGCGGCGAAGCGCGCGTGCTGCACAAATTGATCGATGCCTACAGCCCGAAGTTGTACACCGTCGCGTTGCGCATTTTGCGCCATCCGCAGGATGCCGAAGATGCCGTGCAGGAAGCTTTGCTCACGGCGATTAGAAAGATTGATCAATTCGATGGCCGGTCCAGTTTGCAGACGTGGCTATATCGTATCGCCGTGAACGCGAGCTTGATGGCTCTACGCAAACGGCGTGTGAAGCGCCGGCGCGAAGAATCTTTCGAAGTGCCGCGTTTCGAAGATCTGCGCTCGCGCGAATTGGCGGATTGGAGCGCCGACCCGGCGCGCAAAATGCTGACCGCGGAAATGCGGCAGGTCATGGAGCAGGCGATTGATCATCTGCCTGAGAAATATCGCGTCGTTTTTGTTTTGCGGGATTTGGAGGACATGTCCACGGAGGCCACAAGCGAAATTCTCGGCCTCACGCCGGCCAATGTCAAAATCCGTTTGATGCGCGCGCGCTTGTTTTTACGCGAGCGGCTGGACGATTATTTTCACGAGCATAAATCCCGCAGGGTGCGGAAATGAAGCATCGCCAAATCTTAAACAAAGTGTGCGAGTTCATCGACGGTGAACTCGATGACGAGACTTGTGCAGCCCTGCAGCAACACCTCGCCGCTTGCCCGCGCTGCCGGATTTTCGTCGATTCCATGCGCCAGACCATCGTGCTGTATCGCCTTTGTGACTCTCCGAAGAAAATGCCGCGGGCGGCACGCCAGCGCTTGCATGCCAAGATCGCGTTGAAATGGAAGGTTAAGAAAAAGAAGTGATCCCGAGACGGCTTTGTAACCCGTTCGAGGTCATGAGCATCTAATTGATTGAATGAACCGGAAACGAGTCATCAGAAGCAGTGGAGGGAAAAGATAATGGATTTGTTTTCAGGATTGCTGTTGCTGGCGTTTTACTTCTTATTGCAGTTGGTCATTTTGCCCAAATTGGGCATTCGCACTTGAATGTCGGAAGCCTGCCAGGTTCCGGGTGAACCGCGAAAGAGTAACGCTAGCACAGCCGCAAAAGAAAATGAGTCGTTGGCCAACGCGGCAAATGACTCCAGTTTATGGAAATACCAAGAGGAGATAAATATGAGCAAGCCCATTGAAATTACCGATGCGAATTTTAAGAGTGAAGTCCTGGACGCGAGCGTCCCAGTACTGGTCGACGTCTGGGCCGATTGGTGCATGCCCTGCCGTATGATTGCTCCGGCAGTAGAGGCCGTTGCCGTGCAATACGCCGGCAAAGTCAAGGTCGGCAAAATGGATGCGGACCGCAATTTCACGCCCTCGCAATTTGAGATTCGCGGCATTCCCACGCTGCTGTTGTTCCGCAATGGCAAGGTGGTGGATCGCATTGTCGGCGCCGTGCCGCAACAGGCCATCGCCAGCCGGATCGACAAGATTTTGCTGAACTAAATTTGATCTGCGGCGCACGAGCAGAGTGCGCCGCATCCTCTCTGCTTTGATCATCCACCTCATTTCCATGCGGGAATGAACGATGCGCGGCACGCATACCCAATCCTCAGCACAAATAAATCAAGCTGAGTTTCATGTTGATTACATTTGGGTGGCGCTGGCGGCGGCGCTGTTCATCGGCTTTGCGATCGGCGCGCACGTGGCTGCCGTCATCGGGTTCGATTTTCCGTTAGGCCCGGGGTTTTATAGCTTCGTTCAGGTTCACGGTCACGTGCAGCTCGTGGCGTGGGTGGGATTGTTCATCATCGGTATCAGCCTGCACTTTATTCCCCGTCTGGCCGGTGTTCCCATTACGCCTCCCAAGTGGATCGCATGGATTTTATGGCTGATCGGCTCGGGCCTGATTATCAGAAGCCTCGGCCAGTGTGTGATGCCTTATGTTGCCAACGGCACACTCTTCGTTGCGGTGGCGTGGACGGTCGTGGTGTCCGGCTTGTTGGAATGGCTTGGCATCATTTTGTATGCGGCTCTGCTGTACAGCGCTTTTCGCCGTGTCAAAGATTTTGGCAAACGTCCGGGCTTGTCTCAAGTCGCGCCATTCTTTTTGATGATGCTGGCCGGGTGGAATCTTTACGCCGGCATCAATTTCGCTTTGCTGATGGAAATGGCCTTAAGCCAATCCCTGGTGGTGATGCAATCTTGGAATGAATTTGCGATTCAGGCCTTCATCGGTTTGGTGCTCATGCCGGTGGCGTTTGCCTTTTCCGTGCGCATGTTTCCGCTTTACCTCCGGCTGCCCGCGCCCGAGTGGCCCGTGCGCAAACTGGCATTTGCCTATGGTTTCGTCTTCAGCCTGCAGGCCGTGCCCAACCTGCCGCCGCTTGCAAGTCTTCCTTCCCAATGGCCGCTATTGCTCTCGAGCCTGGGCATGATTCTCAAAGGCAGCGTGATTTTGATCTTCATTTGGAAGCTGGACTTGCTTACGCGCCGGCGTCTGCCTTGGACCGCCAATCGCATGTTTTCTCCCGGGGCGGAGCGGCCACGCACGCGGCCAGGCCTGCCGGACTATGGCGAGTTTGGCCGATTCGAGCGCTTGGTTTATGCTGCTTATTTCTGGCTGGTGCTCGGTGCCATACTGGAAATGCTTTCCGGCGCCAGCACAATTTTCGGTTTCACCCTCACGCACAGCAGCGACGCCGGCCGCCACGTTTATCTCATGGGCTTCATCACTCTTCTGCTCTTTGGCATGTCGGTGCGTATGATTCCCGGATTCATGCAGAAGAAGAGAATTTGGAGCGCAAAACTGGTGGGGGCGACGTTTTGGCTGGGAAATGCCGCAGCTATTCTGCGCATCATGCCGCTGCTTTTGCCGGCGGCGGTGTTTGAGGCCGCGCCGGCGATTCTGGTTGCACTCCAGGCCGCATTCGCTGTTTCCGGCATGGTTGCCATGGCGGCGGTATTATGTTTGACCATTAATTTAATGAAGACGGTCTAAAGACTGTCGAGCTTCGGCGCGCGGCGAAAATCTGCTCCATAACTTCTCGAGCGGCCGAACGGAATTACCTTTCTCCCATTACCAACTATGAAATCCCTTGCCAGCGCGAAGAACGCGAACGATGCGGTGCGGCAATCGAAATTTGCGATGAGCCTTTCGCTGGTCGTTGGCGTTGTTATGTTCTTTACCAAAGTCATCGCCTATATGATGACGCAATCGGCGGCCATCCTGTCCGATGCTGCGGAATCCGTTGTTCATCTCTTCGCCGTTGCTTTCGCGGCCTATAGCCTCTGGCTCAGCATGAAGCCGGCGGACAGGTCTCACCTCTACGGCCACGACCGCATTAGTTTTTTCTCCGCCGGTTTTGAGGGCGCGATGATTATGATTGCCGCGGTGTTCATCATTCATGCAGCGATCCAAAAATGGCTCGCGGGATTGCAACTGCAAAACCTCGCCGCCGGCGCCGGTTTTGTCGCGTTCGCCACGCTCGCCAATGGTGCATTGGGCTGGTATCTGGTTCGGCAGGGCCGCAAGCACCATTCCCTGGTGCTCGAGGCCAACGGCAAACATGTGCTCACGGATAGCTGGACCAGCTTGGGCGTAATCGTCGCGTTACTGTTGACGCTTTGGACCGGCTGGCTGCCCTTCGATCCGATCATCGCCATACTCGTTGCACTCAATATTCTCTGGACGGGCTCGAAGCTGATCCGGCGCGCGGTCGGGGGCTTGATGGATGAGATGGATCCGGAAATTGATGCCAAGCTTCGCGAGATTTTGCAGCGCGAAACGCAGAAGCACCATATGCAATTTCACGGCCTGCGGCATCGCAATTCCGGCCATAGACTGCTGGTTGAATGCCATATGCTCTTTCCTGAAAAGACGTCAATTGCGCAAGCGCACGAGCTGGCCACCCTCATTGAGCAGGAAATTCACCACGCTTTTCCCATGGTCATAGAAATCACCACGCACCTGGAGCCGATAGAAGGGCATGACGAAATCCACGAGAAGCTCTTGGAAGGCGACGAACATGGCGATGCACTCAAGCCGGCACAGCGATGAAAATTCCAAGGCCCGGGGAGTACTGGCGCAAAGAGCGAATTGTGCAAGTCTTCCCAAAGATAAGAACTGCCGCCATTCGTTTTACCAAGACTAAGAAAAAACACGGGAGGAGGCCATGATTCGGTAAACGGCAGGAGCACGATAATTAGCTGTTTTATAGCCGTTTGTGTACGCACAAACGGCTTTTTTTGTTTTCTGGCGGATCAGGGCATGTCGTTTGAAGTGTGAAGCTTCAGCGTTTGCAACGCAGTGAAATCGAAGTTGGTTGCAAGGAGATCGTGCAGCTAGACTTATACAAGCCCTGCGGGAAATGGTGCGCGATCCTTTGGCACCTCATTTCACGGTTGAAAATGACCGTGCAGAATGCTAGGAAGTCTCAAGATGAAAACAGAGAATTTTGTAACGCTCGACGGCAATGAAGCCGTGGCCCATGTGGCATTTCGGCTGAATGAAGTCATTGCGATTTATCCGATCACGCCGTCTTCGCCCATGGGGGAATGGGCGGATGCGTGGGCCTCGGAGCGAAATCCGAATCTCTGGGGCACGGTTCCCTCGGTGGTAGAAATGCAAAGCGAAGCCGGCGCCGCCGGCGCCGTGCATGGTGCGTTGCAAGCCGGCGCGCTGACCACCACCTTCACTTCCTCGCAAGGCTTGCTGCTGATGATTCCCAATATGTACAAGATCGCCGGCGAGCTGACCTCGACGGTGTTTCATGTGGCGGCGCGCTCCCTGGCAGCACAGGCACTTTCCATTTTTGGGGATCACAGCGACGTGATGGCCACGCGCGCCACGGGCTTCGCCTTGTTGTCTTCCGCCTCCGTGCAAGAAGCGACGGATTTCGCCGTGATCGCGCAGGCAGCCACGCTCAAATCGCGTATTCCGTTTTTGCACTTCTTTGACGGCTTCCGCACCTCGCACGAAGTCTCAAAAATCAAGATGATTTCTGATGACGACATGCTTGCGATGATCGACGATGAGCTGATTTTGGCGCATTGTGCCCGCGCGCTTTCTCCCGATCATCCGGTGCTGCGCGGCACGGCGCAAAACCCCGACGTGTATTTTCAGGCGCGCGAAACCGTCAATCCTTATTACTTCGCTTGCCCCGACATTGTGCAAGGGGCAATGGACAAATTCGCCAGGACCACGGGGCGGGCGTATCGCTTGTTCGAATATTACGGCGCGCCCGACGCCGAGCGCGTCATGGTGCTCATGGGCTCGGGTTGTGAAACGGTGCAGGAAACCGTCGACTACCTCAATCGGCATGGTGAAAAAGTGGGCGTGCTCAAAGTGCGGTTGTATCGCCCGTTTGATCTCAAGCGCTTTATTGAAGCCCTGCCGGCAGCCACGCAGGCCCTGGCGGTGCTGGACCGCACCAAGGAACCGGGCAGCGCCGGCGAGCCGCTATATCTCGACTGCGTCAATGCGCTGCACGAAGGCAGGAACAACGGGGGGCTGAAAAGCCTTCCCAAAATCATCGGCGGGCGCTACGGCTTGTCTTCGAAAGAATTCACGCCCGCCATGGTGAAAGCGATCTTCGACCAGCTCGCGCAGACCGCGAGCAAGAATCATTTCACCATTGGCATCCATGATGACGTGACGCACACCAGTCTGCCATATGATCCCGCTTTCTCTACGGAGCCGGACAGCGTGATCCGCGCGTTGTTCTACGGTCTGGGCTCCGACGGCACGGTCGGCGCCAATAAGAATTCCATCAAGATCATCGGCGAGAACACGGACAACTATGCGCAGGGTTATTTTGTCTATGATTCCAAGAAAGCCGGAGCGGTCACGGTTTCGCATTTGCGCTTCGGGCCGGAACCGATTCATTCGACTTATTTGGTGACGCGGCCTAATTTCGTTGCCTGCCACCAGCCGATTTTTCTCGAGCGGTATGAGATGCTGGACGGCATCGTTGAAGGAGGTACGTTTTTGCTGAATAGCGCGCATGGACCGCAGGAAGTGTGGCAGCTTCTGCCGGCGGGTTTGCAAAAACAAATTCTGCAAAGAAAACTGAAGTTCTATGTGATCGATGCCAACAAAGTTGCGCGGGAAAGCGGCATGGGCGGGCGCATCAATACTGTGATGCAAGTTTGCTTTTTTGCCTTGTCGGGCGTGCTGTCGAAAGACGCCGCCATTGCCGCGATCCGGCAATCGATCGAGGAAACCTACGGCAAGAAGGGGGAGGAAATCGTCCGTATCAATCTCGCGGCCGTTGACCAAACGCTGGCGCATTTGTTCGAAGTGCAAATTCCGAATCATTTGAACGGCCACCTCGCTTTGCCACCGCCGCCCTTGGCGCAAGCGGGTACGTTCGTGCGCGAGGTATTGGGAAAAATTATTGCGGGCAAAGGCGATGAACTGCCGGTCAGCGCGCTGCCCATCGATGGCACATTCCCGACCGGCACGGCAAAATGGGAGAAGCGCAACCTGGCGATGGAAATTCCGGTGTGGGAGCCGGAGATTTGCATTCAATGCGGCAAATGCGCGATGGTCTGCCCGCATGCCGTGATTCGCATCAAGGCCTACGATGAAAAACATCTTGCCGGGGCGCCGGCCACCTTCAAGGCGTGTGACGCACGCGATCGCGAATGGCAAGGGCTGAAATACACGATTCAGGTCGCGCCCGAGGACTGCACCGGCTGCGCCCTCTGCGTCGACGTTTGTCCCGCGAAGAAAAAATCCGAAACCCGCATCAAAGCCATCAACATGCGCCCGCAGCCGCCGTTGCGCGAACCGGAGCGTGAGAATTGGGATTTCTTCCTGTCCCTGCCGGAAATGGAT
The DNA here is from genome assembly GCA_044869275.1 of bacterium. Lineage (GTDB taxonomy): Bacteria > Zhuqueibacterota > Zhuqueibacteria > Zhuqueibacterales > Zhuqueibacteraceae > JBIOXB01. Next base: position 12,385 of record JBIOXB010000117.1, read on the forward strand.
CGCCGCCAAATCAAAGTCGCGAGCATTCGCCAGCAGCAAGTGCAGGAGCCGCTCTTCGAATTCTCGGGCGCGTGTGCCGGTTGTGGTGAAACGCCCTATGTCAAGCTGGTGACCCAGTTGTTCGGCGATCGCGCCATCGTCGCCAACGCCACGGGCTGCTCGTCGATTTACGGCGGCAATCTCCCGACGACACCCTGGACGGCGAATGCCGACGGACGCGGGCCGGCGTGGTCGAATTCCCTGTTTGAAGACAATGCCGAGTTCGGCTTGGGCTTTCGCCTGGCCATTGACAAGCAAAAGGAGTTTGCCGCGCAATTGCTGCAAAGGCTGTCCGGCACGATCGGCGATGACTTGGTGGGCGCCATTCTTGCCGGGGAACAGCAAGACGAAGCGGACATTTATGAACAGCGCGTGCGCGTCGATCTGCTCAAAAAGAGACTGCAACGCCTGGCTTCGCCCGAGGCGAAAAAGCTCCTGGCTCTCGCCGACATGCTGATCAAGAAAAGCGTGTGGATCATCGGCGGCGACGGCTGGGCCTATGATATCGGCTTCGGCGGCCTGGATCACGTGTTTGCGAGCGGGCGCAACGTGAACATGCTTGTGCTCGACACGGAAGTGTACTCCAACACCGGCGGGCAAATGTCCAAGGCCACGCCGCGCGGGGCGGTGGCAAAGTTCGCCGCCGGCGGCAAGCCCGCGCCGAAAAAGGATCTGGGCTTGATCGCCATGACTTACGGCAACGTTTACGTCGCAAAGGTGGCCATGGGCGCGAAGGACGAACATACGCTCAAAGCTTTTCTCGAAGCCGAAGCATATGAAGGACCGTCGTTGATCATCGCATACAGCCATTGCATCGCGCATGGCATCAACATGGCGACTGCGATGCAAAATCAAAAGGCCGCGGTCGATACCGGCCAATGGCTGTTGTACCGCTATCATCCCGAGCGCGCAAGCAAAGGTGAGAACCCGCTGCAGCTTGATTCCCAGCCTCCCAAAATGCCGGTGGAAAAATATTTATACATGGAGAATCGCTTCAAGATGCTCACCAAGAGTAGGCCGGAAGAGGCCAAGCATTTGCTCAAAGCGGCGCAGGAAGACGTGAATTTGCGGTGGAAGTTTTACGAGTACCTGGCGGCGCGGAGCGTTGAGGGTCGAGAAGCGAAGATAGTAGATGGTAGATAGTGGATGGTGGTTCGTTCCCAAGCCCTTCAATTAAGGCTGCTTTACGTCTCAGGTATTGCGATATGGACGTTACGATCTATGATCGACTATCTACGATCCACAAAAAATCTGGAGAACACCGAATGGACCTCACGACCACCTATCTCGGCATGAAGCTGCGCTCGCCGTTGCTGCCTTCGGCTTCGCCGCTTTCTGAAGACATTGGCAATGTGCAGCGCATGGAAGAAGCGGGTGCGGCAGCGGTGGTGTTGCATTCTTTGTTCGAGGAGCAACTGCGCCTCGAAACGTACGAGCTCAATCATCATCTCAGCTACGGCACCGAGAGTTTTCCGGAAGCGCTCTCGTATTTCCCGCAGCCGGAAGAGTTTCATCTCGGCCCGGATGGTTACCTCGAGCATATTCGACGCGCGAAACGGGCGGTCGACATTCCCATCATCGCCAGCCTCAACGGCTCGACGGTCGGAGGCTGGATCGACTTTGCGCGTTTGATCGAACAGGCCGGCGCGGATGCGTTGGAGTTGAATGTCTATCATATTCCCACCGACATGAACGTGACCGGCGCGGAGATCGAGCAACGCTATATCGACGTGCTCAAAGCCGTCAAATCCGCCGTGAAAATTCCGGTGGCGGTCAAGCTCAGCCCGTTCTTCAGCAATTTTTCCAATATGGCGCGCTGCTTTGACGAAGCGGGCGCGAATGCGCTGGTGCTTTTCAATCGCTTCTATCAACCGGACCTCGACCTCGAAACTTTGGAGGTTCGCCCCCACGTGCTGCTCAGCACGCCGCAGGCGCTGCGGCTGCCGCTGACTTGGATCGGCATTCTCTACGGCCGGGTGCGGGCCGATCTTGCCGCCACCAGCGGGATTTACGATGCGCTGGACGTGATTAAAATGCTGATGGTAGGCGCGAATGTGACGATGATGGCCGCGGCGCTGCTGCGTCACGGCATCGATCATCTGCGCCGCGTTGAGCTCAGTGTGCGCCATTGGATGGAGGAGAACGAGTATGATTCGGTCCAGCAAATGCAGGGCAGCATGAGCCAGAAGCATTGCGCCGATCCTTCCGCCTTTGAACGCGCACAGTACATGAAAGCATTGCAGGGTTACAAGCCGGATTCATCCCCAGCGCAAGAGGCCAATGAAGCCGTTTACTAGACCGCGCACCAGCCCGATTTTTTGATGATTCTTTGACTTGATTTTTGAAATAATATTCTTATCTATGGAAGAGATGGGTACAGGGAATCGAGTACTCAGAACAAAAGCACTGCGCACGTACGATGCAACTCTCAGAAAGGGAGCCGAAAATGATGAAGCGTTGGAAAAGTGTATTCATGTCCGTTGCGGTCTGTATGATCGTGCCGAGCGCGCTTTTGGCGCAAAGCAAATTTAAATACGTCGGAGCAAATACTTGCAAGCCGTGCCACATGACAACCAAAAGCGGCGCGGCGTTTACCGTCTGGCAGAAAAGCTCGCATGCCAAGGCTTTCGCCACCCTGGCCACGCCGGCGGCATTGGAAATTGCCAAGAAAAAAGGCATTGCCGATCCACAAAAGGACGCCGCGTGTTTGAAGTGCCACGACACTGCGGCAGGAGTTGCTGCGACGCAATTGGCGTCCACGTTTAAAGCAGGGGAGGGCGTGGGTTGTGAAGCTTGCCACGGCCCGGGCTCGGAATTCAAGACCATGCAAGTGATGAAAGATATCGATACCGGCAAGATCAAGGGCGAAACCGTCGGCTTGATGAAGGGGGACGAAAAACTTTGTTTAACGTGCCACAATTCCGAAAGCCCAAATTTCAAAGGTTTCAATTTCGCGGAATACAGCAAAAAAATTGCGCATCCGACGCCCAAACCATAGCGCCAATGAACTACCTCGGAATTTCAGACGAGCTGAGAACCAAGGCCTGAGCGCAGCAGCAATGGCACAATTATCCTGATTATTTCTTGCTCTTGGTCAATCGGTTGATCTTAAAGGCTTTCAGGTTTTATTCCAATTTTGATGAGCTCAAGGCTTATCGGATTGTTGGATTTATGGCGCGAGGGAATAATGGCGAGTGCTCAACTCAACGTAAAAATAGATTTGTTCGCTGTAAAGGTTGTCGCTTCCGTCATTAGGCCATTCAGCCATTATTCCCTTGCTCCTCTGGTTCTTTCTCTCCTTCTGCTCGCCACTGCGGATTTTGCGCAAGCTCAAGACGATTGTCTCTCTTGTCACGGCGATAGCGCATTCGTCGCCACGGACAGTGCGGGGGTGGAGCATTCGTTGTTTGTGGACGCCGCGAAAATGGAACACGCGGTGCATGCCGGCTTCGATTGTGTCACCTGCCACGCTGACGCGAAGGAAATTCCGCATGCGGAAAAGCTGGCACCGGCAGTTTGTGGCGATTGCCACCCGGACGCTTTGGCCGAGGTGGGGGAAAGCGTGCATGCCCGGCTCGAGGGTGCAGCATCTTCCGATACTCCAACGTGCAGCGACTGCCACGGTACCCATGAGATTCGCGCGAAAACGGATTCGCTTGCCTTTGTCAATCCCCGGCAGCTCGCCTTCACTTGTGGCCGCTGCCATGCCAATCCTGAAATCGTGCAAAAACACAAAATTCCCATTCGAGATCCGGTCACCGCTTACAGTCACAGCATTCATGGGCGGCTGGCATTGGCGGGCGTGGACAGCGCCGCGACGTGCAGCAGTTGTCACGGCGGCCACAAGATATTAGCTGCCAATAATTCGGTCTCACCGGTTTACCATTTCAACATTGTGCAAACCTGCAGCCAGTGTCATTCCGCCGTTGCGGAAGAATTCGCGCAGAGCCTTCACGGTGCGGCGGCGGCGCGTGGCTCGCGAGACGCGCCGGTTTGTACCGATTGCCATAGCGAGCATGCCATCGAATCTCCCAGCGTCGCTTCCGCGCCAACGTCTGCTCAGAATCTGGCGGTGGAGACCTGCGGCCGATGCCATGCGTCCACACGATTGGTTGAAAAATATGGCATCCGCGGGGAGCGGCTGTCGACTTTTGCCGACAGCTATCATGGTTTGGCGTTGCGCTCTGGCAGCGTGACGGTCGCCAATTGCGGAAGCTGCCACGGGGTGCACAACATACTGCCCTCGAGCGACTCCCGCTCTATGATTCACGCTTCGAACCTGGCAAAGACCTGCGGCCAGTGCCATCCCAATGCCGGCGAGAATTTTGCAGCCAGCCCTGTGCATCTGAGCACCGCCGAAAGCGAGGGCCGGGCGGTCGCCGTCATCCGCGCGATTTATGTCGGATTGATTGTCGTGGTCATCGGCGGCATGCTGATTCACAATGCGCTGGATTTTGTACGAAAAAGCAAGCATGTGTTAAGGCGAGAATAGTGATTATGCTTGGGATCGCCGTTTGAATAAACAGCCCGTTTTGAAACCGCTAATGAACGCAAATGTTTGGACTTCATCTATCAGTTGGAGTCGCCCGCAGGGCTACGGTTTTCATCCCGCCCCTTCGGCATGAAAATCCGTTAGAGATCAAGGAACATTACTGGGATAGCTACGCAATGTTCAGGGAAGATTATCTTTTCACTGTGCAAGCAGCAGCACGGCAGCTCCATCCGCTCCTAAAAGTACGAGAAGACCAATTTGGAGGTAAAATGACTACAAAAATTTTATTGGCAGCGATCATTTTAGCGTCGCTTATATCTTGTCAAAAAAATATCACACCTCCGGATGCGGCGGAGACTGTAATGCAGAATGCGATGATCTCAGTGTCGCTACAGAATATTGCGCCTAATACGTGGGTGGAAATTCCAGCAACCTACATGGTACCGCCAAATGGCGGAAATCACTTTCCGCAAGGGTGGAACAAAGCGGTCTACGATCCTGTAGGAGAAAGAATTTTGGTATTTGACCGATGGTACGATGTGGTACGCGGCAGCACTATTTACGCCAACGCCGTCATAGATTTTTCCCCATCTTCGGGTCAAGCATCACTCGTGAAAATCAACAATTGGAAAAAGCAATCGACTCCTACTGGAGGATATAAGACTGTTGAAATGCTGCCCGAGAACTCGATTGATCCTACGCCGGTTGATAGACACCCATACGGCGCATTAGCATTCATTCCAGAGCAAAATGCGTTGTACATCGCGAATGGAGCTAATCAATCCGCCCCAAACGGTCATGTTGATGCAAAGAACACTTGGAAGCTTGACATGTCGAGCCGTACTTGGACAAAAGTGTCATCAACTTTGCATCCACCAAACAATCTGGAAGACTGCATGACTTATGATGTATTAAATCATATGCTCATTTATTTCGCGCATGGCCCTGCCTATGCACCTGAAACATGGACTATGGATGTGTTCACAGGACAATGGATAAAAACCACTTTGCAGGCACCATCACCGCCCGGACGCATGGGTGGCAGCATGGCATACGATCCCGTTCGCAATGTTTCCATGTTGTTCGGCGGGGCGAGGTATCCGAACCCCGGCAGAGATTTGTGGGCATACGATGCCGCTCTAAATACGTGGACGCGCAAAGCCGATGCGCCGGTCGATATGCGTATGGCTGGATTTGCTTATGATTCGTTGCATGATGTATTTCTTGCTGTAGCAAACGTAAATGGCGTTACGCGAGTTGTGATATACGATCCAATTCAAAATAGTTGGGCGGAATTGATCAAACCAGTCGGAGCAAGTTGGCCAGCAATGACTAATAAGCAATCAATGGCCTACGATGCCAAAAACGACGTGTTTGTTTATCAGGGGGGCAATTGGCAAAAGGCACAATGGTATATTTTGGGATACCAACCATGATTCAAAAATACTATGAAACCGGAAATAAACTCAGTGTAGCTTATTAGGGTAAGGAGAATACGATGAAATATCGCAGACTAGGAAAATCCGAGGCCCAAGTATCGGCCTTGGGCTTGGGATGCATGGGAATGTCGGATTTTTATGGCGGGCGGAAGACGAACGATGCGGAAAGCGTGGCAACTATCCGGCGCGCGCTCGAGCTCGGTGTAAATTTTCTCGACAGCGGCGACTATTACGGCGTCGGGCACAACGAAGAGCTTATCCGTGAAGCCATGAGAGGCTTTCCGCGTGAGCGCGTTTTTATTGCGATCAAGTTTGGCGGCCTGCGCAATCATGACGGCAATTTCATCGGCTTTGACACCCGGCCCCTGGCCATTAGAAACTATTTGTCCTACAGCCTGCAACGCTTGCGCGTTGACTATATTGATCTCTACTACCCGGGTCGCGTTGACCCGAACGTGCCAATTGAAGAGACCGTGGGAACACTTGGGGAGCTTGCAAAGGAGGGCAAGATCCGTTACCTCGGTCTGTCCGAAGCAGGACCGGCAACGCTTCGCCGCGCCTCCGCGACCCATCCCATTGCCATGCTCCAAACCGAGTACAGCCTGTGGACACGCGAGCCTGAAACCGACGTCCTGCCTGTTTGCCGCGAGCTGGGTATCAGTTTGGTGGCTTACTCCCCGCTCGGACGCGGTTTTTTGACCGGCGCCTTTCAGAAACCGGAGGACTTTGCGCCCAATGATTTTCGCCGCCACATGCCACGTTTTCAAGGGGACAATTTTGAACGCAATTTACGGCTGGTTGAAAAGGTCAAGCAAATCGCCGACGAAAAGAACTGTACGCCGGCGCAACTTGCTCTCGCATGGCTGCTGGCCCAGGGCGAGGACATCGTGCCGATTCCGGGGACCAAGCGCCGTGAACGGCTCGAAGAGAATGTGCAGGCTGTGGGCATTGAGTTGAGCGCCGCCGATTTGCGCCGCATCCAGGAGGTTGCGCCGCTTGGAGCCGCCGCCGGCACGCGCTATCCCGAAGCGATCATGCACACGGTTAATCGCTAATCGAGTACAAGTCAGCCATTCGTAAAATACGCATTACGTATTATGTTTTACGCCTTACTAACGCAATGCGTAATTCGTAATTCAACTTAAAAGCATGGCATGAGCACCAATAACCAGCAATACTATCTCCGCTGGACCCGCAGCGAGCGCTATCAGCATTGGATTCTCGCGATCAGTTTTATCATTCTCGCGATTACGGGCTTTGCGTTGAAATACCCTGAAGCGGCGTGGGTGCAGCCGCTGTTGATTTTTGAAGGGAATTTTGCTTTGCGCGGATGGATACATCGCATTGCTGCTCTCACGCTCGTTGGTTTGAGTATTCATCACGTTGGCTACATGCTGCTGATGGCACGCGGGCGAACCTTGCTCAAGGCGCTGGCACCAACGCGGCAGGACTACGTCGATTTCATAGATAATGCTCGTTTCCTGCTCCATCGGCGCGAAGCGCCGCCGGAGTTTGATCATTTCTCCTACATGGAGAAGTTAGAGTATTGGGCCTTGGTGTGGGGCACGGTAGTGATGGCAGTGACCGGTTTTTTGTTGTGGTTTGAAAACTTGGCGCTGAGGGTTTTTCCGTTGTGGATGATGGAAGTGTTCACCGTGATTCATTTGTACGAAGCATGGCTGGCGACATTGGCGATCTTGGTCTGGCATTTTTATGCGGTGGTCTTCAATCCGGAGATTTATCCGCTCAATCAGAGCATGATCGACGGCAAGATGTCCGAGCACGAGATGGAAAGAGAGCACGGCAGGGAACTGGCGCAGCTAAGGGCGAAGGCAGAAGAAGCGACGGAAGAAATGACTCAAGTCGCGGCAGAGGATGAGCCGGTGGTGAGGTGAGGTTTTCTGTCTCATGGTAAGGAGGCAACGCCAAAGCATTTTTCGTTGCATGCCAGGTTTGATGCAAAACTGACGTAGCAATCTACTCGACTAAGCTGCAGCAAGTTGACGGGCGTGAAGAATGTCTTTTCTGGTCGTCGCACGAAGGAGAGCCGCTGGCACGGAGACAACCGCAAGCGTTTCACCGTTGCCGGCAAAGAACTCAACTTCGTATCCTTCCGGATAGCGATCGGTTGCCGGATGGTATTCGACGACCGTTCCCATATCGCCAGCCAGGAGGTTTCCTTCTGGAAGGTCTGCAACAAGAACAACTCGTGAAAAAAATGGAAAAGTCTTTGATGAGAGCTTCACAACAATTCCCCTCACTGGATTTTGATTCATGCTTTCGTAGTATAAAAAATACGGGTCTAGTTATTGAGAAGCAATAGACTTTTTTGATTTCACAAGCTATGAACAACCAGCAACAAACTCTTTATCTCCGCCGGACGTCCGCCGACGTACAAAGTGTGGCTGGCAACGTTGGCAATATTGGTCTGGCATCAGTATGTGGTGCTGTTGAATCCGGAGATTTATCCGCTCCATCAGAGCATGATCGCCGGAATAGCGTACATTCGCGTTCATGAGCGGTTTCAAAAACGGGCAAGTTATTCAAACGGCGATCCTAAATGCAAGTGACTTGACTTCGATCAACCCCGTCAGCGGAGCCGCCACGGCCGCCCCGCGATACGTCGAAGTCCCGAATGATCTCGCGCAGGTGGATGGATGAAATCACGCCGCATGGTGATCGCGCTCTTGGTTTTGACCGCATTCGGCATTTTATCGGCTCAAACCAACGAAGCCTGCCTCGAATGTCACTCCGATCCCAGCTTCACCACCGAACGAGGCGGCCGGCAAGTTTCGCTCTTTGTGGACATGAAGGTGTTGAGCAAATCAATCCACAAAGAAGTGGAGTGTGTTTCCTGCCACCTCGACGCGGCGGTGGAGGAGTTTCCCCATCCGGAAAAACTCGCGCGGGTAAACTGCGCAAACTGCCATGACGAAGTCCAGCTCGATTTCGATGCCAGCATTCACGGCCAGGCCTTGAATCGCAAAGCAGCTTATGCGCCAACGTGCTCGGAATGCCATGGCACGCATGAGGTCCTGGCTGCAAGCCTGCCGGAATCACCCACCTTCAAAATGAATATTCCCTATTTGTGCGGCAAATGCCACCGCGAAGGTGCGCCCGTGGCAAATGTCTACAACATCTCCGAGCACAACATTCTTGAAAATTACAGCGAAAGTATTCACGGCGTCGGCCTCTTCAAAAAAGGTTTGATCGTTTCGGCCACCTGCAACGATTGCCACAGCAGCCATAAGATTCTGCCGCACACGGTTCCCAGTTCGACGATTTCCTTGCACAACGTGGCGAAGACTTGCATGAAATGCCACAGCCGCATCGAACAAGTGCATCAGAAAATTATTCGCGGGGAATTGTGGGAGAAACGGCCGGGCGCCATTCCGTCTTGCACCGATTGCCATCAACCCCATATCCTGCGGCGCGGTTCGTTGGTGCTCAACATCGACGACCGCGATTGCATGAAATGTCACGAAAAGGACGAGGTCCACAAGATCGTCGACGGGAAATCGGCTTCGATGTTCGTCAGCAAACGGGAAATCGAAAATTCGGTACACAGAAACATTCCGTGCGTCAAATGTCATGCCGATGTGAATCCGAAGTTGTCTCGTCCCTGTGAGCCGGCGGGCCAGGTGGATTGCTCCAACTGTCACGTTAAAATGGCCGAAGAATACGCGCAGAGCGGGCATGGGCAGGCGCACTTTGAGAAAAAAAATGACGCCCCGTATTGCACCACCTGTCATGGCAATGGGCACACCACGAAGTCGCGTTTGGATGAATCGTCGCCCACTTACCGTGCGTCGATTCCGGCCCTGTGCGGTGATTGCCACAAAAAAGGCGGCAAAGCCGAGCAGGTTCCCGGCCTCGCCGAAACCAATGTGTTTTACGACTATTCCTTGAGCGTACACGGCAAAGGTCTGGTTGAAAAAGGCCTGTTGCCCATTGCGATTTGCACGGATTGCCACAACTCGCATTTTGTGTTGAAGCACACGGATGAGCGTTCGTCGATCAATCCGAAAAATATTCCGGCCACCTGCGCCAACTGCCATCGTGGCATTTACAAAGATTTTATCAAAAGCGTGCATTATGCCGGCGATGGCAACGGCGAAAAAAAGTTGCCGACGTGCATGGATTGCCACACGGCGCACGGCATCTCGCGGGTTGAGCAAGACGCGTTCATGAATGAAGTCACGCAGCAATGCGGTTCCTGCCACAAGGAATTGGCGGAAACTTATTTCGACACCATGCATGGCAAGGCCTATCGCCTGGGTTACTTGAAGGCGGCCAAATGCTCGGATTGCCACGGCGCGCATGCGATTGTGAATGTCAACAATCCCAATTCCTCCGTCGGTCTCAGCAACGTGGTCGCCACTTGCCAGAAATGCCATGTGGACGCCAATCGCCGCTTCACCGGCTACCTAACGCACGCCACGCATCACGATAAGGTCAAATATCCCATTTTGTTTTATACCTATTGGGGCATGACCTCCCTGCTCGTCACCGTCTTTGGATTTTTCGGCGTACATACCTTGCTGTGGCTGCCGCGATCTTTCAAAGCTTTCCGTGAAAGAACAAAGCAATCCCAGGAGCACGAAGGTCGATACTACATTCGACGATTCACGCCGGCGCAGCGCCTCATGCATCTCTTCGTCATCATCAGTTTCATGTCGCTGGCATTGACCGGCATGATGCTGAAGTTTTCCAGCATGGCTTGGGCCGGATTCGTTGCAAATCTGCTCGGCGGCGTGGCGGTGGCGGGCAAGATCCATCGTTTCGCTGCGATCATTACCTTCGGCTATTTCTTTTATCATCTGTACACATTGATCCGGAACAAGCGCCGGCAACGTCAGAGCTGGCGCCAGTTCGTTTTTGATGCCAAATCCCTATGGTTCACCCAGCAAGATATGAAAGACTTTGCCGCCACCATCAAGTGGTTTCTGGGCAAGGGGGAGCGGCCGGCTTATGGGCGGTGGACGTATTGGGAAAAGTTCGATTACTTGGCGGTCTTCTGGGGTGTCGCGATCATCGGCGCTTCCGGCTTGATGTTGTGGTTCCCCGAATTCTTCACCCGGCTTTTGCCGGGCTGGCTGATCAACGTCGCCACGATCATTCACAGCGATGAAGCTTTGTTGGCGGTGGGCTTCATCTTCACCATACACTTCTTCAACACGCATCTGCGCCCGGAAACCTTCCCCATGGACAAAGTGATTTTCACGGGTGTTACGCCGGTGGAGGAATACAAAGCTTTGCGGCCGCGTGAATATGAGGAATTGAAAGCGAGCGGCGAGCTGCGTAAAGTACTGGTCACCAAGACCCTCTCACCAAAATGGGAGAAGGCCATTCATGCGTTCGGGTTTTTCTTCCTGAGCCTGGGCGTCATCCTGATTGGGTTGATTATTTATTCCGTGTTGTTTGGCTACAAATAATACTCGGGAGCTGGCGATGGTCAAAAAAACTGAGGGCATGAGCCGCCGTTCGTTCATCGACTACTTTCTGGGCGGGGGCGTGTTGGGGCTGGTCGGCGCGATTTTTCTTCCCGTGATCAAATACATCATGCCGCCGGCGATTCCGCAGGCGGTGCAAAATGATGTGGTGGCTGCGAAAGTCGGTGAGCTTGCGCCCAACTCCGGCAAGGTTTTCCGCTTCGGCAACAAGCCCGGCGTTCTGGTGCACACGCCTGAGGGCGACTATCGCGCCTTCTCAGCGGTGTGCACGCATCTGCAATGCACCGTGCAGTATCGCAATGATTTCAAGCATATTTGGTGCGCCTGCCACAACGGCCATTTTGATCTGGCCGGACGCAACCTCGAAGGGCCGCCACCACGGCCACTGGAGGAGTTCCGCGTCGAAATTCGCGGCGACGACGTTGTTGCTATCCGGCAAATATGATAGGAATAGCCCCATGGCCATACCATCTGAAAAGAAGAGCTTCTGGCGCGAGCGTTTCCCGATTGACGCCATTGCGCACTTTTTTACCAAAAAGACCGTGCCTATGCACCGCCACACGATCTGGTACTACCTCGGTGGCATGACGCTTTTCTTCTTTATGGTGCAGGTGGGCACGGGAATTCTGTTATTGCTTTACTATCGCCCCACCGCCGAGGCCGCATTTGAGAGCGTGCAATTCATCATGACCAAAGTGCAATTCGGCTGGCTCATTCGTTCGATTCACAGCTGGTCCGCCAACTTGATGGTCGGCGCTGCCATGATTCACATGTTCAGTGTTTTTTTCATGAAGGCGTATCGTAATCCCAGAGAGATGACCTGGCTCTCGGGCGTAGTGCTCTTTTTTCTGACGCTCGGTTTCGGATTCAGCGGCTATCTTTTGCCCTGGAACACGCTCGCATATTTTGCCACCAAGGTTGGCACTGAAATCGCGTCCGTCATTCCTATTGTCGGTGACGATATTCTGATCTTTTTGCGCGGGGGGGAAGAAGTGACCGGGGCCACACTGACGCGTTTCTTTGGCATTCACGTCGCAGTGCTGCCCATGCTGGCGGCGGCGCTATTGGTCTTACATCTGCTGCTCGTGCAAGTGCAAGGCATGAGTGTGCCGCCTGCGCAGCGCGAGAATTCCGCCAAGCAAAAACCCATGCCGTTCTTTCCTCATTTTTTGCTGCGGGATCTTTTGGGCTGGCTGGTCGCCCTCGGCGTGCTGGCGGCACTGGCGGCGCTCTTTCCCTGGGAGCTCGGTGAGAAGGCGGATCCGTTCGCCCCAGCGCCACCGGGTATCCGGCCGGAGTGGTATTTTCTCTTCATGTTTCAAACGCTCAAGTACATTCCCGCGAAGGTCTTGTTTATCGACGGCGAGGTGTTGGGCATCATCGGATTTGGTCTGATTGCCCTGTTCTGGATATTGGTGCCCTTTGTTGACCGTCGCCCCGATGAACCCCGCAGTACGCGGTGGTTTACGGCCTTCGGCTGGGCGGCTATTGCCTTCATTATCTTCATGTCGCTGATTGCCTATGTCATACCACAAACATTCTAATGCGCAGAGAGCATGGCGCATGGCGCATGGCGCGAGATGCATGGCGCAAAGCGCATGGCGCATGGCGCATGTTGCCTGGAAACGCTATGCGCTATGCGCTGTGCTCTATGCTCTCTGCTCTATGCCCTCTGCCCTCGCGCAGACCTCCCAAGAAAGCAGTTGCATCACCTGTCATAAACAGCTTGACGGCGAGCTGGCGGCGGCGGTGACCGCGTGGAGTACCGATATCCACGCGCACAGTGGTTTGGGCTGTGAAAGCTGCCACGGTGGCAATCCTAGCCCGGCGGTGTCCGAGGATCCAGAAGCAGCGATGAGCCGTGCCGCCGGTTATCTCGGTAAACCGGCACGCAAAAGTATTCCTCTGCTTTGTGGAAAATGCCACAGCGATCCGGCGTTGATAAAGAAGTTCAATCCGGCGCTGCCGACGGATCAGCTCGCGGCCTATCGCACCAGCCAGCACGGCCAGCGTTTGTTCCAAAACGGCGACGAGAAAGTGGCCGTCTGCAGTGATTGCCATGGCAATCATGGCATCCTGGCGGCGAATGACTCGCGTTCCTCGGTTTATCCGCTGAACGTGCCCGGCACATGCGGCCGCTGCCACGGCAATGCCGAATACATGGCCGGGTATCCCATCAGTACCGACCAAGTCGCCGACTACGAAGCTGGCGTGCACGGCATCGCTTTGTTGCGCAAGCGCGATGTCGCGGCGCCGGCTTGCAACGATTGTCACGGCAATCACGGTGCGATTCCGCCGGAGGTGAAATCTGTGGCGCACGTTTGCGGCCGCTGCCATCTCAACAATGCGGATTTGTTTGCGTCCAGCCCGCATGCCAAAGCCTACGAAGAAATGGGCTTGGCGCAATGTGAAGCGTGCCACGGCAATCACAAGATCGCCGCGCCGAAGGATGAAGGCCTCAACCCGGCCGGTGGCGAATTCGCCTGCGCGCAGTGCCACGAGCCGGAGAGCGCAGGCTGGAAAAATGGCGCCGAGATGTTTGTTGTTCTCACCGAGATGAAATCCAAGATTCATCTGGCCGACAGCCTGGTGCGTCGCGCCGAGCGCGCCGGCATGGAAGTGAGCGAAGCCAAATTCATCATCTCTTCCTCGGATGACGAGCTCATCAAGGCGCGCACGCAGATTCACAATTTTCGCGCCGCCATTCTGCGTGAACGGGCACAGGCGGGGGTCGGACTGGCCACGCAGGCCGTGGCGCTCGGGCGCGCCGCTCTCACCGAGCTGCAATTCCGGCGCAAAGGCTTGGCGGTGTCGATGATCATTATTTTTGCGGTCGCGGCCGCATTATATGTCAAGATTCGGCAAAAGGATCAGGAGTGGAGAAGGTAGAAGATAGTAGATAGTAGATAGTGGATAGATGGGTTGAAGATTGCGGGCTGCGGTGTTCCGGGCTCGATTTTCCATCTTCAATCTTCTATGTTCAATTTCGGAACGCGGTGACATATGAACGCATCTGCGCAGCCGCCTGCCTTGGCCCCCGCCGGACTGGAGGAGGCTTTGCGGCGCCTCGAAGCGCGTGTTAGTCGCCTTGAGGCATATCTTCATCTTGAACCACCGCCAGTGCGGGACGAAAGCGGGACGCTCGGAAGCGATACGCCGGAGCCGGCGATCTCCAGCCGGGAAGCAGAAGAGGCGAAGGCCGCAGTGCTGGAGCTCAAGATCGGCGAATTCTGGTTGGCACGCGTCGGCATTGTGGCGCTGCTATTAGGCACGGCGTTTTTCATCTCCTATCCTGTGTCAATTTTGTCGCCACTCGCGCACAGCTGCATCGGGTATTTTGCCGTGGCCGGACTTTTCGCTCTTGCCCATTGGGGTCGTGCGGCTTATCCCTTTCTCTCGCGCATCCTGTTCGGCGGCGGGTTGCTCCTGCTCTATTACGCCACGTTGCGCTTGCACTTTTTCACCGGCCAGCCGCTGCTTCCGCAACGCGCCCTCGCGCTGGTTTGCTTAATGATCGTGGTCGCTGTGCATTTCTATTTCGCGGCGAGACACCGCCGCCAATTCCTGGCGAGTGTCGCCCTCGTGCTCGGCCACGCGACGGCCCTGGTTGGCGACGCAACGCACTTCACGCTGCCGCTGGTTGCCGTCACCTCTGCGGCTGCTATTTACTTTCTATTGAAATATCGCTTTCAAACCATGGCCTTGATCAGTGTGGTACTGGCCTATACGATGCATCTGCTTTGGTTGTTGAACAACCCATTGCTCGGACATGCCCTTCAGGCCGTGGGCGAGCATCAGTACAATCTCGTTTATCTGTTCGTCTATGCGGCGATTTTTGCTTTGCCTACCTTGTTGCGTGCGGAAGACGCTTATCCGGAGGCGACGAAAGTTCTGCTGCCGCTGTTAAACGGCCTCGGTTTCACCGGTCTGACTTTTCTGGTCGTGCTCACCTTTTTTGAGCACGCACCTGCCAGCCCGTACTTCTTGATTGCCGTTTACCTTTTACTCTTCGCCACCACCAGCTGGGTCAGGCGTGGCAGCCGCTTCGCAACTTCGTTCTACGCCAGTTTCGGATATTTGGCACTCAGCGCCGCGATTTTCGCTCGCTTTCCAGCACCCCATTTTTTCATCTGGCTGGGCTGGCAGAGCTTGCTGGTGATCTCCACCGCAATCTGGTTTCGCTCCAAAATTCTGGTGGTGGCCAATACCCTGATCTATCTCGGGATTTTTTTGGCATATCTTATTTCGGTGCCCTCCAACCCCGTCGTCAATTTCAGCTATGCCGTGGTGGCTTTGCTCAGTGCGCGCCTGCTGAATTGGAAAACGGAGAGACTGGCGTTGAAAACAGAGCTGATGCGCAACCTCTATCTCGCTTCTGCATTCTTGATCATTCCTTATGGTTTGTATCATGTCGTGCTGCGCAACTATGTGAGCCTCTCCTGGCTGGGGGCGGCGTTGTTTTACTTTCTGATGAGCTTGATGCTCAAAAACAAGAAGTATCGCTGGATGGCGATTCTCACTTTGTTCTTGGCAGTACTCTATGTTTTTGCCTTCGACCTGGCGCGGTTGGAGCCTGGTTATCGCATTCTGTCTTTTCTCGCATTGGGCGTGGTTTTGCTCGTGACTTCTTTGTTGTACGCGCGCTCGCGCAAA
The DNA here is from genome assembly GCA_044869275.1 of bacterium. GTDB lineage: Bacteria > Zhuqueibacterota > Zhuqueibacteria > Zhuqueibacterales > Zhuqueibacteraceae > JBIOXB01. Next base: position 28,461 of record JBIOXB010000117.1, read on the forward strand.
AAAAACGTCGTCTCGCCGTGAAGGCAAACCGTTAACACCCGAATTTTGCAACGAAAAGAGAACCGCAACAAAAAAATCCGTTGGCTTTTCTTGATTTGCGCTTTACGGATTTTCGAGTTATAATTTCGCTGTGCATCAATGTGAAATCGACCAACTTCTCAGAGGAGAAATTCATGGAGAATGACACTGGCACCCCGCGCAAGCTTCCTGGTTCATTTTACAATACCGTCAGTATTTCAGGCGCGGGCATTGCAGGGTTGAGTTTTGTTGCAATCCTGTTTTTCTTTCTGGTCGATTATTTCGTAGAGAGCTCCACGCCGTATTTGGGCATCATCAACTATCTGGTGTTTCCCATCACCTTGTTGTCCGGCTTGATTATGGTGCCGATCGGCATGTGGCGCGAGCATCACCGGCGTGCCAAATTTCATGACCTGCCCTCCTTGCCACGCGTCGATCTCAATGTTCCTCACCATCGCCGCATGGTCGTGCTTTCCGTCTCCACCATCGGCCTTTTCCTGCTCTTCTCGGGTGTGGGAAGCTACAAGGCGTACGAGTTCACGGAGTCCACCGCCTTTTGTGGCAAAACTTGCCATACGGTAATGGAGCCCGAGTACACAGCTTACCAACATTCGCCCCACGCGCGCGTAACTTGTGCCGGCTGCCATGTGGGTTCGGGCGCGGGCTGGTACGTGCAATCCAAGCTTTCCGGCGCCTATCAAGTTTATTCGGTTTTGTTCAAGAAATATTCTCAGCCGATTTCGACGCCGATCAAGAATCTGCGTCCGGCCCGCGAAACGTGCGAGCAGTGCCACTGGCCGCAGGCTTTTTTCGGCAACAAGCAGGATTTGCGCGTGCATTTCATGAAAGACGAGCAGAATACGCGCTGGGCCTACAATCTGCTCGTTAAGATTGGCGGCGGCAGTCCACAGCTCGGGCACACCTCCGGTATCCATTGGCACATGAACATCAGCAACAAGATCGAGTACTATGCCGCGGACGAATCGCGCGAGACCATTCCCTGGGTGCGCGCCACCAATGCCAAAGGCGAAGTCACCGTTTATTCCGCCGATCCTGCGCTGATGTCAGACGGACAAATCGATCCCACGAAAATTCGCCTGATGGACTGCATCGATTGCCACAACCGGCCGTCGCACATTTTTCAATCCCCCAATATTGCCTTGAACAGAATCATGAATAACGGCTTGATCGATATGACCCTGCCTTCGATCAAAGCTACGGCGGTGGAAGCACTCACGCCGGAATACTCCACCAAGGAGGCGGCGCTGGCGTCGATTGATTCGACGATTCGCGCATTTTATGACGGCAATTATCCCGGCCTCGCGCAGCAAAGACGACCGGCAATTGACAACGCGATTCAGCGCGTGCAAGAAGTGTATGGCCAGAATAACTTCCCTTACATGAAATCGAGCTGGCGCGCGTATCCCGACCACATCGGGCATTATCTCAGTCCAGGTTGTTATCGCTGCCATGACGGTTTGCACCAAAGCTCGGAAGGTAAAACCATCACGCGCGATTGCAACGCCTGCCATTTGATTATCGAGCAAGGCGACGGCAAAGAGGTTCAACAAGTCGATCTGAAAGGCCTGGAGTTCGTGCATCCCATCGACATCGGCGAAGCCTGGAAGGAGACGAGTTGCCATGAATGCCACGGCATTGCCGCCGGGATCTAGTGGCATACGCCCAAGTGAACGTTTACCTCATGAAGGACAGAAAGATGGCAATAGATCTCATGCCCGGAGGCCTGCTGGTGACGTGATTGGGCAAACGACAGACATTTTTCTGTCATACATCTTTCTGTCTTCTTCTTTTATGGATGATGATTGTGCCATTGCTGCCGTCCTCAGGCTTCGTCCCGAAGCGTCGGGATCAGCTCGGCTGAAAATCCGGGGTAGGGAGGCGCTTCCCAGAGTCTCACTAAATATCAGCGAAATTTTGGGAAGCATCCGGCATTACTGAATTCGAGAATAATGCTGGGAGTGATTTTCGCTTCTAAGAATAGATTGCCATACGCTCTTTGTCCTCGCGGGCGTAAAGACTTGATTTTTTTGACAGCGATCGCCCGAACATTTTTGCCCGCCGGTGGCATTTCCTTTGCGTGGTCTCGGGCAAAGCGGCTGAATGAAATGCAACACACGCAGCCAGGCATTTATCGACTTGAATTCTGAGTCCGCGGATATGAGCAAAACTCACTTAGATACCATCATCGGCAACAGCGCTGCGATGCGAAAGATTTTCGAGTTGATTGAGAACGTGGCGCTGACCGATATCAATGTTCTGATCACGGGGGAGAGTGGCACCGGCAAAGAGTTGATCGCGCGCAGCATTCATCACCACAGCGCGCGCTGCGGCAAGGCTTTCGTTCCCGTGAATTGCAGTGCCTTTCCCGAAAGCCTCTTTGAAGCGGAATTGTTCGGATATGAAAGGGGCGCTTTTACCGGGGCGGCACAGAGAAAGCTGGGCTTGCTGGAATTCGCACACGGCGGCACTTTTTTTCTGGACGAAGTCTGTGAATTGCCCATTTCTTTGCAGGCAAAGCTCTTGCGGGTGCTGCAAGACAAACATCTGCGCCATCTCGGCGGTAACGAGCTAACGCAAGTCGATGTGCGCCTGATTTCCGCTTCCAATCGTAATCCCGAGGAGGCGCGCGCGCATGGCATGCTGCGGGATGATTTTTATTATCGGCTCAATGTCATCAACATTCACCTGCTTCCGCTGCGCGAACGCGTGGACGACATCTTGCCGCTCGCCAATCATTTCCTGCACGAGACGCTGAAATTCTCACCCAAGTGCATTCACGGATTTAGGGGAGAAGTGTTGTCGCGCTTCGAGCACTATCCTTGGCCCGGCAATATCCGCGAGCTCGAGAACGTGGTGCAGCGGGCAGTCACGCTGGCGCACAACGACTGGATCAGTTTGGCGGATCTCCCTGCCCACTTTCACCATGAGACCAACCCGCCCAAGAACGGCAAGCTCACGCTGGTAGAAGCCAAGCAAATGGCCATTCAGCAGATCGAGCGCGAATATCTTTTGGAAATGCTGGCCAGATACCAGGGCAATGTTACCAAAATCGCGGCGGATTCGGGCATGACCAGGCGAAATTTGCACCGTCTGCTGAATCGCCATCAACTGAAAGCGCACGAATGGCGCGAGATTTCTCAAACAAATGAAATTCATCCCTAACAGCCTACCTCGGATTTTCAGACAGGCTGATCCCGACGCTTCGGGACGAAGGCAGGGGGCGGCAGCAATGGCGCAATCATCAAGCAAAAAAGCAGAAGACAGAAAGATGTAGGACAGAAAAATGTTTGCCGTTTGCCCTGTCCCTTCACCAACCATGCTCCGGACATGAGATCGGCTGCCATCTTGCTTTCGAGACCTCGATGTCTCATCCGCCATGTTTCTTGAAATAGGTTAGAATACTTTGATAAATCTTGACTTCACGCGAGATCAGATTAGGCATATGCGACGGTAAAGTCTCACAACGTTTTTCGAGTCAAGCAAAGTCCCACGAAAATTCATTAGGAGATAGTGCATTCAACTTATTGGCAATGAACGGTTTGTCCAGCCGAGATTCAAGCGCGTCACCACTACCTCTCACCCCGGAATGATATTTGATGGATGAATTGAAAAACCGCTGCAACTCAGTATGGCCAAGAATAGCGCCATGCAATCACCAACCGGACTGCTCAGAAGCTGTGAGGGTGAGCTTATCGGTTCATGCAAAGCGATCGGCAACGAGCTGGGACTCGATTGGCGCGTGCAAAACAGAGCCACCGCCTGGTTGCTCGAATTGTTGAAGGATGACTTCGCGCTCGCGGTTTTGGATTTCGAAAGGCTGGATCCTGACAACCTCGCTTGGATTCAGCTGGCGCGCCGCTTGCGCCCAAAGGTTCCTTTGATCGTTATTCATGAGCCCCCGATTGACAATGCCACCGGGGCTGAGTTTTGCGAAGAGAAGGTTTTTTACTTTTGCCCGCGCCCGGTGGATCGCCAACTGTTACTTCAAGTGCTGAGTGCGGCATTGCGCTCCTCGTACCAGCAGGAGAGGTTTTTGTGACATTGAAGCTCTTGTGGACGGACGCTGACCGTGCTTTCCGTAATTTGAGAAAAATATAGCACCGTTTCCCGAATCTGATAAAAAGGGCCTGAAAGCAATTGGAATCGCATCAAAAAATCAACGGGTTAAGGTGATTATTACCGTGTTGCTTAGGTACGACAGTTGCTTGTATCCTCCTCACAAAACTTTAAGGGTTTGGCAACGGTTGCGACGACGCGATCGAAATATGTGATGCATCTGAATGGTGAGTTGTTGCCCGAAATGGCTTGTGGCTGCGAAAATTCTACGGAGGTGTTTAATGAATCGACCGATAACGTGGCTTGTGCTTCTCACAATGGTGATAGGGCTGGCATTTTTGGCATCGCCAGCGTCCGCGCAAGCGCCAACGGCCATCATCAAGATTGAAGGTTACAGCCCTCAAGAGATCCACGATTTGGGCTGGACCTCGCCGCGATCCACCGGTTTGCCGGTCGTAGGCGTGGGGCAGGTGGTTTATCTCCTCGGCAGAGACTCGCTCAATGCCGCCGTGACCAGCTATGCCTGGTCGTTTACGGCAAGGCCGGCAGGCTCCACCGCGGCGCTGGATAGCACGAACAAGAGACAAACCACATTCAAGCCGGACATGGTGGGTAAATTCACTGTGCAATTGGTCCTCACCACCGCGGGCGGCACCAGCGCGCCGAGGACGAGCACGATCACTTCGTCAAAGTTCGTCGGCGTCGGCGGCATGGATAGCTTGCCTACGAATCCTGCAGAAGGGCAATGCAGCTTGTGCCACAGCGCCAATTTCGCCGCTTGGAGCAAAACCGCACACTCGACATTTTTCAAACGAGCGATTGACGGCCAGGCCAGTCCTTCTTACAACGAATCCTGTATCGAATGCCATAATACCGGATTTGATGATAGCCCCGCGGCAGTGAATGATGGTTTTGATGATGTAGCGCGAGAAACAGGCTGGGTCTTCCCGGCGGTGTTGCAGCCGGGGAATTATGCCAACCTGCTCGCGACCAACCCCAGACTCGCGGCGCGCGCGAATATTCAATGCGAAAGCTGCCATGGCCCGGCAAGTCAGCACAAAGGCGACAAGACCAGCATCGCGATGCGCCTGGAGGAGGCGACGTGCGGCTACTGCCACGAAGAAGAACCGTATCATCGCATCGACACGCAGTGGAAAGAATCCGGACATGCGGTGGAGTCTGCTGAAGCAACCAATGCGAGTTGCGCAAGATGCCACTCCGGTTGGGGATTTATCCGCCGCGTCGATCCCAAAAATCCGGATACCCGTCCGGCACTTGGGTTTGGACAAGTGAGCTGCGCCGTTTGCCACGATCCGCACCGGTCGGAATTGTTGCCAAATCAGGTGCGGACACTGGATAATGTCACCCTGGGCGACAGTGTGACCGTGGTTGATTATGGTGGCATGGGCAAAATCTGCATGCAATGCCATATTAGCCGCCGCGACGCGGAAGACTATGTTAACAGCGTAGCCAATCTCAGCACCCGCTTTGGACCGCATCATAGCAATCAGGCGGACATGCTTGACGGTTCAAATTCCATCGACTATGGCGTGCCCATCGGCAGCTCCGGCCACAAGTTCGCCACGGCAGATGCCTGTGTGACTTGCCACATGGGTGCAACGCCCGCAGAGGGCCAGCCCGGACATGACATAGTCGGAGAACACACCTTCGCAGTGAGAACGGACAACGGTACTCCGACCGATCCCAGCGATGATGTGCAGAACGTGGCCGTCTGCCAGTCTTGCCACGGGCCGATCACCTCTTTCGATGACATCATGGCCAAAGCCGATTACGATGAAGACGGTGCAATCGAGGGCACACGTCATGAAGTCGAAGGATTGCTCCACCGGCTCGATCAGTTGCTCCCGCCGCGCACTTCGAATGCGGTGATCAAAGCAAACTATGATTGGACCCTGCCAGGCTTGTCGCAGTCTGAGATTGAGCAGCGCCACGCCTATACTAAAGCCTGGTACAACTTGCTGTTTGTCGAGGAAGACGGCAGTGGCGGCGTACACAATGCCGGTTACGCGATTGCTCTGCTGCGCCGCTCCATCGCTACGCTGACCACCGGCGACATAGGCGCGGGCGATATTGTCTCGATCAAAGACGTGGCCGAAGATCAAGGCAAACAAGTGAGGATTATGTGGTCGAAGTTTGCCGCTGACGGTCCAGCCTCCACGAATCCGGTGACAAGCTATTCGATCTGGCGGCGCGTTGATGATGCCGGAGCCACCGCAGGCGTCAAGCTGTCTTCGCGTGCAGAAATGTTTGCCGCCGGCGTTTTGAACAATGTCGGCAAGCGCTACACCGTCAATCAAGCTGGAACCTGGGACTTTGTGGGCTGGCTGCCGGCTTCCGGCTACGAGGCATACAGCACGGTCGCACCCACGCTTTATGATAGCACCACCGCAGGCGTTCATTGGTCAGTGTTCTTCATCTCCGGCCAGGCGCATAGCGTGACTTATGAAACTGCGCCGGACAGCGGATTTTCGGTCGACAATCTTGCCCCGGCGCCGCCCAACAATATCTCGGCGAGCTATGTTGCCAGCACGGTCAGGTTGAGATGGGACGAATCCGTCGATAAAGATTTCAAGTATTTCGCCATCTATCGCGGCACGACTCCCGGTTTTGATCCCAAAGGCGCACCCCCGCTGGCCACATCGAGTGAGACGGAATACACTGATAGTCAAGTAAGCGGCGGAAGCGCATATTACTATCGCCTGTCCGCCTATGACTTCGCGGGCAATGAAAGCATCTACTCCTCCGAGGTGGGCGTCATCACGCGCGTGGAAGAACGCGGCAGCGGCACACCCACGGAATATGCGCTGGAGCAGAATTATCCGAACCCGTTCAACCCCGAAACCACGATCAAATATCAACTCCCGCAGCCGGGCCATGTGCGCCTCGTTGTTTTTGATGCGCTCGGCCATCAAGTGCGGGAGTTGGTGGATCGCGATCAGGCCGCGGCTTATCACCTCATCGTTTGGGACGGTCGCGACCAGGCTGGCCACGTCGTGCCTTCCGGCTTGTACTTCTATCGCCTGGAAAGCGAGAAGTTCTCG
>JBIOXB010000118.1:0-4876 GCA_044869275.1 bacterium
CTGAGCTTGTCGAAGGGTGCTAAGTTCAAAAATCCGGCTTCGACAAGCTCAGCCGGCGTTGAGACCAAGCGCTTTCACACAGTCTGAATCTTTCTGAATGACATAGTCGAGTGGTTACAGGAACGAAGGTGACCGTGTACTAGCATTTCCAGGCGCAGATCGTCATCGCATGCATTCCACCGCTGAGCAGTGGAACGAGATTTTTCACGCCGTCTGAGTCCTTTCCATCGGCAAGCACACGCCCAATGCACAAAAAGATTCTTCCAAAATGAGCTGAGGCAGCATGAATCCCAAGCATGAGAACTTATCGGAGAAAAACCATACGCCGCGTTTGCGCAAAGCGGTTGGCCAGTCTGAAGCGATAAAAATAAACGCCACTGGCTTGCAAAAGGCCGTTGGCGTCGCGGCCATCCCAGGCGATGGCGTGCGGGCCGGACTCTTGCATGCCATTCACCAAAGTTGTGATGTGACGTCCGGCGAGATTGAAAATGCTCAATTCGACCTCGGCGGCATTTTCCAGCGAGAACACGATGGTCGTCGAGGGATTAAAGGGATTGGGATAATTTTGCGCCAGGGAATAAGTCTCCGGCAGCGGATCTTCACCCACGCTGCTGCTCGTGGGACGGAAGCTATAAATCCTGCCGTCAAACGCACAAATGTAGAGCTCTTGGTTTTGATCCACGCCGAAAGAAGAAATACTGAGCGCGGTGTCCAAGCGCAGCGTATCCGCCCAGCTTCCGTTCTTGTCGTGTAAGGACCAAATGCGGCCCGAGCCGAAATCGGCGAAAACATATGCGCCCACCAGCGGTTGCACGGCGCTGCCGCGATAGACATAACCGCCGGTGATGGACTGGCCGAGGCTGCGACCATAATTAAAAACGGGCGGGATCAAGCCGGTCATGTCACAGTTCGTGTTGCCGGAAGGATAACAGATTGTCCCTTCCATGCGATTCCAGCCGTAATTCCCGCCGTTCGTGATGATATCCACCTCCTCGAGGCGTTGCTGCCCGACGTCGCCGGCCCACAACCGGCCCGTCACCGGATCGAAACTCATGCGCCAGGGGTTGCGCAAGCCGTAGGCAAAAATCTCTTCGCGCAGGCCCGCGCTGTTGTTCGCAAAAGGATTGTCCGGCGGAATGCCATATTGGCGATTGCTGGAGGTCGTGTCCACGTCGATGCGCAGAATTTTCCCGAGCAGCGTGCGCAGGCTTTGGCCGTTGCCTTGCGGATCGCCGCCCGAGCCGCCGTCGCCGCTGGCGATGTACAAATAACCATCCTCCGGCCCAAATGCCAGCTGGCCGCCGTTGTGATTATCGAAGGGCTGTGCGTACTCCAATAAAACCTGTCCGCTGGCGGGTTCCGCCTTGTTCGAATCATTGGCACTGAGGTGATAGCGCGCAATCACCGTGCGGCGCGGCGACGCTGCCGTATAATTGACGTAGAAGAATCCGTTGGTTTCAAAGTCAGGATGAAACGCCAGGCCGAGCAAACCTTCTTCGTTGCCGCTGTCATTCACCGGGCCGGTGATATCCAGAAAAACGCCAGCGCTCGCTACCGCAGGATCGTTCGCAAAAACGCGAATGATGCCGGATTGCTCGACGACGAAAATGCGGTTGCTGCCGTCACCCGCGTGCTGTAGATCCACCGGGCGCGCGAAGGTGAGATTGGGAAAGGCAGTTTGCACTTGCAGTTGTTGCGCGAAGGCAGAGGTCACGGCTGGCATTGGCGCGCTCACCAGCAATAGCATCATGGCGTGTGTAACAGTCCCTCGTTTCATAGACGATTCCTTCTGTTTATGTGAAAAGTCCGGTTGATGAGGTGATTCCATTTCAGAATTTCATTTTGGTTAGGGAATAGTGAAATTTCTGAAAAAGCGGCGCCCGCATTTGGATCAATCAAATGCCGTGCCAATATATGTTATCGTGAAGGACTTTTCAAGCAAAACGGCTTTGCATCTTGTCTGCAAGTTTTTATCTTTGGCGCTGAGGCTCATGCAGCTCAGCCGATCGCTGCTCATTTTGGAAACGCGCGGGAGCGCACATGACCGAACATATTCGCAAGCCCGGCATTTTGATCACAGGCGCCAACGGCGAGATGGGCCACGGCCTCATCACGCGTCTGGCGGAGGAAGGCACGCATCATATCATTGCGCTCGATGTTCGCCCGGTGGACGAAAGCTTGGCGCGCCAGTGCGATGCGACCATGGTCGCCGACATTCTCGATCAGCGCGTGCTGGAGAGAATGCAGAGTGAATATGAAATTCACATCATCTATCATCTCGCCGCTTTGCTCTCCACGCGCGCGGAATTCACCCCCGAGGCGGCACACCGCGTGAACGTCGAAGGCACGATCAATTTGCTCAAGCTCGCACTCGAACAGTCGCGCTGGCACGGCCAGCCCGTCACCTTCATGTTTCCCAGCAGCATCGCGATTTACGGCCTGCCCAATCTTACGGCAAAAAACAAAGCCGGAAAAGTCAAAGAGCACGAATGGAATCTTCCCACCACCATGTACGGCTGCAATAAACTGTATTGCGAGCATCTCGGGCGCTATTATGCTTCTCATTACCGCCAGCTGGCGGCGGACAATACCGGCATCGGAGGCATCGATTTTCGCTGCATTCGTTTTCCGGGATTGATCAGCGCGATCACCGTGCCCAGCGGCGGCACCAGCGACTATGCCCCCGAAATGCTGCATGCCGCGGCGCAAAACAGAAGTTATTCATGCTTCGTGCGCGAGGAGGTGCGCATTCCGTTCATGGCCATGCCCGATGCCATCCAGGCTTTGCTGCAATTGCAGGCGGCGCCGCGCGCGGGTTTGACGCAATCGGTTTACAACATCGGCAGTTTCAGCCCGAGCGCCGGTGCGTTTCGAGAGCTCGTGTTGCGCGAATTCAAAAACGCCGAGATTAAATTCAATCCGGATGTCAAACGCCAGGCCATCATCGATTCCTGGCCCGCGGACGTTGACGACAGCGCCGCCCGCCGCGATTGGGCCTGGGCGCCGCAATACGATTTGCCCCGCGCGTTTGGGGAGTATTTGCTGCCCGAGATTAAGAAGCGGTACCGGGCATAAAGCCGTCACCAAGAACATTACACATTACACGTTAGCTTTTTCACGTGTAACGTGCAAAGCGGAACGCTTTCGCGGCAGAAATTTTTATTCACAAATCCGGAGGAAGACTTTCACATGAACAAGCTCGCCTTTCTCGATCAAGAACTCCAGGCCCTGCGCGAAGCAGGCCAGTTCATCAACATTCGCACAATTGAAAGCGCGATGGGAGCGTGGATTCAAGTGGACGGCAAGCGCGTGCTCAATCTCTGCGCCAACAACTACCTTGGCTTCGCCAATCATCCCGCGCTCCGAGACGCGGCCATGCAAGCGATTGCGGAATTTGGCGTCGGCCCGGCGGCGGTGCGCAGCATTGCCGGCACGCAAAGATTGCATCTCGAATTGGAGGAAAAACTGGCGACATTTAAGAAGGTTGAGGCCGCGATTTCTTTTCAATCCGGATTTGTCACCAATCAAGCCGTGATTCCGACATTGTCAGGTGCGGGCGATATTCTGTTTTCAGATGAACTGAATCACGCCAGCATCATCGACGGCTCGCGGCTGTCGAAAGCGAAAATCGTGCGTTACCGGCACAATGATCCAGCGGATCTCGCCTTGCAGATTCAAAATGAAAAAGAAGTGCGGCGGCGCTTCGTCATTACCGACGGCGTGTTTAGCATGGACGGCGACGTGGCCCCGTTAAAGGAGATTTTTGACATTGCGGAAAAACACGAAGCGATCACCATCGTCGATGATGCGCACGGCGAAGGCGTGCTGGGCGAGGCCGGCCGTGGCGTGGCCGATCATTTCGGCTTGCACGGCAAAATCGACATTGAAATCGGCACCATGTCGAAAGCGTTCGGCGTGGTCGGCGGCTATGCTTCCGGCTCCAAAAAGATCGTCGATTACCTGCGCCAGCGCGCGCGGCCATTTCTCTTTTCGAGCGCAGTGACGCCTGCGGATGTTGCCGCGTGCATTGCGGCGATCGACATTCTCACCGCTTCCGGCGAGCTCGTGGAGAAACTCTGGGCGAATACCAAATACTTCAAGGAAAAAATGCGCGAGCTCGGCTTCGATTTGGGGCAAAGCACGACGCCCATCGTGCCGGTGATGATCGGTGACACCGCCAAGGCGCATGCGCTCAGCAAGCAACTATTCGAGCACGGCTTGTTTGCCATGGCAATCACTTTTCCCACCGTGGCCAAGGGCAAAGAGCGCTTGCGCGTGATGATGTCGGCCACGCACGCCACGGAAGATTTGAATTTCGCGCTGGGCGTTTTTGAGAAGGCGGGGAGAGAACTGGAAGTCATCAACTAAGGATCGCCGTGTAAATAACTTGGCCACCTTTTCTTGAAACCGCGAATGAACGCCAATCTACGCTGATATGTTCTCAATTCGCGTTTATTGGCGTTCATTCGCAATTTGAAAAACGGGAGAGATATCTAATTCACCATCCTAAATGAAGCGGGTTCGCGAAGCCGGTCAAATGTCCTTATCTCACCAGCAGCATCTTTTTGCTCATTACCTCCGTGCCGGTGCGCAGCACATAGACATAAACACCGCTGCTCACGGCCGCGCCGTTTTGGTCTCTGCCCTCCCCAATCACAGATTTTGATCCTGCCGTTTCAAATTGTCGGCGGAGAATCCGAATCGTTTCGCCGCGCAAGCCTTGAATGCTGAGCTTCACTTGAGCGTCTTCCGCGAGTGAATATCGAATCACGGTTTCCGGGTTGAACGGATTGGGATGATTTTGCGCCAGTTCAAAACGGCGCGGCCGCGGCGTTTTTTCTTCGCCCTTCACCACGTCGAAATTCTGTAGCTTGAA
>JBIOXB010000119.1:0-3062 GCA_044869275.1 bacterium
AACTTAGCACCCTTCGACAAGCTCAGGGTGCGGCATTCCCAAGTTTTCACACAGCCTGAACCTCCCCCCAAGCGCCAATATCACTGTCAATCTGAGCCGTGTGCCCAGTCCGTGGGAAGACTCTTACAGAATGACATCTCCCTGTGGGCGCGCCGACCCAGCCTTGGTGCAATATTGACTTTTTCTCAAACACCCTTCGCTTCCTTGATCGCCTTGGTGACCTCCGGCACAATCTCAAACAAATCCCCGACAATCCCGTAATCCGCAATGTCGAAAATCGGCGCGCGCTCGTCTTTGTTGATGGCCACGATGGTGCGCGAGCCTTTCATGCCCACGAGGTGCTGGATTGCGCCGGATATGCCGACCGCAATATAGAGCTTCGGACTTACCGTTTGTCCGGAAGATCCGATTTGGCGATCGATCGGCAGCCAGCCATCGTCACACACCGGGCGTGAGGCGGCGATCTCAGCGCCCAAAATTTTGGCAAGCTCTTCGACAATCGGCAGCTTGTCTTTTTCTTTGATGCCGCGACCCACGGACACGATGACATCGGCCTTGGTCAAATCGACCTTGCCTTTGACGCCTTCGAAGATTTCCAAAACCTTGGTGCGCACGTTCGCGCCGGAAAGGTCGAGACCGGCATCGACTACGTTCGCGCCACCGCCCTTTTGCAGTTTGTCGCTGCTCATCGCGCCGGCTTGAAAGCTGACAAAGTGCGGTGGCGGCCCGCTGAAAGCATAATCCGCATTGATCTTGCCTTGAAACGCCTGCCGCACCAAGATCAGTGCATTGCCTTCTTGGCGATAGCCCACGCAATCTCCGATCAAACTGCGTTGCAAGCCGGTCGCCAGCTTGGGCAGATAATCGCGCGCTTGATAGGAATGTCCGGCAAGAATGTATTGCGGTGAAGTTTTTTCGACCCATTGCCGCACGGCAGCGCTGAAGCCGTCGGGCGTGTAGTAAGCCAGTTCCTTGTTTTCGGCAAAAGCGACTTGTTTGATTTGGGCTGCGGCCGCTTCCTTCGCGGCGGCGGCGGCGTTTTGTCCCAAAACCAGCGCATGCACTTCTGCGCCGAGGCTCGCGCCGATTGCTTGCCCGGCCGACAAAGCTTCCCAGCCGATGCGGCTCACTTTGCCGTCACCTTGCTCGACGATTACGAGGATGCCACTTGCCATTTCTATTCTCCATGAGTAGTGTTCTGGATTATTGGAGTGATGGATTGATGGAGTATTTCATCGATCCAATACTCCAACAATCCATCACTCCACCTATCCAATAGTCTCAAATCACTTTCGCCTCATTCTTCAGCTTTTCCGCCAATTGCGCCGCGATGGTTTTCGCATCGCCCGTAAGCATCTGGGTGCGCTTGGTTTTCACCGGCACGTACATCTTTTGCAGCTTGACACTGCCCGAGGACAGATCGACGCCGGTGTCGGCCAGCGTCATTTCCTGCATCGGTTTTTTCTTGGCGGCCATAATGCCTTTGATGGTGGCGTAGCGAATCGCGGCGAGGCCGGATTGAATGGTGAGCACGGCGGGCGTGGGCAGTTCGATGTATTGAAACCAGCCGCTTTCCAATTCGCGTTTGATTTTGAGCGTGCTGCCGTTCATTTGAATCTCCATCACCAAAGTGGCGTGCGGCATGCCCAGCAATTCCGCCAGCACCACGCCGGTCTGGCCGAAGCCCGCGTCGTCGGATTGCAAGCCGGTCAACACCAAATCCGGATTTTCCGGCTTGAGGGCGGCCGCTAAAACTCTCGCGGTGAGAAAAGGATCGTTGAGGGGCGCCTCGTGATTGACCACGATCGCGCGATCGGCGCCTTTGGCCAGGGCTTGTTGTATCGCTTGTTTGATGCGCGCCGGGCCGATGGCCACCACCACCACCTCGCCGCCATGCGCTTCTTTCAAACGCAACGCAGCTTCGAGGCCGTAGTGATCGCTCTCGTTAATCTCGTAATTCAGATTCTTCTCCTCAACCCAAAGATTGTCTCCCGCAAGCTTGAGCTGCGAATCTTTGAGCGGAACTTGTTTCATGCAGAGGATGATTTTCACCTGAGACTCCTGCGTGATGATCATGCTAAATTCGATTTTTCATTCCAAACCATCGCCGTTCATGAAAAAGAATGATCAAGGACTAACCCGTTTGCGGCAAAACGTAGAATAGAATCGCGAAGTAATGGCATACACTGCCGGCCAGCACGAACAAATGCCAGATGGCATGATTGTACGGCAACCGTTTCCAGGCATAGAAAATAACGCCCAGGCTATATGCCAACCCGCCGGCCAAAATCCACATAAAACCGCCAAACGCAATATGTGCCAGCAGCGGCTTGATCACAAATACCGCCATCCAGCCCATGCCCAAGTATCCGAGCGTGGACAGGATTTTGAAACGCCCGATGAAAAAAAGCTTGAACACAACGCCAGAGAACGCCAGGCCCCACAGCAGAGCGAACAGCGTCCATCCCAATTTCCCTTGCAAGCTAATGAGCAAAAACGGCGTATACGTGCCCGCGATCATCACGTAAATGGCCGCGTGATCCAGGGTATGCAACAGCCGTCTGAAAGCAGGGAATGGCAGGGCGTGATACAGGGTTGAAGCGGCATACAAAATAATCGAGCTCGCGCCGTAAATGCCGCAGCTCAGCACATGCCAGAGATTGCCGCTGCGCGCGGCCAGCGTGATCAAGATCGGCGCGCCCAGCAGGCTCAATAAAAGTCCCAAGCCGTGCGTCAAGCTATTGGCGAGCTCTTCCAAAGATAAGATGCGCGGTTGCAGTCACACCGCCTTTCTTGTTTTAATCCGTAAGACGTCATACGTAAGCAGAACGATGAGGTATCACCTACTGTCTCGTCCTGAAATTAGTTGACACTTTCTTAGATGTTTATTGGATTCTCGCTGTGACGCTGCTTGGTACTCTCCTCGCTCCCACCCCCCTGCGGGTGGTGGGGCGGGGGGATGGCCCGAGGCGCGTCGACTCTTGTCGCATGCTTCAGCGCCGGTGTTTGATAATTCAGACTCAAGTGCAAGCGTTCTTCGTTGTAGATGTGAATCGAATCGC
>JBIOXB010000120.1:0-32712 GCA_044869275.1 bacterium
ACTCTGAAATCGTACTCCAGGAGGTTGAAATTGGCTGACGAAACCAAACCCGCACCGGCGAAAACGGCCGCCGCTCCGGCTGCGCCGGCAGCACCCACGGTGGCGAAACCCGGTTCCAAATCGACGCTTACCAAGCCCATCGAGCCTGGCACGTTGTGGATGAGCCGGCGCAATTTTCTATCGCGCGCCGGGTGGGCGGCCTTTTTCAGCTTCCTCGGCACGATGCTGCTCGGCTCTCTGCGCTTCATGTTTCCGCGCGTGCTGTTCGAGCCTTCCACGGTTTTCAAGGCCGGTTTTCCGGGAGATTATCCCATCGGCGCGGTGAGCACGAAGTGGGTGAAAGATTATCGCACGTGGATCGTGCGGAATGACAAGGGTTTCTTTGCGATCTTCGCGCAATGCACGCACTTGGGCTGCACCCCGCGCTGGCTCGAGGCCGAAGGTAAATTCAAATGCCCGTGCCATGGCAGCGGCTTCACCATGGACGGCATCAACTTCGAGGGCCCGGCCCCGCGGCCGCTGGAACATGCTAAAATTGCCTTGGCAGAAGATGGGCAGTTGGTGGTTGACACCAGCATCCGCTTCCGCGAAGAGATGGGGCAATGGACCAATGCCGAGGCGTTTTTGGACTACGGCGCGTGATGATTTTGTGATGTTCCATACGGTTGAAAACTGAATGGATGCTGGATACTGGATGCTTGATTCTGGATACTGACAGACATATCCAGCATCAAACATCCAGTATCCAGAAAAAACGGGGCACTTCTGAATCGTGCATTCTGGTATCTGGCCAAGGCTCTGCAAATGCTTGGCCTGTTGATCGTTTTGATCGGCATTTTGATCGCTTTGAGCAATCCCTTGGGCGACGCGGAGTTTCGCGCCGAAACACGAAATGCGATCATCGGGGTATTGATCTTTGGTGCCGGATGGTTGATGGAAAGAAACCTTCCCAAATAACATGCGCAAAACACTGGCCATGATTCTTGCCGGGGGACGCGTGGACGAGTTGTCGGTGCTCACGCAGTACCGCCCCAAATCCGCGGTACCCTTCGGCGGCCTGTATCGCGTCATCGACTTTCCCCTCAGCAACCTCATGAACTCCGGCATTGAGAACGCCGGCATCCTGTCGCAATACCGCTCCTTTTCATTGATCAATCATCTCGGCAACGGTTCCTCGTGGGAAATGGTGGGGCGCGATCGTGGCGTGAGCATTTTGCCGCCATACACCGGGCATTCATTGTCACATTGGTATCGCGGCAGCGCCGATGCGGTATTCCAGAATCTGGAATTCATACGCATGCACGATCCCGAGCTTGTGCTCGTGCTCTCGGGCGACCACATTTACTCCATGAATTATGGCCCGATGCTCAACTTCCATCGCGAAACCGGCGCGGATTTGACCATGGGCTTCATCAAGGTGCAAAAAGAGCAGGCGCAGCGCTTCGGCATTGGCCGCATAGCCGGCGACAATCCCCTGGGTGGAAAATTGTTGGACTATCGCGAGAAGCCTGAAACCTGGCCGCGCTGGCCGGAGCAGGAAATGTGGGCCTCACTCACCATTTATATTTTCTCCCCGGCCGTGCTGTATGAGATTCTCAAGAAACACGCCGCGCTCGCCCCTGCTTCTTTTGAATTCGGCAAGGACATCATTCCCATGATGCTCGCCGACTACAACGTATTCGCCTACAAATATGAAGGCTACTGGGGCTATACGCGCACCATCGACGAATACTGGCAAACCAGCATGGACATGCTCGGCGAGCACCCCAAAATCGCTCCGGAAAAATGGCGCGTGCGCACGAACCTCGAGCATAATTCCACGCGCGACCGAGCACCGGCATTGATCGGCTCCACGGCTGAAATCGAAAACTCGCTGATTTACAGCGGCTGCCGCGTGCACGGCACAGTCAAAAACAGCATTCTCTTTCCCGGCGTGGAAATCGCCGAAGGCGCGGTGATCGAAGATTCAATCTTGATGTTCGATACGCAAGTGCAAGCCGGAACGATACTCCACAAAGTCATTACGGATACGCACGTCGTGATCGGTGAGGAATGCGTGATCGGCAGGGGCGACGCGACGATTCCCAACGAGGAATTTCCGCATCTGCTCACCAGCGGCATCATGCTGATCGGCCAGCACGCGCGTGTTCCAGGCAAACGCAAAATCGGCAGCAATTGCATCGTGCACCCGGATTTGGTCGAAAGCCAGTTCCGGCAAATGGAATATGAATCGGGGCTGTCAATTAGATGACAGCAAATGACAGAAGCTGGGTGAATGGAGTGCTGGATTGTGGGATTGCTGGAAAAGCATTGATCCAATAATCAAATACCCCAACTATCCATTCATCCACCAATCCCTTGCTCCAAGAGATCTCTTTTTATGCGCAAAACCATCGCCATGCTGCTCGCCGGCGGCGTGGGCAGCCGGTTGAATATTCTGGCGCACTATCGCGCCAAACCGGCGGTGCCCTTCGGCGGCTTGTATCGCATCATTGACTTCACGCTGAGCAACGCCAAGAACTCCGGCCTGATCAATGTCGGCATTCTCACACAATACAAGCCGCTGTCGTTGATGGATCACATCGGCGACGGCCAGGCGTGGGATCTGATGGGCCGTATGCGCGGCGCGAAGATTCTGCCGCCACGCACGGGTGAGAGCGATTCGGATTGGTACAAAGGCACGGCCGATGCCATCCGCCAAAATACCAGCTTCATCCGGAATTTCAAATCCGAGCGCGTGGCGATTCTCTCCGGCGACCACATTTACCACATGGATTACAGCCGCATGATCGAGTTCCACAAAAATCGCGGCGCAGATTTGACCATCGCGATGATGCGCGTGCCCCTGGAGCAAACGCGGCACTTTGGCATCGGTATCATTGACGGCCAGGATCGCCTCATTGCTTGGGAAGAAAAACCCAAGCAGACGACAAGCAATCTCGCTTCGATGGGCGTCTACGTGTTCAATACCGATTTTCTGTTCCATTGCCTCAACACCATCGCCGCGCACGATTTTGGCAAGGACACGATTCCCTATGCCATCCAGACGCACAAAGTTTACGCCTTTCCTTTCACCGGCTATTGGCGCGACGTCGGCACGTTGTATTCCTATTGGGATGCAAACATGGACATTTTGCGTCCCGATTCCGGCCTGCTTCTCGCAGATTGGAACATCTACACCAACTTGGAAGAAGAGGGCCGCGCCGGCGACCGCCCCCCCACGCGCATTCTCAAGGGCGCGCGCGTGGAAAACAGCTTTGTGGCACAGGGCTGCACAATTGCCGGGACGGTTACCAACAGCGTGTTGTCGCCCGGCGTCGCGGTCGGAAAGAATGCCGCGGTCGATCACTGCGTGATCATGCACGACTGCGCGATCGAAGAAAATGTGCAATTGTCCTACGTCATTGCAGACAAACAAAGCCGCTTCAAACGGAACGCTCGCGCCGGTTTCGGCGACCATACAATTGCGAACCAGAAAACGCCGGAGCATTTGCAGGAAGGATTGACCTTGATCGGCAAGAATGCCGTGATTCCGGAGAACGTGCATCTCGGCAAAAATTGCATCATTCATCCACTCGTGAGTGAAGCACATTTTCCTAGCCAAGTCGTTGCGGACGGCACGACCATCGAGCTGTTCAATTAACTCAGGATCAGCGCAGCAACTTTGAAAGCCATCATCCTGGCCGGGGGCCTGGGCACGCGCTTGCGCCCCCTCACCCTGACTCGCCCCAAGCCGCTACTCCCCGTGGGCAACCTCCCCATTCTCACGCGTATCATTTTCTCTTTGCGCAAACAGGAAATTCGCGACTTTCTCTTTCTGCTGCACTATCAACCCGAGCATTTCAAGCGGACCCTGGGCAATGGCCAGGCCTTCGACGCGCATTTCGAATACGTCGACCTCGAGCGGGATTTGGGCACGGCCGGCAGCGTGAAATATATCGGCGATCAAATTCGCGAAACCAGCCTGGTCTATTCCGCCGATATTCTCGCCGAAGTGCCGGTGCAGCGCATGCTGGACTTTCACCATCTCAAAAAATCATTGGTAACGATCGCCCTCTACCCCATGCCGGCGCCGCTGGCTTTCGGCATCGTGCTGCGCCGCGGCGACGGCAGCATTGCGCGCTTTTTGGAAAAACCCTCATGGCCGCAAGTGTTCAGCGATTGGATCAATTCCGCGATTTACATGATGGAGCCGGGGCTGGTCGAACATATTCCCAATCACGCGGCCTTTGCGATGTTCGAAAAGGAGGTGTTTCCGCCACTGGCTGCCGCGCACGCGCGCATCTTCGGTTTTCCATTATACGGCTACTGGCGCGACGTCGGCACGCCGGAAGATTTGCGGCGGGCGAACATCGATTTCATTCGCGGTAATCTGCCCTTCGCCATGCTCACGCAGGCCGAAGCGGAACATATGCGCCTCGCCTCCGGCGCCAACGCACAGCATGATTTGTGGATCGGCGAAAACACCCGCTTGGCCGCGAAAGTCGTCATGCAGGAGACCGTGATTGGCAAAAATTGCAGCGTCGCTGCAGGCGCAAGGATTTCGAGTAGCGTCATCGGCGACGAGGTTCAAATCGCAGAAGGCGCGCACCTCGAAGGCGCGATCATTATGGACAAGGTACGCCTCGGTCGCGGCGTGCGCCTGCAAGAAGATAGTTTGATCGGCGCAGGCGCCAGCATAGGTGCAACGGCAATTTTGCACAGGAATGCCACGGTGAAGCCCGGAGGCCATATTGCGGAAGCGCGAGTGCTCAATCCGCAAAAAATTCTACCCACCGGCTACCTCCGCCGCTTTGTCGATGGCGGCAATCTCTTGGGCTCGCCGCATGAAAGTTTTAATTTGGAGTTTTTGCATTGGGTGGGAAGGTCATTTGCCGCACAACAAAGCGGCAAGGGCGGCGCAGCCGATCCGTTCTTGTTAGCCACTGCCAGTCGCGAAGTTTTAGGCGATAGCTTCTGGGCACTGGCGCGAGGCCTCTCGGCTGGCGGCCGTGACCTGCATCTGCTGGACAGCGTCACCTTGCCGATTGCCAGAAAACATCTTGCCAACAACCACTATGCCGGCGCGTTGTATGTCGGCTGGGAGGACTTTCTTGGATTGTTGCGAGTGGTGCCGTTACATCCCACTGGCGAGAATTTTTCCACTTTGGAAGCCTGTGCCCTGGAGCGCGCGGAGCTGCCGGAAGACCTGCACACTGGCGAACAACTGGATCTGGACGCTGCACCAGCGCGCGCAGATTATCTCAATGCCATGGCGGGGTTGCTTCCCAGCCTCGTCGCCCCCAAGAAATTCCTGGTCGGCGTGACCGGCAGCGCTTCGGAAACCATCTTGCGGAAGCTCATTGAAAGATTTCAATTGCCGGCCTGCGTGACCGCCTTGCCGCTCGAGGCGGGTTCCGGTTTCAAACATAAGGTCAAAGCCTTGCAGCAAAGCCTGGCCAGGAAATACCAAGAAGGTTACGATTTTGTTTTTTGGATGGGCTCATTCGGCGAAAGACTGCGCGTGATTCTGCCCGCGCAGGATGCCACGACTTTCGGCGTCAGCGACGTGGTGCTGGCGCAAATCTTGGCGAAGCGCTGGATAAAATCCTGGCCCATTGTCAACGGCTGGCTTATGCCGGAGACGAAATGGCGCAGCCCGCAAGCTCTCGCCACCGACTCCGCGCCGGTACTGACCGGGATGAACTCCAGCATGGTCAAGCTGGCGCAAAGATGCGGTTTTGCGAAGTGGTATGGCTTTGACGGCAATGGCGGCATTACCGTTTCCGAATGGATGAACTATCACGACGCCTTGATGGCGTTGGCGCACGTTCTGCCGCAGGTGGCAGGAAAAAATGCCCACAAGCTCGGGCGTGCGGCAGACAACCTATCGACCCGGCATCATCTCCTGCCTTGCCCGGACGAGGCCAAGGCGCAAGTGATGCGCCGCTTGATCGAGAGCTTCGACGATCATGAATGCGAAGTCAACGACGGCGTGAAAATCAAATCCGCCACGGGCTGGGTGGTGGCGAGATTATGCGCGGGCCGCCCCGCGCTCGAGGTGTTCAAATTCTCGTGGCGCAGCGAAGCTGAAAAGGAAGATGAAATCGAGGCCTTGGCCGCGCGGGTATTGAGGAATCTCAATGAGTGGATTGCAGAGGTCGAAATGCACACCGGCCTCCCCTAATTTTCAGAAGAGGCCGGTGTTCACCAGCGGGGCATCGCGAGCACGGAAATCCCGGCCTTCCGTGGAGGGCGAGGGCCATGGCCTAAAGCATGTGCTCAAAACTCCTCATAAAAAGCAATTTCGGCAATCGCCACCTTCTTGGTTTTGCGCGGCAGCCGGATTTCAACTTCGTCACCGGCGCGATGCTTCATCAGCGCTTGGGCCAGCGGGGATTGATAACTGATGATGCCTCTTTCGATATCGGTTTCACCATCTCCCAAAATGATGTACTTCTCCTTTTCCCCGGTCGCGGTATCGACGATGGTCACCACTTTTCCCAAAGTCACCATGCCATCTGGCAGATCACTTTTGCGAATGATGCGGGCGTTCTGAAAACGCTCCTGCAATAAACCGAGCTTGGCCATGTAATTGGCTTGCTTGTTCTTGGCGGATTCATATTCGGCGTTCTCACGCAAATCGCCGTGCTCACGCGCAGTGGCAATTTCTTTGGCAATATCGTTCTTGAGATATCTTTCCAGATCTTCGATTTCTTTACGAAGTTTCTCATAACCGGCTTCAGTGAAATAGTACTGCTTCATGTACACGCTCCTGAAATAAAATGAGATCTTTCGCCTCAGATGGCCACGTGCGGAGCATTCCTCGAATCAGACCGTAACAGAACGAGAGGGCCGGCGTCCTGCCTCAGGCGGGACGCACCAGCACCAAAATCAAAATTACCGCCTGTCTACACGCACTAAAGTTAGAACTCCCACAGAATCTTGTCGGTTTCATTTCTGTGGGAGTTCAATTTCCGCGGGCAAAATTTCCCGCCCTCCGCGAATATCCGTCAAACGGATAACGATTGTTACCGTGATGCAATATACGAAATTCGATGCAGGCTTTCAATGGATTTTCCTGCGAATTTGTGGTTGCGAATGTGGCTGAGGGCTCATAAATTCAATTCGAGTTGAGCCCTGCTCATTCGCGGCGTTTGCCGGAAAGGCGACCTTTCGTCGAATTGAAAAACTTCAGTGGCAAATTACTTGACTTCGTTCAAAAAAAGAATTCCCGTTGAAAAAGCGGTAAAAGCAGCAGAGCTCTCGCCGCAGCGCAAGAAAAACCTGCGCGCCAGGTTGCTGCGCTGGTATCTATCCGCTCACCGCCGCCTGCCCTGGCGCAGAACCCGCAACCCCTACGCCATCTGGGTTGCGGAAGTGATGCTCCAGCAGACACAAACGGTGAAGGTGCTGGAGTATTATGAAGGATTTTTGCGACAGTTCCCCACGCTCCAGGCTTTGGCCACGGCCTCGCTGGATGACGTGCTCAAAGCGTGGGAGGGCATGGGCTATTACGCCCGGGCGCGCAATTTGCACAAAGCGTCGAAACACGTGGTCCAACATCTGCAGGGAAAATTTCCGGCGGATTACGCCCAGCTCCTGCAAATTCCCGGCATCGGGCCATACACCGCGGCGGCAGTGGCAAGCATCGCTTTCAATCTTAATCATGCCGTGGTCGATGGCAACGTGGAGCGTGTACTCAGCCGAATTTTTCGAATCGAACTTCCGCCCAAGAGTCCCGCTGCCAGGCCCGTCTTTCAAAAATCAGCCGGCGATTTATTATTGCGTGGCCAGGCGCGCCATTGGAATCAAGCGCTCATGGAACTGGGTGCTTTAATATGTACCCCAAAAAATCCACGCTGCGAAGAATGTCCCGCGCAAAATTATTGCCGCGCGCATCTCGAATTGGAAGATCCGGCACAACTGCCGCGCCGGCTCGACAAGGCCCCCCGGCCGCATCGGCATGTTGCCGTGGGTTTGATTTGGAAAAAACAACGGCTCTTGATCGATCAACGGCCGGAAAACGGCCTGCTCGGAGGGTTATGGGAGTTTCCCGGCGGGAAAATCGAGCCCGGCGAATCGCCGCCTGCAGCCCTGCGCCGCGAACTTCGCGAAGAGCTGGCGATCGACATTGCCGTTACCCAAAAATTCATGAAAATTGAGCATGGCTACACGCATTATAGCGTCACTTTGCACGTATATAATTGCCGGCATGTGCGCGGCACGCCCCGCGCACGGGGGTGCCAGGCGTGGAAATGGGTGCAGCCGGACGAGCTGAGACAATTCGCCTTTCCCACTGCCAATCGCAAGATCATCGACGCCATTTTGCAGGAAATAAGACATAATGAAACGCGTTGACTCGATTTCATTACCTTTAGGCGAGAATCAAAAATCTCTCGCAAAGAGGCGAAGATGCCGAAAATATGCACACTCTTCTCCCCGGCGAGAACTTGGCCTCTCTGCGCCTTTGTATGAGCCTTTGGCCAGCTTCTTTATGGGTATCGCCACGCCTTACGAAGACGAGGACCTGTTAGTCGATGATGACATCGACTCCCGCATCGGCGAACCCTGGAAGGTCATTCTCTACAATGACGACATCCACACCTTTGACGAAGTCATTTTGCAGCTGCAGAAAGCTCTGGGTTGCAGTTCCTTGCGTGCGGAGGAGATCGCCTTCGAAGCGCACGCCCGCGGAAAAGCCATCGCTTATAATGGTGAATTTGAGGAGTGTTTTCGCATCATGGGAGTATTGCGGGAGATTCAATTGATTGTCGAGATCGAAGGATAGCAGCAAGCACTATGCATCTGTATCTATTTCCACCAAGCCTAAAAATTGTACGGAAATGCCGGCACAAAAACCGCCCCTTCCCCATCTCCCACTCTCCCCGTCTCCCACTCTCCCCGTCTCCCACTCTCCCCGTCTCCCCATCTCCCCGTCTCACTTAACCACCGCCACCTTCGTCCTCACTGCGCCGCTGTTGGTCTTGAGCACGGCGACATAAACGCCGTTCAATACTTTGCGGCCACTGCCATTCAAGCCGTCCCAAGTGATGCCGGGCAAAGTGAGTGAGCCGCCACGTGCGCCGTGACTGCCCTGCCGGCCCTCCGGATCCGTGGGCAGGTATCTCGTTTTCCAGACCAGCTCGCCCAGCATGGTGTAAACCTCCAGAGCAACCTCCGAGTCTTTGGGCAGGAAATAAACGAACTGGGTTCCGGCGTCCGGCAACGGCCCGGCGCTCATGGGGTTGGGATAATTGAAAAAATTGTTGAATGAAGCGTCGACCAGCACCGCAAGGCTTGAAACGACTTTAAAATTCGAACCGGTGCGCCCGGCGGCATCGACCACGGTGACGAGCGAATCCGAATCCTGGTCACGCGCCACGACGTCGTTGCTGTGCTGAAAGCCAAGGCTGAACGCGCTCACCGAGTCGGTATCGGCCAAATCCGCCATCAAAGTCACGACATGAGAGGCGGTAAAACCTGGGCCCGAGAGGGGCAAGACCACGGGATTACCGGTTTGAAAAGACGTCAAATCCACGCTGCCGTATATCTGTGTGGGATCATCCGCCTTCACCAACCGCAACGCGCGCAACAGTGCACGCGGTGAAATATTGTTGCCGCTTTGATCCTTGACGTACACGTACATTTTTTCCAGCAGAATCATGTTGGCATTATCGCTTGCCCCCGTATTTTGCAGCTCCAGGTCGAGCACCGGCAGGCTGTTTTGCCCGCGCGCCACCGGTGACTGGCGATTGGTGTTTACCGCGTTGACAATCAAGCGTGTCTCTTGCACGATGACGTTGAATTGTGTACGCAGGGTATTGAAGCCCGCCGCTTGGTTGGTATTTTCGTCATTGGCCCGATCTTGCAGTTGCAAGACAAACTCTGCGCCGGTGGGATTGGGTGATTTGCGGTTCGGCGCCACCACCCACCACGAGGCACGGCGCTGCTTGCCCGCCGCGGCGCTGCTCTTGATCAAAGTCGTATCGACACGGCGATCCAGAGTATAGCCTTCCGGCAGAATCAGCAGAATGCTGTCCGGTCCTACGGCTTGGGCGTCTCCAAGATTGTTCAAAACCGCCGAGACTTCGAAGCTCTGTCCGGTGCTCACCACGCGATCGCGCGCGGCAGCGGGCGCCGTCACTTCTCCGCTGAAGACAAAATCGGCGCGGCGCACGAATTTCAGCGCGACGGAATCGACCGCGGCAGGCAAGGCATAATCCGGATTGCTGGCATCTGTGGCCATCACCTCCACGCGAAAGACCGCGCGCTCAAAAGCTTGCGAGGCCGCTCTGACCTTCCAGTAGGCAATTCTGCCGGTTTCGGCGTTGGGATCGGTGAAGATCACTTCCAAATCATCGTCCAAGGGTTCCGGCAGGAAACCCAGACCGGGAGGCAAAATCAGTTTTGCTTTCACCGGCGCGGCGCGCAGCCACGCCACGTTGGCGCTGAGCGTGAAGATTTGCTCCGTGCTCAAAGTGCTGTCCTTTGCACCCTCAGGCTCGAACACTTGTACGTCGCTCACCGCGAGGGAGCCATGATCTTCGGTGCTGACGTCGAAATTCACCACGCGCAGCAAGATGCTGGGCTCGGCATCCGTGTTTTCGTCCTTTGGAAGCCGGGTGACGGTGAAACGCAGTTGCTGGCCAAGGGATACCGTATCCGGCGCGCGCGCGCTCCAAATCACTTCGCCGGTATAAGCATCTGGCGGAATCACCAGCGTTTGCTCCAGTGGCTCGATCACGGTGATGCCGGTGTTGCCCAGGTCCAGGCTCACGCTCGCCGTGTCATAGGTTTGGGCTGCGCCACCGTTGCTCAATTTCGCGCTGATTTTGAAATTCTGCCCGAGGGCCAGTCTGCCGCCCGCCGCGCCCGGCGGATCGATGAAGGCCGGTATCAAAGTCAGGCTCGCGCGCGATTCTGCTTGCACCAGTGTGGACAGACTCGACGGCGGCAAAGGCTGGCCGCCGGAATCCCGGCCGGAAACCAAAACCTTCAGCTCCACCTGCCCATCGGCGCTGCTCGGCGCGCGCACCTGCCATGCCACGGAGTCTCCGGCCACGGTTTTCTCCGCCGAGTCGCCCGGCGTGAGACGGTAGCCGCCCGCCAGCTCGAGTTTTGCCGTCGCGGTCGCCACGTTCGCGCTGCGGTTCAATTTGGCAACGACTAGAAAAGTTTGTTCCGTGGATACCACGTTGTCGCGCGCGCCTTCGGGCCCGCCAATGAACACGCTGCGCACGGAGAGCGCCGAAGAGCTCACGCCCACCACCAAATTGGCAGGATTGCTGTTGACCACTTGCGCCGGCGCGCCGCTGTTGCGATCGCGCGGGATGGGAGACATCGTGATTTGAAATACGTCACCCTCCGAGGTCTGATCCGGCGCAGTCGCCTGCCAGACTACGGTTGTGCCTTGTGAAAACGATTTGGGAACATTATTGCTGACAGTGTATCCCGTAGCCGGAACCGCGGAAATGCGCAACTGGCCATTGTCGGCATAGGGTGCGCCGCCGCGATTCAGCACGCGTGCGCGAATCTCGAAATCCTGGCCCAAGGTCAATTGATTGTCCGGCGCGCTGGTTTCGACTTGAATTTCGAGCTGCGCCGGCCTTTGTACCTGCACTTTCACCGAGTCATTGTTGATCGGCCGGCCGATATTTCCCGCCGTAGTCAGGGTGCGCACCGAGTCGATGCGCACTTTGAAAACCTCAAAATCGCCGTTCAAGCTTGGAGTATTGGCGGCACGAATTGTAAAAGCTCCCTCCCGCACGCTTTGCGTGGGGATGTTTCGAATCGTATCCTGCGCCGTAACGATTTCTGTGCCGCCGTTCACGGAAGTTTTTTCGATGGAAACCGCGGCCCATTCCACATCTTCAAAACCGAGATTTTGCACGCCGACTTTGATGAGGAATTCCTGATTCGTATTCACGAAGCCGATAATGCCGTTCGTGTTGGCGCCTTCGGCAAAGCCCGCACTCACAATGGAGGCGACGGTCTGGGTGAGAACTAGAACGATTTTCTGGCCCTCGGCGGGGAGCAGGCGCAAATCGTTCACATCCCGGCCGTCCACATTCACACTCACCGACAATTCTCCGCCCTGGCTGCCGGTCCTATCCACAACGTAAATCAAAGTATCGATGCTGCCGCTACGCAGGCGCAGGCTGCCACTTTGCGAAAATCCGGCAGGCTTGTTGATGAAATAGTCCGTCGCAGGCGCGCCGCTGATGGAGAGATTCAAATCTGGAATCGAGTCCAGCACCACGTCCGCGGCATTGTCAGCCGCGCGCAACGCCACAAAAACTCTCCAGTCCGCGGTTTGCAGCGCCGCCACCGCATCCTGGGACAAGTCCGTAGTGACCTCGAGCTGTTCCAAAGAGGCCGGATTGTTGACGTAAAGCTGGGCCGTGTTGTCC
The DNA here is from genome assembly GCA_044869275.1 of bacterium. Classification (GTDB taxonomy): domain Bacteria; phylum Zhuqueibacterota; class Zhuqueibacteria; order Zhuqueibacterales; family Zhuqueibacteraceae; genus JBIOXB01. The sequence continues at coordinate 12,393 of JBIOXB010000120.1, forward strand.
ACGTCCCCGAGCAGCATGGCTTCAGCCTTAGTATTACTCGCGACTGAGGAATCGATGAACGCCGTAAACGTTTCGCCGGCCAGGTTTCTCACCGCAGCCGCGGTGAGATCGAACACGGCAGAATCGCCCACGGCTGCCACGACGTTATTCGCAATATCGGAACTGCCATCACCAGCCAGTCGTACCCATACCCTGTCAAGCCCCTCTTCGCCGCGATTCTGGTATTTGACTCGAACTTGAAAAGGCTGGCCCGTATTGACGCTGTCGCCATTGAAAACTTGCGCCAATTTCGTTTCGATGATCCCGATCTGCGCAGGTGTTTGCACCGTCACGCTCGTGTCTCTGGCATTCGTGCTGAATAAGCGGTCGCTATTGACCTCCATGACGTCAAGAATGCCTGAGACAATTTTCTCGCCGGTGCTCTGGCCGGACTGGTCCACGGTGAACATCAGAGAACGAGTGCTGCCGCCTTGAATGATGTCGCGTGGCAGCCCGTCGACCAGTGCCGTGTCCGGGATCACGCCGTCCTCCGGGAAATCCCCGATGGCAACCAGAGGCGGCGAATCACGGAACAACACCTGCACCTCGCTGCCGCCGGTATTGGTGATATTCATCATCACTCGCCAATCTTGCGTTTGATTTTGGGTGACGAATGGCTGCGAGGGCGCCAGAGTGAGGTTCAATGCGGCCGGCGTCTGCACGACAAAACGGCCTTGTGTTCCCGGCGAATTGGCCACATGGAATTCGCTTTCATTTTCTGCGTTCGTGGTGCGTACAACAGCGACAATGGCAGCCGTGCCGATGAGATTTCCGGTTCTTATGACCTTGAATTTCAGCGAATCGGTACTATTGGCAGCCATGGTCACAAATCCGCCGCCGGTCGAAAACGCAGTAGGCTCTTGAATGTCATAATCGTCCGGTTGCCCGTTGACAACGATCTGCTCAATATTGGCGGAATGGAACCTCAATGCGAAACTGTTATTGTTGCGCACCGCCACATCAATGAACCACTCCTTAACCATGTTCTGCGTAACGGTAGCCTGGCTGGGAGTAATACTCAAGATTTCGAAGGGCGCTCCTTCTCCCACTTGCACAGGTTCGACGAGGAACGAATTCTCGAGAAATGGCGCGCCATTGTGTGTGCCGGCAATGACGATATTCGGTTGATATGAAGTCTGCGGAAATTCGTTTGGTATATTCGTGGATTGAAAAGTGATCGTGGTGTCGCCCGACATGATCGTACGCACACTGTTTGCGTCCAGCTTGGCGATATACGAGTTGGTGCCCGCATCCAGACGGAGAGAAGTAGCGTCCGGGTTCAAGAGTAGCGGGGCATTGCCGGCGTTATGCACGCGCAGGCTGAAGCGATAGGAACTACCCACACTGACGTTCTGCGGGCTCAAAGTGCCGGCAATATAACTGAGCGCCGGCGCCTGTTGCACAAAAATGGAATCGATTTGGTCGGCGCCAGTATCGCCGATATCGTTCGGGATGAGAACCTCTGCCAGCGCCGTGCCGTCAATGATAAATCCTCCTCCGTTCTTATCGGCGGCATACGCAATGTTGAACAGAACATTGAGCGTTTGGAAATTGCCTGGAACGAGGGTGCCCGCGGCAGGAGAAATTCGCGTCACAACAAAATCCGGCGAGGCCCCGAAGGGCGAGATGACGTCAAAAGACAAATTCGCTTCGGAGAATTTGATCGGATCCCGGCCGACGTTCTGCAGCACCATGGTGACGGGAATATTCGCCTGCCCCGTGGACATGGTATCGCGGCCGGCTTGAATGCTCAGAATGCGCAATTGATTGATGCTGAGGGAAATGCTGCCGCTGGCCGCGCCGCTGCTGCCGCCGGTCACGGAAATCGTCGCCGTGCCGCCGTTGCGGCCGGCTTGGAAGATGAAGGAAATATTGCTTGTGAGATTGGTCTTCACTTGCAAGCCCGGCAGGGTAATATCCTGATCTGCGGAAATGATTTTGCCCAGGCTGGTGTCGTTTACGGCCACTGTCAACAGCTTGTTCGCGCCGACTGGGTTGCCCTGCTTGTCTTTAATCGATTGCGAAGTGGAAACTCTCGTGGTGTCATTGTTATTAGCTGGCAGCTTAGATTTTGTAGCGTGCAAAAAAATATCGCCGTAAGGCTCGCCGCTGGACTCTATCGTGAAAGGAGGGGATAAGCCCGGGCCATCCTTGGTATTGTTAAGACTGCTTTGCGTTTCCACGCTCAATTGAAAGTTGCTTCCGGGTGTGGTGGTATTGGTTACCAGCGAAAAAAAGACTCCGACTTGGCCGCCAGGCGGCACCGTCGTGCCGGAGTCGTCCCGCTTTAATTTCAAATCGCGGCCGGAATTGCTTTCAACTTGCAGTCCACCCGTCGCTCCTAACTCGAACGAAGCAACGCTGACCCCCGAGAGATCAAAATCAAAGCCGGTGGGGAATTTGATCAAAATTTTATCCGTCAGTGCAAGACCGGAAGACGCGGTAAAGCGCACACGATAGGTCGCCGGCTTGCCGGCGGTTTTCGGAGCCGGGAGGACAGAGTTGACGATAACGGCTTGCGCGCCGGCGATTTGCGGCAAAAACCAGGCAGAAAATATTCCGGCCAGCATGGGCTGGCGCCACTTCTTATGAAAAAAAATCGCTCGCCTTTTTTTCTCGTCACAGCCCTTCTGCCAAAACCAATGCCCAATGGAAGACTTCATCATTTCCAATTGCTCAATAGATGTCGTGCGAGATGAATGAAATTGTCGTCATGCAATTTCAGAATTCGAATTCACGAAAGAATTACGGCCTGGGACAATCTCCGCTTCAGGCTGGAACAATCGGCCTCTTTTCGTGAGGCCATGCGCAATCTGTTGCGGGCATCATGTAAAGACAATGCGGCCAAATTAATGCACTTGGCCGTCGCGATGATGCAGCACAATGAATTCGAGTGTTTCGCCCCAAACAATCCGCGCTCGGCATAAGAAGTACAAAGTTCATACCAGCGCAGAATGCGTTGCTGTCATAAATTACGCCTCGCGTCATGCGTAAGGCCTAAAACGTGATGCGTAAAAAAAATTTTCGTTTTTTTGGTAGGATGCCAACACTACAGGCTGAGTCGATGCCACCACCAGAAAATGCCATTCAGCCTGCGTTGAAACCAAGTGTTTTCATACAGGCTGATTCCTTCTGAATGACAGTTCAGGAAGTGGGTAGGAAAATTAAGGTGACAGAATAGTAGTGTTAGGCCAAGATTACGAATGCAACGGAGATTGATAGCATCCACAAACAAAAAGGCCATGGCCGCCTTCGAAAAATCCCGAAAGCGCCTATGGCCTTTCAATGCAACCGTACGCCTAACGTTTTACGGTTGAGGTTTTATGTTTTGCCTCCGCTCCTGCACGGCCTTTTCGCTCACCACAGCTCTTCTGAATGACCTCGTTGATTCCTTACTTTTGCGCTGGGCCACGCTGAAACTCGATTTTGGTTTTTTGCATCACCGGCAGGGCCGCGGAAAGCGCCGGCCTCACTTGCACGTTGATTTGATAATCGCCTTCCAGATTGCCAGGGTTCATGATCGCGCCCAGGCGCAAGCGCACCGGAGTGTTGGCGGCCACGCGCACACCAGCGCCCGAGCGTTGCGCGCGCACGCGTTGCTCCTCGCGCGTGAGCATGAATCCGCCGGTCATGTCCGGCGAGCCGGCGACCATCAGCGTGGTCAGATCAAAATCTGACGGAAACTCCAGCACAAATTCGGCGTCCGCTTCCAGGACCTGCGGCGAGGTGATCGTGACTTCGTACACCGAGGGCTGATTCGCTTCCGCACGCAAGGCTTGCAAGCGGAATGAAGGAACCGGTGCAGTCTGCGCGAAAGCCGAGGCCGAAAAAGCGAGCAACAATCCTGAGAGCAGGAGGCGCGTGCTTGAAAATTTCGAAACCATGAGGTTACTCCAATGACGTAAAAATTTTCAACGATTGCTTTGGAAGTGTATTGGTTTTGTTCTTTTGCTGTGACAGCACGATTTCAGAATTCGAATTCACAATACAATTATGGCCGGGGATAAAACGTGCATCATCATGGCACATGCGGCCTTTTTGCACGCGCGGCATGCGTGCGGCGCGACAGCCTCATGAAAAACAACATGGCTGCGCCGCTCGCCTCGATCGTCACGTGAATGTGGCTTGGCGAATGTTAAGGCTTAGCCGTATAACCGGTCGCGCTCAACGCGAAATGTACAAAGTTCATACCAAAAGCTGAAACGCAGAGCGTTTCAATAGGCATCACGACGCCAAGCTTCCAAACGAGAGCTCGTTTTCACAGAGTCTGAATCCTTCTGACATGTAAATGACTATGCAAGAATGAACCGTGCCGAGCGTAGAGTCCGGATGAACAAATGGAAGGGGAAAGTGTGAAGAAAAACTTGCAGAAGTTGATCAACGAAACATGGCTTTGATGCTGCCCCAGGTCGCGCGCGCGCCGGAGATGATGGGATTGACTTCGATGACGTTCGTGGTTGTGGCCGCGCCGTCTTTGTCCACGATTTTCAAACGATAATAGTACACCCGGCTTTCGGCTTTGAAAACGGTGTTGTCTTCGTAAACATACTCCGTTTTCGCCGTGGCGTGGCCTTTGGCATCCAGAAAATCGATTTTTTGCAGGTCGGTTTTGCTGATGCCGCGCTCGATCTCGAAGCCCTTGAGATTGATCTCGGCCTCGGCCAGCCATTTCAAAGTGACTTTATTGCGGCTGGGCTCGGCGCGAAATTCCGACACGATCGCGCCCGCGGATAAAACCGAGGCCAGGCTGGCGCAAAACACGAGACTGTAAAACCAAAGCTTACGCATCGTATCCTTCTCGGCAACAATTCAAACCGCCTAAAGATACCGTTTTGCCTTTGAGAGTCAAGGCCTTTTTTCAATAGAAGAACTTGTATCCGATCAGCTTATAGACCAGCCTCGCCGCAAAAAAATCCGAGACCACGGAATCACGCTGGGGCAGCAACTCGACCACATCGCACCCCACCACTTCGCGCGTCGAAAAAAGGCGCCGGAGAAATCCGAGAGCGGCGTACCACCCGAAGCCGCCGGGCTCGGGCGTGCCCACGCCGGGAACTTCCCCGGGGTTGAAGAAATCGAGATCGACGGTCAAATACACATGCGGGCCGAGGATGTTGAAGACTTCATCCTGCCAGTTCGGATTCTCGAGCATTTCGTGCGCATAATAGAGTCGCGAGGGCGCTTTGAGCCTTTCGCGCTCCCCCAGAATGCCGCTGCGAATCCCCAAGCCGATCAACTTGGCGTGCTCGATCACCCGCGCCATGGCCGAAGCATGGCTGTAGGGCGTGCCGTGATAACTGTCGCGCAGATCACTATGCGCGTCGAGTTGCACGACCCATAAATCGCGATGTTTTTGCGCCGCCGCTCGCACCAGCGGTACCGTTACCGTGTGTTCGCCGCCCAGGCCAATGACGAATTTGCCGTCGCGCAAAAGCTTTTCGCAACTTTCCTGAATTCGGGCCACCGCTTTGGGTGGAGTCATTTTGCCGAACGCCGGCGCTTTGGCCGTGACGATGCCCGCCTGGCAGGGCTCGATACTCAATTCTTCGTCGTAAAACTCCACTTGTTGCGAAGCCTTGATGATGGCCGCGGGCCCGTTTTTTGTGCCCCGGCGATAGGAAGTCGTGGCTTCATAGGGCAAGGGCAAAATCGCCGCCTGCGAGGTTTTATAAGTGGAAAGCTCTTTGGGAAGTCCAAGAAAGTTGTTGGGGGTTGTCGCCATAAAGTCATTTTCCTTCAGAAATCCGGATTCTGCCACCATTGCCCCTTGTTGTAGACCCCGAAAATCTGGCCGGTCAATTCCGCGCCGTGAAACGGAGTATTGCGCGACTTGGAATAGAAGCGATTGCGATCGACATGCCATTTCTTGTCCAGCGAAAAAAGCGTGAGATTCGCGGGCAGGCCTTCTTTGATTTGCGCCAGCGGCAGGTTTAGTATTTTCCGTGGCGCGGCTGTCACTTTGGCAACGGCGTGCAATAGTGAAAGTTTTCGCGACTGCACCAGATGCGTCAGGATCAGTCCCAGCGCAGTTTCGAGTCCGACGATGCCGAACGGTGCGGCGGTGTATTCCAATTCCTTTTCTTCCGCAGCATGCGGCGCGTGATCGGTGGCGATCACCGCGATGGTATCATCCTGCAAACCTGCGATCACCGCGGCGACGTCGTCCGCAGAGCGCAAGGGGGGGTTCATTTTCGTATTGGTGTCATAACCGGCGACGGCGTCGTGCGTGAGACAAAAGTGATGCGGCGTCACTTCGCACGTAACCCGCAAGCCGCGGCGCTGGGCCTGGCGCACCAATTCAATCGCGCCACGGGAAGAAATGTGCGCAATGTGCACGTGCTGGCCGGTGTATTCCGCCAGCAGAATATCGCGCGCGACGATGATATCCTCCGCGACCGAAGGCAAGCCCGGCAAGCCGAGCTGCGTCGCCATCACGCCTTCGTTCATCGCGCCGCCCAGGCACATGTTAGCGTCTTCGGCGTGCTCGATGACGGGACGCCCGAACATGCCGGCATATTCCAGCGCGCGTCGCGCCAATTCCGCCGTGGCGATGGCGCAGCCATCATCCGAAAAAGCCACGGCCCCGGCTTGCGCCAGCTCCGCCATCTCCGCCAATTCTTTGCCTTCACGTCCCTTCGTGGCAGCGGCGATGGGATACACCTCGACCATGGTCTTCTCCCCTTGGTGTATGAGTGCCTCGACGATCTCACGCTTGTCCACAACGGGCGAAGTGTTGGGCATCGTGCACACGCCGGTGAAGCCTCCCGCGGCCGCGGCCGCACAGCCGGTGAGCACGGTTTCCTCGTCTTCCCGCCCGGGCTCGCGAAAATGCACGTGCATATCGAACCAGCCCGGCGTCAAAACCAAATCTTTCACAGGAATGCGCTCATAATCGAGCGAAGCGGTGAGGCCTGGCGCGAGGCGTTTGAAGCGCCCATTTTCGATCAACACATCGAGCACTTGATCGATTTTCAAATCCGCATCCAGCACGCGCGCGCCTTGAATCAGAAGACGGTCAGCAGGTTTGGCAACGAAGGATCGGGGCATAACTTGGAAGCCGGATATATTCAGAAGCGCATCGTCAAGTCAAATCTCGTCTTATAACTTGACACAAATTCCCTCGAATTGCAACGACTTTTTTGCACGGCGATCATTTCACCACCATGATCTTCCGCAACGCTTGAAATCCGCCGGCGGAAAAATTGATCCAATAAATTCCGGTGGAGATTCTTTTGCCGCTGGCATCCACGCCATTCCATGCCACTTCGTGCTGGCCGGCGGGCAGTGGGGCTTGCTTCAAGCTCGCGATTTTCCGGCCGAGCGCGTCGTGCACCTCGAGCGAGACGAATGCGGGCTGCGGCAGGTTGAAACGAATGGTCGTTGCGCGTGCGCCCGCACTCAGCGAAAAAGGATTGGGATAATTTTGCGCCAGCTCGAATTGCAGCGGCCTTTCCTCGCGGTCCGCAACGCCGGTGGGCGAGAAGGTGGTGAAGCTGTCAATCGCGCTGGGCACGGCCGGCGTGAAGCCGTCGAATGTCACGACGCGCCAGTAATAACGCCGCCCCGGTTTGATGGAATCGTTTGGAATGGCAAAGGAAGTGTTCGTGGTTCGTCCGCTGTCAATTTGTGCAGTGAGCGCGCGCAGCGTGCCGTAGATCACGAGATAAGACAGCGCATCGCCGTCGGGGTCGGCGGAAGCCCGCCACTGCAATGAAACCTCGAGTGTATCGACGCGCGCATCGCCGATGGGCGAAAGCAGCACGGCGGCGCTGGGGCGATCTTGCACCGCTAGAACTTCCACCGTGACCAAGGCGGTATCGCTCGCACCAAGCGGATCGCGTACGATGAAGGTGAATGCTTCTGCGCCGGACCAATCCGCCGCCGGCGTGAACTGCGCGACGTTGCCTGGCAGCAGCGCGGCGGTAATATTTTGCCCTCCGGAGAGCGTCCAAGCCAGTGTGGCATCCGGGTGATTTTCATCGATCACATGGGCGTTCAAATTCAAGATAAAACTGCCATCTTCATCGAAAGAGTACTTTTCGCCCAAATCCATGCGCGGAGCGAAGTTGGCTTGCAGGCTCAGAATGACTTGCGCGTAAGGGCCGTCGCCAAACGTGCCGTTGCCTCGTACATAGCTGGTATTCATCACAAATTCGTTTTGACTGGAGATGTCCCACACGCGGAAGGTGATGAGTTCGCCGTCGCGATAACCGTCGATGGCCGGCGTGATGGAATCATCCTGCCAGGCGGTGAGCAGAATATTACTGGTGCTTTGCACCACGCTTGCGCCCACACAGAGCCCGGCAGGGGTAAAGGCGCCGATCTCGTCGCCGTTTTCCAGCGGCACCTCGTTCAGCGCCGCGCTTTGCACCACCAGGGCGTAGCTGTCTTCGGTGTTGGCTTTGAAAACGAAATGGCCCTGGGCAAAGCCGGCCAGCGGAATCAGCCCGGCCAAGAAACAAATCAAACTCTTGCGAGGCGCGGCGGCAAAGTTTTGATGATATTTCATATTCTCCTCATTGAAGATCGCTGCTCTGATGAAGGCGGTCGGCGGAACAAACACAAAAACCCCAAAAGTTTACGCACAAACTTAGCGCTGAATGAGGTGCTGCAATTGCCGGCTTGACGGCAAGATCGAAATGAAGCTTTGGAGATGATGCGCAGATCATGGTTCAGCCCGGCCTGTGCCACCTGCTTGCGGCAAGTCATTGGGCGTGCGCCGGCCCAAAAAACACTGCATTAAAAAAGAGCAGATTCAACCCATCCATGAAGGCGCGGTAGTTCGGGTCCTCCGCAAATGCGATAACCTGGCCGCCGCCGTGTGCCTGATACATGATGCACGCCTTGTTGGCGATCTGCTTGCGTGAAGCTTCCCAAGCAAAACCGCTGACCAGCACTTTGTCTTCCGGCAAATAGACGGCGAGGTTCACACCCTTATCCAGCTTCAACGGCGTGAAAATGTTTTTACTCTCCACCATCACGTTGGCGAAACCGTGGTAGCCCGCTGTCATCCAATGGAGGTTTTCGAGCTGTACGCGCATCACTGCGCCGGGGGTGCGCTCGGGCAGTTCTTCTTCGGGTTGAATGCCTTGCAGCAAATCATAGGATCCTGCCGCGGTGCGCGCTGCCGGTGGCGCGTCTTCTTCCTTTTTATCCTTCTCGCTCTTGCGCTCGGGCTTGCCGCTGCGTAGCTCGCGCGAAGTGGCGAGCAGATTCACTTTTTCCTCGGTGAGCCAGTGCGTGGCCTCGCCGATGGTGATCAGCGTGCCGCCACTCTGCATCCACGTTTTCAAGAGCTGCGCGCCGGATTCGCCCAATACTTTCGAGTAGCCGCCCAGCGCCCCCGTGCCGTCAGGTAAGATGATCACGTTGTAATCCTTGAGAGCGGCGGATTCCAATTGCCAGGTGTGAATGATCGTTACCGGATAGCCGTACATTTGTTCCAAGAGATAACGCGTCCAACCGGCGGCCAGCGCGCTGGTGGGCATGCTGTATGCCAGCGCGATTTTCGGCGGTTTGAGATAATGCACGTAATTGCTGCCAAAATTCACGCCCGCCGCAACCCAGGAGTCATGCACCGCAAAAACCTCGACGCCGTGCGCCGCGGCGAGCTTCTGCATGCGCTCGAACAAATCCTCCGGGTTATCTCTCGTTTTGACCAGCAGCGTGCCGCGGGGGAAGGCGCCGCTGGCATGCGTGAACTCCTTGTCGAGAGTGTGCACACGAATTTTCTGTTGCAGCAAATCGGCCAGGGCCGCTGCGACGTTGTTCCGGCCCCATGCCAGCAGGTAACCCAGGTGCGCCTTGCCCCCGATCACTTTCCCGCTCACCAGCGGCGCTTGCGTGAGCACACTAAATTTTCCCTGTGCAGATTGTTCGGCGGTGTAGCATTCGACATCGTAGAGCAACGGCAAAGACCAGCCGGTGACGTCGTAAATTTCATCACCCTGGCGCTTGTCCAGGCGCAGCCGTTGTTGCTTGATGAACGCCGAATCCATGTCGGTGTGGCGGTCCATCAAAGTTCTCAACAAGCGCTTCGCCGGCTGGGCCAGCGAGATCACGAAAGTGCCGGCGGCAAAGTTTTTCGCTTGCAGTTTCTGGTCATAATAATCGCGCACGCGCGGATGTGAAAAACCTTCTTCCGCACGCTGCACTTCGATGCCCTGTTGCATCAAAAGCGAGACCAGCTTGGCCGCGCGCGAGGGGTCATGCCCCGATGCGACCAAGTATTCCTTTACGGTTTCTTTGGCGCCTTCGGTGATTGCGCTGCGGCGATACTCGTAAAAATGGCGCAGCATTTCCTCGCGATGCCTGGCCGTCATTTCGGCGGTCGCGAGCGAGGCGATGAAGTGGTGCTGCACCGCGTCGCGGTAATGCAATAAGGTTTCATCCTGCCGGCGGATCACCAGCCCGTCGGCACCGGCTTGCTCGTAGGTCATGCCGATGGCGCCTTGAAAAATCGGCCAGCCCTCGCCGTAGCCGGGATAAAAAGAATCGAAGATCTCGCGTGTGAAGTAATCGAAGCGGAAGCGGTCGAACCATTTCGCGTTGTTTTGTCCGAAGCGCGCCAGCCATTCCCGCTGCCCTTGCGTCAAATTGGGATTGAGCGGCGCGGCCGGTGGTGCGAAATAATAGGTTTGATTGTATCCCATCTCGTGCAAATCGACGAACACTTGGGGATACCATTCCAGAAAGATGCGCGTGCGGCCGCGCGTTTCCGGCTGTGTGTTCGCAAACCAGTCGCGATTCATATCGAAGAGATAATGATTCGATCTTCCCGAAGGCCACAGCTCGTTGTGCTCCGCGGCCTGCGGATCGGGGTCGGGCCAGCGGCTTTGGGTCTGGCGCAAGTAAGTGACGTAGCGATCTCGGCCGTCGGGGTTCTCGATCGCATCGATGATCACAACGGTGTGCGTGAGAATTCTTTGCGCCAAGGAATCGTTCTGGGCCGCGACGAGATGATAGGCCAGCAGCAAAGCCGCATCGGTGCTGGAAATCTCGTTGCCGTGCACGGCATAGGTCAGCCAGGTGATCGCCGGGAGTTTGCCGATGAGATCCTGCGCTTCCGGCTCCGGGAGTTTGCGCGGATCGGCCAGGCGCTGTATGCCGCTTTTGATCTCGGCCACGCGCGCGAGATTTTCCGGAGAAGCTATGACGAGATAATACAACGCGCGGCCCTCCCAGGTTTCGCCGTAGCGCACCAATTGCGCGCGCGGCGTGGCCTGGGACAGAGCGTGCAGATAGCGCTCGGCTTCGTGATGCATGGTGATGCGCTCGGCCCAAGCATGCCCCACAATTTTTTGCAGCGTCGGAATCGCCGGATCATAACGGGCGCCGGGATAGAATTCGAAGGATTGCGCGTAGAGAAGAGAGACGGTGGTGAAGAGATAAGTTGTTGAGCAAATCATCCGGCGTTTAGCCGCCATTGCTTTTCCTCCCGCACAGCTTTGATAGTTTTCAGATGATCAATTGATCATTGACAATTGCCAATGAGGAATCGGCAATTCATTCTCCGATAAGATGTAGCATCACCTGCCGGCGATGCGCATGCGTGCGATGCTCGTACAAATAAATTCCCTGCCACGTGCCCAGCGCCGGCTTGCCGTTTTGCACGGGGAGGCTCAGCGTCGTCGCGGTGAGCGCGGCGCGCACATGCGCCGGCATGTCATCCGGGCCTTCGCTGGTGTGGTGAAAAAGCGGATCGCCGTAGGGCACGAGGCGCTGAAAGAACCTCTCCAAATCGCGCCGCACCTCGGGATCGGCATTCTCTTGGATCAACAACGAAGCCGAGGTGTGCTGCACGAAAACCGTGAGCACGCCGGTTTTGATTTTTGCTGCCGCGACAAACGCAAAAACCTCTTCGGTGCATTCATACAAGCCGGCTTGTGAAGTGGCAATAGTTATCGTTTTCGATGCTTGTCGCATGTCGAGCCAGCTCCAAACGGAGTGTTGGAGTGATGGATTATTGGATCAATGGATCATTGAAAAATGACTTCCTCCATCAATCCAACACTCCATTAATCCAACACTCCAACACTCCATCAATCCATTTACATCACAATCAGTTTTTTCACCGCCTGAAATTTTCCCGCATTCATGCGATAGAAATAGACGCCCGCCGCCACACGCCCGCCGCGCTGGTCGAAGCCGTTCCATTTCACCGCATAAAAGCCGGGCTCCTGGCGCTCGTCGCGCAAGGTTTGCACAAGCTGGCCGAGCATGTTGTAGACGCGAATCGTGACCTGGCCGGGTTCCGGCAGCGCGTAGCTGATCGTCGTTTGGGCGTTCGTGCCGGGCTGGCGCTCATGCGCGGCAAAGGGATTGGGATAATTTTGCTGCAGCGAGAAAGTCTGCGGTACGGCACCGGCGGCCAATTCCACCAAAGCAAAAGCGCCACTTTCAAAAGTGCCCTCGCCGCGGAAGAATTTGGTTTCGGCCTCGAATTCCTGCGCCACTTCATGCCGCCAGATTTTGAAGCGCATCGGCGTGCCGGGCTCGTAGCCGGCAATCGGTGCAGAGGCACCGGAGATTTTTCCCTCCGCGCGCCACGTCGCGATGCCGAGCGCGCCCTGTGCGGGCCACAAGCCCGCGCCCACAAGTTCTCCGACGGCGGTAAAAACCCCAATCTCGTCGCCGGCTTTAAGCGAGATATTGTTTATCTTCGCCGCTTGTACGACCACGATGTAGCTGTCGCTGCTCCGCCGCAGGCCGGTAAAATGTTTGGGCGCGGCAGTGGGCGTTGCCAGCATCTGCTTGCCCAAACCGCTGGCGGTCGGGCCCAGCGGATAAACCAGCGTGTCCGGTGCATTCAAATAAAGCTTGTAGCCCGCGCCGGGTTTCAAATCGCCGATGCTGTTGAGCATGCCAACCGCCGGGATGAAAAATTGCCCGGCGTCGTTCTTCGCGATTTCGAGTTTGTCGAGAATGGCCACCAAAGCCTGCGCGGCCGGAACGTTCGCGCCCGGCAGGTAGCTCACGAAGTTCCATCCCGCTTGCAAGGGAATCGGCGTGAACGGCGGAACTTCTTCGCCGCTGATGGTCGCGGAATCGTGAGCCGCGAGATAAACGCTGTAGCCTTCCAAGGTGTTCAACGCACCAATGGTATTCACCAAGCCGGGAATATAAGCCTCGCCCGCGCCGTTCTTGGCAATTTGCAGTTGTTGCGTACCTGCAAACACGGCCTCCATACTGGGATTCTCGGGCTGCACATTGAAGCTGATCCAGCTCCAATTCGCCGCGAGCTGTTTGCTGCGCGTGAAATTCGTTTGCGCGGCGAGGGCGGAGACGTGCGCTGAATCCGCGGTGCCAAACTTGCCATCGCCCCGAATGAAGCTCGCCATTGCCGGATAATCGCGATTGTTGCGGCTGCTATCCCACACGCGGAAATACATGGTCTCGCCCGAAGCGAAACCATCGATTTTCGGCGTGCCCGGGTCATCGCCAAACGCCAGCAAGCGCGCCGGCGTGTTGCGCTGCCACACCACGGTGCCCGCGAGTTTGCCGGCGGGTGTGAACACGCCGATCTCGTCGCCCGTGGCGAGCGGTGCATTGTTGAGGGTCGCCTGGTCGATGCGGATCACGTATCGCACCGCGGTTTTGTCAATGGGCGGAAAATGAATCGTCGAATCGCCCACGGCCAGCACTTCCAACAAAAGCTGCACCGCAACGCTGGGCTCGTCAAAATCGTTGCTTTCAATGCGCAGCTCGGCAACATAAGTTGAATCCGGTTGCAGGCCGGCCGCATTGAAATGCACCTGGATATTCTCCAGGCTGGTGCTGTTGACCACGCCGGTTCTCGGCGCGTAGCTCAGCCAGCTCGCCGGGCGTTCAATCTCGACCGCCAGATTGTTCTGCACATAATCGGTGTTGAAGGCCACTTCAACGCCGTCCGAGCCGTCGTGATTTTGAATGCCAATGGTGGCGAAGTTGCTCGGTGCGCCGGTTTGCAGATATTGAAAACGAATATTGCCGTTCGGTGTAAGCATGATTTGAAACGTGAACGGCGTGCCTCCGCCCGCGCGCTTCACGTTGTGCCATTGCACAATCAACTTGTGGCCATCGCTGAAATAATACACCGCGCCACTGCGCGCGTCGAGATCATCCCAAAATCCCGCGATGACATCGAAAAGTCCATCGCTGGGAAGGGGATTGTTGCTGAAGGCGCTGGAACGGCTGGTAAATGAAATGAAGCCGTTACTGCACACGCGAAACTTGGTGAAAACGGAATCATAAAAAGGGAACGCAAAGCCGATATTGAAAGGCCCGACGTTGTCATCGTCGCCGACGTCCAGAACGCGCGTGCCCTGGGTTGAAATATCTTCCCAGTCGAACTCTGGGCCTTTGGGATCGTTGTTGTCGCGCCAAATGTAGCCGAAAAGATCCGGGCCGCCGTGTCCTTGCACCTGCGGCATGCCCTGCCGTAAATCAGCCTGGTCCTTGGCGAGCGAAGCGCCATAATAAGACTCCGGATAAACCGCGGTATGGACGGCTGCATTTTGAAATTCCGGCGGCACGATTCGAACGCGATAAAACAAATCGCCCACGCCCAGATTGTGGATGCTGAAGCCACGAGCGGTGGAATCACCCTCGAATAGCTTCAGCGTCATGGCCGTGGGTGTGATCGCGATATCCGGGGGTGCGAACACCTCGAGGCGAAGATCATCCACGAACCAATCGTCGCGGTCCTCGGCGCCAATGTTACGAATGCGCAGGCGGAAATTACGATGGTATGCGGCCGGCGGCAGCGCCGTTTCACTGCGCGTGAAGAATGGCAGGCCGCCCTCGCTGCCGGGATGGCGCGCCAATTCAATCCAATTGTTTTGCGCGTCGCGGAACTCGAACACCAGATCGTCGCCGGTGTCCGGCTCTTCGCCGCTGCCGGTTTGCTCGAAATAATAGGTCAACGCCACCGCATTTTCACCGGAGAGGTCGATCGGCACAGTTTGCACCACGCTGCCGCCGGGCAAATTCAACGCCGCCGGCGGGCTGATCATGTTGACTGCGCGCGCGTTGATCTCACCGCCGGAGTTTTGCGGCCATTGGTTGGGGTCGAGGGTCGCGCCGGAAAAATCATCCGCAAATGGAAGGTGGCCCGGCTCGATGTCGAGCAAACGAATATCGTCAACATACCAATCGTCAAATGGACCGGGCGTGGCGAAATTGCCGAAGCGCACGCGAAAACTGCTATGATAGGCGTCCGGCGGCAAAATCGTGGATTCGAATGCAAACCCGGACATATTCGGCCCGGCACCGGGCAGCCGCAACAGCGGCAGCCATTCGCCATCGACATTGTAGTATTCGACGAACAAATCATCGGCCGGCTCGGGGGTGTTGCCGTTGCCGCCGCGCTGATAAGCGAATTGCAGCACGACGTCGTTCTTGCGGCTGAGATTGACCGGCTGCGATTGCAGCAAATCCCCACCGTTGTTGGCACCGTCAAATTTCATTGCATACGGCGGCGAAGGCGCGTTCACGACATCGGTCCTAATTGCCGCCGGGCCGAAATTCTCCGGCCAGCGCAGAGTACTCAGCGTGACCGAGGGGAAAGTTTCAACGAATGGCAGTTCCGCCGCCGGGCCGAGCGAAGTGGTGGGAATCAATGCCGAGTCGCGCGTGGCGGCATTGCTCGCGGAAACCACCGCCACGAACATACTGTCGCGCACGCCGCGTGCCGCATTGCTTGGCACTTCGAGCTGGATCACGAGTGTGAGTTGCTCCCCGCCCAAAACCGGACCCGTGCCCGTTATTTTGGTGGAAGAATCGGCTGAAAGCAATGTGACTGGCCAGGCATTGCCGCGCGCGGACAATTTATACGTGTCCGTTTGCTCGCTGAGATTGGATACGGTCATCACGTAATAAATCGCGTGGCCCGCAGCCGCGTCGCGGCGTATGGGTGCCGGTGTGATGCGCACGGTTTCTTGCGTGCCGGCATGTTCATGAGAAGTGAAACCTGGTTCTCCTGTGCCAGCTTGCGTTGCCGAAACGTCCTGAGAAAAAGATTGCAAAGGGGAGATGAAAATCAGGGATGCCGAAAAGCAGAGCAATGCAAGATGCTGGTAGCAAAAAGCTTGCATGCCACGATGAGCAGGCATGGCTGCTTCCTCCTTACAAAGCCAAGTGCAGTGGGTTGATCTTGAATTAGCGAGCTGTGCATGCATGCCGTCATTGCGGCGATTACCACGAGCTTCAGGCCAAGATGCCTGCCTCTGTTGACCTCGCAGGGGTAGACGCAACACGCGTGAGATGCAAAGCTCAAGAATTCGCGCAGGCGGTTGCCTGTGCGTCTTTTTACAATATCGCAAAAAGTGTGCTACCAGATTCTCTGAACGCTGGAGAATCCTTTCATCCATGCCACCATTTGCGGTGATCATACGATCAAATACCCAACCCAAAGCTTGCAAAAAGGTAAAGATGCATTGAGGTTACAGCCAGTTTATAAAGTAATGGGGAGGTGCAAGAAATGCAAGACAATTTTCGAAAGAGATCATATGATTTCCTCACGTTTCTTTGTTTCAGGCTTTGCTCTTCAGCGCAAAACTGAACCGTGAGCCCTTGCCTACGGTGCTGTGCACTTGTACGGGACTGCCATGCGCTTCGACGATGTGTTTGACGATGGCGAGCCCCAAGCCCGTGCCCCCAACAGCACGCGAGCGCTCTTTATCGACGCGATAAAAACGCTCGAAGATGCGGCTGTGATGCTCTTCCGGAATGCCGCGGCCGGTATCAGCCACAAAAACTTCCACCTCTTTATTACTATTCTTTTTGTCGCGATACCCGACTTCTACTTTGCCGTCCGCATTATTGTACTTGACGGCATTATCGACCAAATTGCTGATCACCTGCCCCAATCTTTCGCGATCGCCGAGTACGGAAAGGGGGGAAGACGGCCGCGCTGTCACCAGGCGCAACGCGACGCCCTGCTCCGTGGCTTTCGCCTGCATGTCCGCCACTTGCTTGGCCAGCCACTCATGCAAATCAAAATAGCGAAAGCTCATTTTCATTTCCCCGGATTCAATGCGCGAGATGTCGATCAAGTCCGTGAGCAGGTTGTTGAGCCGGCCCGCCTGGCGATATGCTTTCTCGATGAAATCCCGGCGGAGGTGCTCGCTTTCGACTTTGCCATAGAGCAGGGTTTCGAGATAGCCTTGCACCGCGAAAATCGGCGTGCTCAATTCATGCGAGACGTTGCCGAGAAACTGGCTGCGCATGGTCTGCAGCTTGCGCATCTGCTTTAGGTCGTCGCGCAACTTGGCCAGCATCTCGTTGAGCAAATCCGCCAGATCGCCGATCTCGTCGTTGGTGGTGCGCTCGAAGTGGGCCTCCCAATCGCCCTGGCGTACGGAATCCGCGACGACAGCCAGGTGGCGCACGGGCATGGTCATACGGTACGAAAACAGGTAGCTCATCGCACCGATCAGCAAAATCGCCAGTCCGCTGGCCGCAAAAATTTTCCAGCGCAAATCGCCCAGAACTTTCTCGACCTCCGCCAGCGGAATCGCGAGGCGAATGAAACGCAGCTTGGGCAGCAGGCCCGCGGCCGCCAATTCGGGCGAAACTTGTTTGGCGACATAGAACAAGCGGCGGTGCACGGTTGCGCTCAAGCGCTCATGCCCGCCAAGCCCTTCGCGCAACGCCTGCTGCAGCTCCGGGCGCATAAAATGATTTTCCACATAGGCGAGTGCGGCCTCGGGCACGTCGGACTCGAACAATACCACGCCGGTCGAATCGATGAGCGTCAAACGCGCGCGCGCCGCGTGTGAGAAGTCCATGAGTGCCTGATACTGCAAATCGGAGGGATTCGAGCCGAACTTGTGCGTCACCAGCAAGTATTCGATTTCTTCAAGCTGCGTTTTGAGCTGCTGGAACAGGCGCGATTTGTAATACCGCTGCAATTGGTAGGAGGCGATCAAGCTTGCTGCCAGGGTCACGACGGTGATGAGAAAAAGGTGAGTAAAGGTTAAACGATAGCGCAGTGAGATTTTCATGCCAGTTATTCTTCGGCTTTGAGCCGGTAGCCCACGCCTTTAATGGTTTCAATGAAGGGCATATGTTCGTCGCCCAGCTTCTCACGGATCTTGCGAATGTGCACGTCGATGGTGCGGTCGATGACCACCACATTGTCGCCCCAGATTTCATTCAACAGCGTGTCGCGCGTCACCACGCGTCCGGGGCGCCGGGCGAGAAAGACCAGCAATTCGAATTCCTTCTTAGTGAAGGAAACGGGCGTGCCGGCCACGCTGACGGAATACTTCGAGGTATTGATTTCCACTTCGCCGAATTGCAGAACTTCCTCCTGGTTCTGCTCGAGGCTGCGCGCTTTCCGCAACACCATTTTGACGCGCGCCAGCAGTTTGCGCATGCTGATGGGTTTGGATATGTAATCATCCGCACCCAGCTCCAACCCTACCACTTCGTCGATCTCGCTGGCTTTGGCCGTGAGAAAAATCACGGGAATTCTTTGCGTCCCGGGGCTTTGCCGCAATTGCCGCATCACCTCCCAGCCGTCCTTGCCGGGCAGCATCACGTCCAGAATGATCAAATCGGGATTGTTCTTGGCGCGCTCCAGAGCCTGCATGCCATCATTGGCAAGCACGGTTTCATAACCTTCAGCCTCCAAGTTGTATTTGAGCAGGTCCAAAATATCTTGCTCGTCGTCAACGATTAAAATGCGTTTGGCCATTTGGTCTCCATGCTGCCACGGTTACTGCACATACTCTAACTTTACTCTTACTCGCTCCAGATCATCGGCAGCGAGTAAGAGCAGGAGTATGAGTACGATTATGAGCTGCTATGCCTCTTGCCTTTCAGCGCCTTCGTTTCGCGTACAAATAAACACCTGGCGCCAAAATATACAATACAAATTTTCTTGAAGCACGCGCTTTTTCCGGAAAAATTTGATTTTTCTTTTTTCCGTGAATTGTTTGCCTCCGTTTCCCCGCCGATACCCGCTTTGCATGCCAAATCCTTGTCATGCCCTCTCCCGTTTGAAGGCTTAACATAAATTTAACGCGAATTAAATGTTGCCGTTATCTTCTGGTAATCTCCGGCTTCTTCACACATTCTTCATTGGACGTTCATCTTGCTTTGATACCCGATTGCTATTTTCACGCAAAGAACAAACCAATTAGACTTGTGTTCCGGCTCTTGTTGAGACGGCGTGTCACGTCAATCAAAAGGAGATCATCCATGCTGCAAATTACCATGCCACTCTCCGCCTCCGTAAATGACTTTCACGCGGAAATGGCGGAATGCCGGCCGGTGGCCGCGGTGGAAGTTGCAATACAAGGCAAACACAAACATGTGACCATTCAGCTCCAAGGAGCGATTGTCGGAGAACATACCACAGCGTTTCTCGATTTTTTGAAAGCTGTCTCGCACTTCGTTGGCACGCATTGGGCGGTCCAGATGAAGGATTTGAAGGTGATGAGCCTGCAGGGTATCTGGCATCTCGTGCAATTTGCCGAGCTCTTGCGCGCGCGGGGACAAAAACTCGAAGTACACAGTGTACACCGCAACGTCTATGTGACGCTACAAGAACTCGATGTGGTGCGTGTTTTTTCCTGGGCGGATTAAGTCGTTATTCTCGAAGAATAATCCCTCTCTTGTGAAGCGCTTGGCGGCTGCCGGGAGACATCAGTGTGGGGAAGGCAGGATATGGAGGAAGTTTGTCCGAGAGGGCTTAACAATTCTTTAATACCGTCTTCATTGCTGGTTAAAACCGGCGTGCTAAACTCGTTTGGGCCAAAAAATCCTGCCTGCAGTAAGCACTGACACAGTTTAGTTTCGTGATGTGGCAAAGACCGGAAAAGCGTTTGCATGGCACACGCCAATCTGAACTAGAAAATCGGCGCTTGCCGCGTCTTGCCAAACTACGGCGACTTACATTTATCTCACTAAATGCGCGGAGGATACATGTATCGAAGAATCGGTACACTCTTGCTGACAGTGTTGTTCCAGAGCGTTTTGGCCATTGCCGGAAATATCGCGGTCTCTGGCAACATCACCGTGAATACGACCTTCACGAATGACAACACCTATCTGCTGCAAGGATTCGTTTACGTGAAAAGCGGGGCGACATTAACGATTCAACCGGGCACGATTATTTACGGCGATAAAGACAGCAAGGGGGCTTTGATTATCGAGCAAGGTGGAAAGATCATGGCCGAGGGCACGGCGGCTCAGCCCATTGTCTTCACCAGCGCATTACCCGCGGGCCAGCGCAACTACGGCGACTGGGGCGGGTTGATCCTCTGCGGCCGCGCGCCGATTAATGTTCCGGGCG
>JBIOXB010000121.1:0-27921 GCA_044869275.1 bacterium
GACTTTACCAGGAAAATCGGTTAATATACCGACTCAGACATTTTAGGAAGAACTTGTACCAACGCGCATGTTCGGAATTCTAAACTCTGCCATTCTCTGGGGCTTGGCCGCCGTCGCTTTGCCCATCCTGATTCATTTCTTGACCCGGCGCAAGCTGCGCGTGGTGAGGGTGAGCACCGTCGCTTTTCTCAAGCGCTTGGAAAAGGAGAAAATCCGTCAACTGAAGCTGCGGCAATGGCTGTTGTTGTTGCTGCGCATGCTGATGGTTGCTCTGCTCGTGCTCGCTTTTGCGCGGCCCACGCTGCGCCGCGAGCGCGCCGTTTTGGCGCAACGTGCGCGCGCCACGGCGGTACTCATTATCGACAATTCCTTGAGCATGGCGGCTGCGCCTGCAGGCGCCAGCTTGCTCGAGCAAAGCCGCGAGCACGCGCAGGCCATTGCCGCGTCGTTCAGCGCGGGCGATGAATTGTATGTCATTACCGCCGCGCAACCGGCTGCCCTGGTTTCCGGCAGCCCGTTTCTGGAAAAGGAAAAGCTGCTCGAATCCCTGCGTTCGCTGCCGCAAACATGGGCGCAGACAGACTTGGCCGGAGCGCTGGCTTTGGCTCGCGACCTCCTGTCCCAATCGCGCCAGGTCAATCGCGAGTTGTACTTGCTCTCGGATTGCCGCAGCGCGGATTTGCCGGTGCTGCCCACTTTGCCGGGCGTGCGTGGTTATGTGCTGCGTTACCCTTCTGACTTGCCCAACAATTTGATCCTCGCCGATCTTTCCCTCACACATCAAATTTTCGAAAAGGGCAAAAGTTTCGACGTTGTGGCCACGGTTGCAAATCGCGGAGAGCGTGAGATTGCCAATCAGCTCGTGCACTTGTACCTCAACAACAAACGCGTGGCGCAGCAGGGCATCGAGGTACCGGCGCACAGCCAGCGCCAGGTAACGCTGCGCGCGATTCCTGACAGTGCCGGCTTCATCACCGGCCGCGTGAGTCTGGACGACGACGACTTTGCGCAAGACAATACGCGCTATTTTTCTTTTTTTATTCCGCGACAGCGGCGCTTATTGGCAGTGGCAGAGAAACCCGAGGATTTGAGGTATGTGCGCGCTGCCCTGCAAATGGAAAGGGGCAACAGCGACGCCACACAAACGTGGAAAGAAATCGCCGCGCGTGAGCTGGGTGCGGAGAGTTTTTCGAATTACGACGGCCTGGTGCTGGTGAACGTCAGCCGTTTCCCCGAAGGCGTGGTGCCGCGGCTGGCTAATTTCCTCTCCAGCGGCGGCGGGGTGATCATTTTTCCCGGCAGCGAAACGGATTTGCGGCATTATAATGAAACGTTATTCGCGCCTTTCAATTTCGGTGCCTGGGGAGGCACCATCGGGAGCTTGAATGCGACGGAGAATTTCTTCAAACTGGGGCCCATCGATTTTTCGCACCCGATTTTCAACGGCGTGCTCGAGAAAAGTGACAAAGACATGCGTATCGAATCGCCCATGTTTCGCTTCGCCGTGCAACTCAATCTCGCCGCGGGCACGAAGCCAGTATTGAATTATGCCAATGGCCAGCCGTTCCTGGCCGAGCGGCAGGTGCAGGCCGGCAAGATACTCGTGTTCACCTCTGCGCCGGACGAGCGCTGGTCGGATTTCTGCTTTAAGGGCTTGTTTGCGCCGCTGGTTTACCGCAGCATGGCGTACATGACCCAGCATCATGAAAATCAGCAGCAAACTTTTTTTGTCGGTAATGAGTTAAATACGTTGCTACGGGTGGCCGCGCAGGACGTCGAAGTCACGCTGCCGGACAACGAGCGCGTGAAAGCGCCGGTGAACGTCGCCGGGCAGAACTATCAAGTGCGCGTGCCCGCCACGCCGCTGCCGGGATTCTATTCCTTATGGAACAAAGGCGCGCGCTTGCAGGTCTGGCCGGTGAATTTTAATGCCGCTGAATTGAGCACCTCTCCTTTATCTGTGGAAAAATTGGCTGCAGCCAGCGGCGCGATGTCGCTGGTGGAATTGCCGGCTCAACAGGACTTGCGCGCGAGCATACAACAGGCGCGTTACGGCTCGGAATTGTGGCCACTGTTCCTTCTGGCCGCGATTATCGCGATGATCATTGAAATGATACTTTATCGTGGCGCAGCAACAAGTTCGAACGGCGCGCTTGCGGATTCCGCCAATCGCGCGCGTACACGCCAAGCGGTGAGCTGAAAATAAGGAGTATTGCCCATCCAAAAACGCATGCACGACCTTCGCCCGCGCGACCGTGAGCGCGCGGTGTTATTGGGGTTGATCGTGCCGGGGAGCGCGCATCAAGCGACGGATTATTCCATGCAAGAATTGGCGCAACTGTCCGCCACGGCCGGCGCCGACGTCGTGGACACCATCATTCACACCCGCGCCAAGATCGATCCCGCCTATTTTATCGGGCGCGGCAAAGCGGAATTCCTCGCGCAAGTCGTGGCCGAGAAGCAAGCCGATCTTGTCATCTTCGACGACGATCTTTCCCCCGGCCAAGCCAACAATCTGGAAGAATTATTCCAAGCCAAAGTCATCGATCGCAGCGGATTGATTCTCGATATATTTGCCCGCCGCGCGCGCACCAAAGAGGCGCGCACGCAGGTGGAGCTGGCGCAATTGGAATATCTCTTGCCGCGCCTGGCCGGGCAATGGACGCACTTCTCGCGGCAGGCCGGCGGCATCGGTTTGCGCGGGCCTGGTGAAACGCAGTTGGAAACCGACCGCCGTCTGGTGCGCACACGCATCGCGCATCTCAACAAGGAGTTGCAGCGCATCGACCGGCAGCGCCAGGTGCGGCGCCAGCATCGCGCCGGCATCTTCAAAGTGGCGCTGGTGGGATATACGAACGCGGGCAAATCAACGCTGTTGAACACCCTGACGAATGCCGAAGTGCTGGTGGAAGATCGTTTGTTCGCCACGCTCGACCCCTCCGTACGCGCCTTGCGCCACAGCGACAACGGCTTGACCAAAGATATCGGGGAAATTTTGGTGATCGACACCGTCGGCTTCATTCGCAAGCTGCCGCACCATCTGGTGGCCTCCTTTAAGAGCACGCTCGAAGAAGCGCGCGAAGCAGATTTGCTGTTGCACGTGGTCGACGTCACGCATCCGGATTTCGAGCGGCACATTGTCACCGTGCGCGAAGTGTTGCACGAATTGGGGCTGGGCCACTATCCCGTGCTGCACGTTTTCAACAAAATCGACGCGCTCACGGAAACGGGGCTGCTCGCGCGTTTGCAGCGGGAATACGCGCCAGCGGTCATGATTTCCGCGGAGCGCCGCATGTTTTTGGAGGAATTGCTGCACGGCATTCTTGCTTGCGCTGCGGCCGAGGTAGTCGAATTCGAAGTCGAATTGCCCTTGGGCGCATCGGCCGCCATCGCACGTGTGCACCGCCTGGCCCACGTGCTGAGCCGGCGCTATGAAGAGGAGAATGTGGTCTTGCATCTGCGCGCGCGCAAACACGCCGCCGCGCAGATTCGGCACCTGGCCGAACACACCGCCGAGGAATCAGCGGCTGAAATCTCAGCTTCTTAAGTGCTCCATACCCAGGCTCTGTGTTTCATGGCGCTTGGTGTCCAAGTTATTACTCGCTTATGCCATTACAAATTTTAGTCGTTGATGACGAGCCTCAAATCGGCAACACCCTGCGCGGGCTGCTAAACGACGAGGGGCATCACACCACCGCCAGCAGCAGCGGGGAAGAGGCGCTCAGCATTATTTCGCAACATCCCTTCGATCTCATTTTTCTCGATTTGCGCTTGCCCGGCATCGACGGTCTCGAAGTGCTGCGGCGTTTGCGGGAAAATCACGCTACCATTCCCACCTTGATGATTTCCGCGCACGCGGATATTGAGCTGGCCGTGCAGGCGACGCGCCTTGGCGCGTACAATCTCTTGGAAAAACCTCTGCAAGCCGAGCGCGTTTTGCTGGAAGTACGGCATCTCGAGCACCGCCTGCAGCTTGAGCGCGAGCGCGACGCGCTGCGCCAGCGCGTGGGCCAGACCGGTGAAATGATCGGTGAATCACCCGCGATGCAGGAATTGCGCCGTGCGATTCACAAGGCGGCGGCTTCAGAAGCGCGCGTGCTGATCACCGGGGAAAACGGCGCGGGCAAGGAATTGGTGGCCGAAGCGCTGCACCGCCACAGCCCGCGCCACAAAGGGCCGTTCGTGCAAATGAATTGCGCCGCGATTCCGCGCGAGCTGATCGAAAGCGAATTGTTCGGCCACGAGCGCGGCTCGTTCACCGGCGCCACGCGGCGCAAGATCGGATTGATCGAACAAGCGCACGCCGGCACCTTATTTCTCGATGAAATCGGCGACATGGCGTTGGAAACACAAGCCAAGCTCTTGCGCGTGCTGCAACAAAACGAATTGATGCGCGTCGGCGGCAATCAGCTCATTCGGTTCGACGTGCGCGTGATCGCCGCGACGAATAAAAACCTGGAGGAGGAAATCGGCGCCGGGCGTTTTCGCGAAGATTTGTATTTTCGCCTCGCTGTGCTTCCCCTCGAGACCCCGCCGTTGCGCAGCCGCCGCGAAGATATTCCGCTGTTGGCAAACCATTTCTTGCAGCAAATCGCGCGCGCTTACGGCCGGCGGCCCAAAACGCTTTCATCCGAAGCGCTGCAGTTGCTCATGCACTATCACTGGCCGGGCAATGTGCGTGAATTGCGCAACAGCATCGAGCGCCTGGTGATTATGAACGAAGAAGAAAATCTCGCGGCTGAGCACGTCCAACAGGTCTTGCCCGCGCACGCGACGCTCCCGCCCGCCTCCGGCGGAAGCATGCCGCCTTCCGCAACCACTTCTCCACGAGTGGCGGGTTCCATTTCAATCCCGTTCGACGAAGATCTTTCCTTCCGCGAGAATTTGGAGAATTACGAACTGCGCCTGCTGCAGCACTATTTCGATCTGTGCTCGGGTAACGTCAGCGAAATGGCCCGCCGCCTGCGTACTGACCGCGCGAACTTGCACCGCAAGCTGCAGAGGTATCAGATCAAGTAGTGACGGCACGCCATGAGGCGAAGTAAAGAGCCAGTTGAATTTGGTTTTGAAGTTTTTCCTTACTAAAAACCGAATTCTTTCGTAACCTTACCCCAACCCGGATGAGCCGGAACCAAACAGGAAAAAGCACAAGGCAGCTAGGGGTTGCATAAAAATCCTGCTGTGGCGGGCCATGAAAGTCAAGGACGTCATTAAACTTATCGAAACGGATGGATGGTATTTGGTCAACATCAAGGGCAGTCATCGTCAATTCGAACATCCGATCAAAAAAGGCAAAGTAACGATTGCCGGTAAACCAAGCGATGATGTCAAAAAAGGAACTTTAAACAGCATCCTGAAGCAGTCAGGGCTTAAATAAGTTACTGGAAAAACTCATACTTGATGCCCATGGAAAAATATCTGATTGTTGTTGAAAAAAGCCAAACCGGCTACTCGGCGTACTCCCCTGATGTGTTGGGCTGTATTGCCACAGGTAAAACAATTGAAAAAACGATTGCCAGCATGAAATCCGCCCTGAATATGCATTTAAAAGCCATGCTGGAAGATGGAGAAGAAATTCCCAAGCCGCGTGGAATACAATCGTATCTGGATGCCGAAAAGGATTCAGTGAA
Source organism: bacterium (assembly GCA_044869275.1). Taxonomy (GTDB): domain Bacteria; phylum Zhuqueibacterota; class Zhuqueibacteria; order Zhuqueibacterales; family Zhuqueibacteraceae; genus JBIOXB01. Next base: position 5,631 of record JBIOXB010000121.1, read on the forward strand.
CGAACAGTACTTCTTGGCGCATATTCCTGTTGACAGTGTTATGCCAGAACAAGTTGTAGCATGATTCTTACAGCTGCGGCCGAGATCATTTGAAATGAAAAGATTCTACGGGTTTGGCTTTATTGTCATTTCCAGTTTGGCGCTCCTGGCTTGGCGTTTCTTACCGCCTCACCCGGATAACCTCGGCCGCTACCGCCCCGGCGATTGGGTGAGCTACGGCGTGTCGAACTACGTTGGTTCGGTGGCCGTCGGGCCGCAGCATACTTACTTCGGCACGACCGCCGGCGTCTTGCGTTTTGACGCCGTGCGCGGGCGCTGGGATACGCCCATCACCACCAGCGACGGCATTGGCGGCAATTTTATCACGGTCGTCGGTTTTGATCCTTTCGTCAGTTATCTCTGGTGCGCGAGCGATCGCGGCCTGAGCCGCCAGCATCCGGCCTCCCTGCGCTGGACGAATTTTCCGAAATTCGAGCTGGGCCTGTCCTCGAGTGAAGATATTGTTTCCATCGGATTCGATCAGAATACCAACTGGTTTGAAACGAATTCGGGCCGCTTGTTTCGCCAGGACAAGTTTGGTGACATCATTCTGCCTGCGAATGGGGTCGAGCGCGGCGATGAAACGCAAATCATTTGGTTCGGCTTGCGACGCAAGCCTGAGCGTCTGCCTCTGCCGCAGTTTTTCATGCCCGCCGGTTATTTGTTCGATCCCGGACGTTCGCTCTTCAATACGAATAGTATCAATTTTCCCACCTACGGCACGGTGCAAGACAATCGCCTGCGGCGCGCGCCGGTGACCAGCGCGATCAATGATAATTGGGGCAACATGTGGTTGGGCACGTGGGGACTGGGCGCTTTGCGCGCGGATTTGAACGTTGGTCGCGCTGAAGTTCTGCAATTCGGCCTGGCCGGTTCACGCGTCGATGCCTTGCTGCTGGAGGACAAGGGCCTTTGGATTGGAGGCCTGCATCCGCCCGCCAGCGATCCGGTGGAAGAATCGATCCAGGGCATCACCTACTGGTCGAATCCGCGTCCGGGTATCTCTTCCAATCTCGACTGGAGGTATTTCGAAGCGCGCCTGAATTTAGACATGAGCAGCGACGCTGTACACAATTTCACTTTTTTCGATAAAAAAATCTACTGCGCCACCGAATACGGCATCAGCATTTATGATACCAAAAAAGATCGCTGGCGTCGCCTCACCCCGCATGACGGGCTGGTCGACGATCGCGTAAACGATGTATTGATTTATAAAGACCATTTATACGCCGCCACCGATCTCGGCTTGAATTGCATCACGCTGGACACGATTGGAAAAGATTCGCTGGATATTCTTGAGATCGCGCCGGAACAATTGCGCCACGTGCGGGTTTGGGATCTCGAGCGGCAGCACAACCTGTTGTGGATCGGCACGGAGCGCGGACCGTTCATTTATGACATGGCCAAGAACACCGGCGGTTATCTAAACGACAGCGCAGGTCCACGCGACGAGCCCACGCTCAGCATTTCGTTTTCTGATTCCGTGATCTGGCTGGGAACGGACAATGGTGTGGAGGCGTTCGATGTATTACACGCCACCTGGCTGGATTCTCCAGCCCGGCGCCCGTTCAGCAATGGGCAAATCAATACCGTCAAAGCAGGACCGCACGCGGTTTGGGTGGGTACCAACAGCGGCGTGTTCAAATATCATCGTGGCCGCAAGGAATGGAAAGAATACACCATCAGCGACGGCTTGCTGGACAATCACGTGAACGCCATCGCCACGGATGACGAGCTGGCTTGGTTCGGCACGGATGAAGGCGTGACCGTCTTTCGGTGGCGCGCCTATCACGAATTCGAATGAGCGCAAGCCCCTGCGGGGGCTTTTTTGTTCGTCACTTCATCTGTTCAATCCGTTTACCAAAAAAGCATGGACCTTTTCGAACAAGAAGCCCGTTCCGCCAGCCAGAAAAACACGCCGCTGGCCGAGCGCATGCGGCCGCAACGGCTGGAAGATATCACGGGACAAGAGAATTTGCTCGCGCCGGGCAAGCCTTTGCAGGCGGCGGTGCTAAGCGGCGAATTGGCGTCCCTGATTCTTTGGGGTCCGCCCGGCAGCGGCAAAACCACCCTGGCGCGCATATTGGCGCAGGCGGCCAAAGCGGACATGTTTACGTTGAGCGCAGTGAGCAGCGGTGTTGCCGAGGTTCGTGAAATCCTGCAAAAAGCGGCCATCAATCGCCAGCTCGGCAAAGCTACAGTGTTGTTCATCGACGAGATTCATCGTTTCAACAAGGCGCAACAGGACGCGCTGCTGCCGCGCGTGGAAGATGGCACCATCGTTTTGATCGGCGCCACCACGGAGAATCCTTCTTTCGAAATCATCTCGCCGCTGCTCTCGCGCTGCCAGGTTTACACGCTGCAGGCGCTGCAGGAGGATGATTTGCTGCGACTGGTCGATCGCGCCCTGCAAAACGATCCACAGTTGAAAAAAGCGCAGGTGGAAATCGATGCCGAAACCCGCCGCGCCTTGGCGCGGCTCGGCGGCGGTGATGCGCGGGCCACGTTGAATGCGCTCGAACTCGCCGTGCGCCTGGCGCCGGTGGAAAAGGAGGGCAAGCGCAAAATCACGCCTGCCCAGGTGCAAAACGCCCTGCAAAAAAGAGCGATTCTCTACGATCGCGCGGGCGAACAGCATTACGACACGATTTCCGCGTTCATCAAAAGCGTGCGCGGCAGCGATCCCAACGCGGCCCTGCACTATCTTGCGCGCATGCTGGAAGCGGGCGAAGATCCCAAGTTTATCGCGCGGCGTTTGATTATTCTCGCGAGCGAGGACATCGGTAACGCCGAACCGATGGGACTGGTGGTGGCGACTGCGGCATTCACCGCCGTGACTTACATCGGCCTGCCCGAAGGCGCGCTGGTTTTGGCGCAAGCAACGACGTATCTCGCCAGCGCGCCCAAGAGCAACGCCTCCTGTCTTGCCATCAGCGCAGCCCGCCAGGACGTGCGTGAAAAAACGCTCGCGCCGGTTCCCTTGCATTTGCGCAATGCGCCCACGCCACTGCTGGCGGCTCAGGGCTATGGCAAAGATTATGATTACCCGCACGATCACGCCGGCAGTTTTGTCGTGCAAGATTATTTGCCCGAGAATCTGTCCGAGGCGCTCTACTATCGTCCCACTCAGAACGGCGCTGAAGCTGAGGTCGACAAGCGTTTGCGGCAATGGTGGGAAAAGTATCGCCAGGCGCGTGAGGAAAGAGAATCGTGAGCTATTACATCGTCGATGCCATTTGCATTTACATTCGTTGAGATCTTCGCGCTTTCGCGTTCTTTCTGCCATGCGACCCGACAAGCTCAAAAAATTTTGGCCGTGCGTTTTTGCCCTGGTGATGATCTTGGCTTTGGGGGAGGCGTCACATGCCCAAGAAACCCCGGCCGTTTCCGCTCTTGATTCCATCAAAGCCGTTACCGACACGCTCGCGGCCTCCCCGCCTAATAAGCAATCCGGCGCGGATGCCCCGATCACCTATACCGCACAAACGATTGAAAATCTCGTGCCGCAGCGTGTCACGATTCTGACCGGCAAAGCCCAGGTCAAATTCAAGAGCGCGACGCTCGAGGCCGGCCGCATCACGGTGGATTGGGACCATAACTTGCTGACCGCCGAGCCGTTGCCGGATTCATTGCACAACGGCCAGGCGCCGCACAACGGCCGCTCCGACAGCACGGCAAATAAATTACAGGGCGTGCCGGTGTTTGTGGATGGCAGCGATCGTATGAGCGGCGAGAGAATGGAGTATAATTTCTCCACCGAGCGCGGCCGCGTGCTGCGCGGCCGCACGCAATTCGAAGACGGCAAATATTTCGGCGGCCAGATCAAACGCGTGGGCGAAAATGTTCTGAATATCAGCGAAGGCTCGTATTCGACCTGTGAATTGGAAGATCACCCGCATTTTCATTTTCACAGCCGGCGCATGAAGATCATCGTCAATGACAAAGTCATTGCCAGGCCAGTGGTGTTTTATCTCGGCGATATTCCGCTGATGATCCTGCCCTTCGCCTGGTTTCCCATCCAAAGCGGCCGGCATTCCGGCTTGATCGTGCCGCGCTTCGGGCAGAGCCAGCAGGAAGGCCGCTTTCTGCGCGACCTGGGCTATTATTGGGCGATCAACGACTATCTCGACGCGCGCGCGCAAGTGGATTTCTTCGAGCTCTCAGGCTGGTATTTGCGCAGCGGGCTGAATTACAACAAACGCTATGCTTTCAGCGGCAATGTCAATGCTTCGTTCACGGACAAAAACTTTTCTTATATGGATTATACCGGCGGCAGCACGCAGCAACAACGCTTGTGGACCTTGTCCTTGAGCCACAATCAGCAGTTCGGTACGCGCTCCTCGCTGCGCGCGCAGGGATATTTTGTGAACGACAACAACATCTACAAAAATCTCGGCGAAGGCCGCAACGAACAGCTCACCCGCCGTTTGCAGTCCAATGCCACGTATTCCACCGGTTTCGCCGAGGGGCGCGGCAGTTTGAGCTTCAATGTGTCGGAGCTGAAAGATTTGGAAAACGGCTCGCTGCAGCGCACGCTGCCGGGCTATAACTTCAATTGGGGCCAGGGCCAGATTTTTCCTCAGAAGGTGACGAAGAAAAAAAGCGCGCTGGAGGAGCAGGCGCCATGGTATTCCGGTTTGTATTACAGTTTTTCCAGCAGCGGTGAGTATCGTTTCAGCCGTCTTGCGGACACGTTGCAAACCCAGTCCATCGGCGCCGCGCGGCACGCGTTGAATCTTTCGCTCTACAGCCCGAAGCGCTATTTCGGCTGGCTTTCTCTCAACCAATCCTTGCCGATCAATGCGGACTGGTTCGATCGCACCACCGATTATTTTGTTCAAAGTGATACTTCTGCCGCGCTTCCCATCGGCACACGCATCGATCATGGTTTTGCCATGCGGCATACGTTCAGCTATTCGCTTTCGGCAAACACGAAATTGTTCGGCACCTTCAATCCGCGCCTGGGGCCGGTGCGCGCACTGCGGCACGTGGTCTCGCCCAGCCTGTCGTTTTCCTATCGTCCGGATTTTTCCGATCCGTTTTGGGGCTATTTCGAAGAAGTGACCTTGCCCGACAGCAGCAAAGTGCGCCTGGATCGTTTCGTCGGCACGGGCCAGGGCAAAGTCGCGGGCTTGAGTTTTTCCGTGGGCAATCTGTTCCAAATGAAAACCGGCACGGAGGAGAAACCCAAGAAGATCGATCTTTTTACGCTGAATGTTTCGAGCGGTTATAATTTTGCAGCGAAGACCTTCAAGCAAGCCAATCTGTTTTCCTCGCTGCAGGCGAACCCGAGCCGCACTTTATCGCTGAGCATGTCGGCGGCGCACAGCTTTTATGATTATAATCGCACCACCGGCGCGACCGTGCCCACTCTGCTGAGCAAACGGGGCGGCTTTTTGCGCTTGACGAATTACACCATGAACGCCAATTTGCGTTTGCAAGGCAGCGCCGCCTCGATGCCAGGCGAGGCCACGCCACAATTGTCCGGGGAAGACCGGGAAGAGCTCTTGCCGCCGGAGAATTTGGATGAGAGGTTTTTTTTCGACCAGGAGCGGCGTTTCGGCGAGACTTCAATTCCCTGGAATGTGAGCCTGGCGTTCAATTTGAGCTATGATCAAACCAATCCCTTGCGCAAAACCAAGCGCGCGCAATTGAGCCTGCAAAACGGCGAAGTGCGCTTGACGAAAAACTGGCGCATTGGTGCATCGGCGCAGTTTGATCTCGTCAACAAAGTCATTTTTGATCAGCAATATTCCATCTATCGCGACCTGCACTGCTGGGAGATGCAAGTGCTGTGGACGCCGACCGGTTTGCGCGAGGGCTTTTACATGCGCATCAACATCAAATCCTCGATTTTACGAGACGTCAAAGTCGAAAAGCGTGGCGGTAGGTCGAGTGTGTTCGGCGGGGCTTTCAATCAATGACCGCAATTTGGATGCCATCTAACGGATTTTCATAGAGATGGGTCTATCTTGATGCGGAGAATTCTTGTAATTTATGCGAGTATTTCAGGCAGGAGAAAGAAAGGTGAGCTAGAATAGATCGCTGGTCTCAGGCAAAAATTGTCTTGCTTTTCAATCATTTAGCCAATAATTTTTGCTGTTCCGAACAATTTAAGGAGAATTGCATCGAAATGGCGAGGACCATTTCCATATCCAATCAAAAGGGCGGCGTGGGCAAAACCACCACGGCGGTCAATGTGGCGGCTTGCCTTGCGGTGGCTGAGAATCCGGTGTTGCTCATCGACATGGATCCGCAAGCCAACACCACCAGCGGCTTGGGAATCGACGCCAAGAAAGTGCGCAACAGCATCTACGAAGTTCTGATCAACGAGCTGGACATCAACGAAGCAGTCGTGCGCACGGAATTGGAGTGGCTGGACTTGCTGCCCTCGCACATCCGTCTTGTGGGTGCCGAACTGGAGATGGCCAGCAGCATCGCGCGCGAAAAAATTCTGCAGCGCGCGCTCGCCAAATTGAAACGCCGTCCTTATAAATACGTTTTCCTCGATTGTCCGCCCTCGTTGGGCTTGCTGACGTTGAATGCACTCACCGCCGCCGACTCCGTGTTGATTCCGATACAGTGTGAATATTACGCGCTCGAAGGTTTGACCCAGTTGCTGAATACCATCCGGCTCGTGCAAAAGCATCTCAACACCAGGCTGGAAATCGAAGGGGTGCTGCTCACGATGTACGATGGCCGTTTGAATCTCAGCCGGCAAGTGGCCGACGACGTGCGCAAATACTTCGGCGACAAGGTGTATAAGACCAGCATTTTGCGCAACGTGCGCTTGAGTGAAGCCCCCAGCTATGGCAAGCCGATCATCCTTTATGACGCGGTCTGCAGCGGCGCGGACAACTATATGAACCTGGCCACCGAGATTATGAAGAATGGTCGCTAAACGCCTGGGGCGAGGGTTGGAAGCGCTGATTCCGGCGATGGAGGGCGAGGACAGTGCCAAAGCCGAGGCCATTCGTACCATCGAGCTCTCCCGCATTTCGCCCAACCCCTTCCAGCCGCGCATGGATTTCGATGCCGCCAGTCTCGCCGATTTGAAACAATCCATTTCCAGCAACGGCTTGATCACGCCGGTCACGGTGCGGCCATTTGGCAAGGGCTTTCAATTGATCGCCGGCGAGCGGCGTTTGCGTGCCGTGCAGGAATTGGGTTATGATTCCATTCCGGCCTACGTGCTGGAGGTGACGGATGACACGCGCCTGCTGGAACTGGCGTTGATTGAAAATGTGCAGCGCGAGAATCTCAATCCCATCGAGGAAGCGCAAGGCTATCAACGCCTGATCGAAGAATGCCGGTTGACCCAGGAGGAGGTGGCGCGCAAAGTCGGGCGTGACCGCACGACCATTGCGAACACGTTGCGTTTGCTCAAGCTGGCAAATCCGATCCAAGAAAGCTTGCGCAAGGGTGAGCTTTCCGCCGGGCATGCGCGCGCGCTGTTAGGCTTGGCGGACAATGCCGCGCAAGTCGCGGTCTGGAAAAAAATTGTCAAAGATCAACTCAGCGTCCGGCAGGTGGAGAAGCTGGCGCAGCAAGGGCCAAAGAGCAAGAAAGCGGGCAAAAAGAAAACAGCAGACACGCCCCACGACATTCGCGAAGCGGAGAATCACTTGCAGCGCATTTTTGCGACAAAAGTGCGTATCCACAAGCGCGACAAGGGCGGGGTGGTGGAGGTAGAGTTTTATTCGGCGGATGATCTTGAAAGAATACTGGAGTTGATGCAAAAAATTGCAGATTAGTTTTTTTTGTGATCTGGGGCGCGGTCGCGGTGAATTTTTTTTAACGAAATAGAAACAAATTTAAGCTGAAGATCGTTGTTGCCACCGGCCATTTTCCGCGATTTCGTGCCGAGAAAGCTATTGACTTTTTAGCGCAGATTGGCTATCATTCTTCCTTTTGAAAGGCTGCTCGGGCGGAGCAAAATAAACGCGAGCTCTTTGGAAGCTCCTTGCAAGTGATCCGAACTGCGCGTGCAACTTCCCTTTGGATCATTTCTTCATGTTTGGATCTCGAACCTCGAAATGATGAGGGAAAGGTAGAATCCGATGAGAAAAAAACGCGAGCGCAGAATTTCCGTCCTGCTCATTCCAGATGACAATGCCGAGCCTTACAGTTTTCGCTTGAGTTGGACCACCGCCAAAATTATGCTGGGGATCGCCGTGGTATTGGTTTTGCATATGGTGGCCGGCGCTCTGGGATATTTTCAGTTGTCCAAAATCAGCCGGGAAAATACCGAATTGGAGCGTTCCAACACCCGTTTGCTGGAAGACAATAAGCGCGTGTACCGGCTGGCAGCGCTGCTCGAGGAGATGGACAAAGATCAGGGGAAGATCATGAGTTTGTTGGGGGTGGAAAATCGCAACGGCCAACGCGGCAATGTGAAAATGTCCATGGCTTCCGGCGGCGGCGCGAGCCCGGAGATGGAACTGGATGCGGCCTCACCCGAAATGACTTTGTCTGCCGCTGAGGGCGAAGCGCCGGCGGAATTGCGCGGCAATTTTCTCCGCGCCAACAAGACCGCAGACGCCAGAGTACCGCCCCATTGGCCCTCATTGCTGCCGGTGGAAGGCTATCTTTCGCGCGCGTTTTCGCGCAATCCCTGGTTTCCTTTTGAGGAGCACCTCGGCATCGACATCGCCGGCAAACAAGGCTCGGTGGTCATGGCTGCGGGCGACGGCTACGTGCTCTATGCCGGCTGGCATCTGGAATTGGGCAACGTCGTGATTTTGCATCACGGTGAAGGCTTATTCTCATTGTATGGCCACAATGATCGCCTGTTGGTGCGCGAGCGCGAATATGTGCCGCGCGGCACCGCGATCGCGCTGCTCGGCAATTCCGGCCGCAGCTCCGGCCCGCATTTGCATTTTGAAATCTGGCAAGACGGCCAGGTGATGGATCCCCGCCAGTACGTGCTAGCTTTCCGCAGCGAACCTCGCATCGCGGCTAAATAACGAGCAACGAACGAACAAACAGAGGTAAAAAATGCTGGGGAAAAAAGAGATGGAAGACTTCGACAAAAGCGGCGAGTTGAACTCGATCATAGGGCGGGGATCGGTCATTGATGGCAATCTCAAAGTGCAAAGCAGTATGCGCGTCGATGGCCGCATCAAGGGGCAAATTCAGGTCACCGACTCTCTCGTGATCGGCAAAGACGGCGAGATTGACGGTGAAATTCGCGCCAAGAACATCATTGTCGGCGGTCGCGTCAAGGGCAAGATTTTCGCCAGCGGCAAGGTCGTGCTGGAGGCCAAGTCGAGTTTTCAAGGCGAGCTCAAGACCTCGAAGCTGGTGATCGACGACGGCGCCTTGTTCGACGGCACCTGCTCGATGAGCGACGGCGCGAAGATTCTGGCATTGCCCGACAACGGTGACAACCGCCAGGCCAACGCCGACCGGTCCTTGCGCAAAGAGATCGGTGCAGGGGCGTGAACATCGCACGATGAGCAAAGCTTCGCAGGGAAATCTCGGCGGCGGCTTGCGCAATTTCGCCACGTATACGGATTTGGGATTGCGCTTCGCATTGGCCGCGGCGCTTGGCGGTCTGGGCGGCTATTGGCTGGACGGCAAGCTTCATACCTTTCCGGTGCTCTTGATTGTGGGTGTGATGTTCGGTGGCGTCGCAGGTTTTGTAAATCTTTATCGCACGACCATGCGTTTGATCCGGCAGGAGAAGGAAGAGGCCGCCTCGGGCAGGCGATAACTCCCAAGGCATTCGTTCCCACAAACGTCAATGAGGCAGCAACGATTCTACCGGCAAAACACACAGGGTTTGTCGCAGTAGTTTGACCATCCCGAGGCGTCGGGATGCCATTCCAAATGAACGGCTGAAGAGGTTAATGGCGCGCGCGATTTTACATGCTTTCCTGTTGAGCGCAGGGCTGGCGATCATCAGTTTCTCTTCCCTTTGGTGGGCCGCCAACAAATCTCAAAAAATCTTCATGGTCGTATTGTTCGGGGGATTGCTTTTGCGGCTGCTGGTGGTGGGCGCCGCGGTCGTCTGGGTTTGGAAATTCACCACACTCGACGGCAAAGCCTTCACCGTCGCGTTACTGGGCTCCTACTTTCTCTTTCAAATAGCCGAAACGACGATTTTGCAGAGACTCTTGAAACGTATGAAATTGGCGAGAAGGGTGTGACTTCTTTGGCTGGCAGATTTTTCCCCGGGGCTTTTGCAAGCGTTAGCGATACCACGCACGCCTCCGGCCATGGCGGCGGCGAAGAAAACATCGGCAATGTGATCATCCATCACATTAGCGACAGCAATACGCTTGAGTTGCCCTTCGTCGGCGAGGTGCATTTGCCGCACCTGGAGCTGTTCGGCATCGATTTTTCCATCACCAAGCATGTGGTGATGATGTTTGTCGCTGCTGCGATTCTCATGTTGATTCTGCGCCTCGCCGCGCGACGCAAGCCCGGCGAAGTGCCCACCGGTTTGGCCGCCGCCATCGAAGCGGTGGTGGAATTCATCCGCAACGAAATCGCGGTCTCCAATCTCGGCGCGAAACTCGGGCATACTTTGACTCCCTACCTGTGCACGGTTTTCTTCTTCATTCTAACGTGTAATTTACTCGGCCTAATTCCCTATGCAGCGACCGCCACCGGCAACGTCAGCGTGACGGCCGGCCTGGCGATTTTGACCTTCATTCTCACCCAGGCGGTGGGCATCAAGGCCAACGGCATTGGGGGTTATCTGAAACATTTGACCGGAGGCGTGCACTGGTCTATGTGGCCGATCATGGTGCCGGTGGAATTTCTCAGCTTGTTCACCAAGCCGTTCGCATTATGTATCCGTTTGTATGCGAATATGACCGCGGGTCATGTCATCATTCTTTCTTTGATTTGCCTGATTTTCATTTTCAGCAAAGGCGGCGCCAATCCCATCGCCGGTTTTGGCATTGCGCCGATCTCGGTTGGATTCAGCTTGTTCGTCAATCTACTGGAAATTCTCGTCGCTTTTTTGCAAGCTTACATTTTTACTTTGTTGTCCTCGGTGTTCATTGGTATCGCTGCGCATTCGGATCATCATGAGGAAGCGCATTCGGCTTCGCATTGAGATGAGCTTTCGTAGTCGCGCCTTCAGACGCGAAGGTTTTTACTCCCACAAGGGACGACTAGAGAGAAGTGCATGGCAAGTCCTTTTTTCAAACATCATTCTAAGGAGGAATACTGCAATGGGTGAATTTGGCATGGCGCATCTGGCAGCAGGCATCGGCGCGGGCATCGTGGCCATGGGCGCAGGTTTTGGCATCGGCAGAATCGCGAGCTCGGCCATGGAAGCCATCGGCCGCCAGCCCGGAGCGGCGGCGGACGTGCGCGGCTCCATGATTATCGCCGCCGCCTTGATCGAAGGCGTCGCGCTGTTCGGCGAGGTGATCTGCGTGTTGCTCGCGATCAAGTAAACTTGGCGAACACCCCCTTGTAAATCGGCGGCGTCCGCCGCCCTCATTTCGGATAGAAGCATGCTGGAATTGCATACCGGTCTCATCCTGTGGACGATCGTCATTTTTGTCTGCTTGGTTTTCCTTTTGCGCAAGCTGGCGTGGAAGCCGATTCTCGCTGCGCTCGACGAACGCACGCGCGGCATTCGTGATTCGCTGGCGCAGGCTGAAAAAGCCAAAAAAGACGTGGAGCGCATGCGCGCGGAATATGAAAGACTGATGGCTGAAGCCCGGCAGGAATCGCAAGAGTTGATTGCCAAGAGCCGCAAAACCGCGGAAAGCCTGCGCGAAGAAATGAGTCAAAAGGCGCAGCAAGAGCTCGAGGCGTTGCGGCAGCGCGCGGCACGCGACATCACGCTGGAGCGCGAAAAAGCACTCGAAGAGATCAAGCGGACGGCCGCCGAGTTGTCCGTGGCGATCGCGGCCAAGCTCATCGGCAAATCGCTCGACGCCAAAGATCATCAAGAGCTGATCAAACAAGCGCTGCGCGATATTCGCCCGCTGGTCAACGAGCCGAACTAATGTCACAACGCAGATGCACGGCAACGTCCCAATGTCCCCCGGGCAGACGCGGTGGCATGCGCTTCACCCCTGCAGGAGCAATTGGCCGGGCAGGCCAAAATCGTAAGGCTTGAACACGTTCATCATATATGAGAAAGAGCAGCTTTCGACCATGAAAGAAGGCATACTGGCACAACGCTACGCCAAGGCTTTGTTCGCGGTGGCGCTGGAGCGCAAACTGCTGGACAAGGTGCGCAGCGAGCTCCACGATTTCGTCGCGCATCTCGAAAGTGATCCAGCGCTGGCGGAGTTCATGCGCTCACCGGAAAATAGCCGCGCCGTGAAGCGCAAGTTGCTGGAGAAAGTGTATCAAGATCGTTATTCCGCCATCCTTTTCAATTTTCTCACCCTGGTGGTGGACAAAGGCAGAAGCACGCTGTACCGGGAGATTTATCAAGCCTTCAATGAGCTCTATGACCGCCATCATCGCAAAGCTCGGGCGCTGGCCATTACCGCGTCGCCCATGGACAAAGGCGATTTGAACACGCTGCAAGCCGATCTCTCCAAGGCGATGCGGTTGACATTGGAAATCGAGAACCGCGTCGATCCCGCCATTCTCGGCGGCCTGGTGCTGAACATCGACGGTAAAATTTTGGATGCTTCCATCAAACGCCAGCTCGACAGTTTGTTGGAGGTCATGGCGAATCGGATGAATTGAGGCTGTTTACGTGTTACGCATTACGTATTACGTAACGCGTAACACGTCATGGTGATGCGCAAAAAAGTTTTTGCATTCTATCTCTGGAGGCTTTCCGGCAATGAATATTCGCCCGGATGAAATCACTTCGATTCTAAAGAAACAAATCGAAGGATTTGAAAAGAAAATCGATATCTCCGAAGTCGGCGAGGTGATTCAAGTCGGCGACGGCATCGCGCGCGTCTATGGGTTACAAAATGTGCAAGCCAGTGAACTGGTCGAATTTCCGCACGGCGTGATGGGCATGGCCTTAAACCTCGAAGCGGATAACGTCGGCATCATTCTCTTCGGCCGCGAGACTGAGGTCAAAGAGGGCGACACCGCCAAGCGCACCGGACGGGTCATGGACGTGCCCGTCGGTCCCGAATTGCTCGGCCGCGTCGTGGATCCGTTGGGCAATCCCATCGACGGCAAAGGGCCGATCAACGCCAAGCAGCGCGGGCTGCTCGAGCGCAAAGCGCTGGGCGTGGTGCAGCGCCAGCCCGTGAAAGAGCCGCTGCAAACCGGTATCAAGGCCATCGACGGGATGATTCCCATCGGCCGCGGCCAGCGCGAGCTGATCATCGGCGATCGCGGAACCGGCAAGACCGCGGTGGCCATCGACACGATGATCAATCAAAAGGGTGGCGACGTGAAATGCATCTACGTTGCCATCGGCCAAAAAGGCTCGTCCGTGGCCCGGGTGGTCAAAATCTTGGAAGACGTGGGTGCGATGGACTTTTCCATCGTCGTTGCCGCCAATGCCAGCGATCCCGCGGCGCTGCAATACATCGCGCCTTATGCCGGTGCGGCCATGGGCGAATATTTCCGCGACCACGGCATGCACGCCTTGATCATCTACGATGATCTTTCCAAACACGCCTCGGCCTACCGCCAGGTTTCGCTGCTGTTGCGCCGCCCGCCGGGCCGCGAAGCTTTTCCCGGTGACGTGTTCTATCTGCATTCACGCCTGCTGGAACGCGCCGCGAAACTCAACGACGACGTGAAGATGCTGCAGCATTTCGGCGTCAACAAAGGCGGTGGCTCATTGACCGCCTTGCCGATCATCGAAACGCAAGCCGGCGATGTGTCAGGCTACATTCCCACCAACGTCATTTCAATCACCGATGGCCAGATTTTTCTCGAGGGCGATTTGTTCTACGCCGGCGTGCGGCCCGCCATCAATGTGGGCATTTCCGTGAGCCGCGTCGGCGGCAGCGCGCAAATCAAAGCGATGAAGCAAGTGGCCGGCCGCCTGCGCCTGGACTTGGCGCAATATCGCGAGCTGGCGGCGTTCGCGAAATTCGGGTCGGATCTCGACAAAGCCACGCAACAGCAATTGCGGCGCGGCGAGCGTATGGTGGAATTGTTGAAACAAGATCAGTATCAGCCGCTGCCCGTGGACAAGCAGATTGCCGTGATTTTTCTCGGCGTCAACGGCTATCTCGACAACGTGCCCCTCGATCGTCTTAAAACGTTGCAAGACGAATACCTGGCCTTCTTGGAATCGAGCTACACTGAAATTCTGAGCACGCTGCGCGAAAAAAAGCAAATTGACGACGAGCTCAAAGGCAAGCTGACGCGCGCCGCGGAAGAGTTTATGAAAACACTTGAAGGAAAAAAGTAATTGGCTACCTTGCGCGACATCCGGCGGCGGATTGCCAGCGTCAAGAGCACGCAGCAAATCACCAAGGCCATGAAGATGGTGGCCGCGGCCAAGCTGCGCCGCGCGCAAGAACGCATGATGCGCGCGCGGCCTTACGCCAAGAGCCTGGACGATTTGCTCGGGCACGTCAGCGCGAAAGTCGATCCCTCGTGGCATCCGCTGCTGGCCGTGCGCGAACCCAAGAAAGTCGCGCTGCTGGTGCTCAGCGGCGATCGCGGTTTGGCCGGCAGCTTTAATACGAATATCATTCGCCGCGCCCAAACTGAATTCCAGGCGCTGCAAAGCAATGGCGCGGAAGTTTCGTTGATTTGCCTCGGCAAGAAAGGCTACGAGCATTTCTATCGCCGCAGTTATGCCATTCTCGAAAAATACACGGGTTTCTTCAACTTTCTCGAGTTCACCCACGCGCAGGCTATAGGCCAATTGGTGCGGGAGAAGTATCTCGCCGCGGAGCTCGATCGCGTTTTTCTCGTCTACAACGAATTTCGTTCGATCATGCTGCAGCGAATCGTGGTCAAACAATTATTGCCCATCGTGCCGCGCCCGCCGCAAGAGGAGAAATACACCAGCGCATACATTTTCGAGCCTTCGCCGGAAAAGATCCTCGACCGCTTGTGCCCGAGATATTTGAACATCGCAATCTGGCAGGCGCTGTTGGAATCTTATGCCGCAGAGTTGGGCGCGCGCATGTCGGCGATGGACGCGGCCACCGAAAACGCACAAGAAGTGATTGGCTTGCTGCGCCTGCACTACAACAAAGCGCGCCAGGCCACCATCACCAAAGAGCTGCTGGAAATCGTCGCAGGGGCGGAAGCATTGCAGAAGTAGTAATCAGTGATCAACGGGTAGTGCGGGCTTCGGCTGCCTCCATTGATTCACAATTGACAATTATCAATTGTGAATTGCCGATTGCGAATTGTGAATGTTCTGAAAATCTTTACGGTAAAGAGTTCTCCATAGAAAGGTAACGCCCCAATGAACGAAGGCAAAGTGGTGCAAGTCATCGGTGCGGTGGTGGACGTCTCCTTCGAAGGCGCCGAGCTTCCTGCTATTTTAACGGCATTGGACGTCGTGCAAAAGCAGTCCGGTGCCAGCCGGCTGGTGTTGGAAGTGCAGCAACATCTGGGCGAAAGCACGGTACGCTGCGTGGCGATGGATTCCACCGACGGCATGGTGCGCGGCATGAAAGTGAAAAACACCGGCGCGCCCATCGCCATGCCCGTGGGCACGAGCACCCTCGGCCGCCTGCTGAACGTTATCGGCGAACCCATCGATGAAAAAGGACCGGTGAAAACAGATCAGTATCTGCCGATTCACCGCCCTGCGCCGGCCTTCAAGGATTTGGACCCGCGCTCGGAAGTCTTGGAGACCGGCATCAAGGTCATCGATCTGCTCGAGCCTTATGCCAAAGGCGGCAAGACCGGCTTGTTCGGCGGCGCAGGCGTGGGCAAAACCGTGTTGATTCAAGAGCTCATCCGCAACATCGCCACCGAGCACGGCGGTTATTCCGTGTTTGCAGGCGTGGGTGAACGCACGAGAGAAGGCAACGACTTGCTGCTGGAAATGACCCACTCCGGCGTGATCAACAAAACCAGCATGGTGTTCGGCCAAATGAATGAGCCGCCGGGTGCGCGCGCGCGGGTGGGCCTCTCGGCACTGACCATCGCCGAATACTTCCGCGATTTCGAAGGCAAGGACGTGCTGCTCTTTATCGACAACATCTTTCGCTTCACCCAGGCCGGCTCGGAAGTGTCGGCCCTGCTCGGCCGCATGCCCTCGGCCGTCGGGTATCAACCGACGCTCTCGACCGATATGGGCGCTCTCCAGGAGCGCATCACTTCGACCAAAAAAGGCTCGGTCACTTCGGTGCAGGCGATTTACGTGCCGGCGGACGATCTCACCGATCCCGCGCCGGCCACGACTTTCTCGCATCTTGACGCCACCACGGTGCTGTCGCGGCAAATTTCCGAGCTGGGCATTTATCCCGCCGTCGATCCGCTCGATTCGTCGTCGCGAATCTTGACCCCGTCCGTGGTGGGTGAAGAGCATTACGGCGTCGCGCGCGCAGTGCAACAGATTTTGCAAAAGTACAAAGACTTGCAGGATATTATCGCCATTTTGGGCATGGAAGAATTGTCCGACGACGACAAGGTCGTGGTCAACCGCGCGCGCCGCATCCAAAAGTATTTGAGCCAGCCCTTCTTCGTCGCGGAAGAGTTCACCGGCACGCCGGGCAAATTCGTGCGCTTGCAAGATACCGTGCGCGGCTTCAAAAGCATCGTCGAGGGCCAGTACGACGATCTGCCGGAACAAGCTTTCTACATGGTCGGCACGATTGAGGAAGCGGTGGAGCAGGCAAAGAAATTGAAGGAAGCCTAAACAAAACCCAAAATCCAAAGCACAAAGTTCAAAACCCTCTTTGAGTTTTGTGCTTTGGATTTTGTGCTTTGAGTTTCTGGTTACCGGGTTAGGGGTTTTTCGCCATGATCAAAGAGTGACAAGTGGATAAAACATTTCTGTTGGAAATCGTCACGCCGGTGCGCAAGGCTTTTTCCGGACAAGTCAATGCCATCGTCGCGCCCGGTGAAGAGGGTTATTTCGGCGTGCTGCCGCGGCATGCGGCGATGTTGAGCAGTTTGGCCATTGGCCATTTGAAAGTCGAAACGCCGAAGGAAACCAAACATTTCGCCATTTCCGGCGGCTTCGCCGAGGTGCTGTCGGACGTCGTGCTCATTCTCGCGGAGACGGCGGAGGACTGCTCCGAAATCGATGTCGAGCGCGCCAAGCAGGCCCAAAGCCGCGCCGAGGAGCGCCTCAAGCAAGAGCGTAAAGAAATAGATGTCGAGCGTGCCCAGGCCGCTTTGGCACGCGCGACTAACCGTTTGAAGATTGCCGAGTTTATCGCTCCAAGGTAAGTTGAATATGGCGGTCCCCAAGAGTTAAACCCTCTGAATCATCGCTTGTCCTGCCTCGTACATTGCACCATGTCCTTAGGGGTGCAGTTTCCGCTTCTTCCTCCCGCATCCAAAGCAGTGCTATTAGCTCTACCTCTTTAAAAAACAAGTATTTGAAAATTCTTTAGTTTTCCAGTTTTCAAACGGCATAGCGCTTGCACAATTGAGGATGAATTGAACTCTTCAAAAACACGAAATCATGGTCAAAAAGCTCTACACCCACATTTTGCCCATCCTGCTCGCCTTGGTGCTTAGTGCTGGCGCCGTCGCGGCGCAGGATCCCACGCTGCCTTTGCTGAACAGCGAGCTGGCGCGGCTAGATCGCCTGCTCGAAACGGCAAGGCAGGTGCTGGGCGCATATGAGAACAAAGAAGGGCGGGATTTTTTGACCAAAGCTGAAGCCCTGCGCAAAGAAATCGATCAAAAAATCTCGCAAAGAAGATACCGCGAAGCGCAATTGCAAATGCGCGAAGCTTTCGCTTATGCCGAGCGCGCCGTCAAACTCGCGCTCGAGGGACCGGTGTTGCGATTGCGCGCGCAGCTCGAAGAAGTTCTGCGCCGGGCGGAGACCGAAGTGCTCAACAGCGGCAATCGTGAAGCGCTGCGCTTGTTGCAAGAAGCCAAGAAGAATCGCGATCTCGGCGATCAAGCGGCGAGTGCGCAGAATCTCAAAGCCGTGGAATACTATCAAATCGGCGTGGCGCTGGCGGAGCGCGCGTTAAAGCTGGTTGCCGGACGCTCGCCTTCCGCCAGCGCGCCAGCGGATTTGCTCAGCCGCGCGAAGGATTACTATTTGAATCTCGAGGCGCAAGCGCGCGAGGGTTTGCGCGAATGCCAGAGCCCGATTGCGCAGAGGTTGCACAGCCAGGCGCAAAAGCAAATGCAATCCGCGGAAGAATCCTTTCGCCGCGGGGAGTTTGTGTTGGCGCAGCGATTCTACAACGGTGCGACTCGTTTGATGCTGCGTGCCATTGATTTGTGCCGGCCGCAGTCCGCCCAGGACCCCCAAACCCTGCAAAAAGATTTGCAAACACTGCGTGAAAACCTAGATACCGTGGAACAGCAGTTGGCGGGCAACAACGATCCTCGCGCGCGGGCATTGTTGGATTGGGCGCGGCGCTTGGCGCTGGAAGCGGAGGGCGCGGTTACGGCGCAGCAGCCACTACGTGCGGTGCGGCGCATCGAGCGCGCGCGGTTCTTGGTTGAAAAAGCGCGGCGGCACGCCGCAGCCGGTCCAGTCGATTTCAAACAGCAATGCGAAAATGAGCTGCAGCAGTTGCTCGAAGACTTGAAAGAAGCAGATCAAGAAATCGAAGCTACGAAAAGCCCCGAAGCGCAGACTTTGGTAGACTTGGCGCGCAAGGCGCATGCCGAAGCTGAGGGTATTTGCAATCGCGCGGCAAATTCGTTGCAGGCGCTGGCCGCGTCCCGCATGATGCTGCGCATGGGCCATCAATTTCTGCTGCAAGCCGAATCCCTCACGCAAGATGGAGGCGTCGCTGCCGTCAGCCGCGAGGCTTTGCAGCAGCGTTTGAAAGAATTGGACGCCACGCTCCTCGAAGTACGCTCGAACGTGCAAGGCGAGCAAACCGGCTTCGCACAAATATTGGTCTCGCAATCGACGAATTTGCGCGACCGCGCGCAGGCCGCTTCTCAGCGCGGCTATTTCTCCGTCGCCATGGAAACTTCAGGCATGGCGCTCGATCTGTTGCGCGAAGCGCTGCAATTGAATAAATAACGAATCATAACAAAGGCGAACACTTTAAGCCGGAGTCGCATATGAAGAATTTTCGTTATTGGAGAACGGCCCTCGTTTTGTTGGGAATCGCCGGCGGGGCTTTGGCTCAAGATCCAGGCACGAGGTTCAAGCTGATCATTACCCCTCATGAAGCCTTCGTCCAGGCTGGCCAGGGCATCAAGTTCGAAGCCGCAGTGTTCGACCCCGAGGGCCGGCCGCAGCGTGTCGAGAATGTGCGTTGGACCGTGGAGCCGGACACATTGGGCAGGATAACGGACGACGGCTTTTTCATGGCCGGCCGTTTTCCCGGCAGGGGCCGGGTGCTTGCGTTTGCCAAAATTCCGGCGCTCAACGAATTGCTGCAAGCGGAAGCGACGGTCGTGGTGGGCCGGCCCGATCCGCTGCGCGTGATGGTAGTGGTTACGCCGGCGGCCGCATTCGTGCCGCCCGGGCAATTCCAGCAATTCAAAGTGGAGGTATTCTCGCCCTCCAATATTCCCATCCCGATTCAAAATGTGCGCTGGAACGTTCGTCCGGAAAGTCTCGGCAGAATCGATGAGAACGGGGGCTTCACTGCCGGGCGTGAATTTGGCCAAGGCGCCATCATCGCATTCGTCGAAACCGATCGCGGCGTATTCAACGGCGAGGCCAAAGTGACGGTCGCAGCCCGGCCGAGCTCGGCAATCAAAGGCAAAGTCACCATGGCCAACAGCGATCCGGCCCAACTGGCAGGTTTGGTATTTGCCGAAAGCGTTGGACCGAATCGCTGGCGCGGAGAGGCGAGAATTGACGATGCCGGCAATTATTTCATCGGACAACTGGCTCCGGGTTTGTACGTGGTGCGCGCGCAGGCGCGCGGTTTCTTGCCGGAATTTTACCAAGAAGCCGGCGACTATCTGCAAGCCACGCCTGTACAGCTTGCTGCAAATGATACGGCCGAAAGCATCGATTTCAGCCTGGAAAAAGGCGGCGCGATTCAAGGCACCGTTGGCGGCGATGATCGCGATGGGCTTCTGGCCGGCGCGCACGTCGTTGCCGTTCTCGCCGTACGGCCCGAGATCCGCCATCACGCCATTTCCAATGAGCAAGGCGCTTACGCAATTGAAAATTTGCCGAGCGGTACATACGCTGTTTTCGCCGAGGCCGAAGGCTACAAAGGCGAATATTATGACAACGCGCAAAGCTTGCTCGAGGCGAAGCTGATTCAAGTGGCAGCGCCGCAAATGGTTGCAGACGTGCATTTCAGCCTGGCGCCGGCGAGCGCGATTGCCGGGCAAGTGTACGACGCCGTTACGAAAGCGGCAGTTGCAAACGCCAGGATTGTGATCATGCCTGCGCCACCTTCGCGGCTGCCGATCGAGAGGGTCGTTGAGACGGATGAGGGCGGCGCCTATCTCGCCAGCGTGCCGCCGGGCAACTATCTCGTCTCTGCTGAAGCCCGCGGTTATTTGCTGGAATTCTTCGACGGCGTGCGCCAACCGCGCGAAGCCAAAATTGTGGAAGTGAAACCGGATGAACGAACCACCGGCATCAATTTCGAGCTGGATCAACTGGGCTCGATCTCCGGCCTCGTGGTCGAACAAAACGATACCCGCCAGCCGATCGAAGGCGCGCTGGTGCTAGCGTTTCCGGAGCGCGGCAGCGGCCTTCCGCCGGTGCCCACGCCTCGTGCGCCGTTGGTGGGCAGAACCGAGGCTTCCGGGGCGTACAGCATCGCGCATGTGCCGCCGGGCAGATACTACGTGCTCGCCGAAGCGCGAGGCTTTTTGAGTGAGTATTGGCAGGAATCGCCGGAAGTGGCAGGCGCGCAACTGGTCGAAGTGGGCGAGGGCAGCGCCGTAACCGGCATCGATTTTACTCTGGAGCAGGGGGGCGCGATTTCGGGTCTGGTGGTGTCAGCCACTGACGGCAACCCCATTGCCGGCGCGCAAGTACAAGTCTGGAGCAGAACCGGCAACGCCGCGGCGCGCGGCGAAACCGATCGCACGGGCATGTATCACATCGCGGGTTTGCGCACGGGCGAATATCTCGTAGCGGTGGAAGCCAAAGGGTTCCAGTCAGAATTTTTCGACAATGTACAAACACGTGACCAGGCGACGCCGGTGAAGATCGAAGCGCCGCATGAAACCGCGGGCATCGATTTCGAATTGCAGCCGGCCGATGCACTCCGTGGCGCGATTGCGGGGATCGTGGTTTCAGAAACCGACGGAATTCCGATTCCGGAGGCGGTAGTACTTGCCCTGCCTTTGCCCTCCGGCCGGCCGCAAGTGGCGTTCGCCGATCGCTTGGGCGGCTATAAACTGTCCGGGCTCGCGCCGGGAAGATATGTCGTGTTCGCTTACGCGCCGCGCTTCTTGGGCGAGTTTTACGATAATGCGCGAAGCTTTCAAGAGGCCCTGCCCGTTGCTGTGGAAGCAGGAAAAGAAGCCGGCGGCATCGATTTCAAATTGGAAGCGCGCCAGCGCGGCCCGTACCTCATCGCCGGCACGATTCGGCGCGGCAACAGCAATCAAGGCGAAAGCAACGCCGTGGTGTATGCCATGGAGAACGGCCTCTATGCCGCCTCCGCGGTGACCGATGACCAGGGCAATTTCGTGCTCGACGAAATGCCCGCGGGCGAGTACAAAGTCATGGCGACGGCGCCGGGCGGCTCGGCCTTCTTCGGCGGCAGGGACGCCAACAGTGCGACCACGGTGAGTCTCGGCGGTGGTGCGCATGCGGGCAATATCAGTTTCAGTGTGCCCGGTGGTGTGACTGCGGTGGAAGAAACCGCATCGCAAGTGCCGGCCACTTTCGCGCTCGAGCAGAATTATCCGAACCCGTTCAATCCTGAGACCGTGATTCCCTACCGGCTCGCCGGCCGCAGTGAAGTGAAACTGATCATCTATAACGCGCTCGGCCAGGAAGTGCGGCGCCTGGTTTCCGCCAGGCAGGACGCAGGCACATATCGAGTGCGCTGGGACGGCAAGGACAATTTCGGCCGCCCGCTTACCAGCGGGGTTTACATTTATCGCCTGCTCACCGCCGAGAAGGCGTTTACGAGGAGGATGATCTATTTGCGATGATCCTTCCTGCTCATACTCATACTCGCTTTTGGGTTTCTAGAAGAGCGAGTAAGAGTATGAGTAGGAGTCACGATTAGTTAGGGTCAAGTCTAAGGCGAGAGTGCTTGACCCGAGACGGCCGTCACCGATCAGCCCGGCA
>JBIOXB010000122.1:0-10881 GCA_044869275.1 bacterium
TAAGCATCGTAAAAATACTTCTTATCTTTCGGCATGCTGGTCACCAACAGCCGCGTTTGAAAGCGCAGAGCAAAATGTTTGCTGGAAAAAGCTTTGACCCCGAAAACTGGCGCAAAGGAAAAACGCCGCACACTGGACAGATTTTCAGTTGGAATCATGCTGGTCATGCCGATGGTGCCCCCGGTGTAGGGTTGCACTGAGCCCGACGCCCAACTGTACATGAGCCCAGCATGATAAACGTCCACGTGCAGATCTGCGAGCTTGGTTGCGTCGTTGCCCGCGGCGTCATGGTAGTCGAGAGTCGTGAGCTGCCGATCGTAGGAAAACTCGAGCAGCAGCTTGGGACCGATACGGTAATTGAAGATCACACCGGCGAATTCAGAGCCCTTTATGCCCAAGGATTCGCCCAGAATGTCCACGCCCTCGTGCTTGACCGTCTCGTCGATCGCGCCACCGAATTGATATCCGCCGACGAGAGTCACTTCGAAATCAGGTTTGTATTGCGCCTCTTGCGCCTGGCCCATGGCAGCACCGAGCAGCAAGAATAAGCCGAGAAGGAAATGTTTTTTCATCGCAAGCCTTTCAAATTGGAGT
This sequence comes from bacterium, assembly GCA_044869275.1. GTDB lineage: Bacteria > Zhuqueibacterota > Zhuqueibacteria > Zhuqueibacterales > Zhuqueibacteraceae > JBIOXB01. The sequence continues at coordinate 595 of JBIOXB010000122.1, forward strand.
GTCTAGCACCTGTAACGATCCGCAGCTTAAAGCCCGCGCTCAAAGCACGTTACACCTTACACGTTACACTTTACACGTGTAACGTGTAAAGTGTAACGTGTGCATGATTCCTGTTTATAGAGTAACGGAGCTCCGCTGGCGTCAAATTCAAAAGTCATACGTCACCAAACCGCGGAAGCCGTAAACTTCTTTGGTCACATCCGGAAAATCGTCGTAGCTGGCGTTGCGATGATACAGGAAACCTTCCAAACCGAGGCCGAAATTGTTCCAGACCGGAATTTTGTAGTGGGTGTCCAAGACTTGCAGGCGCTCGGAGCCCGCGGCGCCTTCCACGGTATTCAGGCCCCAATAGTTGTAGCTGACCAATAAACCGCCATAGCGCCGGTGCTGCAACACAGCGCTCAGGCCGCCTTTGAAGCCCGTACCGTAATTGTAGGTGCGGCCTTTTTCCTCCGTTGCCGGATCGATATACTCGGTGTTGCTCGCGCCCAGAACGATCACGCCCGCCTGCGGTGTGGTGATCAAATCAAAGCCGCCGCCCAAAGGAAATTTCGACATGAGGGCGCCGCCCACCGACAGAGCGCCGATTTTGATGACTTCATTGTTCAGCATGTCGTAGTTTTGCACCAGACCGAGCAGATGCCGCTGGCCGCCGCTGCCGGAAAAACTCTTGCCGAGCAAAACGCCGCGCTCAAAAATAACCAAGTTTGGCGTGGCGTCACCATCAGTTACATCTTTACCGGGGTTGAACCAGACGCGAAAGGTGAAGTAATCGAAAGGCTTGCGGATGGCCTGGTCCGCAAACGGCTCGCCGTAGCTCATCACCAATTCATAGGTGGGCTTTGCTGGAACTTTATCGGCATTTTCATTGTTCGAGCTGCCACGGCCGCCAACCGCGACATAGCCGTTCAGTGGACTGCGCATGTAATTCAGCGTCGAGCTGCGCCGGAACATCTGTCCGCTGACCAGGCGATTGAAGCCGCCCACCGGATTGAGTCCGAAGCCCAGTGCTTCCCGCCAGACCCGATTGAAGCCCGTGGTGCGGTCGTCCAACACTTGCGAGGAAAACCGAAAGGTGCCCTCTCCCAAAGCGATGCCGCCCAGGGTGGTCATCACCCAATCATTGAACGCCGGGAATTCGCTTTCCATGAACATCTCCCACATGGCGCTGCCGGACATGGCCATGGCGCTCGATTCCCAGAAATTCATGCCATTGGTGCGCGCGGCATTGAAATAGGTGTTGCCATGATAAGGATGGCTGAAAAAATTGTTGAAGAACTGATTCGGATCCCATTCAAAACCATGGCGCATGCTCTCTTCCGCCGTTTTCCAACTGATGTCGGTCCAGTAACCATCGAGCACATAATGTCCCCACCCCCAGATGAAAGTGTTGATGGTGACAATTTCGGCGAAGGCAAAACCCGGCTTGCGGGTGCCGGTGTAATAGAAATCGGAAGACTTGCTTTGTGCCAGGGCTGAGCCGGAAATGGCCATAACCGCGAGCAGCGATAAAATCGATTTTTTCAAAGAATTTTCCTCCTTCCGTTCAATAAATCGTTGGAATAAATTTATGCTCGTTTGTTATCGGAAAAACGCTTCATCTTGACTGCCTCAAATCAACCCAAACGAAGTCACGCAAACCCTTTGTTTTTTTTGATTTCGCCGCTGGCCTTCAAAAAGCTGCGAGCCGTTCCATGACCCAAAACATCGCCACGGTGCCGATGGCGTAGGCCGGGATCAGCGGCGCCCAGCGCGGAGCCGGCAGCCGCATGCACCGCACCGCGGCGAACGCCGCAAGCACTGCACCGATAAACAGGAAGTGGCCTGTTTCCACGCCAATGCTAAAAAACAGCAGCGCGAGAGGAATGTGACCCTCCGGCAGGCCGGCCTCGGTCAGCCCGCCCGCAAAGCCAAGTCCATGCAGCAGCCCAAAGGTGAAGGCTACAACCCACGGCGCGCGGGCAGTGACGCCCTCGCGTCCGTGCATGCCATGCAAAATCTCCGCTGCCACAAACACGATGCTGAGTGCAATGATGGCTTCGACGGGTTTTTGCGGTACATGCACGTAGCCAAGCGCGGCCGCCGTCAGCGCCACACTGTGCGATACGGTAAACGCGGTAACGGTTTTCACCATTTTCCATCCGCCCCATGTGATGAGGAGAAGCGCGAACACGAAGAGCAAATGGTCAACGCCAGTGAGAATATGCTCGATACCCAGTTTCGAGTATGTCATCGCGACTTGCAGTGGCCGTGGCGCTGCTTCCACGACGAAGGACGGCGACGACGGCGTCAGGCGAGTGATTATTGTGGCGCCTTCGAGCCGTTCCAGGCGCACGAGCACGTCGGTCATGGTTGCCGAAAGCCCGGCAATGTGAAGGGTCTCACCGCTTAATCCGCCTGCGCATTTCATGGTCCAGCGTTCGGTGAAGCTTTCGCCGGCAAACTCACTTCGTGGCGTGGTCACGTTCGTGCAGCCCGCCGGGAATTCCACGTAAAGTGAGAGCCGCAGGTTCTCGCCGCGAGCCGGCACCTTCCACAGCACTTCGTAGGTGTCCGGCGAAGTTTGGCGCAATTGGAGGTATGCCGGTCGCACCTCGTGGCCAAATGCACAGGGTGCTAGAAGCAGAACAAGAAGGATGGAACAGGAGACAACAGAGCAAGCGGGGTGAAAGGAATATTTCTCCGTGTGCTCTGTTCCCTCCCGTTCAAAAACCTTTTTCCTCATTTTGCCTCCACCAACTGATTCGCCGGTTTCGGCTGCTCGATGGTCACGGAGTAGCGCTCGAGCAGTGCTTGATAGAATTTTTCGTTGACCTCCAAACGCCTGCGGTTAGCCCATTCGCGGCGGACGGCGTCGCGCACTTCGTCCAGGCCAGGCAGGCGGGCTTCGGTGCGTGTGCTGATCAAGATGAGATGAATGCCGTAGCCGGATTCGACCGGCCCCTGCCAGCGGCCGGTTGGAAGCTCATCCAACTTCGCTTGGAACTGCTCGCCGAACAGCTTCACAACTTCCTCGGCTGGAACGCCGCTGAGTTCCTGTTCCAGCAACGAAGGATCTCCCAGCACTGCAATGTCCGCTTTTGCGCCGGCCCGATTCAACTTAGCCAGCAGCTCCGCCATGTTACTTGCCAGAGCATCACCGTGGCGTTCCGGATTGAAATAGATCTGGCTGAATGTGTACCTGCGCTCGACGCGGAACGATTCGGGATGCGCTTGGAGATAGGCGCGCAGCTCATCGTCCGAGGGCTCGGTTTGGGCGGTAACATCTTCAGAGATGAATTCTAGCTTCTGCCGCAGCCGGCGCCGGATGACGATGTCGTCCCGATCCAACCCCAAGGCCAGAGCCTCGCGGTAATAGACCTCCTCACGAACATAGTCACGGATCAAACCATCCAGCTCGGCCTGTGTGGGCGGACGCTGCCAGGTGCGCAACCAGCCTTCGATAAGCTGTTCGACTTTGCCCGTCGTCACAACAATCTGATCGTCGCGGCCACCGGCAGGATCGCGCGCCATACTTGCGATCACAAATAGCACCGCGCCCAGGACGAGAAAATGCAACAAGGGTTCTCTCAAAACGCGGTTCATAATTATTGAACAGGAGGAAACGGAGACAGAGTTTTTCATCTCCGTTTGCTCTGTTCTCTCCTGTTGAAAATAATGGCTCATTTGCTGGCTCCCGGCAAAATCAGCCGGCTAAGTTCTCTCCGTTTTCTCCTGCTCAATTCGATACTCACTTTCCCGGCGTGTACCAAATCGGCGAGGTATAAGCCCGCTCCTGCGTCGTCATCGGAATTTTTGGATCCAAATTCTTCAGGCCATAATATTTTGCATCATAGGCGGTCCAGCGCGGCGTCGGAATCTCGATGACACGGATGTAGTAAAATGCCAGAAGTGAAGCGTCGAAATCCAGGTCCTTCCACACCGTGATCAATTCAGGATCACCAATGGTATTGGTCCATGTGGCGTTGGGCACATCCACGGTATTGCCCACAGGCGTTTTGCATCTGCCGTCCGCGCCGATCTTGCGGCCATCGGACACGGCCAGATCGTAAATTTTCTCCTGCACGTTGCCGGCTTTGTCCAACCAGCCTTTGATGATTTGCATGCGGTCGAGATTAGCGCCAATCGGATCTTTGAGCGCAGCAACGAGGAACGTGGGTGATTTGCCTGTTGGAGCTTCGCGCAGGTCACCACCCATGGGCACACCCTTGCTGTAACCGATATTTGCCGGCATGCGGTTGTTCGCGTCTTTCGCCTCGAAATCCCAGCCGCCGAAGAAACGCACGATCATGCGCGAACCGGTCGTGGCGTAAGTCTCTTTTCGCTGCATCGCGTCCCACAGCGCTTCACGCGTGTTTTCATTCGCCCAGACCGCGGCATAGCCACTGGCTGCCGTCTCCCAGTTCATGATGGTGGCCTTCTCCATCTTCACGAACGGATGCATCACACGTTCCGGGCTGGGCTCGCTGGCTGAAGTCTTGCCGAAGAAATTATCTTCCTCAACGGCGGCGAGGCCGGTGTGCGCGTCCGTCGATCCGACCATGCCAAATTTATAGGGATTGGTGCCCAGCTCTTTTTCAAGCTTGAGGCCGTTCTTCAGCCCCGAGCGCGCATACTCGAATTCGAGCATCTCCTTTGTTTTGAGTTCGCTCAGATCGAGATTGCCTTTGTCCCAGATTTCGTAGCCGGCGAACTCGTCATTCGGGGAGAGGAAAGGATGCGCCTCGCCATCGCCCTTGATCTGCGTGGCCTCGTAGAGGCGCTCCCATTTCGCACGCGTCTCAACATATTCACGGTCTACCGGCTTGCCGGTGAAAGACTCGATGAGTGGAAACATGTGGCCGTTGCTCAGGTTGCCGTTGTGGGCAATGGCCAGCACGCTGCCGCCGGTTTTCTCTTCGTAAGCGGCCATCCATTTCCACAGATCACGGGGATTGTCGCTGCCTGTCGGCGGATAAACCGTAAACGGCTCGACGCGGCTGGCCTTCTCGCCGTTGTCCCGAAAGATCACGTTGCGGTGCAAGTTGTTGCCGCCAGTGTTCGAAGTCCACTCGAAGCCGATGAAGGCAGTGAAGCTGCCAGGTGTGTTGGCTTCCTCAGCCGCCTCGATCGTCTTTTGCCATGCCGAACGATAGCCGGGAGTGCCGGGAAGAAACATGACTTCCTTGGGGAACGTCCCCTGGGAAAAGGCAACGATGATTTGGAGTGCGGCTTCCGCGCCCTTGCCGGCTTGAACCAGATCATACCAACTGCGGGCAGTTGGGTTGGCGAGCAGTTTGGGATCACCTGCGAACAACGCCGGGAAGAAACCCATATTATCGGAGTGATCCGCGACCACGAGAAAATCGAGTGGGCGAGAGAGCTTGACCTGCTGGTTGCTCGACGCGGTGATTTCCTCTCCTCGGGCGAAACGATAAGCATCCTTAGGCGTGAGCCGGGCGCCGAACGCACCTGCATCCATGGAAAAGCCGGTGTGCAAATGCGTGTCGCCGAAATATGGCCGCGTTGAGAAATTACGGCCCGCGTAGGGCGAATATGCGCGTTTTGGAAAAGCTTTTTCAGCCGCTGCTTTATCAGGCGTGCCCGCGTCTTGCGCGTACGCCGGCAGCGCCAGGCAGAGTGCCAGCAGAACCGAGAACATCATGTCGCGGAGTTGCGCGGAGTTCATCAGAATTCCTTTCCTGTCGTTTGCGTTTGGAGCAATAGACCCGAAAGCTCAAATCCGAAATCCGTATTTTCGAATTCCGGATTTTGTGCTGGCATGCTGTCAGAGTTGACCGGAGTCAGATTTGTTGTGGCGGAATCGTTTCCATGGTTATTTTCTTGATCCTGCCGGTGAACTTGTTGTCCCGTTCCTTATAATCTTCAGACACCGGCGTTTCACTATCCACTCCCACATCAGCCCCTTCGTCACCAGAGAACGCAAAAGGTTGTGTTTTGGGAATTCGACCTTCTGCGACTTTCTGGCCATCCACGTAAAGCATAGACAGGCCTCCGGAGCCCGGCTGGCCGCCATCCGACGCAAACTCGTACTTAATCGAATGCTTGCCAGAGGCTATCGGCTGAGGCGAAGAGATGTTGGTTCGTTCAAGACCAAAGAAGTTATATTCATGATGAACCTTGCCGCCCTTCATATAGATCACCCAGCCGCCGAAGCGTCCGGCTTGTGCCAGGATAACCCCATTCGCGGCGCCGCTGGGAAGTTCCACCTCCGCCGTGACCGTAAACGAACGGTTCTTCACGTTGATAAATGCATTCTCCATCATGCCGGTCATGCCTTCATAAACCGTGAGCGAGGTGCGGCCGCCCATGAGATCAGGCCTTCCGGCAATAGCCGCATCAAATCGCTCGGATCTGCGATCGTCGATGGGCAGTACATTGTTTTTCGCCGCTTCCTTCATGAACAAATCCTGAAGTTCTTTTAACTTTCCGGGATTTTGGGAAGCCAGGTCATTCGCCTGGCTGAAGTCTTCATCAACGTGATACAACTCCCAAACATCGTTTTCGAGCGGCGGATTTTGCGCCATCAGCCAGGGGATGGAATGCCGTGCGGCAGCAACCCAGCCCTCATGGTAGATGGCGCGGTTGCCGAACATTTCAAAATATTGCGTGGTATGGCGATCTTTGGCTTTGGCATCGTCAAAGGTATAGACCATCGAAACCCCGTCCATGGGACGTTGTGCCGTGCCATTCACGATTTTTGGTTCGGGCAATCCGGTGGCTTCCAGCACCGTCGGGGCGACGTCAACCACATGATGGAATTGCGAGCGAATCTCTCCCTTGGCTTTGAGGCGTTGCGGCCAGTGTATCACCATGCCGTTGCGGGTGCCGCCAAAATGCGAGGCGATCTGCTTGGTCCACTGGAATGGTGTGTCACCGGCATGTGCCCAGCCGATGGAAAAATGCGGAAACGTGTTCGGGCTGCCCCAATCATCCAGATGTGACATCATTTGGGAGGCATTTCCAATAATGCCATTCAAAGCCATCATCTCATTATAGGTGCCTTCCGGGCCGCCTTCGGCACTGGAGCCGTTGTCGCCGACGATGTAAAAGAGCAGGGTATTGTCCAGCTCACCCATTTCTTCCAGTGCTTGCACCAGTCTTCCCACTTCATGATCGGTGTGCTCGGCAAAGCCGGCAAATACTTCCATTTGTCTGGCAAACAGTTTTTTCTGCTCTGGAGTTTGATCATCCCAGGCGGGAATTTCTTTGGGGCGCGCCGTGAGCTGGGTATTTTGCGGTATGACACCCAATGCCTTTTGGCGAGCGAACGTTTCTTCTCTCAGCTTATCCCAACCCTGGTCGAATTTGCCTTTGTATTTATCCGCCCACACTTTGGGAACATGGTGGGGTGCATGCGTGGCACCGGTAGCAAAGTACACATAGAAAGGTTTGTCAGGTGTGAGGGATTGCTGCGCCTGCGTCCACGCGATGGCTTGGTTGGCCATATCGGTGGTGAAATGGTAATTCGGATCATGGGGCGCTTCCACCCGAATGGTGCCATCAAAAATTGCCGGAGCCCATTGGTTGGTTTCACCGCCGATGAAACCATAGAATTTATCAAAACCGGAACGAGTGGGCCAGCGGTCATACGGACCCGAAACGGAAACCTCCCAAGGGGCGGTTTCATGGTACTTGCCAAAGGCCGCCGTGCTATAACCATTTAAGCGCAGGATTTCCGCAAGCGGCGCAACACTATTGGGGCGAACGCCAGTGTTGCCCGGGAAAGCGGTGGCCAGCTCCATGATCGCTCCGGCATTGTTCACGTGGTGATTGCGGCCGGTGAGCAAGGCCACGCGGGTCGGCGAGCACAGCGCGGTGGTATGAAAACGGTTAAAGCGCAGACCGTTGGCCGCGAGCTTATCCAATGTCGGCATATTGATCGGCCCGCCGAATGCGCCGGAATGGCCGAAGCCGATATCGTCGATCAGCACGATGACCACGTTGGGCGCAGCTTGGGGTGCTTTGACCTCGAACCGTGGCGGAGGTGTGACCTTGCGCGCATCAAGCTCGGTGATCGCGGGGTATTGTGGCTCAGGAATTGGCAGCACCGTCCGATCCATCGCCAGCGCAGTCATCGTGCCGCCGCTTCCACCTTGCGACTGCGGCTGCTCGCCACAAGCTGCGAGCAGCAAAGTGAGGGCTGCTGCCACAACAGTTAACCCAGCATCAGGAAATATTCTCATCTTCTCTCCACGTTAGCGCTATGTCGTTTTGCTGGCCGGCGACAAACTGTTTACCTCCACCGCCATGTGCTCAAATTGGTTTTCCATCGTGTTCAGCGGATTTATTTCTGCGCAGTTTCCGGCTTTTCCAGCAGCGGCAGCTCCGAGGCAATTTGCATATCGACCAATAATTGCATTTGGTTTTCCACCTGGGTGAACTTGGCGGCCAGGGCCGGCGACAGCGCTTTGGAAATCTCGTTGAAATACTTCTTGCGCAATTTGAGCCGGTCTTCTTGGAACTTGAAAGACTTTTCCGTCAATTCTTTGGCCTTCACGTCCGTCATGTTTTCGTAGTTTTCCGCATAGTCCTTGATCAAGGCAACGCGGGCGTCGCCCAGCTTGTCGAGATCGAACTCATAGTTGCGATAGATCGGCCAGAACGTGGCGGCCTGGGCGTCGGTGAAGTCCATAGCTGCGGTGATGATCGCCTTTTTGTTGGTTTTGACATCCGAGCGCAGCATCTCGATGAAGCTATCCACGTCCTGGGCATGAGCCGAGACTGCGGAAAAAACGAACAAAATCGACAACAGTAGCCTCTTCATGGTGTTCTCCTCGTAGTTGATTTTGAAAAGCTGACTTTAAGGTTCTAACTCGGATTTTCATACAAGCTGAGAACCGAAGCTGGTCGAGCAGCTTTAAATGAAAAGCATTGCCCACGGATGACGCAGATCACACGGATTCCCTCGGATTTTTTATCCGTGAAAATCCGCATCATCCGTGCAATCCGTGGCAAAAAATGGGAATTCATTCTAACTTGCGGTCAACAATGGCTTTCCAACTTCGCGTTTCACCTCGGCGGTTACTTTCCCGTAGGCGGAAATTTCGACAGCATTCTGGTGACCGCTTCGTTGAGACGTTTCTCGCGTTTTTCGGTCGGGGCGTCCGGATCGATGGTGCCTTGCGCAAAACCGCGCCACACCAATTGCTTCGACTTGGCGTCGATGACGTCGAGGATCAAGGTTCCTTGTTTGTATTGATAAACATCAACACCTCCGCCGCCATACCAGCCGCCATAGCGCCCATAACCATAACCCCAGTCCGTGACATTGACCTTGTCTTCCGCGCCGGTGTGGTAAAGAACCAGGAAGTCGGGGTTGTTGGCATCCTGCGTATAACCTTTGCCCGACAGTTGGCTGTTCACGGATTCTTTGATACGTTTGTCCAGCAGACCGTTGCGCTGTAGAGCGGCTTGTACGCTGCCGGTCGTGGTGGTGGGCACGGCCACCCAGGCATAAGTCTTTAGCGCCGCAAAGTTGGCCTCCTTGTCATAATCTTGCTTGACCGAGATGGACGGGGCGCAGCCCAGCACGGCGAGCATCATAAACGCGATCAAGATGGTGCCTAGCATCTTCATAAAAACCTCCGGTTAATTGTTTGTTTGTGGTGAAAATTTAAACATGTCCCAAAATTGTATTCGGCAAACCTAATCGGCACCAAATATAACACGCCGCCGGTGAGGGGCGTTTTAGGAATGGCGAGGAGCTTTTCATGAAGGCCTTGGGTACTTTGGTTTTATGCCGCTCAACACGTTTTGCCCAGCCTCACCGACTCAATGAATTCCATTCCCCAGGCTTGAGTCATGGTGGCAATCTTTATTTCCGGCGCGCGCAGGGATAAATCGATGATCGTTAACAGAATATGAAAACGCTGGGAGCGAACGTGGTTTTCAAGCTCATCTCGAGATTGCCATTCCTCGGTATAAATGATCACCTCCGGATCGCTAAGGTCTTGCATGACTTGGCAGCTTAGGCAACCTGGCTGCACTTCAGTTGGTCCCATGAAGCCAAATAACGCTTCCAGTATGCCGGCTTTCCGGTTTTGGGAGACGAAGATTTTGTAAGTTGCTGCTATCACGAGATTGATATGCAGCCCAAACTATGCCAGATGCTAACACACTGTAATATAAGTTACAGCATCTAAAAAAACCAGAGTCTTAAGTCAGGCCATAATAATGGAGGTCTGCTTTGGAAAGCTTCCGAAAGTCGGTATTTCAATCTTTGGTTGAATTATCAACCTTTCCGCGGTTGGTAGGAATGCCGAGTTTCTTCATTTTGGAATATAA
>JBIOXB010000123.1:0-21742 GCA_044869275.1 bacterium
AATCAGGGAATATTGCTTCTAGATCTTGAGCAACAAACCCATATTGGATTCCGGAAGCCAAGTTCATATGCTGGTATTGCGGGTCTTTGGTGTAATTGAAACTGATCGGGCGCAGCTTTGTCACCAACGGCAATACCGCTCTCAAAGAATCGATATTCTCCTTCAAATTCTCATCAGAGGGATTTGAAAAAGTGCCGGTGACCGTAACGTTGCCGCTAAAATATCCTGCGTAGTTTGTAGTGCCACCTGATCCCGAGGCGAGGATTCCATAGATAACAGAACTCCCGCCACTGGCGTTTGCGACAACGCCAGACCTGTTGCCGTTACCCGACGTCGTTGCGGTAGCGGTCAGCCCGATGTATCCTCCAATGAACTCGCCTCCATAACCTTTCCCGGCCATCGGCACAGATCTTCCATAAACCGCTCTGGCATCATAAGAACCGGTGCCGGTGTATTCTGATCTTATTACTTTGGTGGTGGTGCTGTTTGCATTGGAGGTAAAATAACCGGCGTAAAAGCCGGTATGTTGAACGTGAAGCTTGGAATTGGCGTCCGGGCTGGTTATACCGATTCCAACTTGGCCACTGGTCGTTATCGTCCATTGGCCCCATGCCATTTGTGTGCTCAAAATCAGCGTAAACAGGGCGGCAATCCATAATTTCCTCTTCATTGGTTCGTCTCCTTAAGTTGTTTTTGAAGCAATTAACTGTAAGGATGCAAATGTGCAATTCTTATTTCAGCTTCGGAATCGGAAAGAATTGTGGTCGGAAAGAATTGTGGTCGGAAGATAACATTTTTTAACACCGGATGTCAAGAAAAATTACCAGAAATCATGAAAATTAGAAGTCATATTCTTTTGATCATCGTCAACGAATGGTCGTTTACCGCGAAGATTTCAAATCCCGGGCGTTGATACAGCCTCACCGCCGGATTCACCGCCGCAACACTCAATGAAATAGCGCGATGGCGTTTTGTTGCTTCTGCCAAGAGCCGCATCAACAGCTTCGTTCCAACCCCTTGTCCGCGATATTCCGGCAAAACTGCAATGGATAGTTCCGGCGCTGCGTCATCGACATAACCGTAACCTTTGTTTTCACCAGTGAGCAAGCGCATCCATACCGCGCCGACAGCCTTGTGCGTGGGAACGGCAACCGCCACGAAGCCGTCATCGTACGGGCGTCCCCAGCTTTCAACATACCGGCGGAGCGCAGGTTGTTGCACGATCTCGCGGGGGAACAGTTCATTGCCCTGGGAAACATAAATTGCGTGATACAACATATCCCAGAGCAAGGATTCGTTTGCTGGAACCACGCGGCGGAGGGAAATAACGGCTGGTTTAAGCAAAATGCAATCCGGCCAGTTTTAACCTTGTTTGTTGACCGCAACTTTTTGCCGCACCGCGCCTAAATGATACGCCACATGCGCGAGCGCGCCAATCGCCTCTCCCATGCACTCCGCGCTGGCGGAAGCATGGGAAACGATGGCTTGCCGCAGCTCCTCATATTTGCGCCGCAACTCTTCCTTCATTCTCAACCAATCCGTTTCATTCACCGCGCTGACCCGCCAGCTTTCGCGCCAATCCCGTGGCGCGTGATCGCCTTGCACCGAGGCGGAGGAAACTCCAAGACCAAAGATAACATGATGAACGTGCGCTGCGATGGAGCTTCCGCCGAGAGGGCGTGAAGCTTCCGCCGCACTTAATCTGGCCAGCGTACCGAACAAACCCCCCTCCGCACCGCGATCGGTAAAATAACCCCAGTTCGGCGAAGGGCCCTCGAATGCTTCGCGCAAAACGGCAAGCAGTTGCTCTATGGCGGTATCTACGGAAATGACTGCCATACACAATTCCCTTCACTTTGAAGTGGCATTACTTTTCCCGCGATCCCGCTATCTGAAACGCCATCTCCAGGCTTTGGGCATAATTTAAGCGCGGGTCGCAATAGGTGTCATAGTTTGTCGATAAATCTTTCTCCAGCAAGCCCTGTGACCCACCGGTGCACTCGGTCACGTCCTCGCCGGTCAATTCGAAATGCACACCGCCGAGCCGGCTTCCGTGGCTGCGATGAATCTCGAAACACTGCCGCAATTCCGAAAGGATTTGATTAAAATCCCGCGTTTTTATGCCGTTCTCCGTGATCAACATATTGCCGTGCATGGGATCGCAGCACCATAAAACATGCAATTCGAGCCGGCGCACGGCTTCGATCAGAGGCGGCAGCAGCTGGCTGATTTTGTTCTGCCCGAACCGCGTGATGAGCGTGAGGCGCCCCCATTCATTCAAAGGATTCAGAACGCACAGCAGATCGACCAATTCTTCCGGGCTGCACGCCGGACCGATTTTGACCGCGATGGGGTTGCCGAGGCCGCGAAAATATTCCACGTGCGCGCCGTCGAGCTGCCGCGTGCGGTCGCCGATCCACAACGTATGCGCGCCAAGATTATAGTATTTTGCGCGGCGCAAATCGTAATGGGTGAGCGCCTCTTCGTAAGGCAAGAGCAGGCCCTCGTGGGATGTAAAAAAGTTGATCTTGCCCAGCACGCCCTCTCTCACTCCGCCGAGTGATTCCAGGAATTGCACCGCGTCGGAGATGCGTTCGACCACTTGCAGATACTCTTTTTTGCGCCCGCTTTTGGAGAAAGATTCCAATTGCCAGTTTTCGGGATGATGCAGGTCGGCAAAACCGCCCTCGATGAGCGCGCGAATGTAATTGATGGTCGCGGAGGAATGATAATAACTTTTCAGCAGGCGCCGGGGATCGGGCATGCGCGCCGCCGGGTCCGGCTCGAAGGAATTGATACTGTCGCCGCGGTACACCGGTATTTCACGGCCGTCGACGACTTCGAAATCAACCGAGCGCGGCTTGGCGTACTGTCCGGCAATGCGGCCGACGCGAATGATGGGCTGGCGCAAGCCGTAAGTCAGCACCAGGCTCATTTGCAGCAGAATTTTGAGCTTGTTGATAATGGCTTGATTCGTGCAATCTTTGAAGCGCTCCGCACAATCTCCCCCCTGCAACAAAAAGCGGCGACCCTGAGCGGCTTCCGCCACCATTTGCTTGAGATATTCCACTTCGCCGGCGAACACCAGCGAAGGATAGCGCCGCAATTGCGCAAGCGTTTGGTCCAAAAGTCGTGGATCCGTGTAGCTTGGCTGTTGCCGAATCGGATACTTCTTCCAACTGGCCGGCGACCATACTTCCATGAAACAACTCCGAGGTGAACTCCAGTTTCTCATGGATTATACTGAATGCAACTTCCGATGTCAAGCCTTGGTATATTCGCCCTTGTATTCTCACCGCAATTGCCTTACATTCGCGCAAGTTAAATTCCACGCGGATTTCAATACCAAGGAGGACTTCTCATGAGCAATCTCAATGAACGCGGCTACGCCAACGCGGAGGTTTTGGTTTCCACGGATTGGGTGGCGGAGCATTTGAAGGATCCGGCGGTGCGCATGATCGAATCCAACGAAGATGCTTTGCTGTATGCCGCGGGCCACATTCCCGACGCGGTGCAGGTGGATTGGACCGCGGATTTGAACGATCCGCTGCGCCGCGACTACTTGCAGCGCGCGGGCTTCGAAGCGCTGATGTCGCGCATTGGGGTGACGCCGAATACCACCGTGGTGTTTTACGGCGACAAGAACAACTGGTGGGCGACCTATGCGTTCTGGGTCTTTCAATTGTTCGGACACAGCAAGGCTAAAATCGTCGATGGCGGCCGTTTGAAGTGGACGAAAGAAAGCCGGCCGCTGACGAAAGACAAGCCGCAGTATCCCGCCACCTCCTATAAAGCGCGCGAGCGCGACGACAGTAAAATTCGCGCATTTCGCGATCAGGTTTTGCGGCACATGGAAAGCAAGAAACCTTTGATCGACGTGCGCAGCCCGCAGGAATATTCCGGTGAGAAGCTGCACATGCCAGAATATCCCAACGAAGGCGCGTTGCGCGGCGGCCATATTCCCGGCGCGAAGAACGTGCCCTGGGCGCGCGCCGCCAATCCCGAAGACGGCACGTTCAAAACCGCCGAGCAATTGCGCGCCATTTATCTGCAGGAAGCCGGCTTGAAGCCGAATGACGAAGTCATCGCGTATTGCCGCATCGGCGAGCGCAGCAGCCATACCTGGTTCGTGCTCACGCATCTGCTGGGATTCAAGAACGTGCGCAATTACGACGGCAGTTGGACGGAATGGGGCAATTTGGTGAATGTGCCGATCGAGCGGTGAGGAAGCCGGAAGAGGCGGGGGATGATTAAGAATTTCCAATTGCCAATTGATAATTGACAATTGACGATTGACAATTGACAATTTGCAGTATTGCAGTAGAGCCAGCAACCCACTTTGCATGTCATTCTGGAAGAATCAGTCTGTGTGAAAACGCTTGGTTTCAACGCAGGCTGAGCTTGTCGAAGCCTGATTTTTGAACTGAGCACCCTTCGACTGCGCTCAGGGCGCGGCCTTCCCGAGTTTTCACACAGGCTGAATCAGTCTGTGTGAAAACGCTTGGTTTCAACGCAGGCTGAGCTTGTCGAAGCCTGATTTTTAAACTGAGCACCCTTCGACTGCGCTCAGGGTGCGGCCTTCCCGAGTTTTCACACAGGCTGAATCTTCCTAAGCACTGGGCACCGCCCCTGACAGAACAATAATTCCAGTGCGAGGGAAGATTCCAACGGAATGACATTGCCGTTTTTTTTGAGGCTTGTATTTCTCCCTGTCGTGTCAGCCATTCGAATAATAGAATCGCACATGGAACGAGTTGATATTTGCATCGTTGGCGCCGGACCGGCGGGCATCGCGACCGCCGCGGCGCTGATTCAAAAGCGGCCGGCTTGGCGGGATCGGATTTTAGTTTTGGAAAAATTCCGGCATCCGCGTTACAAAGTTTGCGGGGGAGGATTGACGCCCTGGGTGGATGAAATCCTGCGTGAGCTGGAGCTGGAGGCCGAAGTGCCGACTCTTCACGTGAAGCGCGTGCAGATCTGCCTCGCCTCCAAGCCGCTGGCATTCGACATTCCCGGCATCATGCGCACGGTGCGCCGCAACGAATTCGATGCGGCGCTGGCGGCATCGCTCAAGCGCAAAGGCGTGCGCGTGCTCGAAAATGCCCCGGTGCTGGCCGCCGCCGGCCAGGAGGAGGGTATTTGGTTGAAAACGCCGGCCGGTGAGTTTTTTGCAAAAGCCCTGGTGGGCGCGGACGGCGCGAAGAGCTTCATCCGCCGGCAGTTTTTTCGCGAATCGGTTTCACGCGTGTCGCGCTTGCTCGAAGTCCTGGTGCCGGCTCGCAACGGCGCGCAGGAGTTTTTCGAAAAACAAACCGCGCGCATTGACTTTCGCCCGATGCGCGACGGTTTGCAGGGTTACGTCTGGGAGTTTCCCTGCTGGCACGAAGGCCAGCCTTTTTTCAACGTCGGCCTGTTCGATAGCCGGATTCATGACGATGAGGACCTGCCGCGCGCGGATTTGCCCGGCTTGCTGCAGCGCCATCTCACGGCACGCGGGTATGATGCGGACGCCGCCCTCCTGGGGCATCCCGAACGCTGGTATCATTTCGCCGATTGCTTCAACACGCCGCGCGTTTTGCTGGCCGGCGAGGCCGCGGGCATTGAGCCGTGGCTGGGGGAAGGCATCTCCGCCGCGATGGCCTACGGCCCGGTTGCGGCAGAGACCATCATTCATGCCGTGGAAGCAAACGACTTTTCTTTTTCGGAATATTCCTCCCGCATTCGCTCTCACCGTCTGGGCAAGTTCCTGCGCCGCAATCGTATGATTGCCACACTCTTCTATCACCGGCGCCTGCAAGCGATGCTGCCGGTTTTTGGGCGGTTCTTGCAAGGCTATATGAGGCTCAAGCACAAATAAAGATGCGAAGCCGGTCTCGCCTGCAGCCACTCCGCCCGCGGCAGAGTTGTAACCTGTACCAAAGTCATATCATCCCTCCGCCTCTCCCTCTCCTCACCAGTGCCTCCCCTTCGCGCCGCATTGTGATGTCTGCCTGACAATCTCATCCTTGGGCGAGTTGCAGCGTGTTCCCTTTGCTCAAGGGGAGCAGTTCTCGTTGCAAATTCTCTACATTGAACTGCGCTACTTTCCTGGCATGAGTACGCATTCCCCGCGCATGGCTGTATATATTGATCGATAAATAGCTGGAAGGATTTACATTTTAGCTTGCGCGATCTCATGAATTCACACAGCAAAAACATTCAAGAGATGATCGTTCATCTCTGCCGGCAGTTCCGTGAGGCGTTTGGCGCCTCGTACTGCCGCATTGCGCTCTTGCCGGAGGCGGCGAAAGCTGCGGCGAGCGGAGTGGCGAACCCCGCCACCAACCCTGCGCTTGCGGCCGATGAGAATGTGACGGTGATACCCTGCGAGGGGGCCGGCAACGATTATTTGGCGCTGTCGCGCCCCAACGGGAATGAGGCAGACAAATTGAACGCGCCACAAACGGACATGGTCGCGAATGTTGCCAGCGCGTGCCGCAAACCGAAGCCGGTGCTGCGATTTTATCTGCAACAATCGAGTGACGCGACACCGCGGTCTGCTATGGCAGCATTTTTGGATTTGGCTTTCGCCTCACCGCGGCAATTCAGCGCCTCCGAAGTGATGGCCATGATGGTCATGGTCGAAATGACCAAATCCGTGCTCGCCGCGGCGTGGGCGCGCCAGACGCAAGCCACCTCCGCGGAGCAAGTGGCGGGAAAATTGCAGAACAATCTTTTCGGCCTGCCGTTTTTGGAAGCCAAAAAGCAGTGGATCGACGCGTTTGAAGAAGAGTACCTGCGGCAGCAGTTGATGAAGTACTACGGTAACATCTCTAAAGCGGCGCGCGCGGCCCGCATCAGCCGCTACACTCTGTATGCGCTGCTGAACAAATTTCAATTCTCGGCGCGCACGTTCAAAAGGTCCAAGATTTCGCGCAGCGCCGCCAAAGCTTCCTTGCACGCCGCCGTCGCTGCGAATGGTGCGTCGGGCTCGGAAACGGCGAATGCCGGAGCGGCTGCCAATCAATCCGCGTGAGCGCCGGTGCGCGATGCCGGTCGTGGTTTTGTGCGGCACGCCTGGCAACGCTCCTGCTCGCGTTTGCGGCCGCGCTGGAAACGGGATTACGCCAATAATGTCAGCCGCGTGTATAAATCGGTAATGCATGAGCAGTAAAGCTTGAGCGATATCAGACCACCTCAATCCATCTCAAGAAAAGTCCCTGGCAGCGCGCGCAAGCGCCGGCCAGTAGAATCACGGCAGAGTATTGCTGCCAGCGCCGCGCCTGAAACTTGAACAAAAAGAGGCGGGCCGCGGCAGTGGCATCGTCAGGTGGGAACCACCACTCTTGCGAGTCATTGAAACCGGAGTTGCTAAGATGAAAGAGGCGAGTTTGGTTGAGCAGCGTCTGGGACGCTCACCTTTGGACCTCGCGTCCAGGAACGGCACCTCTCACTCTCTCGATCGCGCTTACGGGAGGGACGATAAAATCGTGCGGCCCAACGGCCGTCTCGCCGGACCGCACACTTTACAGCAGCCTCTATTCAGGAATCTCAAGGCCGCGAGGAAAGCGACTTTATTCGAGCGCGCCTGGGGCAAGGCGGTTTTGTCGCCTTTTTTCCTGTTCAGCGCGCTCTTCGTCACTCTGTTCGTGCCGGAGAAGCTCGTAAAGAAAATCACCGCGCCGTTCTCCGGCATCAATTTCTGGGAACAATTTGGCAAGCGCGCGTTCGACGTGGTGATGGCGACTTTGGGATTTATCTTGACTTCGACCATCTTTTTGTTTGTGCCGGTGCTCATCAAGCTGGATTCCTCCGGACCGGTGTTTTACGGCCAGCAACGCGCCGGGCTGAACAAGCGCCGGCGCGAACGCCGGAACGTCAACCTGGCCGTGCGTTATGATCGCCGCCGGGGCGAACGCCGCCAAGAGAATTTGTTTGGCCGGCCTTTCACGGTGTATAAGTTCCGCACCATGGGCGCCGACGCTGAAAAACACAGCGGTGCCGTGTGGGCGCAAAAAAACGATCCGCGCATTACACGCTCGGGTTCTATATTACGTTTTACGCACGTCGATGAAATCCCGCAATTCTTAAACGTCTTGCAGGGCGAGATGAGCATGGTTGGCCCGCGCCCGGAGCGGCCGCAGCTTATTCCCAAGCTCGCGGAGGCCATCCCGGAATATGAACAGCGCTTGGAAGTCAAGCCGGGCATGACGGGCATTGCGCAGATCTACTGCGGTTATGATGCCACCATCGACGACGTGCGTAAAAAAGTGCAGTACGACTTGCGCTACGTCAATAATCATTCGTTGAAAGCCGATATTTTGATTTTGTGGCAAACGTTATGGATGATTATTCGCGGGCGAGAAACGGCAGATTGAGGGCTGAGCACATGATTATCTACCCCTTTGGCAAGAAGCCGAGGACATCGAGAGTATCGAGCATGGAGGTTCAGAAGATATGTTGCACCGCACGGCCTTCAAGCGTATGAAGCGCAGCATGAACATGGGAAAGATGTTGATCGCCCTCCTGGCACTCAGCGGGTTTGGCCTGCCCACCGCAAGCTGGTCACAAGACTCACCCTTGCCCAGCGAAGACACGGGAGCTTCCGCGAGAACGCAAATCCTCAGCCGACCGACCGGCGCGATCGTATATTTCGACGGCGAATACGGGCTAGCCGGCCGCGCGCCCTATACCATTGGCCATCGTCTCAAAGGCTATTACAAGATTCGCGCGAAGAAATGGGGCTATGAAGATTGGACGGGCGAGTTTCTCTTTACCGGCAAAGGGAATGAGAAATTCTCGATCAAGTTGTCCTCCAAGACGCGGGCCAAGGCGCTTTTGCGCTCCGCCTTGTTCCCGGGATGGGGGCAGGCCTATGCCGACCAAAAACTCAAAGGCGCCATCATCGCGACGGCGCAGTTGACCTCGCTGGGCATTTTCATTTACCACAGTGTCAAATACAACAACGTGCTCGACGACTATAACGCCGCTGCCAACGCCTTTCGGCGAGCCAACCCGGCACAGGGTCGCGACGCGCTCGCCGCAGCATTAAGCGTCGCACAGTCGAATTTGGACAGCCGTTACGAAAAGCGCCGTCGCGCCGCTTTGATCGCGGGCACGGTGTACGTCTATAACCTGCTCGACGTGTTGCTCTTTTTTCCGAACTACCACCACAATGGTGTGACCGTGGACATGAATCTGGCTTTGCCCAACGATGCTGGAACCGAAGGAGCGATGATCAGCATTCAAACGCAGTTTTGATTGCACGCGTCAAGTTTTAGGCATTGGAGACGAGCGTCATGCGTGCTACGTAAAGTGTGACATTATTAATCACTTCCTTACCGGCTTGTCGGGGAGAAAAATTGACAAGAGAACTTCACGAAGCAAGGACAACGGAGTGTTGCAAGCCATGAGAGTGTTACACCCAACCCGCTGGCTGGCCGTGTTTGCCATTTTGCTTGCTGCGGCGCAATGGCAATGCACGAAAAAACCGACGTCGCCCGGTAACACCAATCGGGATCTTCCCGGCCAGCCGTTTGGCTTGACGGTCTCGACCGGAGACCGGCAGATTGAATTGTCATGGTCGATTAACAATCCCGCCAAGGTGAGGAGCTATCGTATTTATCGCCGCGACAACACCTCCGCCACCTTCTTTTACCTCGACTCTGCGCTGGTCACAAGGTATATCGACCGTAACGTGAGCAACACCGTGACTTATTCCTATCAGGTTGCTGCGGTTTCCCGCATCAGCGGTGCCGAGGGCTCGCCTTCAGTCACGGTTAGCGGCGTGCCCAATAACTATGCCATTCGCCTCGCCGGCGGCGCGGAGTTTACGGCGACCCAGGAGGTGGTGATCGAAATCAATGCCTCGACCACAGCCGCCTTTATGTTGATCGGCAATGATACTTCTTTCACCGGTAGCATTTGGCAGCCGTTTGCGGCTTCGATCCAATGGCTGTTGTCCAACGGCGATGGCCTGAAAACTGTTTATGCCAAATTCCGCGATAGCAGCGGCAATGAGACCCGCACGCGCTCGAGCGACGCTATTACCCTCGATACCATCGCCCTGATTCAAAGCGTGACGGAGAACACGGGTGGCGCCGACAAGCGCAATGGCGACGTCATTCACTTCACGCTCCGGGCCGGCGAGCCGAATGGTAAAGCCGCGGTGACGGTGGATGGTATCGCGGAGGCCATTGCTTTGTTTGATGACGGCCGGGTGGGCGATGGTTCGGCTAATGACGGTGTGTATGAAGCTGATTATCTTATTGGAGATAACGTCGAACTGACGCAAGCGCTGGTGCACGGCAACTTCACCGATCGCGTCAACAACGTTGCGCCTACTAAGGACGCGACGGGAAAAATTTCGATCATCAAAGCGCCGGCGAGTGTGACGCTGTTCGCGCCCACCTTGGTCGGAAGCCAGCAAGACGCCCTACGGTTGAGCTGGAGCGCCTCGGCCGAGGTCGATTTCGCGAACTACAGCATTTATCGCAGCACCACGGCCAACTTCATGCCGCTGCCGGCCGCATTACTGGATCGCGTAACTGCGAAGCAAACGACGAATTACACCGACAGCAATGTGCAGGAAACCGTGACATACTATTATCGCATACTGGTGTTTGATGCGGGCGGCCTGGTAAGCCCTTCGAGCAATGAAGTCTCGGGCCGCATCGCCATAAATCCGCCGCCCACGCCGGTGGTGTTGTCGGCGCCGCAATCCGGACCGGACCCCGGCCGGCAAGTGCTGCTGGCCTGGTCGCAGAATGTGGATGACGATTTTGCCGGTTACCGCATTTTGCGCACGACCTCTCTGCCGATGGATTCGAGCATTGCGCCACTGGCCTTCATCACCAGCGACAAGGTGACGACTTATGCCGATAATACTGCCAGTCCGAATACGACGTATTACTATCGCGTGATCGTCTTCGATCAAGTCGGCAAAAGCTCGGGCAGCAATATTGCAACTTTTGCCACCGCGGCCGATACGCCGCCCCAGAAGGTGAGCTTGTCTGTGCCAAGTCTGATCGATACCAGAGAGTTTCACCTAACCTGGTCAAAAAACAATGAAGCGGACTTTGCTTCGTATCGCTTGTATCGCTCGAAGATACCCGGGGCTGATGAGACACTGATCGCCATCTTAAACAACCCCGACGATACTGAGCATGACGATCCCGGCTTGGAAGACCATACTACTTATTACTATCGGCTTTTCGTTTATGATCAAGCGGGTTTGGTTAGCCCTCCCAGTAATGAAGTGATGGGCACGACGCCTTGATGCGGGAATTCATGAAGTAAGGGAAATCTTTCCGAGGCGCGGTTATGGGTCACGCAGGAGAAAAAAACCTCTCTCGCAGGGCCGCGACAATAAATTGTGTTTCGATGGAGCGAAAAGACTCATGTTGAAAACTATCACCTCGTTTATCGTGATCGTGTTGGCGTTGGGCCTGGTCAGGCCCGCCACGGCGCAAGAATACAAGCTCGACAAGGGCGATATGATCACGGTCACTTTTTGGCAGCAACCCGATCTCAACACGCAGATGAAAATCGATGCCGAAGGCAAGATCGATTTGCCCTTGGCCGGACGAATACCCGCCGCGGGCATGACGGTGGAGCAGCTCAGCGCGCGCATCGTGCAAAAGATAGCGATTTACAACAACAAGATCACCCAGGCTTCCGTGACGGTGAACGAATACGGCAGCCGGAGGATTTTTGTGACCGGCGCAGTGAACGCGCCGGGAAAATACTCGTTTGAAAGAATTCCCACGGTGTGGGAAGCGATTCTCGAGGCTGGCGGCCCGCAGCCCACGGCGCAATTGAGCGCGGTGCAGATTCTGCGCGGCGGCGCTCAAGGCCAGGTCATTGAAGTTGATTTGAGCGCGGCCTTCGCCGGCGGCGACATGAGCCGCCTGCCCAGGCTGCAGCCCGGCGACAACGTCAACGTTCCTGCTGCGGCCGGGGCGACGGGCGTGGGCGGAGGAAGCGTGGGCGCCAGCATGATCACTTCAAAAAATGCCGTTTATGTTTTCGGTTACGTCGCCGTGCCGGGGGTTTATCTTTTGGAGAAGGACATGGATGTTCTGCAAGCGGTGGTGAGAGCCGGCGGCCCGATCCTGCAATTGAGCGGCGGTGGCAGCAGCAATCGACCCGCACGCGAAGCAGATTTGCGCAAAGTCAAAATCATCACGCGCGGCCCCGAGGCGCCGGTGGTTTACACGGTGAATATTGAGACTTACACCAAGCACGCCGTGCCCGTGCCCTTGACCCTGCGGCCGGGTGATACGATTTACATTCCCGGTAGGGACAATTATGGCCGCTTCGTCATCGGCGCCGCGGTGGGCGACATCTTGAAGGCTTCGATTTCGGTGATTACGACGTACATCATTCTCAATGAAATATTCAACAACAACGGCAACAACGGTAACAGTAACAACAGCGGTAACTGAGCGGACCAGCGCGCCAACTCGCACCCGGATTTTTTCTCGCATGCGGAAGGAGGGAACCATGCGAATCCGGCGGTTGACGGGCCACGGCGAGCCAGCAGTCCTCTCGGACAACGCGGTGATTGCGGAACGATTTTCATTTATCTCAAGACGACTACCATGAAACCAGGCGGAAAAATTGATTTGCGCAGCATTTTGCAAGTCTGCCTGCGCAGAAAGTGGTTTTTGATCATCCCCCCGATTGTGGCCATTCTGGGTGCGTACTATCGCATCTCGACCATGGATCCGGTGTTCAAATCGACCACGACCATTGTCATCGACCAGGATCGTGAATTGTTGAAGGACATGGAAACGTTATTGCCCGAAGGCAATACCAAGAAACTCGCGAAAATGAAGGACATGGCCGAAGACATCACGAAACAACTGCTGGCCAAGGCCACGCTCGGCGAGGTCATTGATCGTGTCGGCCTCAAGCCTAGTGGCGGCATGCGCGAAGAAGCCAAAAAAATGAAGCTGGATAATCCGACCGCCGATGATGCGGCACTCTTGCGCGGCCTGCAAATCGAATGGCTGGCGGGACGGCTGTTTGAGAACATCATTTTCCCCAAGCGCGGAAATTACGTCGAGATTTCCTTCGTTCACCGCGATCCGCAAATCGCGTATCAAGTGGTTAAAACGTTGGGGGACGTTTTTATCGAAAACGCCTTGAAAACGGAAAGCCAGGACGTCGAGCCTTCGCAGGAATTCAGCGAAGAGAAAAAGCGCGAGTTTGAACAAAAATATGAGGCAGCGCGCGCGCGCGTGGAAGCGTTCAGCACGCAACTAGCGCGGGAAGGCTCGCGCACTTCCATGGTCAACGCTGCGAATCAAGCGAGCGTCAATTCGCAAATCAATTCACTGAATGTAGATATAACCAGACAGCAGCAACTGGTGCAGGAGCTGGGGGCACGGGCTGGCGCCGCCACCGCACGCCTCAATTTTTCCGAATATGGCAACGGCGCGGTGCTGCAAAGCCAGATGCAGGAGAAAGCCCGACGTTTGGCCGCTTTGATGGTGAGCTTTACCTGGAAAGATGCAGAGGTTATCAAAGTCAATCAGGATTTGGCAGCGCTGCGCGAGCAATATCGCGCCGAAGTTGCCAAAGCCGCCGCCGACAGCGATCCGGGCGGGGACGCCGATCTCATCGTGCAGAATCAATTGGCCATGTTGGATTTGCAGTTGTTGAACCTCCAACGCGGGGTCTTGGAAGGTTATATCTCGGAATATCAGCGCGGCATTACTTTCGCGCCCGCCAAGCAGAGCCAGCTGGAAGCGCTCGAAAAAGAGATGAGGCAATATGAACAGTTGCTCGCCGCATTTCAGGGACAGGCGCGCGGCTTGAGCCTCAAAAAAGAGCTGCGCCAGAAGGACGCGCAAACGCGCTATCGCATTCTCGATCCGGCAAACCTGCCGGTCACGCCCATGACCGACGATCAGGACAAAATCATGTTGATCGCCGTCTTCGGCGGATTGGGATTCGGCATCGGCGCCGTCTATATGCTGGAGTTTTTCGATCATTCATTCAAGTCGGTGGAAGATGTCGAAACCTATCTGGGCGTCACGGTCTTGGGCGCGATTCCGCGCATCCAAACCGTAAGCGGCGTCCCCAAGCCCAAAAGCCCGCTCGCGTTGTCGATTTTGGCCGTATCCATCGTGGCCGTGCTGGTGCTGGCTTTTGTTCTGATGAAACAAATGCTGTAAAAAAAATAGCCAGACCTTTGTTTGGCGTTGTTTTGTTTGCCGAGCGCAGTATGTGTTTGATGCAAATTCTTCAACCGGAAGGATCAAAGTCTTGAGTAGCCCGCGACGATTGGTTGAGGCAGTAGAGGTCACAGACAGCGGCGTTCACGTCGTGCGCCTCATGCGAATTTTCGATGCGGCGAGTGTGACCGAATTCGAGAAAGTGCTCGCCTATTTAGTGGCGCGGGGGCACTTCAGGCTCGTGGTCGAGCTCGCCAACGTGGAGTTTGTCGCCTCCGCAGGCTGGGGCGCCCTGACCGCAGAGTTTCGCCGCGTGCGCGACAACGGCGGCGATATCCGTCTGGCCGGCATGAACCCCGAGGTCCTGGATGTCTTTTTCCTGCTGGAACTCGACAGTTTCATGAATGCCTACGACACGCTCGATGAGGCGCTGGGTTCTTTCGAAGTCGACCAGCCGCATGCCCGCGTGCAGCCGGTTCAGCCAAAACCTCCCCTGCCTTCGGAACCGGTGCCTGCGCGCGAAATTGCCGCGGCCGAAGCTGAAAGCTTTGTGTCGCAGCAGACTGCGACGGCGGCACCAGACGCCAAAAAAGAAGCAAAGAAAAAGAAGAAAGAGCGCGCTCCCAAGCCGGCCGCCAACGACACCGCGCCAGATCCGGCGGCTGCTCCTGAAGCCGTGGAACGTCGAGATCGTGCAGTGCGCTCACCCGTGGTGCTCGGCATGGAAAATGCAGCATCACTTCAAACTGGCACAGCGGCCGCCGTTTCCAGCGAACCCAATCGGGCTGCATCCGCAATCGAAGACGGGCCCGTGGCCGTGGAATTCGAGGTCGATGAGGCAAACGGTGCATACGAACAAGCTCCCGAGCTTCCCCTGAACAAACCTGTCCCTTCAAAAAAGAAACCGCAAACGAAGGGCCACCGGCGGAAAAACAAACCCGCCAAACCTTCTCCAACGCGAGCGGCAAAAGCGCCGGCCGATTTGGAGCCGCCTTCGGTAAAATTACTTGAGCGGAGCCACGACGAGACCGCGCCGCCTTTAACTTTGCGTGCTGCCAAACCAGGGAAGGATGCAGCCCAGTTCAAGGAAGATCGTAAGAGCGCCGCACCCGGTTCGTTCGCAGCGCAGCAAGAGCCGGTGCACGATGATTTTGAGATGCAAGATATTCACGATCCCTGGCTGATCGACGAAATCGATACCCTGCCGGAAGAATTTGAAATGGAAGAAGGGGACTGGCAAGGTCGCGCGGCACTTGAGCTGGAGCACAATGTTTCGTTCGAGGAGGAGACCCCGCCGCTGGAGCACACGCGACCGACGTACAGAAATGAACCCTTCCGTCCACCGCTTCATACCGAACGCGGGAAAGGGACGCGTCGCATGGCTTTGCCTGCAGCAAAAGCCGGGTCCGATGATCTTTCAGCCAGGTCCAAAGCGTTAGGGCCAGCGCCGGTGCCAAAGAAAGCTGCGGCGAAGAAAGCCTCTGCTCGGAAGAAAAAACATTCATCGCAAAAGCGTGCTCTTGCCGCTCCGCCTGTTGTAGAGACCACGCCTGTCGCCTTCCCGGCAATGGAAGAGTTGCCGATGACACTGCCGGAAGAACCTTCCGGACAAGTGGCCGCCGCAGCGCACGAAATTCCCACTGCGCCGCCGCAGCCACTGCAAAAAAGCGCGACCATTATTAAAGTCTCGTCAGAGGACGATTATATCGCATTGGTGCGGCAAATCGTGAAAGAGCATCCGCACTATGGCCCGACGATGATCGGCAAGTTTTTTGAAACCCGCGTCGATCCACCGGTGAAAGCCAGTCGCTCGACGGTTTATCGTTGGCTGCGCTTGGCAGGTCTCAGCACCCGCGACCAACGTTCGGGCTTCGCGGGGACGGCAGAGACGGCTGCCTCGGTCGCGACGATCGCCAAGGACAATGTTGCAACAGAAGCATAAGGAAAAACACCTCGCCAAAGCGGCAAGCTGTTTTCGATTGTAGATCGGGACGTTACCACGTGAAAATCGTTTCCGGAGCAGGCGAAAAATTCACGGTTGGTATAAGGAATCTCTCAACCTCCGAATGAGTAGTGCGTATGGCCGACTTTCTCTTCAATGATGTGATTCGCTCCTCCAAGAGCGAATTTTTTCTCAAAACTTCGACCAATGAAAATGACCGCCAGATCGTTTCCGCTTTTTTTCGCAACGGCACGTTGCTGGAAACCCGGAAGCGGGACTTCAATCCGGAATGGCCGGTTGAAAAGCTTCGCCTGCGCACGCGCCAGTTTCACGAGGAAAAGAAGAGCGAGATTCACATGCTGCTGCAGCTCTCCGAGCGCCTGCGTGATTCCGACCAAGCCGAGCTGAAGAGCCTGCTCGGCCAGGCGTTCGTGCGCCGTGGCATGTATGAAGAAGCCGTGATCGAATTCGAAGAAGCGATTGTGCTCAATCCCAAAATCTCAGTGGTGTACAACAATCTCGGCCGCGCCTACACGGCGTTGCATCGTTATGACGACGCCATTGCGGTGCTGGAACAAGCCATTGCCATGTCGCCGGGCTTCGCGGATTTTCACAATAATCTCGGCCTTGCCTATTTGCGCAAGGAGTATTGCCGCAAAGCGGTCGACCAGTTCTTGCGAGCCGCCGATGCCAATCCTTACTATGCCGACGCGTATTACAATCTCGCGCTGGCCTACCTGCTCAACACCGTAACCAAGGAAGACTTCGCGCTGTCGGTGAATTCTCTGCAGAAGATTTTTGACAATCTCGAAAAAGCGATCAAGATCAATCCCGCCTATCGCAGCGACGAAGAGGCGCATGGCGAGGAGCTGCTCAAGCGCAAGAAATATGAAGAAGCCTACAAGGCGCTGGAATCGGGCGCGGGCAAAATTGCCAAGCCGACGGACGTTTCTTTCATC
Source organism: bacterium (assembly GCA_044869275.1). Lineage (GTDB taxonomy): Bacteria > Zhuqueibacterota > Zhuqueibacteria > Zhuqueibacterales > Zhuqueibacteraceae > JBIOXB01. The sequence goes on from JBIOXB010000123.1 coordinate 17,064, forward strand.
ATGGATTTTTATCTGCGCGCCATCTACAACAGCAAAAAGCTCACGAGCCGGCAGATTTGGCGGCACATCCGGCAATTGCAGGAATTCATCGAGAAGTATCCAAATTATGCCGACTTGTACAATCATTTGGGCGTGGCCTATGTGATCCTGAGCAAGTACGTCAACAACAAGGCAATCCAGCATTTCGATAAAGCGATCCAGCACAATCCGGCCTTCGAGCGCGCGAAACGCAACAAGCGTTTGGCGGAGTATGACAATAAAGGCATGCAGTTGCTGTTCGACGCGATTCTAAAATAACCTGCACCACCTCACCCCTGTGAGCAAGCAGCGGCGGGCACGCGCGCCACACGCCTCGTGAGACGCGTCGGGCCGGGCCCTCCGCGCGGCATAAGCCCATGGCCGCAGCTTGTTCATGTTGAGCACGAGAGACCCATGAACAAATCGAGAAGGCATTCAATCCTTTCTTACTTCAACGACGAGTCGCCAGAAGCCAATGAGTTCCGGCGGCTCTATTCGAAGATCAAAAATTTGTACGGCGCCGAGGATATGAAAAACTTCCTCGTCACCAGCGCGAAAATGAATGAAGGCAAAAGCACGACCGCAGCACTGCTCGCCTGCACCGTTGCGCGCTATCGCAACACCAAAACCATCTTGGTGGACTGCGATTTGCGGCGGCCGCGCGTACATCAATTGTTCGGCATGCCGAAGGAAGAAGGCGTGGCCGACGTGCTGGCCGGCACACGCAAGCTCGATATGTGCTTCAAGCAGACCTCGATCGAGAACCTTCGCCTGCTGACTTCGGGCGGCGTGATCGCCAACCCCACGGAATTGATGAATTCCACCCGCCTGCGAGATTTGTTTTCCGAAATAAAATTCTATTTTGACACCGTCATTGTGGATTCACCTCCGGTCATTCCGGTCACCGACGCCTTGATTCTCAGCCCGGAAATGGACGGCGCTTTGATCGTGCTGAAAGCCGGCGAAACGCACAAAGAAGTCGCGCGCCGCGCCATCGACCTCATGCGAAATGCGGGCTTGAATATTTTGGGCGTAATTATTAATAATCAGAAAGGCGTTTTGCCGTATTATTACGACCACAAATACTACGGCTATGATTATTACTCCACATCGGAAAAAGTGAAATAGGAGAGGTGAATGGCTTTGTACTTGGTGACGGGCGGAGCTGGCTTCATCGGTTCCAATCTCGCGCGCACGCTGCTGGCGCGCGGCGAACGCGTGCGAGTGCTGGACAATTTCGCCACCGGCAAGCGCACGAATCTGGCAGAAATTGAAAATCACATCGAGACGATGGCAGGCGATATTCGCGATCGCGCGCTGGTGGCGCAGGCCATGGCGGGCGTCGACTACGTTTTGCATCAAGCCGCTTTGGGCTCGGTGCCACGGTCGGTCGTCGATCCGCATACCACGCACGAAGTGAACGCCACCGGCACGCTGAACCTGCTGTGGGCGGCAAAAGAGGCGGGTGTGAAGCGCTTCGTTATTGCCTCGTCTTCTTCGGTGTATGGCAATACGCCCACGCTGCCAAAAGAAGAAAGCATGCTGCCGCAGCCGGTTTCGCCGTATGGCGTTTCCAAGCTGGCGGCAGAGCGTTATGCCCTGTCCTTTCATTCCGTCTATGGCCTGCCCACGGTGGCGCTGCGCTATTTCAATGTCTTCGGCCCGCAGCAGGACCCGGACTCGCAATACGCCGCCGTCATTCCGCGCTTTGTTTCGGCGCTGATGAAGAACCAGGCGCCGGTCATCTATGGCGACGGCGAGCAATCCCGCGATTTTACCTTCGTCGAAAACGTCGTTGCCGCCAACTTGCTCGCGTGCACCGCGCCGGATGCGGTGGGGCAATATATGAACGTTGCTTGCGGCGAACGTTACAGTTTGAATCTTTTGGCGAAGTATCTCGCCGAAATCATGGGTAAAGACCTCTCCCCGGTTTATGAAAATGAGCGCACCGGCGACGTCAAACATTCGATGGCCGACATTGCGCGCGCGACCCGGGTGCTTTCATTTGCTGCTCGCGTCAAATTTCATGAAGGCTTGCAACGCACCGTTGCCTGGTATGCCAAAGCGCAATCTCCAACGCGTTTGATTTGACATTCCTCGCCTCGCTGCTGGCATTTTCCGCAAAAGCACGCCCCGGGCTTCGGTCCGGGGCGCAGTATTCTGCCGTTCCGCCCGCCTTGTTCTTCAGCACTACATATTTTATTAAAGAAATGGTCACATTGCCGCAATCGACAGGCACTGAGGGTAAATTTCAGGTTAATTACCCATGCTGTAGACTTTAAGCACTGGCATTGCTGCGCGGCACGGAAGCCGCCGGCCAGTGAGCATCACATGAAACGATGCAGGCTGGACCAAACCGGGCGGTTCTGTTTCTTTGCGCACATTTTTTGTTTGGCAAGCCGCACACACCGCACAGCTTTCATGTTCATGAGAAAAGAGTTGATGCCAAGGATGGACGAGAAACCGGCACGAGCCTCGTGTCACAACTTCGGGCGAATGCCCGCAGGACGGGAATTCTATCCGCATGGCAGCAACAGGCATCAAAAATGCGATGACGGTAGACGTGGAAGATTGGTTTCACGTCTCGTTGTTTCGGCACAAAATCCGGCGCGACGATTGGGAGCAGATGCAGCCCACAGTGGTCGAAAACACCTGCCGCGTGCTGAGTCTGTTCGCGCGCAAGAATGTGAGAGCCACTTTTTTCGTTTTGGGCTGGGTCGCGGAACGATATCCGGAAATCGTCGCCGCGATCAAAGACTCCGGCCACGAGATTGCGAGCCACGGCTATGGTCACCAGATCGTTTACGAATTGTCGCGCGAAGAGTTTTATAGCGACATTGAGAAATCCCTCAAAATTCTGCAGGATCTCACCGGTGATCCGGTGCTCGCCTATCGCGCGCCCAGCTATTCCATCACCAAATCATCCATGTGGGCTTGGGAAACGCTGGCGCAACTCGGCATCAAGTATGATTCGAGCATTTTTCCGGTCAAACACGATCTCTACGGCATCCCCGACGCACCGCGCTTTCCTTTCGAAATTCGCCTGGCGCACGGCCCGGCGCTGGTGGAATTTCCGCTCTCCACCGTCGTGCTGATGGGGAAAAACGTGCCGATGGCCGGCGGCGGCTATTTGCGCCTGTATCCTTACTGGTTCATTCGCAACAGCGTGCGCCGCATCAATGCCGAAGGCAAGCCCGCCATTCTTTATTTCCACCCCTGGGAAGTCGATCCGGATCTGCCGCGTATTCCGCTGGGCCGCTTCAAGAGGCTGCGGCATTATGGCAACATCTGTTTGACCGAAGAGCGGCTGCAACGTTTGCTGGACGAATTCGCCTTCGGTACACTCAGTGAAGTTCTGGAAGGGACTTCCATTCAAAAAGACTGGCCGCGCACGGACGCAGACGGGCCTTCTCCCTTCACCAATGGTAAAATGCATTTCTCTTGATGGCATGATCGTCGAAACGACAACCTCCGGTTTTCAAGCATGGGATGAGTTCGCCAACCGCCATGCGGGAGCGCGCGCGCCGCATCTGAGCGGCTGGAAGGCGGTCATTGAAAAAAGCTTTGGCCACCCCTGCTATTATCTCGCGGCGCGCGACCACGACCGGTTGTGCGGCATTTTGCCACTCACGCACTTGCGCAGCAAATTGTTCGGCTCGTTTTTGATCTCGATGCCGTATTTGAACTACGGCGGCATCGTCGCGGAGGACGAGGCGGCGCGGCAAGCACTTCTTGATCATGCCTGCAAGCTGGGAAAACAACGTGGAGCGGCGCACGTCGAGCTGCGCCACGTCGCAGCTCAGGTGGCGAATCTTCCCACCAAACAACACAAAGTGAGCATGCTGCTCGATTTGCCGGGCCAGCCGGAAGAATTGTGGGATCAGTTCAAAGCCAAATTGCGCAGCCAAATCCGCAAGCCGCAAAAGGAAAACCTCACGGTCCGCTTTGGCCGTGAAGACGAGCTGGAAAACTTCTATCGCGTGTTTGCGATCAACATGCGTGATCTGGGTACGCCGGTCTATTCCAGAAATTTTTTCGCCAATATTTTGGCGGCCTTTCCCCAGCAGGCGCATATTTGCACCATTTACCGCCAGCACGAGCCGCTCGCTTCCGGTTTCTTGTTCGGCTTTCGCGAGGTGCTGGAGATTCCGTGGGCCTCCTCCTTGCGTGAATACAATGCGCTCGCGCCGAACATGCTATTGTATTGGTCGGTGTTGGAATTCGCCATTCGGCAAGGCTATCGCCAGTTCGATTTTGGCCGTTGCACGCTGAACGAAGGCACATATAAATTTAAGGAACAATGGGGAGCAAAGCCCCTGGCCCTGCATTGGCAATACTGGCTTCCCAATGGCGGCGCGCTTCCCGAGATCAGCCCGCATAATCCGAAATACCAGTTCATGATCCGAACGTGGCAGAGATTGCCGGTGGGTTTGACGCGCCTGCTCGGTCCCGCGATTGTGAAGAATATCCCGTAGAACTCAGGACTGGATTTTGTACACGTTACACTGTCTCGTCCTGAAATTAGTTGACACTTTCTTAGCTGGACTTTATCCAAAATGTTCTTTGTCAAGCCGCGTAACAAAGCGTATCGGCGATGCGCTGGAGCAGAACTTCCGATACTTTTTGCACGTCCATCTGCGGCAACGACAATTGAAAACCCG
>JBIOXB010000124.1:0-5334 GCA_044869275.1 bacterium
CCATACTAAAAGTCGTCTTAGGACGACTTGCCAACAATAATTGACGGGAATAAGGGACATATCATGCAAAACACTTCACGACCTCTGACTCTCCTTCTTCTCTTGCTAACTCTCGCAGCCTCTAGAATCAGTTTGACCCAGCCAAAAACCTACTGCAATCCACTCAACATCGATTATGGCTATGGCGCCATTCCGAATTTTACCGAGATGGGAAAACACCGAACGACGGCAGATCCCGTGATTACGCTATTCAAAGGGAATTACTTTCTCTTCTCCACCAACCAATACGGCTATTGGTGGAGTGCTGATTTGTCCAATTGGAAATTCATTCCTCGCTTATTTCTAAAACCGTATCACCAAGTCTATGACGAGCTCTGCGCGCCGGCAGCGGTTGCGGTTGGTGATACCCTTTTGCTGATTGGCTCGACGCACACAAAAACATTTCCGCTGTGGATGAGTACCAATCCAACCATTGATTCCTGGACCGAAGCCGTGGATTCTTTTCAAGTCGGCGCATGGGATCCTGCTTTTCTTTTGGATGATGACGGGCGATTGTACATCTATTGGGGCTCGAGCAATGTGTATCCGATTTATGGCCAGGAGATCGATCGCAAGACATGGCAGCCCATTGGAGAGAAAAAAGAATTGCTGCGCTTGCATGATGACGTGTATGGCTGGGAGCGTTTCGGCGAGCATGCGGACAATACGTTCCTGCGTCCCTTCATTGAAGGCGCGTGGATGAACAAGCACAACGGCAAATATTATTTGCAGTATGCCGCGCCGGGGACGGAGTTCAGCGGCTATGCCGACGGCGTGTATGTCGGTCAGCAGCCACTCGGGTCTTTCACTTATCAGCCGCACAATCCGTTTTCATACAAGCCCGGCGGCTTCGCCCGCGGCGCCGGGCACGGCGCGAGTTTTCCGGATAAGTTCGGCAACTGGTGGCATGTGGCGACGATTGCCATCTCGGTGAAGAATAATTTCGAACGCCGCATTGGCTTATGGCCTGCCGGCTTCGACGGCGATGACGTTTTGTATTGCAATACCGCGTATGGTGATTATCCGCACTATCTGCCCGACGGCAGAGCGGATCATTTACAGAGCCGCTTCACCGGTTGGATGCTGTTGAATTACAACAAGCCGGTCATGGTATCATCGACGTATGGCGGTTACGCTCCCAATTTTGCCGTCGATGAAGATATTAAAACTTATTGGAGCGCAGCAACCGGCAACAAGGGCGAATGGCTGCAGAGTGATCTCGGTTCTATTTGTACGGTGCATGCCATCCAAATCAATTATGCGGATCAGAATGCCGAACTCATGGGGAAGCAATCGGATGTATTTCATCAATACCTCATTTCCAGTTCCGCCGATGGAACAAACTGGAAGATGCTGGTTGACAAAAAGAACAACAAAACCGATGTGCCACATGATTATGTCGAGCTGCAACAAACGGCGCAAGCGCGGTATTTGAAAATAGAAAACGTGCATGTGCCCACCGGAAAGTTTGCGTTGAGCGGATTCCGGGCATTCGGCAAAGGCCATGACGCGGCGCCCGATACGGTTAAACAATTCATCGCACGGCGCGGTGAAAGCGAACGCCGCAATGCCTGGCTCAAATGGCAGCAATCAGACGAGGCCATCGGTTATACCATTTACGCCGGGATTGCCCTGATAAACTTTATAACAATATCCTGGTGTACGGCGCGAGCGAGTACTACTTCACCGGCATGGAAAAGAGCCGGCCCTATTATTTTCAGATTGAGGCCTTCAATGAAAATGGCACGGGCCAACGAACGCGCGTGCTAAAAGTGGAGTGAGCCTGTAAAGCGACATTCATGTCGCAGGAACGAAGGTCATTTTACTTTGCAACCATCCGTCAAAGAGATGACCTCAAACACGTAAGCGCAGTCACGCCAAAACAGGTGAGCTATGGTTCGAAAAGTTGTGTGCCTCTTTTTGATCGCGTTGCTGGCTGTGGGCGCCTGTCAGAAAACGGAGGCACTGACGGAATCTGAAAAAGAAGTCATCAGAAACGAGGTACAACAAACGCTCAATGACTATTACGCTGCAATCAGAACCGGCGGTATGATGGCTGAATTCGGCTATCTTGACAATTCCTCCGAATTCTTCTGGGTCCCTCCCGGATATTCGTCGTGGATATCCTATGATTCCGTGGCTGCCGTGCTCAAAATGAATGCTCCGGCGTTCCGCCTGGTCGATAACGTGTGGGATACTCTCCGTATCGATCCGCTGACTCGCGAATATGCGACCTACAGCGGAACGCTGCACGCGACGATGATCGATACCGCAGGCACGTTTACAAAAGCCACTGCCGTTGAAACCGGTGTGGTCGTGAAACGCAAAGATGGTTGGAAGCTTCTGAGAGGGCAGACGTCTCTGTTACCAAAATAGTTTTTCATCATTTTGTCTTGCAAATCTCTGCGTTCTGAACGCTGGTGAAATGAACCGTCAACATCTGAAACATTGAGGGAGAAGTGGTGGGAGGTCTTGTGGCTGCGATTTTTATTCGCGTCATTCGCCCCGAGTATCTCTCAATACCAGGCAACCAAAATCATCCGCGCCCATAGAGGAGCCGGCAAAAACCCGGGATTGGTGGTTTGTCTCTTCGCGGTACCGCTCGCAAATCGCGGCAATGGTTGGACCGGCATCGGCATCGGCCAATATCGCAACTGTACCGCCGCTGCCCCCACCGGTTATTTTTGCGCCGTATATCCCCTGCGCGGGACCGAGCTCTCTCGCGAGCTCGACGAGCTTATCCGTGCCCTGCGCTCCCAGACCGCATGCCGAATAACTGCTGTGCGATTGATACATCATCTCTCCCAATTGTTCCAATGCGCGCCGGCGCTTGGCATATGCCAGGAGTTCAGCAAACGTGCGCACGCGATCATGCTCATAAATAGGATGTGCCGTTGGCCACGCGACCCGATAAACGGCGTTCGGGTCGATGGCAGTGATCTCATCTGTGGTGCCCTGATAGAGTTCGATAAACGAGCTTCCTTTGATTTCCTGCGGCAAATGTTTCCTATACTCTTGCTCAAAAATCGAAGGCGGAATACTGGCCAGATAACCATTCCACTTGCCAGGGCTGATGTCGAGGTGTTGCGCTTTCTTCCCCGGCGATATCGTACATCGCGCCAATCCCGCGATCATTCTGTATCCCATAAACGCACCCACACGTACCGCAGTGTAATCAGCACCCGAAACGGCATGCGCCACTCCGGAATCGATTCCCCAGAACGAGAGGTGGCTGGGAATCTGCACAGGCTCCTGTAAAATGGCGGGCTGGCAAAGGAGTGACAGCAACTGATTGGCTTTGCCACAGGCGGCGGTCATTTGATCCATAATACCACACGGCGCGCCGACGATCAAGTTCTCGACTTTTTGGCACAGCCTCGCCAATTCCTGCGGCGGCATTTCGATCTTGCATGCCGAGGCCACAGCTGCCATCACCGCCACTTCGAGCGCGGCCGAGGAGCTCACGCCCTTTCCTTCTGGAACCTCCGAGGCAATCAAAATGCGGGCGCCATTTGCGAAAGCAGCGTTTCTTTCTCTCATCAAAACGAGAAAAGCGCCAGCCGCATATGCCGCCCATCGCGTTGCTGATCCTTTTTTAAAATAGGATTGTGCCTTGTGATACTCGAGCGGATGTCCGCACTCTTCGAATTCTGCCAGGTCCATTTCAAAGTAGGCCGACCGGTGCACGGTGTCCGCTCCCAAGCTCATCAAGCGCAATTTCCGATCGGGTGCCAGTTGCAGGGCCGCGCAGGTAGCCTGCTGGAGCGGCAACTGCAGCACCAATGATCCGGAATAATCGGCAATGCCGCCCATGACATCGAGCCGGCCGGGGGCGCGCGTAACGATTACTTCCCTCTCCGCATCAAACAACGAGCGCGCCTCGGCGAGGCTATTTTGCTCCAGCGTATTGATCACCTCAATAAAACGGGCGACGTCTGCCAAGCTGTGTGTTGAGCCTTGAACGATGCGATACATGCGTTACCGGTAACGACCTCACGATCTTTTTTTGTAGTGAACACTCGACTGGCTGCGCAATTCATGCGCTTTTTCTTCCGGCGAGGTATCGCTCAGGAAGTTGCCGCCGCCGATCTCCGGACCGGCGAGGTACTTCACCATATTCGGTTTGCGCAGGGGAGGATGGAATTCAATGTGAAAATGAAACCCGCTATGATCCTGGCCGTCGGTGGGAGCTTGGTGCAGGGGCATGACATAGGGAAAAGACATTTGCCACAGATTGTCCAGCTTGATCAAAACCTGCTGCAGCACGGCAGCGAAATCTTGGAGCTCCGCGCGTGATAAATCCGCCAAACTCCGATGGCTCTCTTTCGGGGCGACATAAACCTCATAGGCGTAGCGAGCAAAGTAAGGCATGAACGCGATCGCCGCATCATTCTCACAAATGATGCGGCTGCCTTCTGCTTGCTCTTCCCGGAGGATATCCTGAAACAAACTTCGCCGATGCCGATAGAAGTATTCCCGCGAGACGCGCGCCTCCGTTTCGATAAACTTGAATACAAAATTGGTCGCGTAAATCTGGCCATGAGGATGGGGATTCGAAACGCCGACCACTTCACCTTTGTTTTCAAAGATGAGTACATGATTGATCCCGGCGTGGCTGCCCAGTTCGAGATATTGCTCCTGCCATACGTTGAGCAAGGCGACGATTTGCGTGAGCTCCAGCTCGGCCAGGGTAAGATTGTGATTTGGGCTGTAACATACGACTCGCGCCACGCCATGCGCCGGAACGGTTTTATAGACTCCCGATTCTCTTCTGGGAACAGGTGGCGCAGTCCAGCTCACACAAGCGTGGTCATTCTCGAAAACATAGGTCTGTTCATATTGCGGATTCTGTGCTCCGCTGACGCGTTCATTTCCCGGGCACAGATAGCAGGCCGGATCGTATTTCGGCAACTCTGCGCTCTGCCGCTGAATGGTTTCACCGGTCCAGGGGCGATTCTGGCGATGTGCAGCGATGATCACCCATTCTTCACGCAAAGGGTGCCATCTTTGTTCCCAAACCACTGGCGCCTCCCGTCATCCCGTAAAATAGAGGTTGAAAAACTACTCAGCTGTTGTTTTATAAGCGGATTGAGCGAACAAAACGGATTTTAGAGATTTGTTGGCCAGAATCGTCATCTATTCAATCCGCTTAATCCGTTTACTTTTTCGCCTCGTCATAAAAATCTGTGGGTGAGCGGCGGCATGGGTAGCTCACCAAGTATGTGATAAAGCATGATTTCAATTGTCTGAAATTTTTTGAAACCGTACGCCTTTCTGATGACAAGTTTGGCTTTG
>JBIOXB010000125.1:0-8734 GCA_044869275.1 bacterium
CCATACGTTTGCGCCCAGGAGCAGTTGGTGCGCGGCGTTGAGAGAAAACCCGAGCTGGCGATCCGAAACAGTCATTTTTTGCTGTGTGCTTTGCAAGGACACTTGCGGCAGAAACAGTCCGGCGCCGGCGCCGGCTTGCAAGTTTTTCGGCAAGCGCCAATGCACCGTCGCGGTCACCATGGCCATTGAAGACGAGCCATTCAGCCCGCGGCTCAATAATTCTGCTTCTTTGCGGCCGTTCACATTCAAAAGCGCATAGGCGTAATTCAAATGCAAGGATACCCTTTCCGACAGCGGCAAAGCAAAAAACGCTTGAAACGCCAGGCTGCTGGCGTAGGCTTCGGACATGTTGACGGTACGCTGCGTCCCGCTCGGAGATTGGATGGTCAGGGAAAAATTCGACCCTGCCAAGCGAGAAGAACTGATCACCGGCAGCAAGAAGCCGCCGGTCACGCCGAACTGTATTGGCCGCATGCGCTGGGGCGAAGGCAAAAGGTCGCTCAAACTCCCCGTATTCGCAGTTTTGGCCGCAGTTTCTTTGACCACGCCGTTGCCTACGCCATTGGATGCCGACTGCTTCAGCTTGTCGAGCATGGGGTCGATTTCGCGCTTCTGTAGCTCGAGCACGTCGCCTTTTTGAATGACGGTGTTCTCGTCTTTGGCGAGCAGTCTCACGCCCGCGAAGCGCGATTTCACCACCACCACCTCCACGCGGCCGACCCAATACACGAAATCGCCGTCGTAGCGATTGACTTCGAAAACCTCCCCGACGCGAATGCCACCTTCCGTGCCGCGATCGATGATGCCGTCATTCCTCTCAAAGCTCACGATTCGCACCACAGATTGCGCCGCAACCGATGAAAACAAAAGGCCAATAATCAACAGTAGCAAAAAAATAATCTTCATGATGATTCGATTCAACTCGCGCAAAATCTCAACCCTTATATTTCTGTTTGCCGCCGCTGACAATCGCGCTCCTGGACGGAGCCAGCACGCATCTCAGGCAAGACGTGACGTCAAGCAAGATGCAAAACATTTGCCAACCAAATTGGAATTTGCATGCGCAATTCTTTACAGATATTTTACTTGCCGCGTGTATGCCAGCCCCAAATTGCGGCATTTATCGTGCTTTTTCATGAGAGAGGAATGAGCGAGAGACGGCTTCGGGCCTGCTCGTGCTCCTGTGATGCAAAATCGTTACGAACCTGTCGGCTTGATTGCGAATATGTATCTTGAGTGGTGGATTGATGGATTGATGGATTGGTGGATTGATGGATTGGTGGACTGGTGGATCAATGGAGAATCCATTAATCCATCACTCCATTAATCCATCAATCCACCACTCTACCAACTGATCAAATTGAGAGAGTCACGCTTTCTTATTGAGCAATGCCTGAAATTCCCCCACACTGCCCACGCGCACTGCGCAACCATGCGGGCAATTGGAAACACACGCCGGGGCATGATTGGTCTTGTAGCACAAATCGCATTTGCTTGCGAGCAAGCGGTCTTTGCCGCGCAGTAATTCCGGAATCATGTTCTCTGGCCACACCTCGCCGGTGTCGTGCATGACGATGGCGTCGTAAGGGCAATTATTCGCGCAGGCTTTGCAGCCGATGCACAAATCGTCGACGATTTCGACCACTTCACCGACGCTCGCGCGGCGAATCGCGCCCGTGGGGCAGCCCACCAGGCACACCGGATCCTGGCAATGATAACAGGATTTCGGGATCAACAAGTTTTTGTACTTGTCGCCTTCGCGCACGAAACGCGGGCGGCCCTCATGCGTGTCGGCACAGCCGCGCACGCAATCATCGCAACGCGTGCACGCCTCGAGGTCGATCACCAAAATGCTGTTGCCCTCCACCAGGCCTTTTTCGAGCGAGAATTGCAGAAACTCCGATTGGCTGATATTCTTCTTGCTCGCGCCCATCTGCTTGATGCGCGCGACCGAATTGTTCCACAAGTCCTTGCCGAGATCCGGATACCTCTTCACCAGCGCGCGCATATCTTCGCGCGAGATTTTGATGAGATCGGAATATTCCACCGAGGTCGCCGTGCACATCCAGCCGGGCACGCCTTCGACGAGCAGCTCGACTTCACCGAGCGTTTTGCCTTTGCGCAGATATGAAATGACCATCTCGCCTTCGCCCATCTTTTGCGCCAGCTTGACGAAGCCCGAGCGCACGAGATACAACGCCTCCACCGCCCCGCCTTCCTGCGCAATGATTTCACCCGGCTCACAGGAAATCAACTCCACACGCCTGGCCAGCGTCTCCAGGAAGGCTTCCTCGCAGCGCTGAAACAACCGCGCGGTTTTGAGCTGCGTCAGCAGCGAGCGTTCGCGATAGATCTTGTCCAGGCGCGCTTTGAGTCCGTCAGACCGGCGCTTCATCTTGCGCAACGCGGGCACGCGAATTTGCACGAGGATGCAATCCGAAGCTGCTCGCGCGGTGACGGATTGCGGCCAGCCGTTCATCGCGCCAATCTCCCCGATGATGTCTCCGGCGCCGAGCTGCCTGCCGCTGCCCGCCGGCAGGTTGAAATCGATGGTGGAGAGAAACGTGATCTCGGAGTTTTGCGCCGCATTTTTAGCGCGTTTGGCCGCACGGCCATTCCTCTCCGGCGCGCGCCCCGGCTCCTCCGGTGCGTATGCCCGCCCTTGCCGCGATAATTTTTGCACGTACACTTCCACCGTTCCTTGTGCAATGAAGAACGCTAAGTCAACATATGCGCCTTCTTCAAACAGAACCGAGCCACGCTTCCATTTGGCCAGTGTGACATCGGGGCTGAGGGCTTCCAAGAATTCGTCATCGTACTCGCGGAAAATTTCGAAGCGCCGCAACTCTTCCGGCGACATGCGCTCGGAAATGCCCAATAGTCCCGCCGGCGCGCCGAACGCGCTCCAACGGTCGCGGTGTTGCTCCATTTTCTTGATGACGGTTTGGCCTTCTTGCGCTCTTTTCCTTGAGCTTGCCATTTATCGGACTCCTGTCGCTTGATGCAACATCTCCAAGCGCTTTTTGAGAATGATTAAGAGATCGCGAATCGAAGTGGAATCGTTCACTTGCGGAAAAGGCGGCAAAGCCATGCCGCGCGCGCTGTCCGCGGGCGGCATCATGGGATTGATGGCCGTCGGCATGGGCGCTGTAAAAGCGGGCCTCGCGGGCATTGCCGGGCTCGAGTTCCTTTCGGCCATCGGCATTGCCATGCGATTCATGGGTGGATCGCTGGGCGCCGTCATGGCGGCGCGATTCATTGCAGGAACATTCGATGAAACTGTGGGGGATTGATTGGTGGTCGCCACCGCAGGTGGTGGCGGGCTCAATACTTTTTCGGGAGTTGTGGCAGGGGTAGAATTCGGAGCCGCTGCCGGTTGATTCAATGCCGGTTGATTCGACTCCGGCAGCGCTGCCGGGCTGGGGCCTTTCTCGGGCGGGGCTGCCGCGGCTGCTGCAGCAGTTTCCACCTTCGCGATTTGCGCCACCGGGCCTTTCGCGTTCATGGCCTTCTCAAATGGCGCCTTGTTGAGATCGGCATCACCGGGCTGGCGCTTCCAATGCTTCGCGACCTTTTTAACTCCCGAAATATAATTGAACCGCGCACCGTCGGGATGGCCGGCCGAAATCAATTTGGGATCGGTAATGTAATGGCACTTCACGCAGGTTTTACCGCGCACCTCAACATTTTTGTTTTCCACCATGCCGAGCTGCAAGCCCTTGATATAACCCGGCCTTTGCAAACCCAGCTTGGGATCGCCTTCGGCGTGCGGATCTTTATAGGCGCTGCCCGCACCGTGGCAGCTTTCGCAGCTCACGCCTTCTTCCACCTCGCGCGCTTCTTTGCCGGAGACGATGGTGCCATGGCAGGTCATGCATTGATTGTTGCCCTTGAGCATATTCGCCGGATCCACGCCCGCGAGCTTGGCGATTTTCTCATAAGCGGCGGGATCGTCGTAAAACGCGTCGACCGTCACTTTGTGCGCGTCGTCTTTCCACCAATTGTTTTCGTTGGTGTGGCAATTATTCTGGCTCAAGCCGCAGCCCGAGGTGCCGAGGGTTTGGTTTTGGGATAGACTCTGGGCGGGAAATGACAATACCACTGCAGCTATGCAACAACTGCAAACGGTTGTGAAGATTCTCTTCCTGATCATCTTGCACGACTCATGATTAACAATAGTAAAATTAGAACACACGGATTACAACCATCTCAACCTACCAGCGACGAACCCACAATGCAGAAACGGCTTAACAAATGGGCAGCTTCGTGAAGGGCTGAATGGAGAGAAGCATAAGTCGAGGAGGAATAAACTGTTGGTTGGATGGAGGGCGTGGGAGAAGAGCAACCGGCAGCATCGAATAAATTTTGATAGCAATTCCGATCCGGGAACTCCTTTCTGGCCGTAAGCAAGATGCGGACTCACTCTAAGTTCACGCACGCCGCCCACATGCATACCCTCGATGCCCTTTTCAGTAGGCGTTGGCATTTCATTCGAGAGCGCCCTTGGATAATACGATGTCGTCAATCCAGGCAGTGCCTTGGCCGTTGACGATCAGGTTCAGCTTGACCACTTCCGGATTCTGGCCCTGCTGGAGAAAGAATGGAATCTCCTGCGTCGTCCACTCCACGGTGCCGGTCAACGGGGCGTGCAGACCACGCGAAAAGAACTCGCCTAACCCGGGAAATTGGCACCACATCTCGAGATACACTTGACCTTTGACCCCTTCGGTTCTGAGCCGTGCCTGGTAAAGGAGACGAGCGTTTTCGAGGTCGAGGCCGCGCACTTCAAAAAGCCGTACCGTCGTCGGTTGATCAGTGACGATTTTGAGAGCGCCATTGCCGTCGCTGGTGACCATTGTGTCAAAGGAAATTCCTGATCGAGTGAGCACCTCATCCAGGTTCGCGATCGGGAAGCGCCGAAGTTTTTCCGTTGATACTTCAGGATTCTTACAGCCGACACTGAGGACAACGAGCACAAGAGCAACAAATGTGTGAACAGAAAGCTTCATAATCATCCTGCACGACTTTCAACCGAGAAATGTACATTTAGATTGCGGAGTCCATGCCCGTCCTGTTATACCACCGAATTCTCTGATTTGACGAAAAAGCTTCTCCGCCTGGCCAAAATCGGAAGGCGTGGTAAAACTCTACGCTAACGAATCTTTGCCAGACCATGCTTCCAAAATCATGATTGCATCTTTCAAAAAAGACGATAAATTTATCAAGTATTTTTCGGCGCTAATTTTCACTTGGCAGTTCGCCCCGGATCTGCAATACCTGCCCGATACAGTCACGCTGGTTCGCCATTGCACCGGCAAGGGCAAAATAGGACGAGGGCATCGCAAATACTTGATGCCAGAGAAGAGAGTAATGACTCTATTAGCCCCGGCGCGATTTTTTGTCAGTCGGGGCTTTTTGTTGGTAGTATCAATTGCCGCGCCATGCCATGGCGTGATAACGCCAAGCGCTTGTTGAGAAACCACCAAAGGAGCGTGCTTATGAGGATGCGATTCATTATCCCTCTTATCCTTTTCCATTGGAGCGCGATTTCTCTTGCGGAAGTCGGGCAGAATCGCCGTGAATTCCGCCTCGATAGAAATAAGATCATGATGGTGGCGCCGGAAGGCAAACGTTCCCGCTCTCCCGTTGCCGGCACCACACCCCATCACGGCCACACGACAAATGCGTTAGGCCCCGGCTTCAAATTAATGGAATCCTATTTTGATTACGCCTCGAACGGCGGAGTCTTGACGAATCTGCACGACTACGGCGACGGCACCCTCGCCGTGGGGCGCATGGGGGCCGCTTCTCCCACCTTAAACGATCGTGGCACCTTCTTCTCCTTTTTCAATGGCACCACTTGGTCACCGATGGCGAAGGTCGAACAAGCGCGCCGGGGCTGGTCGAGCATTGCAGCCTTGCGCGACGGCCGCAGCGTAATCGTGTCCCAGAGCGGCAATGAGGTGAATGTCGATTCGGCAAAAGGCCTTGGCAAATGGAATTCCTACATCACGGAGGGTGCGACCTCGGCTGCCGTACAGTGGCCTCGTTTCACGGTCGACGGCGCGGACAATATCATCATTTGCTCGACCACAAATGCCACGGTGAACGGGGTGACTTTTATCAAGCAGGTGAACATCTCGCGCGATCAAGGCCAAACCTGGCAGCATGCTTTTCTCTGGCCGGATACGGCTGGGCACAAGCCCTCTTTCAGCGCCGACGATCAGGCCGTAGCGGCATGGGGTGGCAGCATCGCCGTTGCCGTTAGCGAGATCGGCGGGGATACACACCTTTGGACCAGCGCAGACAACGGCAGAAACTGGACCTATCAGAATATCACCAATTATCCGTTGGCGATTCCCGCCGGAACGGAAAGCTTGCGCGGCGCGGGAACGATTGACGCGCTGTATGACTCTGCCGGCAATTTGCATTTGTTCTGGGAGAACTACTTGGCCAGAGCCGAGGCTGCAGGCACGGGAATTGCGCTGTATGAAAGCACGGACGACCCCATTCTGCACTGGAGCGCGGCGCACGGCATCGGGCCCGTGATACGTTTTTCCGACATACCGGGCGCGGTGCAGGATAGCTTGGTGTTTGCAGCCGGCGGCAGCTTCAATCAAGTCAATGCCGACGGCGCGTTGCTGAAGCAACCGCAAGCCGGCGCTGATGCCGCGGGCAATTTATACTTGCTCTTCGCAGCGTTCAGGCCCAATGATGTGGATGTTGAAGGTGCGCATTTCACGGATCTTTATGCGGTGGGCTCCGAGGATGGCGGCAAGACCTGGGGCGCGCCGGTGAATGTGACGGACACGCCGCAATCCGAGGATTTGTGGGCCTCTTTGGCCGATCATGTCGGTGACAGCCTGCGCTTCGTATATCAATCCGACGGCAATACGGGCAACGGTTTCATTGGTGGTGGCGCTGCGCCGGCGGCCTTTTTGTATCTTGCTTATGCCAAGTCGAACCTGGCGCTGGCGCCCAATACGGTTGCCGCTGGCTCAATGCCAGTTCCCGCCCTCTGGGCTTTGCGGCAGAATTATCCCAACCCGTTCAATCCTGTGACCAGTGTTCAGTATGCAGTGGCCAGTGAGGGACGGATAAGCTTGAAAGTTTATGACGTGTTGGGAAGGGAGGTGGCAACGTTGGTGAATCAAAAGCTCGCCGCCGGCAATCACACTGCCACCTGGAATGCACAAGACGCGCCTTCGGGCATTTATTTTTACAAGCTCGAGGCGGAGCATTTCAACCAAACGCGCAAAATGATTTTGATGAGATGAGACGGCCAAGTGAGTGAAGCGGTGAGCAACAATCCCGGGCAAATTGGAGATGTCCATCAACTGGTCGAACACTTGTTCCGCCACCAGGCTGGGCGTATTACGGCCACACTCACGAAGATTTTGGGCGTTGCTCAGCTCGAGCTGGCGGAGGACGTGGTGCAGGAAACGCTGCTGAAAGCGCTGCGGCACTGGCCGTTTCACGGCGTCCCGCACAATCCCGCGGGCTGGATTTTGCAAACCGCGAAAAACCTGGCCCTCGATGTTTTGCGGCGCGAGGCGATATTTCGCGGCAAGGAAGAACAGATTCGGGCACAGCTCGAGCAGGATATGCGCTTGGCCGAGGTCGCGGAAGACGAAGCGCATGCCTCCGAATTCAAAAGCGATCAATTGCGCATGATGTTCGCGTGCTGCCAT
Source organism: bacterium (assembly GCA_044869275.1). Taxonomy (GTDB): domain Bacteria; phylum Zhuqueibacterota; class Zhuqueibacteria; order Zhuqueibacterales; family Zhuqueibacteraceae; genus JBIOXB01. The sequence goes on from JBIOXB010000125.1 coordinate 7,692, forward strand.
CCTAGCCTGGGGCGCGAAGCGCAAGTGGCGCTAACGCTGAAAACGTTGTCCGGCTTCAGCGTACGGGAGATCGCGCGCGCGTTTTTGGCCGAAGAAGCCACGATCGCACAGCGCCTGGTGCGCGCCAAAAGAAAATTGCGCGAAGAAATGGCGGCGTTACCGGTTCCGGAAGGCAAGGAGTTGCATGAACGCTTGCATGCGGTGCTGGAAGTGCTCTATCTGCTTTTCAATGAAGGCTACAACGCGCATGAGGGCGAGGATTTGATCCGGCAGGATTTGTGTTTTGAAGCGCTGCGTTTGACCGAGCTGCTGGCCGAGCATCCGCTGATCCAGCACCCCAAAGTGCATGCCTTGCTCGCACTCATGTGGTTTCAGGCCTCGCGCCTGCCCGGCAGGGTGGACGCAGAGGGCGATTTGCTTTTGCTGGCCGGGCAAGACCGCGCGCAATGGGATCAAAGCATGATTCGGCGCGGGTTTCATCATCTCGAGCGCGCCGGACAGGGCGAAGAGCTGACGGAGTATCATCTCGAAGCCGGCATCGCCTCCTGCCACGCGATGGCGGCCAGCTATGAAGAAACCGAGTGGCCCCTGATTCTGTCGTACTACGATCAACTCGTGGCGATGAACCATTCGCCGGTCGTGGCCTTGAATCGCGCCGTGGCCCTGGCGATGGTGGAAGGGCCGCAGGCGGGAATGCGCGCGCTGGAAAAAATCCCTCGTCTCCCGCCGATGAAATCGTACTATCTTTTGCCCGCCACGCTCGCGGAATTCCATATTCAGATGAACGATTTCGAAAAGGCTGGGGACTGCTATCAACAAGCCCTGGAATTGGTGCGCAGCGAGCCGGAGCGCAGGTTCTTGACGAGGAAGCTGCAGGTGTGTGAAGAGGCTCGCAAAAGCCGTGCGCGTTGAATATCCACTAAGGTGTTGCTTTGCGTTTGTGGATCAGAGTGACGGTCTTTGCCTCCGCACCAGGGGCATAGATCAATTCAAGCGTGAAGTTGTTCTGGTCGGTGATGGTTGCCACGGTGCGCACCTGCACC
>JBIOXB010000126.1:0-25001 GCA_044869275.1 bacterium
GAGGAGGATTTGGGAGAGGACACGCTGTTTGCGCTGATTCATCAAGACCGCCAGCAGGCCGGCTTTTCGTCGCGCGTGGCCGGGCTTTATCGCAAAGTGGTCGAGTTGCTGCCGCATTTTCAAATCAAGGCGGGCCATGACCTGGATTATTCCTGGTGTTATCCGCGCGGCCGCTTCGACCGTCAATCGATGATGTGGGACTTGAATTATTTCAAATACTACTTTCTCAAGCTCGCCAAAATTTCCTTCAACGAGCAGACGCTGGAAGATGATTTCAACGCCTTCGTGAGTTTCTTGCTGGAAGCGGATCAGAATTATTTTCTTTATCGTGATTTTCAGTCGCGCAATATCATGATCCGTGGAGAGCAGCCGTGGTTCATCGATTATCAAGGCGGCCGGCGCGGCGCGCTGCAATACGACGTTGCGTCGCTACTGTTCGACGCCAAGGCCGATATTCCATTCGAAGTGCGCGAAGAACTGCTGCAGCTTTATCTCGACGCTGCCAACACGCTCGCGCCGGTTGCGCGCGCGCGATTTCTCAAATATTACTATGGCTACGTCGTCATCCGCATCCTGCAAGCCATGGGCGCGTATGGTTTCCGCGGTTTTTACGAGCGCAAAACGCACTTCCTGCAAAGCGTGCCCTACGCCGTTCGCAATTTGGAATATGTGCTGCGCACCGCCGATTTTCTGGCCGGCATGCCGGCGCTGACGGATGTGTTGCAGCGACTCGTGCGTTCCTCGGCGCTGCGGGAATTGGGCAACGTGCAGCTGGCCTTAACCGTGCGCCTGCAAAGTTTCTCATTCAAACAGGGCCTGCCCAAAGATGAAGCCGGCCACGGCGGCGGCTTCGTGTTTGATTGCCGCGCCCTGCCGAACCCGGGCCGTTTGCCACAATTCGCCCAGCTCACCGGCAACGATGCGGAAGTGATTCGCTTTTTGGAAAATGAAACCGGCGTGCATCACTTCATGACGCACGTGCGCGACTTGATCGATCAAGTTGTGGAAGCTTACCGCAAAAGAAACTTCACGGATTTGTCCGTGGCGTTTGGCTGCACCGGCGGCCAGCACCGCTCCGTCTACTGTGCCAATATGCTGGCCAAGCATCTGCGGGAGAAGTATCAAGTGCATGTCGAAGTCTTGCATCGCGAACTGCAAAAATGAAGGCCATGATCTTCGCCGCCGGTTTGGGCACCCGCCTGCGCCCGCTGACCGATACTCGCCCCAAAGCGTTGGTCGAAATCAATGGCGTGGCGCTGCTCGAAATCGTCGCACGGCGGCTGATTACCGCCGGCACAACTGATCTCCTCATCAACGTGCATCATTTTGCGGAGCAGATTGCGGAATTCGTGCAGCGCAAGTCCAACTTCGGCATTCGTGTCTTGCTTTCATACGAAGAACACTTGCTCGATACCGGCGGCGGCTTGAAAAAAGCGGCAGACTTTTTTGAGGAGGGCCAGCCGTTCTTTGTGCACAATGTTGATGTCATCTCTTCCCTCGATCTGCACGCTCTCTACCAACACCATATCGCAAGCCATGCACTGGCCACTTTGGCGGTGCAAGCGCGCCCAACGTCGCGGTATTTGATTTTTGATCGCGACCACCAGTTGTGCGGCTGGAAAACCGTGCCGGAAAATCGTGTGGAGTGGGCGCGTACGCCGGTGGGAGAAACCGTCGATCTCGCCTTCAATGGCATTCACGTGATCTCGCCGGGGCTTTTGCAGCAAATGACTGAAGAAGGCGCTTTTTCCATTATCAAAACGTACCTGCGGCTCGCCGGCCACGGCGGGATGATTTTAGCCTTCCGCCGGGACGATTGTTACTGGCGCGACGTGGGCAAAATTGAACATCTAGAAGAGATTGCGCGAGAGCATTTGCACACGGTGGAAACACAAGTTGCTTGAGAGCTTGATCTGCTGGCGTTTTCACACAGTCTGAATCTTGTGCAGCATAAGCACGGAGCCAAATTCCACCATGATTCTCTCAAAATGACAGAGCAGAGGGTATAGTTTTCAAGGTCACAGTGCACCACTCGAACCAAATGGCAGAAGCACAGATCGAGAAATGGCATCATCGACATGGCATTGTCAAATCATCCGTTGCGGAACCGGCATAAGATCAAAGAGAGTTTTTAGCGTCCTTTCATACTGCCAAAGCCGCCTCCGCGGCACGCAAAGCCTCCGCAAAAGTAACTCCCTCGGGGCGCTGCTGTGCCTCTTCCTTGTACCCTCCGTAAATGGCATGACCGGCCTGCATCCAAAAGCAATCAACCGTATTGAATCCCGCCGCTTTCAGCCATTGTAATTGCTCGAACAGACCTGAGGGCTGATCGATTTCATCGGGAAAGCGGAAATAATTCCATTGTGTCGCAACGAATTTGTCGAACAAGCCGGAAGGGTGCATGAGGGCCCTCGCCTGGGCGGAGGCGCTGTGGTCCCACGTATCCGCGAACAGCCTGCGGCCGCCTGCGCTCGAGGGCAAGATCAGATCGGCAATGAGAAGAGCGCCGTGTGCTCCCAGCGCCTGTGCGAGCTGCAGGAACAGGTTTTGCTTGCCCGCGGCGTTCAAATGGTGCAGGCAAAGCGATGAAAGCACGACTTCAGCATTTTGCGCATGCGCCAGCCAGCCCTCAGAAAACAGGTCGAAAGCTTGCACGGCTGCTCGCTGGCGAAATGGTCTCAAGCGGCGTGTGGCTTCTGCCCGCATGCTCTCCGAGCCGTCGAGCGCCAGCACCGTGGCATGAGGAAATGCAGCAAGCAGGGCTTGCGCCAGACAGCCTTGACCGCTTCCCAGCTCCAGGGCGCGAAAAGACTCGGTTTGGGCAAAAGGGATCAGCGTCAAAAGCGTCGCCATTTGTTCGGCGCGTTGGGGTACCGCGATCGCAGCCAGCTCGCGGTAAATGGCGGAAGACTCCTCCGCCCAATTCAAAGTGGTGTCAGACATCACCCTTCTCCAAAGTTTTTCTTTGTTTTTAGCCGGCAAATGCTATTTTTGAAGCGTGCCAGGCAAAATCAGAATACGAGTCCGGTCACTCAACGGAGGCCTGCGCGCACTCACAAAATTTAGGAGAAGAATTTTCATGTGCAACAGGATTCAGCGCCATTCGATTTTTTGCATTCTGCCGCCGCACGTCTTGCGCAATATCGCGCAAAACGGCACGCCGCAGCAGCGCCAGGATGCGATGCAAACCTTGGCCACCGATGCGACGATGCGTGCCATGCGCGCCGTTAAACGCGCCCCCCTCGTCACGGCGTTTACCTACGCGCCGGCGTTGACGATGGTGGCGGAGGCTCGCAAACTGCGCACGATTTATAACGCCAATCACAATCAGAACCTGCCGGGGACGCTGGTGCGCAAAGAGGGCGATCCGGCCAGCGGCGATGCGGCCACCGACGAAGCATATGACGGTCTGGGCGCGACTTTCGATTTTTTCTCGGATATTTTCGAGCGCAACTCGCTTGACGATGAGGGAATGCCACTCACGGCCACCGTGCATTTCGGCCGAGGCTATAGCAATGCCTTCTGGGACGGGCAACGCATGGTGTTTGGCGACGGCGATGGCTATCTGTTCAACCGCTTCACTGCCTCGCTCGACGTCATTGCGCACGAGCTCACGCACGGCGTTACTGAAGACGAGGCGCAGCTTATCTATTTCTTCCAGTCCGGCGCACTCAATGAATCCATGTCCGACGTATTCGGCGCGCTCGTCAAGCAACGCCTGCGCAAACAAAAGGCTCAGGAGGCCGACTGGCTCATTGGCGCGGAATTGTTGACCAAAGAAGTCAAGGGCGTGGCCTTGCGCTCCATGAAGGATCCGGGCTCCGCGTTCGATGATCCCTTGCTGGGCAAGGACCCGCAGCCCAAGCATATGAAAGATTTTGTGCGCACGTACGAAGACAATGGCGGCGTGCACATCAATTCCGGCATTCCCAACCACGCCTTCTATTTGCTGGCCACACATTTCGGCGGACAAGCCTGGGAAAAAGCGGGGCGCATCTGGTATGAAACCCTGCGTGACGCCAAACTGCGGCCCAACACTGGATTTCTGCGCTTCGCCCGGCTCACGCTGAACAACGCCAAGCATTTGTACGGCGTGAACAGCACGGAGCAAGCCGCCGTGCGCGACGCTTGGGCAGCGGTAGGCATCAAACTGAATTGAGCCGGTTTCGGCCATCTGTCACGAAAAGCAAAGCGCTCTGTCCTGTTACACGTTACACTTTTCACGTTACACGTGTAAGGTGTAACGTGAAACTCAAATCGGATTTTCGCTTCAAGCTCACTTCTAAGGAGGAGATAAAATGCGCATTCAATTTAAAACCGAAGGCGGCTTCGCCTATTTTCCCGGCCTAAGCCAGCCGACCACGATCAACAGCGAGGATTTGCCGCCGGCCGAGGCCAAGCATTTACAGCAGCTAGTGCAGGCGGTCGAGACCAAGAATGCAAGAAAATCTGCCGCCCAGGGCGCCGCCGATTATCAAAGCTACACCATCCAAATTGAAAACGGGGCTGAAAGCTACACGATGCGGGTTGCCGATCCGGTGGCGGATCCTTCTCTACAAGCTTTGGTGGATTATCTGCGCGACAAATCGCACGAGCGGCTACGGGCGAAAGGCAAGCAGAGAAAGTAAGCGTAAACCCGATGCAAGGACGCAACGGCCGAGAAGTGCTGGTTCCGAGAAATTTCGCCCCAAGCCGCTATGAGCCATAATCGCACGAATAGTGCCCCTTCACCAGCCGCATTGCTCACCACCAAATTCTTCATCCCTTCTGCGCGCACCGATCTGGTGTTTCGCTCGCAATTGACCGAACGGCTTAATGCGGGCGTGCGACGCAAGCTCACTCTCATCTCCGCGCCGGCCGGATCTTTGCCTGGTATACTCCGAGCCATTTTTGTACGAAGCCGACTGGGAGCAATGCGAGTATTTCTTGAAAAAAGCCGAGCACGCGGCGAAGCTGATGCATCGGCTGCTCGCAGCCGCGGAATCCGGCGGGCGTGTGAGAAGGGTGATTGAGATTCTGGCGCTGCAAGCGCTGGCATTTTGGGCGCAACGCGATGCCAGCGGTGCGTTGCCGGCCTTGCATTGCGCGCTGGCGCTCGCCGAACCGGAAGGCTACATCCGTGTTTTCGTGGACGAAGGTGTGCCGATGGCGGCATTTCCCTCAGAGCTGCTGCCCGCTGTGGCCAGGCCGCATGAATTCTCAGGCGAGTTGCCGGACTCATATCTCATTGATCCTCTCAGCAGCCGCGACCTCGAAGTGCACAAGCTCGTTGCCATGGGAGCCACCAACGCACAAATCGGCAGAAAGCTTTTTCTCGCGACGAGCACCGTAAAGCGCCACATCAATAATATTTAATCCAAGCTCAACGTGCACAGCGGCACGCAGGCGGTGGCGAAGGGGAGGGAATTGCAGCTGCTTTCCGTATAGCCGCACGCGGCGGTTTTTTTCCGCAAAACAGAAAAGCACAACACCAAGTCGTCAAGGGCACAAGGCTCCGTACAGTGCCAAAACGGAAAAATTCGATAGATGGACAAAATTATTGACGCGTTAACCGAAGTGCTCCCGCTTGCTCAACTTTTGGAAAGTTGGGGGCTGGCCAGAGCAACCAGCGTTGCGGTTTCCGCGGCGATCATTGCTCTGTTGGTCGCCGGCGCTGAGGTTTTGCTGCAACACCTGTTCAATCATTACAAAGACTCCAAAGCCGCCCGCGACTTGGCGCCGTATTTCGATTACCAGAAAGTCAAAGCCTCGCGCGAGCTGTTCATTCCCACGCAATTTCAAAATCAATCGCCCACGCGGGAAGATGAACCGGCCTTCAGCCACAAGTTTGTGGCGAAAAGCCGCTTGATTCCTTTTTTCATGAAAACCGCCTTTAACGAAAAAAAGGAAAGCGACAAATTCTATTTGGTGTTGGCCGATTCCGGCATGGGCAAAACGACTTTTATGATCAATCTTTACGTGCAATACACCTCATTTTTTAATTTTGACCGCAAATATAAAATCCGACTTTACCCGTTTGGCGATGCTCGGATTTTGGAACATATCAAGCAAATAAAGCCGGATGAAGTTCCCCAAACCATATTGCTGCTCGACGCGTTTGATGAAGACCAGAAGTTGATCCCGCCGGTTGAGCCCGATGGTTTGCCGGATGACGTGCGTTTCCGACGCCGCTTGGATGAAATCATCGAAACCGTGCGTGATTTCCGCGAAGTGGTGATCACCAGCAGAACGCAATATTTTCCCGGGCAGGAAAGCGAGCCCTACGAGTTGAAAATTCCGCGTTTCGATGACAAGGGCTTTCACAAGATGGCCAAGCTTTATCTTTCGCCGTTCGACGGCAAAGAAATAAGAAAGTACTTGAACAAAAAATACGGCCTTCTGAGATTCTGGAACCGCGGGAAAAAGCACAGCGCCGCGGCCATCGTGCACAACTCGCCCAAGCTTATGGTGCGCCCGATGCTGCTGAGTTACATCGATTATTTAGTGGACAGCAAAAAAGCATTTGAAAATACCTACCAGATCTACGAAACCTTGATTGAGAAATGGATCGAGCGTGAGGCCAGCAAGCGCAAGCACCGAACCAGCGGCCGGGAAAAATTCAAACAAGACTTGCACAACTACTCGCGCCTGGTGGCCGTGGAAATTTACCGGCAACGCGCCCAGGCGGATATGCTTTGTTTGAAAAAAGAAGCAGCGCTGTCCGTCGCCCGCAAAAATAATATTGATTTGCATGACTACGAAATCACCGGGCAGTCCCTGCTCACTCGCGATGCCGAGGGCAATTGGAAGTTTGCCCATAAATCCATTCTCGAATTTCTTTTGGCGAAAGAAGCCGTTGAGCATATTGAATTTTGGACTGGATTGGTTAATTCAGGTTTTGCTGGAATGGACATGGCCAAATTGTTTTATGAAGAAGCAGGGGGTTGGGTTTTCATTGAAGGTGGAACTTTTCAAATGGGAGATGAAAAAGACGATTGGTCGGTTCATCAAGTTACGATCTCCGATTTTTATCTTGGCAAAACACCCGTCACTCAAAAACAGTGGCACGATATCATGGGTAATAATCCTTCCCATTTTGAAAATTGTGACGATTGTCCGGTCGAGAGTGTAAGTTGGGACGATGTTCAAAGGTACATTAAGTCATTAAATGCAAAAACCGGGATGAGATTTCGCTTGCCCACTGAAGCCGAATGGGAATACGCCGCTCGTGGCGGACGCAAATCGTCTTTTGAAAGTGGCAAGGCGGTTGTCCATATCGACAAACATAGGTTTCCCGGCAGTAACAACCTTGATGAAGTGGGCTGGTACGGTGGAAACTCAAAAGGCAAAACACATCCCGTAGCCACCAAAAAGCCCAATGAACTGGGCTTAGACGATATGAGCGGCAACGTTTGGGAATGGTGTCAGGATTGGTATAGTGGGAGTTATTATAATGAATGTAAAAAGAAAGGTGCAATAGAAAATCCTCCAGGGCCGATATTTGGTTCTGATCGGGTGGTGCGTGGTGGGTACTGGGGTGCTATCGCGTCGCGCTGCAGTTCCTTGTTTCGCAATAATTACAGTGAAAGCACTCGTGAGGACTTCATCGGCTTCCGCCTGGTGTTCGTCCCGTAGTCAGTTGGCAGCTCGTTCCGACTTTACCCAGGAGCAAAACGAGTTGTTTGATGGTTGTGCTCAATGCTTGGGAAGATTCTTTCAGAATGACAGTAACAAACAGACTATACTTCCTAACAGAAAACGCTGTATGCAAATCGTATGTATTCCGCCGCCTGAAGCCACCATGTCGTGCACCATTCATTCAATTCACGATGCGCGAATATCGTCCGGACGGCGCGCCGCCGCAAGCCTCATTGCTCAAAAACGGCAACGCTCCGAAACCTCGGCTCCTAAAACGCCCTGCCAATACCAAATCTGAACAGCAGTGATTCTTCTTCTGAGAAACCGAAAGAAAAGTCCATGGTGAAGTTCTCTCTGAGCGGCACCAGATAAAAGCCAAAGCCGTAGCCGCTGTGCCATTTATCGGAGTTTTCACCGTTGACATAGACTCGACCAATGTCGTAAAATCCTTTCAGACCCAGCCTGATCGGTATGACCTGGGTTTGGGAATCGAAGAGCTGCAGCCGCAGTTCCGAACTTAAAAACAGCAGCGCCCGCCCGGTATAGCGATTGCTGCGGAAGCCGCGCAAATAGTTGTTTTGCCCCAGAGAAAATTGATTATAAAATGGAATGTCACCATAACTGTCTCCGCCGCCTGCTCTCAAACCCAATGTCCACGGCAGCAATATATGTTTGGAGGAAAATGCTTCCAGGATGCCGAGTGTTTGCCCATAGTTGCTGTTATCGTTGTTGATGATGATACCATTGTTGTGGCTCAGCAGGAGCCTCATTCCTCTCGTCGGCAAACCGGTGTTGTTTCTGAAATCCAGATCCAATCTGAAGCGTGCTTCAACCAGGCTGATTTGATCTGTTCCAAAAAAATTCTCACCTGCGAAGATGGTAGAGCTGGGATCGATTTGCGATTCGTTATGGGCATAACGCAGCATGACGTCAAAATTGCTCTTTTTCCAAAAATCATGCGTCACTCCGGCTGTCACTTGGTTGGCGTCATAACGGGTTTTGTAAAAATCCTTGGCGAGCAGACTATCATCTTTGACGGTTTCATTGCCCAGGCCGTAGAAATTCGTGAAGTGATCCGGCCGGGCAAGATATCCGATGACGACGACATCCCAATTATGGTAGACTTGGTGAAATCTGGCGCCGTAGCCGACGGAATACGTGCCACTCGTGGCGGCGACCGCGCGCAGGCCGTGTTTGGTGCTGTATGGCTGTTTGCCGTATTTCTGTGTGGTAAATTGTATGCCCAAACTTGCCAGAAAGCCGTCGTCGGCATTATATGCGATATAGGGCAGGGGCAGGTAAGAGTTATAAGCATAGGCCGTGCGCTCGTAATCGTAAGCCGACTCATTCACGGAATACGCCCTCTTGGCTGCATCTCCGAGCTCAATTTCGCCCTTCTCGCTGTGTTCGTAAACCAGTGTCTTTTTGCCGGAGCCACCTACTTTTGATCGATCTTTTATGACGTCGGCTCCTGGACCGCCGATGACTCGGATTTTGATGGACCTTTTGGTCTCCCCGTTGATATCGAAAACATCCTTGCCGCCCATGCCAAAAAGCCTGATCTCCTTAGTCTCGTTAGGATGGAATTTTCTGGAGTACAGAAGCTCGCTGCTCTTTTGTTGAGCCTTGTCGGCATCATACATCGCGACGTCAACGGTGCCGTCAGTATTTCTGCTGACGGCAAAGTATTCCCGCTTGTTGGAGCCAACGACGTCAACATCCTTAGCCAGCATGTCGTGATAGTATTGCAATATGCCTCGCGGCAAATCCCTGCGCCTGGAGCGCAACTTTTCTTCAAGAGTTTTGTTGGTGTGCTCGTCGTTTTCCTTGGGCATGTTTGAGATCGCATGAGCGATGACTTCGTCCGTCATTTTTTCCTGAACGATTTTTGCCGCGTTGATCCAGTCTTCTTTGGTGAGTTTGCTACCGGCGTAGCGGTCGAGATGCCGGCCTTGAAACATGAGACTGCGTACGCCTGAAATCTGGTGTCCGAAATTCTCGCCGCTGGCCTTCATCCATTCCCGATCCGCGAGCCATGGCAAAAGGCCATCCCATCTCGAGAAGACGTGATCCCGGTCTCTGGGTATGGGTCTGAAGATCGTTTTATCGCCATTTTTGTAAGCGGCCCACTTGTAGTTGTCTTCGTGCCTGCCCCAGTCGCCGACCAAAATGTCGAAGGCACGGGCGACGGCGAACTCGTTGGCATCAATTTGAAAATTGTGATCCTGATAGAGCTCTGCAAAAAGTTCGTGGCTTCGCAAGATCTCGTCTGCACCGGCGAATACCTTCTCGCCTTTCTTGGAGCTGGATGGCAATTCCTCCAACATGCCCAGTAGGTTGCCGTAGCTTTCCCTAAACGAGCCAAGTTTTCCATCATTGGGCAAGAGGTACAGATTTGGATGTGCATGAAGCAGCCCCAACTCATTCAGCATAACTTCGGCTGCCATCGCCGCATAGGGATGCTGAGTGGAGGTCTGGTCGCGCACGATGACGGCCGCCAGCGTCGCCCGGTAATCATAAGCGAGCGCCTTTGCCGGATCCTTATCGACCGATCTGAAAACGTAGTGCATGCCGTTGCCGGCCTTGAACTTCAAAGATTTGGTTTGGCGGCCTCCGCCTTTTTTGTCAGGAGTTAGCCCGCCAAAAGTCGTGTCCAAATCAAGATAGGGCACTCTGACCGGCGCGGTCCAGGTGTCGCGGTAATGAGCGCCAAAGAATACTCGCTTAAGGCCGCCGGCGGCATATTCTGGTCCCGCTACGACGGTCGCAAGGGTATCATACTTTCCCGACATTTTGGCGAGTGCTTCGGGATCAGGCTTGCAAGGAACGTAAGAATTATTGCGCGGCACCTTATCATCGCTGACATGGCCATTGGCCGCCTCACAAGTTGAGCGATAAAGAGCAAATTGCGCATGCGGGTCGAAGCCCTTCTCCTCGCTATATCGCAACACGATAGCATCAACCCTGCCACTCTCATAGTAGACGATCTCGATCAAGCCCGGCAGTGCCTTTGAAAATAAGGCCTCGCCGCCATGGGCTGCATATGTCGCCTTGGCGGGAGAACCGCTGTTGATGAAATATTCGTCTTCGTGCCTGAGAATTTGCAGATTTTGCTCATGCCCGGAAAGGTAAATCAGCGTGCTCCGGTTGAAGATGATATCTTCGAGCAAATCCCTGATGGGCTCAAAATTTTCATTATGGATATCTTTGGCCGTGCCCACATTTTCGCGGTAGCTCGGATAAAGACTGCCAAAGATGGGGAGTGGCACATATAGTGCTTTGCTCAAATCCGTGAGCGGGAAAATGTGCTTTTTGAGCGGCAGGTGTCCGCCATACTCACCGAGAGAAAAGATCGGAAAATGGCCGGCGATCAATACGTTCTTATCGACATTTTCGTCGAGCACATCCTCCACCTCCTCCTGGAAGTCCTTTGTGTTCGAAATCTTGCAATCAGCATCTGAAGCTCCTGGCTTGTCGTAAGGGTGATTCCACCACTGCGTATCGATGGTGACCAGCAAAATATCGTCGTCCAATTCGATGCTCTTCGGCCCCGGGCAACCGTCCTTGATCGCCCACTTGACGTTCTTGAAGTTGAATGACTTGACCAGTTTCTCCAGTTTCTTCACACTCTTCCAGCCCTCGGGTCCTGAATCTGCCCAGTCCCGGTCACCAGGAATGATGATGACCCGGCCATTCTCGAATCCTGAAGCGGTTTCAAGCAATTTCTTGATTTTGACGGAATCCGAAGAAACAGCATCACGCGTGAGTTGCTGGGACACCAGATCGCCATTAATAATGAAAGAATAAGCTTCCTGATTGACCGTCAGCAGTTCGCGAAGAGCTGTATAGAACTTCGAGCCAGCTTCGAGATCAACGGTATTGGCAGTCAGATAGACGCGATGTTTTATTTTTCCTTCCTGGGAAAAGGCCCCTCGCTGCATATCGATGAGGCAGATGAAGAGCAACGCCGCTAAAGAGCACCCTAGGAAACGAGATGAGTATTTTGATCCCATAGTTACCTCTTGCCCATAGATATCGTTCGTTGAGCGGAGCATGATATCATCGCCTGATGCGGCGTATCGCAAGTTGCCCCGGTGAGTTCAAAATAAATTTCATCGTGCGCGATGCCCCCAGGTTTTGGATGTCGTTTTTCTATATAATAAAAACCGGTTTTAATGCAAGCAAAAAACGCGCTTTACGGACACCGGCAAAGTGGCGGCGCTGGAGGAAATACTAAGGCAATTTGTCAAAGCGCAACAAAAAGAAAATTCTTTCGGCGCAAACCAAGTATTGCGGAATTATGCGATCACATTACTCGCCGCCTTTCCACCGGAGCTGGTGCCGGCTGCGGTTCAAACCCACAAAACCTTAACAGCATTGCCGGCTTCTGATCTGGTCGATCCGTTGAGCGAGCGCGAATTGGAAATTCTGAAACTCCTTGCCGCGGTTCGCATGTTCTCTAAAGCCATTGCGCTGGAATGCGCGCAAAATGGCGACAATATCCGCGTTAATACGGTCTCGCCTGGGGGTGTGATGGCGCCAATGTGGGAAAGCATGGGGTTTTGGCAAGATCTGAAAGCACAAACCGGCAGCGCCGAGGCAAGCTGGCAGGCGATGTCTCAAGACGTGCCGCTCAAGAGGTTTGCCTCGCCCGAAGACGTTGCTGCGGCGATTCTCTATCTCGTGTCAGAAGAGAGTGCGTATGTGAGGGCGGCAGAATTGGTGATTGACGGAGGTTTTACCGCTTGAGAAAGGGCGCGACGATTATTAGCCGCGATGAAGTCAAGGCTTGGGAATCGCACGATATTCGAGACATGGTTCAGCATAATTTTCTATCCGAAATATGCTTTCAACACATACTGCTGCAGCATGCGGTGTGTATTGAAGAATGAGCCGTTGAGCGCGATCGCATGGCGCATGATCTCGATGAAGCGCTCTCGATCACGATAATAAAGCGGAATCACCGCGCGCTCCAATTGCTCATAAAGCGAAGCCGCGTCTTTGCTCGAGTCGAGGCTTTCTCTGGCGGCGAGCGGAGGTGCGCCAATAGCCCAGCCGGTCACGCCCTCGATGCAGCCTTCAATCCACCAGCCGTCGAGCGTGCTCAAGCTCGGCACGCCGTTGAGCGCGGCTTTCATGCCGCTCGTGCCCGAAGCTTCCAGCGGCGGCTGCGGCGTATTGAGCCACACGTCGACGCCGGAGGTCAACAGCTTTCCCAGTTGCAAGTCATAATTCTCCAGATAAAGCATGTTGAGGTGAGGCCGCAGTGCCGCCTGCGCCTGCATGATGCGTTGAATAATCGCCTTGCCATTTTGATCTTGCGGATGCGCCTTGCCCGCATAAATCAATTGCACCGCGCCGGCGTGGTTGGAGAGATGCTTGAGCCGCTCGAGATCGGTGAAGAGCAAATCGGCGCGTTTATAAGTCGCCGCGCGCCGGGCAAAGCCGAGCGTTAAAACTTCCGCGTTCAGCTCCACGCCGGTTTTGTCGCGCACGTATTGCAGCAGCCGGTGCTTGGTCTGCTGATGCGCTTGCCACACTTCGGGTTTGGGAATGCTCAGCGCGTATCGCAAGCTGAAATTATCCTGTTCCCAGCCCCAGATGTAGCGATCATAAAGCTGCTGGAACGGCTCGGCCACCCAGCTCGACGCGTGCACGCCGTTGGTAATGGCGTCGATGCGGTAATCGCCGAACATCAGCCTGGAAACCTCGCCGTGCTTTTTCGCGACGCCATTGACGTAGTGGCTCAGGTTTAAGCCGAGGTAGGTCATATTGAGCACGTTCTCGCCGCGATAAATTTCTTTCATGTCGGAGAAAGCTTCGTGGCGGCCCAACACGCGGCCCACCAAATTCATGGCGAAGACGTCTTTCAAGTTGATAAAGTCTTCGCGAGGTCCGAGCACGCGCTGCACCAAATCCATGTGGAACTGATCATGCCCCGCTGGAACCGGTGTGTGCGTGGTGAAAATGCACTTTTGACGGACGGCTTCGATGTCATCCTGGTTAAAGGCAGCTCTTCCGGTTTTTTGCGCTTCTTCCTCCAACAACGCGAGCGTGAGCAAGCTCGCATGCCCTTCATTCATGTGAAAGCGCCGGAGCTGGTCATAGCCTAACGTGCGGAGCATGCGCACGCCGCCGATGCCGAGAATGACTTCCTGGCAAAGCCGGTAATGCTGATCGCCGCCGTAAAGCACGTCGGTCAACGCTCTGTCCCACTCCGAGTTTTCCGGCAGATTCGCGTCTAGAAAATAGACCGGCACTTTGTAGCCGAGATTGCCGGCGACTTCATAGCGCCACGCACGTAGATGCACGGCTCGTCCTTCGATCCTTACCACGGCGCGCGCCGGCAGCTCTTGCAAAAATTTTTCGACCTCCCATTCTTCCGATTGCTCGTGCTGCCAGCCGCTGCTATCCAAGCGTTGACGAAAATAACCTTTGCGGTACAACAGCGTGACCGCAATCATGGGAACCTGCAAATCAGCCGCGGCGCGAATCGTATCGCCCGCCAGCACGCCGAGGCCGCCACTATATGTCGCCATCTCGGCTTCGAGCCCAATTTCCATTGAGAAATAGGCGATGGTACGCAGTTCATTCATTTTTTTGTTTCCCATAGTCGAGCTCACGTGCGAAGAAGACCACGAATTAGATCGGAGAGCACGGATACTGTCCGCACACCGTACACGCTGTAGCGCGGCCTCAGGCCTGCTTCGTTTGTCCCGTAGCAGCGTGAGAGGTTTGCGCTATGATCAAATAAATGAAAACCACTTTTCAAGTCAAGCACTAGTTGAGGAGGTGGCTTTTGTGGGATGAAGATAGTATCGATCTCAACAAAGCCCGGGTATCATGTCGAGGGTGATGAGCGCGACGAACTTTCAAAAACCATCCCTTACGATAGTAGCAGCCGCGAATAAGATCCGTACATTTAGAAGTGAAAGCTAGGCTTTTTGAGCAAAGAAACCCAAAATCCAAAGCTCAAAATTCAATACCACCTTTGCGTCCAAAAATTTGGTTGTGGCTCGTCGGCGTTGGGCCAACCTGAATTATTCACACACGCCGAAGCTGAAAAGTTCGGCTTGCGTATGTGCTTCAGACGCACTAAAATGCAAAATCGGAGGTAAAAACAATCTGGCGGCAAACCATAACCGATAATCAAGATACAGCAAAGTAATCACTAACCGGAGAATTTGAGCAATGGCAAGATTTTTGATCGAAGTTCCACACGACGCTGAAAAAGTAGCGTGTGCTCGTGTCGTGGAAGTTTTTCTGAAGAGTGGCTCCCATTGGGTGACGCATGCGGATTGGGGCTGCGGGGATGGTGATCATAAAGCATGGTTCATTGCGGAAGTAGACAGCAAGGACGAAGCCAGATACATTTTGCCGCCCGCTTTCCGCGCTCAGGCCAAGATCGTGCAACTCAACAAGTTTACCATTGAAGAAATCGACGACATCCTTCGCCATCACCGGGGTTGACAGGGGGGCTCGATGGTGGAACACCGCACACGTGGTGCGCGGCGAACGGTGATTGCCTGACAACGAAGACAAGGGGACCTTTAACGCCTTCGATCATTTTCTCGCAGCGTCATGACGGTTTTCTCAATGGTAAAATATATTGTTCTCGTGCTCGCGACAACCATAGCGTGCTCGCAAGACACAAAGAGCATTCCGCACCCACCTGTTGTAATTGAAGTCAAGCTGGCAATGTCGGATGATAGTGCCGCTACTTCAGCCTGGATAGAAACCATTCGTCACTGGCATGAGGAGGATGAGTTGGCGGCCATCCGTGCCAGTAAAAAGGAATTATCGGATGAGGAAGCGCTGTGGGCCGACCTGATCAAAGGTAAAGTCTCAACCTGGCTGACCATGATCGACTCATTGCAGATACCTTTCCGGGCCGTCACGCCCCCTGACACCGTCGCCATATTGCTGGGAAACGTAGGAGGCGAAGATGCCTTTGTCAATTCTGACGCGACAATTTGTTTTGGCCTGAATAAGCTTCACAGCCTGTATGGCTCTGCCTCGACACCTGCGAACAATAATAGGATTGATCGTTTTTTTGCCCATGAATTCACCCATTTGTTGCAGAAGGCATGGCGGAAAAAGCACGGGCTGGAGCTTGAAACACCGTTCGAATTGGCGCTTTGGGACTGTCTAGCTGAGGGCCTGGGGAATTACCGCTCCCTTTCCGACCAATGGATTCTGGCGGGTGGAAAACTAACCCCGCACGCTCAAGAGGTTCTGCAGCGGCTGCAGCCAATATTTGTCCAGCGCATTTCTGCTTTGGAACATGCCAGTAAAGAAGAAGCCGAGCCGTTGCTGAAAGGTTTGTCGATGGGACCGTTTGATCAAAAGTGGGGCGCTTTGACCGTCGCTCTCTGGCTTGCGCAAGAAGCCAAAGGCGATGACCATAACCTGCAAAAGTGGGTAGAGGCCGGGCCCGCGGGCGTCTTGGATTTAGCGCGAAAATATCTTCCCGATGATTTAAAGAGAGAAATGCCATGATTACGTTGATGGACTCAAATTGCCTCATGCTTCTCAACCGCTATTGGCAAGGCTTGTGAAGCTGGATATTGCCGCCGCCCCAATTGCCCGAGGCGTTATATCCATTCGACAGCTTGAGCACAAAAGTGTCGTCGCGGCCGGGTTCTCCGTTATCCGCAACGACAACTTCAAAGGAGATCACGATATCCGTAACGCCATCTACGATGACGTGCAGCGCATTGACGGTCATATCGCCGGCATTGCCTTTCACGGAACTTTTTTGCTCGTTAATGACAACTCTCCGATTGGGCAAGGAGATTTTTTGGTTGGGCTGCCCGGACACGACGATGGCCTTCCCGTTAACGATCAGATCGGCAATTTCCGAGCTGCCGCTGACGGAAGGACCACAGACTGCCATTGCCCTTGCCATAAGGAAGCCGACGGTGATGCTGTCCTTTCCCACCGTCAGGCGCAAGTCCGCCAACGCCGCTTCGGAGCGGCTGCGGTCACCTTGACCAATAGTTGATGAGTAAATGACTTTGGCCGTGAGCACATCGGCAATGTTTCTCGTCAGCAGGGAGGCTTCCCGAGCGCCGCCTGCCTTGGCAAGTGCTCCGGTATTGGCCAGGGTCGTCGGTATTCCGAAAGCCTCTGCTTGCACCGCTATGGCTTGGCCACGAAAGACAAAATCGCTGTTTGTTCCATCCTCAGTTATTAGCTTCTCCTGACATGAGACCAAAAACGAAACTGTTGCCCCTTGAACGTCATACCTCACTTTTTCAGATCATTTTTGCCAAGCTCCTAACTTTGCTGGGGTCATCCCACAGATGTTCAATTGAGCGCGGCTCGCAGAAATCAAGGAGCTGGAATGGCATCGCCGATCGCTTCAAACCACCTGGGCGTAATCTAATGCTGCCCACTGCTGAAGAAGCCGCACCGTTGTCATCAGGTCTATCGATAGGCCCTTTGATCAAAAGTGGGGAGCTTTGACAGTTGCGCTGTGGCTCGCACAAGAAGCGAAGGGCGATGATCACAATTTGCAAAAGTGGGTCGAGGCTGGACCTTCGGGCGTACTAGTGTTAGCTCAAAAGTATCTTGCCGAAGAATTAATTGAATTAAATTCTTGCCTTTGAGTGCCTCTTGATTATATTCCCGAGAGCAATTGCTGGTTTGATGAAATGAGGACGTACGTGCTGAATTCTTGAACAGAACTTTTCACCTCAAGTGCCTATGAGCGACAATCGCCCCGACGGCGCAGCACTACAAAGCTCACTGCTCACCACCAAGCTCTACCCTCCGCCGAGACGCATCGATCTGGTGCAACGTCCACGCCTGACGGAACGCCTCAATGAGAGCCTGCAGCGCCAGCTCACGCTCATTTCCGCTCCGGCGGGATTTGGCAAAACCACTCTATTGAGCGAATGGATTCCGCGCAGCCCGCGCTGTGTCACTTGGGTGGCGCTCGACAAAGGTGACAACGACGCGATTCGTTTTTGGAGCTACGTTGTCACCGCACTGCAAACATTGCAGGCCGATCTTGGAAAAAACACGCAGGCTTTGCTCGATTCCCCGAATTCGCCAACGATTGAGACGATACTCACCAGCCTGGCAAATGAAATCATCGCCTTCCCTGATGCCCTCGCGCTCGTGCTTGATGAAGGAAGCGATCGAGCATGCCATTGCCGCCCAAGACTGGGATCGCGCGGCAGGTTTGATCGAAATGGTGGCGCTGGAACGCGCCCTCACACTCGCCGAGCCGGAAGGCTTGAAACTTATTGCCAGCGGCTTGTCCAACCCAGATATCGCCCGCAAGCTCTTTGTGGCGACCAGCACGGTGAAACGGCATATCAACAACATCTACGCCAAGTTGAGTGTCCACAGCCGCACGCAAGCGGTGGCGAAGGGGAAGGAAATCAAGCTGTTGTCCGAGTAAACTCTTCGTTCGCCTTTTATGGCATTCCGCTTTCGTGAAAATGATGCGAAAGCGCCTCTCAGTTTTTGACTACGCTGTGCTTGCGCACAAAATCGATGACCTTTTGACTGTCTTCGGCGGCATTTACCTCGGCGTCTTTATAGACAACCTTGCCTTGCAGGTCTATGACAAAAGTCCAGCGTGACACGGTAACCATCCGCGCCAGCTCTTTTTCCTGGCCGGCAATGCTGCGGGTAATGACGCCACCTTTGCCAATCGGCACACCGAATTTTGTGGCGATGTCACCGCTGACGTCTGAGAGCAGGGTGAAATTCAATCGTTCAGCTTCCTGAAAGTACTTGAGATTTCTCACCGGATCGCCACTGATGCCGACGACTTCGACGCTCATATTGTCGAAGCCGCTTTTTTGGTCGCGATAGCTGCAAGCCTGTTTGGTGCAACCGCCGGTCATAGCTGCGGGATAAAAATAAACGACGAGATAGCCCCTGCCCACATGATCCTCGGATTTCCAGAGGTTGCCGTCCTGATCATTGGCAACGAACCCGGGGGCGTTGTCGCCCACCTGCAGCGTATCACCGGCTGCTGCGAAAAGGTCGAGGCTAGCAGCTAGCGCCAGAACCAGTATAAGCAGGCCGGGAAAGCATTGGAAGTTCATTTTTCCACCTTTCTTGAAATGTGAGTAGCTTGCGAGGTTAAGGATTGAGGATTAAGTAACTTTCCCATTTCTCAAACCGCGAATGGACGCTAATAAACGCGAATTGAGAACCCATTAGCGTACATTCGCGTGAATTAGCGGTTTCAAAAAACGGACGAGTTATTTAAGCGGCGATCCCAAACATTCTCAGCGTGGCTGTGCCCAAAAATCACTTGAATTTGAGCGATGCCGCATCCGCGCAACGCGGAAAAAAACCAAGCGCCTCTCAACAAAATTACGCGTTTTCAGTATTGCAGTCAAGCAGGGGAAAACAGATTTCTTCAATCGAATTCACCCGCTGTCCAAATCGCGAGTGCTCGAGCGTCATTGTAGTGGTGGAGCATGGTGCCCGCTCACAACCCGGTAGTGTCAAAATCTCTATAAGAATGAGTAAGTTTGAAATGAATGGCGATTTGCGATTGACGATTTTCGATTTACGAAGGGTTTATCAACATCTGAAGTCGCAAATCGTAAATCCATGAAGGAGGATCCAAATGCAATACATGCTGATGGACTATGTCGGCGAGGCCGGCTGGCCCGAACTGACCAGGGCCGAGCAAGAACACTGGTTGGGGGCCTACAGAGCGTACATGGAGGCCATGACGAAGGCGGGTGTCCTGAGAAGCAGCAAGGGCTTGGAGCCCACGTCGGCAGCGACGACGGTGCGCGTCGTAAACGGCAAAACCCAGGTGCTGGACGGCCCTTATGCCGACTCGAAAGAGCAGCTCGGCGGTTTTCATCTCATCGAGGTGGCCGATCTCGACGCCGCGATCTCGTGGGCAGCCCGCTCCCCGACCGCATTGCACGGTGTCGTCGAGGTGCGTCCAGTCAGGGAGGGCACGCTGCTAACCGCAGATATCAACGAATTCATTAAGCCGGAATGATCTGCCCTTGGGCATGAATTGGGCAGAGGGTGAGCAATTCGTGCACTCCTACTCTATGATTGTCGTTTGAATAACTTGCTCGTCTTTGGGAACCGCGAATTAACGCGAATGTGCGCGAATATGTTCTTAATTCGCGTTCATTCGCGGTGAGAAAAAGGAGAACAGACATGCGAAAATTAGTCGTTTTCAATCATGTGTCGCTGGATGGTTACTTTGTGGACGCGAACGGCGACATGAGTTGGGCCAAAGCAGATCACCTGGATGCGGAGTGGAATGCATTTGTCGCAGAAAATGCCAGTGGCGGAGGCGTGCTCGTGTTCGGCAGGATTACCTATGAGCTCATGGCAAGCTTCTGGCCGACGCCTTTCGCGATCGAGAATATGCCTGTTGTGGCCAAAGGGATGAACAGCATGCCGAAGGTGGTATTTTCGAGAACACTGGACAAGGCGTCGTGGAATAATACGAAGCTGGTGAAGGGCAGCATGGTGGCGGAGATACGAAAGATGAAGAAAGAGCCCGGAGAGGGCATGGCGATTTTAGGAAGCGGCAGCATTGTTTCGCAATTGGCGCAGGAGGAGTTGATCGATGAATACCAGTTCGTGGTGAATCCCGTCGTTCTGGGCAGGGGAAGAACGATGTTTGACAGCGTCAAAGAGAAGCTCACCCTGAAGCGGACAAAGACGCGGGCCTTCGGCAATGGGAATGTCCTGTTGTGCTATGAGCCGGTGGCGTAAAGATTCGTCTTGGCCTTTAATTTAGGAGGTGTTGTGCAATTTTCACTATCTGCAGTGCACATCCTGTTGACCGGTCTCGGATTCGGTGAGTCGCCGCGTTGGCATGAGGGCCGCCTGTGGTTCTCTAATTGGGGCATGCAGCAGGTCGTTGCCGTCGCTCTCGACGGCAAGAGCGAAGTTATGGCTCGCGTGCCCACCACCCTTCCATTTTGTATCGACTGGCTGCCCGATGGGCGCCTGCTCGTGGTCTCGGGACGTGAGCGGCTTCTTCTGCGCAGGGAACCCGACAGTTCGCTGGTGACTCACGCCGACCTGCGGCCACTCGCCGAACAGGTCTGCAACGAGATCGTTGTAGACGGCCGCGGCAATGCTTACATCAACGGCGGCGGATTTGACCCTCCCGGGCAGAAGGCCGCCTCGGGAATCATCGCGCTGGTCACACCCAACGGCTCGGCTCGACAGGTGGCCGGCGGCCTCGCCTTTCCAAATGGCATGGCCGTGACGCCCGATAACTCGACTCTGATCATTGCCGAGTCCTTCGGCAAAAAACTTACCGCTTTCGACATCGCCGCGGACGGAAGCTTGTTGCATCGGCGGGTGTGGGCCGAGCTCGGCGATGGCGTCCCTGATGGCATCTGCATTGACGCTGACAATGCCGTCTGGTACGCCGACACTCCCAACAAGCGTTGCGTGCGTGTGCGCGAAGGTGGTGAGGTCCTGCAGACGGTCAACGTCGACCGCGGATGCTTCGCTTGCATGCTCGGAGGCGCGGACAGGAAAACGCTATTCATCATGGCGGCCGAGTGGCGTGGATTTGAGAAGATGATGGAGGGATTGGGAACAGGACAGGTGCTTATGGTCGAAGCGCCCGCACGTGGCGCTGGGTGGCCGTAGGATATTGGTAATGTTTGCTGCGTCCAAAAAACACCTCGGCTTCTATCCCACGCCGTCAGCAGTGAGAGCTTTCGCGAAGGAGCTTTCGAAATTTGCCACGGCCAGTGCTTCGATCCAATTCCCATTGGATAAACCGCTTCCTCTAAGTCTGATCCGCAAGATTACCGCGTTTCGCGTGCGCGAGAGTATTGAAGAAGACGGAAAATGGAGAACGTGACAGACAGCAACGCCTGGATCGAGTCCGAAGCGATGCGTGAACGCATGAACTCACATGAAGGCGAGGCGCAAGCGCGTAGCACGGCGGATGCGGTCGCGCGTCGCAGCTATGGCAAGCTTGTCGCTTATCTCGCGGCACCCACGCGGGACGTGGCGGCTGCGGAAGATGCCTTGTCGGAGGCATTCGCTTCTGCGCTGGCAGATTGGCCGAAGAAAGGCTGTCCGTCGAATCCGGAAGCGTGGCTGCTGACCGTCGCGCGGCGCAGGATGATTGATGTCGCCCGGCGACGCCAACGCGGCGAGAAGGCAACCGAGCAGTTGCTGCTTCTCGCGGAAGGATTGGACGGCGCAGAGGCAGACGCTGAAATTCCGGATCATCGTCTCGCGTTGATGTTCGCCTGCGCGCATCCCGCCATTGAGGCCGGCATCCGCGCGCCGTTGATGCTGCAGTCGGTGCTCGGGCTGGATGCGAAGACGATCGCCTCGGCGTTCCTCATGTCTCCGGCGGCCATGAGCAAGCGACTGGTTCGTGCCAAGAACAAAATCCGGCAGGCCGGCATTCCATTCAGCATACCGGAGCGCGAGGAGCTTGCCGGGCGGCTCGATGCCGTGCTGGACGCCATCTACGCCGCCTTTGCGGAAGGCTGGACTGACCCTGGCGGGACCGACATCACCCGTCGCGATCTCACCGGCGAAGCCATGTTTCTCGCCAGGCTCGCGACCGAACTGCTGCCGGAGGAGCCGGAAGCGCTGGGCCTGCTGGCCCTCATGCTGCACGCGGAAGCCCGGCGCCGCGCGCGGCGCAACGAGGAGGGCGAATACGTTCCGCTGGCCGAACAGAACCCGGAGCTGTGGGACTGGCGGATGATCGCTGAGGCCGAGGCACTGCTTCGGCGCGCCAGCACTCTGGGCTCCATTGGCCGGTATCAGCTCGAAGGCGCCTTGCAGTCAGCGCACGTCTATCGTCGTCGCACGGGTCACGCCAACTGGGCAGAGGTGGTGCAGCTTTACGATGCGCTGTCGGCGCTCACCGGCTCACCGGTGGTCGCCATCAATCGCGCCCTGGCCATCGCGGAGTTGCAGGGCGCCAGTGCCGCCCTCGAGGCGATGCCAGCGGTGGCGGCCGATGTGCGGCTCGCGGAATACCAACCCTACTGGGCAGCACGTGCGGAGCTGCTGGCCAAGACTGGCGCGCACCACGAGGCCCGCCAAGCCTACGAAATCGCGATCGGCCTCGAGCGTGATCCTGCGGTCCGCCGTTTCCTGCAGCGGCGAAGGAGTTGAAGGTATTGATGGAGTCGGCATTATTTGAAGGTAGAAGATCGAGGATCGAGAATCGCTGCACACTCATTGCAATGCTTTTATTATCGCTTGAGCCAATTGTCTCATGTTTTAAAGGCGCTATTATTCAGACGGTGTGAAAACGCTTGGTTTCAACGCCGGCTGAGCTTGTCGAAGCTGGATTCTTGGACTTAGCACCCTTCGACAAGCTCAGGGTGCGGCATTTTCAAGTTTTCACACAGTCTGATTGCCTATGAATGAGCCTATAACTTTCGCCGCCGCCGGAGCGCCGATTAAAAACCCAAAAAAGGGACCAAAATCCTGGGTAGCTGGAAGGCTATTGAAAAACAAACCCGGGATATTACTTTGAAAATGTTCATCCAATATGGGGTAACCGTTTCGAGTAGCAAGCTTTTCCAGAATGTTTCCGGCTGAGAGAAACGGAATCCTATTCATTTGGACTTTGTATCCGGTTGCAAGTAAAATATGATCAACAATCAAGGTTTTTCCGATATCAAGCTTCACTTGAAGCTCACCATTTGGCAATTCCTCGCAGCTCATCACTTGCGAATTTGGCCAACATGTAATCGTATCGGTTTTGATCCTGGGACCAAGCCACGGCTCCAGCTTTAATCTGCCTTCTTCCCAAAAATGCTTTGAGATTTTATCTCTCTCAGCGGAAGATAGTTTGCGGAACCAATCAGGCGTGGCGACCGTTGCGTCTACGAGTGGCTGCACCCATGACCAATCAGATGATTTAAACTCTGGCGTATCGTGGCGGTGAGAAATGTGAACAGTAACAACCCCGTTTTCGCTTGCTAAAGCGGCGCATTCAAGCGCACTTTGTCTGCCTCCGACAATCAAACATCGTTTACCTTTGAGAAACTCAAATCCAACGGCATCACATGAATGTGAGAACCTCCCCGCTGGAAAAATCCTGAGAAGCTCATCTGGAATATGCTTGAAATATCCAAAACCCGTTGCGACAACAATGCATTGGGATACAATTTTCTCTCCATTCTGCAAAAGTGTTTCAAATCGATCAGAAGCGTAATTAAGACTAGAAGCTAGGACTGATTTAACGTCAATGTTTTTTTCTTTCTGAAACCAGCTTGCATATTCAAGAAAAAAATCTCGCGGAATGGGCTCAATTTCACTCGCCTTCAGACCCTTTAATTGTAAATAATCATAAACTGTATGTGCCTCAAGTGGATCAATATGCCACCTACAATTTGATCGGAGAATCATGCCAGCAGGCATGTTTGATTTCCAGAAATCCATTGGCTTCCCGATAATCGTGAACTCTATGCCACGAGACCTGGCGTATGCAGCCATAGCAAGTCCATAAGGACCAGCTCCGATGATTAGTAAACTAACCTGTTTAGTCATTGAATCCTCGCTATTGATTCATGCCAGCATCACCTCTTTTGTACGCCGACGAATTCCAACGGTTCTGTCTCTATCCAAATGCTTCGTCCAATGCACCGAAAATTTGTTCCTGCAAATTGATTTATCGCGGTCTTATATTGGGACACAAAATTGGATCGCAAACCAGGTCCCAAATTGGAGTATTAACTATGATTCAGGCAAAGTTTACCATAGAAGAGGCACAAAGCCGATTTCTGAACCAGCATAAAAAATATGGGTTTAAAGACAAAAGCTCGGTAATTCGAGCAGCTCTTGATCGTTCGCAAAAGGACCTCGAAAATGAAAAGCTCAGAATGAGCGCGGACTTGTACGCAGAAACGTATGAAGAAGATAAGGAACTCAGGAAGCTGACCGAGTCCGCTATTTCAGAGTGGCCGGAATGAATAAGCTCAGGCGCGGCATGGTCATTGATGTCAATCTCGATCCAATACGTGGATCTGAAACCGGCAAAACCCGCCCCTGTGTGATTGTGACCAATGACGTTTACAATGCACGCGTCCCCGTGGTTCAGGTCGTTCCGATTACCGCATGGAATGAAAAGAAAAGCCGGATCATCACCAACGTCGTGATTGAACCCGACGCCGCCAATGGCATAACAAAAAAATCAGTAGCAGATTGCCTGCAAACCCGTCCGGTCGATCACCGTTATTGGCTGGTCAAAATTCGAGGCCAGTTGGATGATGCAACGATACGAAGAATCGATCAGGCGTTGAAGAGGATTTTCGATTTGGGGTGAGGAGATAAGTGAGTTTAACGTATTTGATTTTCCCCTCCTAAGCAGAGTCTCCGCTGCAAATCATCCAATTGGTCATTCCCAGAACCAAAAGAGATTTAACAAGAAG